>CALMPF010000072.1 GCA_937871505.1 uncultured Planctomycetia bacterium | reverse complement strand
TGACGGGAAGGCGACGAGGCGACCGGAAGGTGGGAGCGCCGAAGCGGGAGTGAGGGGCTGGTGCATCACAACGGCAGCGCATCCAGCAAGGCGGCGGGCTGCGACGACGATCTGCCGGTGCATCTCGACCCGAAGGGCCGTTCGTCTGCCTTGGCGTTGCGCGGGGCTCGGGAGTGTGCGCCGAACCGACGTGACTCCGCTCCGGCGGTGCCTCGCAGAGCGCTCGTGACTGGGTCGGGACCATGAGTGACCGTCACGCCGTTATCCAGCCGGGTACCAGCGCCCGATGCAGCGACCGCAGCGGTCCTTGCGAGCACCCGACCGCGCAATGGAACGCATCATGGACCGCGCAAGTCGTGGCCACGGCGATGGCGCGCAGGGTGCAGCTCCGCAGATGCGTGGCCGACTGAGATCGGGGCGAACTGGGGAACCGCGGTGTGAACGGGAGCGGGTGCTCTTGCGCTGGCTCGCTCGCTGGCGCGTGGTGCCGTGAATCCGCGCGCACGCCCGTCGACGCGACGGTGCGGCAGGGTGTGTGCAAGCCGACAGTCGCCCCGCGACCCGCGCCATCAGGGACTTCCCTCGGCGCGGGTCGCTGGCGCAGCTGGGCTTGGGGCCCTGGCGACCTCATCCAAGCAATGTCCGACGGGAGGGTGCCGAGGGAAGGGGTGTGTCCTTCCTCGATCCCGGGTCCGCTTCCGGATCCCGCAGGGTGTGTCCTTGGCCGGGCGGGGTGTGTCCTTGGCGCGGTTCGAGATCGGAGGCGAAAGAGAGCGCCCCGGCCTTCCGAGTGCGGAAGGCCGGGGCGCGGACAGGAGAGGTTCGGTTCGGTCCCGACCTCGTTCAGTCCCGGGACTGTGGCCCGGACGACGTCAGCCAAGCGTCCTTCAACTCGACGGTGCGGAGGGGCGGGGGGCGACTTGGCCGGGTCCCTTTCCGGATCCCGCAGGGTGTGTCCTTGCGCGGTCCGACGGTGCGGAGGGGCGGGGGGCGACTTGGCCGGGTCCCTTTCCGGATCCCGCAGGGTGTGTCCTTGCGCGGTCGCGCAGGGTGTGTCCTTGGCGCCGTTCTCAGGTGGTCGGGCAGGGGCCCCAGTTGCCGAGGAGGATGCCGAGGTCCGCACCGTCGACGATGCCGTCGCCGTTCAGGTCGCCGGCGGCCGTGCCCCAGCCGCCTGCGAGAAGGCCGAGGTCGGCACCATCGACGACGCCGTCGCCGTTGAGGTCACCGACGCAGGGCACCGGAGTGCCCGGGCAGTCGCAGCCATCCGCCTCGGGGAAGACGGCATTGCCAGCGCCCGGGTCGACGATGAAGCCGTAGTTCCACGCGGCGGTCCAGCCGACGAGCCAGTTGGTCTGCGTTCCGAAGGCGCCGCGGTACTGGGCGGGAGTGAAGAAGCCGTCGTTGGGAGCCGTCTGCACGCTGGTCGCGGCGGGGCTGCCGGGCTTCGCGCGCGGATCGAGACTCACGACCTGGATCATCGGACGACCGCCCTTGGTGACCAGCGGACCGCGCGTGATCGAGCGGATGGGCTCGTCAGCCACGGCGAAGCCGGGGATGAAGACGTTGTTGGCGTTGTTGGTGCCGGCGGGGTTGGGCGCCGAGGCACCGCCGCAGGGCTGGGGGCTCGCACCGGCGAAGACGCCGCGGGCGCACGCCTCGTCGTAGGCGCCGGGCGTGAGGTGCCGGAAGATCACGTTGTCGCGGAAGTCGATCAGGTTGCCGTTGCTTTGGGCGCGGTAGAAGTCCGCGCGGGGCAGGCAGCCGGCGTCGTTGACGTGGGCCGGGACGACGTTGTACGGGGTCGCCCAGGTCTGCGGCCAGGTGAGCGTGCCGTTGAGGCCGTAGCCGCCGGTGCAGTTGTCGGCGTTGTTGTCGAAGCTCACGAGACGGTTGCCGCCGTCCATGAAGATCGAGTTGCGGAACTGCACGCGGACGTTGTCGCGCCACGCGGTGGTGTGGTTGCCGCCGCCCTGGATCGGCTGGCCGATCGACGTGAAGTTGTAGAGAGTGGTCGTCGTGACCGGCTGGGCGTCCGAGGCCTCGGCGCCGTCCATCTCGAAGACGCGATCGCCGACGCCCGAACCCGCCGGGGCGTCGAGGCTCCAGCCCTGGACCATCAGGCCGAACTGGGCCTTGCCGCGCCAGCCCTGGTCGATGTCGAAGCTGTCGTCGCCGATGTTCCAGACGGTGACGTACTTGAGATTGACGGTTCCTCCCCAGATCTCGATGCCGTCGTCGACGTTGTTCATGATCTCCAGGTACTTGATGTCGGTCTCGCGACCGATGCCGCCCAGGGAGATGCCGTTCAGCTCGTTGCCGAGGCCGACGACGCGGCCGCCGTAGCGGATCGAGAGGAAGCGGATGCAGCCGCTGTTGTCGTCATCGTCTCCGCCGCCGTAGAGGACGTTCGGATCGCCGGGGAACTGGGCGACGAGACCCTCCATGGGGGCGAGGTTGTTCGGGTTGCAGGTCGCGCTGTTGCCCGCACCGCAGGAGAACGAGGTGTAGCCGCGGCCGAGGATCGTGAGATTGCCCCACTCGTTGGCGGCCTCGCGCCAGTTGACGAAGTTGTCGTTCGTCGAGGTCATGATGACGGGCTCGCCGGGCGTGCCGCGGACGTAGATCCGCGAGCCGCGGACGACCGCGAGGCTTCCCGAACCGTTCACCGACGGCGTGCTCGCCACCAGCGTTCCCGCCTCGATGCAGAGCGTGGCCCCGTCGCGGACGTAGATCTGCTTGGTGAGGTCATACCTCTGGGGGTTGCCGTTGGCGTCGAGCTTCGTCCAGACGGTGTCGGTGACGATGTCGCTGCTGACCAGCACGACCGTCTGCGCGCTCAGCGGCATCGCCACGAACGCGGCGATCGCGGCGCCGGCGATTCCAAGATTCCAGTTCACGTGTGCTCCTTCCAGGATGCGGTTGCCGTTCGCGACTGAGAGCCGGGTCTTCCGCCGACGCCACCAGCGCGGGCGGAACGAACGACGAGGCGGAAGCTACAGGTCGAACGTCAACGGCATGTGCGGTTCGCGTGCAGGTTCATTTCGACGAGTGACGGCCGCGGAGCGCTCGGCGCGCGGCGCGGCGGGGACTTGCGCCGGGCGTGGACGATCTGAACGGAATCTCAACCTGCGCCCGGTAGCCTCCGCGACTCTCCGACGGCGATGGCTGCTGTCGGTCCCGCACACCCCGGTCGATTCAACGGAGGTTGGAAGAATGCTTGGATTCCGTTCACGTCGGACGCGCGGCCGGGGGCCGGAGCGGCTGGAAGTCCAGACGCCGTCAGCGCGATCGAGCCCCGCGCGAGGAGCCCGCGGTGCTGCGCTCACCGCGCTCGGAGCCGCGCTCTCCTGCGCGGGTACCTTCGCTGCCGCGGAGACGCTGCAGAGCATCCGCGACGGCTCCGCCGCCGACTCCGGCGTCATCGCGGGCGCCGTCGCGTCGAGCGAAGCAGGTCGGGATCAACCGCAGCCGACGCCGCGGCTCTCCGACGCGGCGATCGACCCGCTGCGCCGCGAGCTGATCGAGATCGCGTTTCAGTCGGCGACGCGGATCCCGCTCGATCCGCACGTCAAGGACCGGGCGAAGACGCAGGAAGCGGTCGTGATCGCCGCGCTGCGGGCGGATCAGCCACTCCTCGCCGCTCGTTTCGCGAACCCGATTCCCGGATGGCGGAGGGGGAACGCCTACGCGGCGCTGGCCTTCGACGCCATCGAGCGGGGATTCCCCGCCGAGGCGCGGCAGTATCTCGCCATCGCCGCCGAAGTCGCCGAGCGCGAGCCGGAGGAGTGGCGCCGCGACCGCATCCGTGCGGGCATGGCCCGGACGTACGTGCTTCTGGGCGAGGAGGAGACCGCGCGGCGCTTCGCCATCGACCTCGAGACCGCCGAGATCGGCAAGACCGAGGCGGCGCTTGCGCGGGTTGCGGACGAGGCCCGCTTCGAGCGGCTTCTCGAGTGGTGCGAGCAGGCGGCGGCGACGCGCTCGGTCGACATGACGCGGAACGCCATGGAGGTGCTCTCCGGTCTCGTCGATCGCTTCCACGACGATCCCGAGCGCCGCCGGATGGCGGAGGAGATGATCCGCCGCTCGTGGAACCCGCTTCCGATCCTCATGCGGGTGGAGGTCCTCGAAGGGCTTGCCGAGATCGCGAAGCGGCGCGGGGACCGCATGAAGCTCGTCGCGCTCACCGAGGAGCTCAACGCATTCTCGCGCGACTACGAGTGGCTTCCCGAGGACCGCATCCTGATCCGCTCGCGCGTCGCGGCGTTCCGCAGCGCGGCGGGCGAGCGCGAGCGTGCGGCGAGCGAGCTCGAAGCGCTCCTTGCCGCCTTCGATGCGGAGCGGCACCTGATCGGCATGGTCTTCCGCGCCGCCGTCGTCCGGGCGATCGCCGAGGCGATGACCGTGACGGACGACATGGCGCGGGCCGCGGAGATCTACCACAGGGCGATCGACGTCGCCGTCGAGAACGTCAACCTCCGGCCGCGCGCCGAGGACCTCGCGGCGATCGCCGGCTCGATCGCCGTGCACGTGCCCCGTCCCGACGCGACGCTCGTCGAGCGCCTGCGATCCGAACACGATCGGCTTGTGCCGCCGGCCGTGGCGGCATCCGGGGCCGCCGCTCCCTCGCCATGATGACGCCCGGTCCAGCCTGGGCTGCCTCCGCGATCGTCGCGGCTGTCGCGGCTGTCGCATCGGCGCAGGATGTCGGGACCATCCGGGGCTTCGTGCGCGATGCCGACTTCGACGCGCCCGTGGCCAACGCGCAGGTGCTCATCCGCGAGACGGGCAGGCGCGTCGCCGGCGACGAGTCGGGCAACTTCACGATCGCCGACGTCCCCGCCGGAACCTACACGCTGGTCATCTCGAAGGACGGCTACGCCCGGGAGATCCGCACCGGGGTCGTGGTCGCGCCGGGCAGGCTCACCGAGGTCGATGTCGACCTCGCGGGCGAGTTCGTCGACATGGACGAGTTCATCGCCCAGGATGTCCGCGTCGGCGGAACCAGCGAGGAGGGCCTGCTCCGCCTGAGGCTCGACAGCCCGGCCCTGCTCGATTCGGTCGGACGGGACCTCATCAGCCGGGCCGGCGCGAGCGATGCGGCGGGCGCCCTGCGCCTGGTTTCCGGCGCGTCGCTCCAGGACGGCAAGTTCGCGGTCGTGCGCGGATTGCCAGACCGCTATGTCGTCAGCCTGCTCAATGGCATCCGGCTGCCCAGCGCCGACGAGGACACGCGGGCCGTCGAACTGGATCTCTTCCCCACCGCAGTGCTTCAGGCGCTTCAGGTGAGCAAGACATTCACGCCGGACCAGCAGGGCGACACCTCCGGCGGCGGCGTCAACATCCTCCTCAGGGGAATTCCGGAGGAGACGATCCTGACGTTTCGGATGCAGTACACCTACAACACGCAGACGAGCGGGCGCAACGACTTCCTCACGTACAAGGGGGGCGGCCTGAACTTCTGGGGCGATCCCAACACGCCCAAGGACATCCAGGTCGACAACCTCGGCCGCGACTGGACCGGCGCGGTCGGCGTGTCGCGCGGCGGGGCGCCCGTCGATCTCAAGTGGTCCTTCGACGCCGGCGGAAGCGCCGAGATCGCCGACGGCGTGCGCATCGGCGGGTTCCAGAGCTTCTTCTGGGAGCGCGACAGCCAGTACTACTCCGACGGCATCGATCGCAGCTACTGGGTCACGGAGCCCGGGCAGGGGATGGTGCCGAGGACGAATCAGGGACTTCCCGATCCCGGCGACAACAGCGGCGACTACCGGACGGCGCTCTTCGACGTGACCCGGGGCGTCGAGGCGATCCAGTGGGGCTGGCTGGGCACCGCGGGCATCGAGACGGAGAACAACTACCTCGGCGTCACGTTCCTGTACACGCGCACCGCGGAGGACAGCGCGATCCTCGCCGAGGACCAGAATGGCAAGGACTACTTCTTTCCCGGCTACGACCTCGACGATCCGGAAAGCCCGGGCAACGCGCCGTCGAATCGCTTCGCGGCGCCATGGCTGCGCACGGAGACGCTCACCTACACCGACCGGCGCATCCAGACGCTCGCCTTCAACGGTCGGCACACGCTTCCGATCGAGGAGTTCGGCGTCCGCGATGCCCTGATGTTCCAGGGGCCGACGCTCGACTGGACGATCGCGACGAGCATCGCCACGCTCAACGAGCCGGACAAGATCCAGTTCGGCTCGATCTACGTTCCTCCCTCGCTCAATCCCGGATTCCCGCCCTTCGTGCCGCCCTTCGTCCTGCCCGGCGGACAGTTCGGCTACAAGCCGGACGCCAACTTCCTCCTCGGCAATCTCCAGCGGACGTTCAAGTACATCGAGGAGGAGAGCAGCCAGTTCAGCCTCAACATCACCGTGCCGTTCACGCAGTGGACGGACGACGAGGGATTCGTGAAGTTCGGGACCTTCTACGACAAGGTGAACCGCCGGTTCGATCAGGAGAACTTCTCGAACTTCAACGACCAGTCGTCCTTCGATGCGCCGTGGAACGTCTTCTGGAGCGAGTTCTTCCCCCTGGAGAACCATCCGATCACGGACGGACCGCCGTTCATCGACGTCGACTACAACGGCCAGCAGCGCATCACGGCGTGGTACGCGATGGCCGACCTGCCGGTGACGTCCTTCTTCAACGTCATCGGCGGCGTCCGCTGGGAGTCGACCGACATCGGCATCCAGAACTTCCCCGAGGCGGATGCGACGTGGTTCCCGCCCGGCGCGACCGCTCCGGTGCAGCTCAATCCCGGCGACGCGGACGTGGCGATCTCGCAGCAGGATGCGCTGCCGTCGATCGGGTTCGTCTTCAAGCCCGTCGAGAACGTCTTCTTCAGGGGGGCGTTCAGCGAGACGATCGCCCGTCCCGTGTTCAAGGAGCTCACTCCGATCCAGCAGCAGGAGTTTCTCGGCGGCGACATCTTCATCGGCAACCCGGACCTCCAGCTCAGCTCGCTGCGCAACTACGACCTCCGACTCGACTACTCCCCCTATCCCAACACGATCTTCTCGGTCTCCTGGTTCTGGAAGGACCTGACCAATCCCATCGAGTACGTCCAGCGCGTCGCGCCCTTCACGTACACGACTCCGCTGAACTTCCCCAAGGGGCGTCTCTGGGGCTGGGAGTTCGAGGCGCGGCAGGATCTCGGCCAGTTCTGGGAGCCGCTCTCCGGACTGGTCATCGGCGGGAACGCCACGCTCATCAACTCGCGGGTCGAGCTTCCGCAGGAGGAGATCGACGCGCTCTCGGCACCGGGCATCGAGGCGCCGCAGACCTTCCGCGACATGACCAACGCGCCGGACTACATCTACAACATCTTCGCGAGCTGGGACGCGCGCGAGACCGGAACGCAGGTCGGTCTGTTCTACAACGTCCGGGGCGACACGCTCCTCGCGGGGGCTGGCACCGCGGAGGGGAACTTCATTCCCAGCGTCTACGCGCTGGAGTCCGGGACGCTGAACTTCACGATCTCGCAGAAGTTCCTCAAATACTTCGCGCTGACGTTCCAGGCGAAGAACCTGACCAATCCGCGCTTCGAGGAGGTCTACCGCTCCCCCTACATCGGGAACGACGTCCTCAAGCGCTCGTTCAGCCTCGGCATCGACTACGCCGTCGGCATCACCTGCTCGATCACCTTCTGAAGGACGCCGTCGCTCCAAGGGCGGCCGCACGTGCCGCGGAGACAGCCATCGCCATGACGATCACCCAGAGTCCGATCCCGAGACCTCCAGGACGCCGGCCGACCCCCCCGCGAACGCCGCTCGGACGCGGCGTGCCCGGAGCCCTCTTTGCCGTGGCGGTGGCCGTCGTCGCGGCCTCATCGTCGGCGATCGGTTCCGGCGGCGCCGCTCGGGGACCGGATCTCGACGGGGCGAGGAGCGCCCTCGAGCGCTGGGTGGACGTGCGCCGGACCATCTCGCGCGAGCAGAGCGAGTGGAAGCTCAGGCGCGAGTCTCTCGACGATCGCATCGACCTGCTTCGCGCGGAGATCGAGAAGCTCGTCAGCGCGACCAAGGAGCTCGACCTGCGCGTGACGGAGGCGAAGCAGGGCGGCGAGTCGGCGCGCGTCGAGAGCGAGGCCCTCAAGGGCCTCGCAACGCGGCTCCACGATGCGGTCGTCTCGCTCGAGACGCGGACGCTCGGGCTGCTGCCGCGGCTTCCCCTTCCGGTCCAGGAGAAGGTCTCGATTCTCAGCGGGCGGATCCCGCGGCCGGTCGCCGCCGCCGCTGGCGCGGAGCCTCCGGCGCCCGGGGCCGCCGGCGCCTCGGAACCGCAAGGCTCAGACGCTCCTGCCGCCCTCGCCGGCGATCCGCAGGCCGCGCCGGAGCCCCGGGCCCTCGTCCAGCAGTCGCTCGGCGAGCGATGGCAGAACGTCATCGGCGTCCTCAACGAGATCAACCGCTTCAACGCGGAGATCTCGCGGCATGTGGAGATCATGCCGCTTCCCGACGGCTCCTCCGCGGAGGTGACGACGGTCTACGCGGGGCTGGGGTGCGGGTTCTTCATCACCACGGGAGGCGGCGTCGCCGCGGTCGGATCGGCAGGACCGCAGGCGTGGGAGTGGCGCGTCCTCGACGCGGCGCGGGAGCCGGTCGCAGCCCTGATCGCCGTCCTCGCCAACGAGCGGCCCGCGATGTTCGTGCGGGTGCCCGTCGAGATCGACTGAGCCTGCCGCAGGAGCACATGATGAACCCTTGGCACATCCGACTCGCCTTCCCACGCTGCGGCTCTCATGAGCCCGGTGCGGCACGCCGCAGCCTGCGGCGCACCGCCGCGCTGCGCTCTCCGCTTGCAGCGGGCTTCGGCGCCGCTCTGACGATCCTGCTTGCGCTCCTTCCGTCGGCCGCGTTCGCCCAGGGCTCGGCGGCCTCGAGGGAGCGGTTCGACGGCGCGTCGAGCGAGATCGATCGCCGGCTCCAGGATGCCGTTGCGGAGCTCGCGGCGCTCCGGGAGGCGATGGCCGCCGACATCGTGCCGCGGAGCCGCGAGCTCGCGCAGCTCGAGCAGGCGCTCGCGGACGCCCGCGCCGCATACCAGAGCCGGGCGCGGCAGTTCGACTCGGACACCCTCGCGGCTGGAAACCTGGTCCGCGAGAACGCGATGCGGCGCAACGAGCTGGCATACCTGCGCACGCTCCTCTCGGAGTTCGCCCGCAATCTCGAGTCGCGCATGCACATCGCCGAGCTGCGGCGGTACGAGTCCGTCATCGAGGGGATGCGCCTCGCGGCCGAGCTGGGACGCACCGACGACGGCGCCGGCTTCGACGTGCAGCTCGGGTTCATCGATCAGGCCTTCGAGCGCATCGAGGAGGCGCTCGGCGGGACGCGCTTCGAAGGGACGGTGGTCGCGCCGGACGGCCTGGTCCGCGAAGGGTCGTTCGCGCTGCTCGGGCCCGCTGCCATCTTCCGATCGGAGGACGGCTCCCTCGTCGGCACCGCGGGTCAGCGCCTCGGTTCGCTCGAGCCGGCCCTGACGCCCTTCGCCGATCCGGCCGACGCCGAGGCTGCGGCGGGCCTGATCGCGACCGGCTCCGGGCTCTTTCCGCTCGATCCGACCCTCGGCAACGCCCACAAGATCGAATCGACCCGCGAGACGCTCTGGGAGCACATGCAGAAGGGCGGTCCGGTCATGTACCCGATCTACGTCCTCGCCGGAGCCTCCCTGCTGGTGGCGCTCTGGAAGTTCCTGCGGCTGCTCTTCGTCCGAGCGCCCTCGAAGCGGGCGCTGCGCGAGCTGCTCGCCTCCATCGCCGCCGACGATCGCGAGGCCGCCGCCCGCTGGGCCCGCCGCGTCGGCGGCCCCACCGGGAGGATGCTGATGGCGGGCGTCGCCCACCTTGGACAGCGCCACGAGCTGATCGAGGAGGTGATGTACGAGGTGGTGATGCGCACGCGGCTTCGCCTTCAGCGGATGCTGCCGTTCATCGCGATCTGCGCGGCCGCGGCGCCGCTGCTGGGCCTGCTCGGCACGGTCACGGGCATCATCACGACGTTCAAGCTCATCACGATCTTCGGCTCGGGCGACGTCAAGACGCTCTCGGGAGGCATCTCCCAGGCGCTGATCACCACGGAGTTCGGCCTCATCGCGGCGATCCCCGCGCTGCTGCTGCACGCGCTGCTCTCGCGCTGGGCGAAGGGAATCACCGACCGCATGGAGATCGTCGCGATGCAGGTTGTCAATCAGATCTCGCGGGCCGAGGCCGAGCGCGCGGATCGCGGACCTGCCGGCGCGACCGCCCCGGATCGCGGCGCCCCGTCGGCGAGTCCGCGGCCGGCGGCGGAGGTCGAGCCGCGGCCCTCCGCCGCATCGGCGGCTTCGGATCGCCCGCCGACCCCGTCTCCGAGCGACGGCGGGGCGGCGCGGGGGTCTGCGGCATCGACGGCCGTCGCCGAGCCGCCGCCCTCGAATCTCCACGCAGGAGCGGGCCGGGCCGAGGCGGGGAAGACGGAGACCGAGCCGCTCGGCGCCGCCTCGGGCAAGGGCTGATCGATCGATGATCGCGCAGACGACCAGCATCGCGGCAGCGGCGCCTCTGACCCTTCCCTCCGCGGAGGCGGCCGGGGAGTGGGGGCGCGGCGTCGTCGCGCAGGCGATGGAGATCTGGAACGGCGGAGGCTGGGCGATGTACCCGATCGCGCTGGTCGCGCTCGTGCTCTTCGGCACCGCAGTCCACCTCTTCATGACGCTGCGCGAGCGCGGGTTCCGCTCGGTTCCGGAGCGCCGATGGCGGAGGTGGATCCGGCGGCCCGAGGAGCGGCGCGGTCCCATCGGCGAGCTGATGGACTTCGTGGACACCGAGGGGCACCGCGGCGACGACGTGGAGCTCTTCCGTCAGCTTCGTGTCGCCGAACTCGTGCCCTTCGAGCGCGAGCTGCGGGTCATGCGGACCTGCGTCGCCGCGGCGCCGCTGCTCGGTCTGCTCGGCACCGTCACCGGAATGCTCGCGACGTTCGGAGCGCTGGCGGGCGGGCACGGCGGCGAGAAGACCATGACGCTCATCGCCGCGGGCATCTCCGAGGCGCTGATCACGACGCAGACCGGCCTCGTCGTCGCCCTGATCGGCCTCTTCATGCAGTACCAGCTCGCGCGGACCGTCGAGCGCTACCGGGCATTTCTCGCCCAGCTCGAGACCGCGTGGATCCAGTCCTTCTACGCGCCGGGCGACGGAGCGACCGGCGGATCCGACGGCCGCGGGCCGTCGGGCACCCGGGAACCCGACGCCTCCCGCGACGCTCGGCCGCGCGAACTCTCCGTCACCGATGCCCGGTCCTCTCCGGGCCGGCCGCACCCGGCAATCGCCGGAGGAACAGGTTCATGACACGTTTCAGGGAATCGCTTCGCGACGAGGGGTCGGAGGCCGGGATCGACATGTCCCCGCTGATCGACTGCGTCTTCATCCTCCTGATCTTCTTCATCGTGACCACGGTCTTCGTCGACGAGACCGGTGTCGAGGTCGATCGACCGCAGGCGACGTCCGCGGTCCGCCTGGAGAAGGCGAGCATCCTGATCGCGCTCACCGAGGCCGGCGAGGTCGTCTACGGCGGCCGCGAGATCGGCATCGGCGGCGTGCAGCCTCTCGTTCGTCGGATGCTCCAGACCGAGGAGCTCCCGGTGATCATCCAGGCGGACGCCGGATCGAACTCCGGAATGCTCATCCGCATCGTCGACGAGGCCAAGCTCGGCGGAGCCTCGAAGGTCAGCGTCGCGACCCGTTCGGCGCGGAGCTAGCTCCTCGCGTCCCCGTCCTCACCTCCGCCGCGAGCGCGCACCTCCGCCGTTCCCTCCCGAGGATCAGCAGGTCATGAAGGTCCACCGCCGCAAGAGCCGCTCCGTCTTCGTCAGGGTGATTCACTCGTTCGCGGTGATCGTCGGCGCCGTGGCGCTGGCCGTCGCGTGCTTTCTGGTCCTGCCCGTGATCCAGCAGATGAACGCCGCCGCGGTCGACGTGGTCTCCATCGCATCGATCGACACCGTCGACATTCCTCCTCCTCCGCCGCCTCCCGAGGAGGAGAAGGAGGAAGAGGAGGAGAAGCCCGAGGAGAACCCCCCGGAGCTCGAGGAGGAGCCGCCGCCTCCGCTCGATCTCAAGTCGCTGGAGGACATCCTCAACACCGAGCGCGGGATCGGCGGCGTCTCGATCGAGTCGGTCGGACAGCTCCGGTCCTTCGAAGAGGTCGCCGAGCAGGCCGACTCGATCTTCGACAGCGCCGAGATCGACGACCGGCCTCGCGCCGTCCACCAGCCGAGCCCCGTTCTCGATCGCAAGGCGCGCGAGCGAGCGCCCGGGACGGTCCACGTGATCTTCGTCGTCGGGACCGACGGCCGGGTCGAGAACCCGACAGTCCAGCGCTCGAGCGACCCGATCTTCGACAAGCCGGCCCTCGCCGCGGTCCGTCAGTGGCGCTTCGAGCCGGGAAAGGTCGGCGGCCGGCCGGTCAAGGTCCGCATGCGCGTTCCAATCACGTTCCCGAAGGGATCCTGAAATGCCCTGCATCGCTTCCCGCTCCATGCTCGCCGTCGCCTCTCTCATCGGCGTCGCCGGTTGCCGCCGCGGCGATCGTGCGTCGAGCATGCGCCCTCTGCGCCGGCTCGCTCCGCGCCGTCTCGGCGCCGTCGTCGCGTCGGTCGCGGGCGCGCTCTTCCTCGCCGACCGGCCTCATGCCGGCGCCGCGAGCGGAGACCCGACGCCCGCCGAGCTGGCGATCTGGAACGATCCGGAGTTCCGCGCCCAGTTCGCGCGCAGCTACGCCGCCGAGACCGACATCGAGCCGAAGGTGACGGCCGACGAGCTCAAGCAGATGCAGCGGGTTCTGGAGCACCTCGGCGCGAACGACCTCGACAAGGCCGCCGAGCACCTCCGGCGGCGCCGCAACAACGCGTCGTCGGCGGTCTACGACTTCACGCTCGGGAACATCCACTTCCAGCGGGATGAGCTCGCTGAGGCGGCCTCGGAGTACGAGGCCGCAGTGCGGAAGTTCCCCCGGTTCCGGCGCGCGTGGCGCAACCTCGGGCTGGTCCGCGCCAAGCAGGAGGATCTCCCGGCGGCGATGACGGCGCTCGGCCGGGTGGTCGAGCTCGGAGGCGGCGATGCGACGACCTACGGCCTGCTGGGCTACGCGAGCTCCAGCGTCGGCGACGAGCTCGCGGCCGAGACCGCCTATCGCATGGCGATCCTGCTCGATCCGCACACCCTCGACTGGAAGATGGGACTCGCGCGGAGTCTCTTCAGGCAGCGGCGCTTCGCCGATGCATCCGCGCTCGTCGAGCTGCTGATGGCGCAGAACCCGGATCGCGGCGAGCTCTGGCTGCTTCAGGCGAATGCGTTCCTCGGGCTCAACCAGCCGATGCGCGCCGCCGAGAACTACGAGCTCGTCGACTCGCTCGGGCAGTCGACGATGGAGAGTCTCGCGATGCTCGGGGACATCTACGTCAACGAGGAGATCTTCGAGCTCGCCGTCGACCGGTACCTCAGGGCGATGGCGATGCAGCCGCCGATGCCGCTCGAGCGCGCCATGCGCGCCGCGAAGGCGATCACGGCGCGGGGGGCCGTCGAGCAGACCGAGCGCCTCCTCGACGCGATCGAATCGGCCCATGGATCGGCGCTCGGTCAGGAGGACCGCAAGGACTTGCTCCGGCTGCGAGCCCGGCTCGCACTGGCGCGGGACGCCGCCTCCGAGGAGGCGCGCCTGCTCGAGGAGGTCGTGGCGCTCGACCCGCTCGATGGCGAGGCGCTGATCCTCCTCGGCCGCCATCACGCCGAGAAGGGGGATCTCGAGCGCGGGATCTTCTTCTTCGAGCGGGCCGCGATGATCGAGCGATTCGAGGCCGAGGCCAAGCTGCGGCATGCCCAGGCGCTCGTCAAGGCCTCGCGCTTCGACGAGGCGATCCCGCTTCTGCGGCGATCGCTCGAGCTCGCGCCGCGCGAGAACGTGCAGCGGTACCTCGAGCAGGTGCAGCGGCAGGGCAGGTCGGGATCCCGCTGATACCCGGGGACCGAACCCGGCCGCGGGCCTACTGTCGCATCGGTCGCTGTCGCTTCGCGCCGCGGAGGCGCCGAAGGGTCCGGCGGACCCGCGCGGCTCCGCCGAGGGCGCAGGCCGCCGTTCCTTCCGACGACGGTCCGGTCGCGGGCTGCGCGCCGCCTCACGCCCGATGCACCTCCCAACGCTCCTGCGCCGACTGCCCGGAGTCTTCGCGCCGCTCGCGACGGCGCTCCGCCGCCAGGCGCCGGCCCGCGCCTCCGCCGCCGGCGCCCGGGCGCCGCTCGACCCGGAGGTTCTGGCCGCGATCCGAGACATCTCGATGCTTCGCGAGGACGCGCTCTCGATGCTGGCGTCGCTCGCCCGCGAGGCGGAGGGGATGATCCTCGAGATCGGAACCTACATCGGCGGAAGCACGGTCGCGATCGCCCTGGGGAGCCGAAGCCGGGTCATCGCCATCGAGGTCGGGACGCCGCATCCGCATCACGAATCGATGCCCTCCTCGGATGTGCTCGGCGACCTGCGGCGCAATCTCCGGCGCTTCGGCGTGGAGGAACGCGTCTCGGTGATCCCGCGACTGGCGACCAGCCCGCTGGCGTTCAGGGAGGTGGCGGCGCTGCTCGATGGCGGCTCCATCGGCATGATGGCCGTCGACGCGGATGGTGACATCGGTCGTCATCTCGGGCGCTTCGCCCCGCTGCTCACGCCGCGGTGCCTTCTCGCCATCGACGACTACGACGCTCCCGGCGCCCAGGCGAAGGAAGCGCTCGTCCGCCCCTGGGTCGATGCCCGCGTCAGCGACGGAACGCTCGATGCCATCGGCGTCGTCGGATGGGGGACCTGGTGCGGTCGTCTGGGCGGCGAGGCCGCCCGCGACCGGATCGCGGCGGAGTGGACGCCCTACCGGCGCGAGAGCGGGCACGCGTGGTGCTGCGAGGTGCTCCTCCCCGAAGCACCGGACTCGGCATCGGACCCCCGGACGTCGAGGGCGCGGCTCATCGAGCGGGAGGGCGCCGCCCGGATCGAGCTGGGTCCGGCCCACGCCTGGCATGATGAGATCCGCCGGCTCGGCGCCGGGCGCTTCTCCCACTGGAGCGAGGCGAAGCCCGATGCCGATCTCTCCGAGCACGAGGCGATGCTCTACTTCTCGACTTCCGACAACTCCGATCCGACGGCGAACGGCCGCAGCTACGAGATCGCCATCGGTAGATCGACGTTTGCCCTGAGGGATCCGCGACGATGACGGGTCCACTGGCGGGCGCGATGCCCGGATCGAACGGATCGAACTGGGCGGCGAGGCGCACTCCGGGCCGGCTGAAGCCGGGTCCGCACCGTGCCATCCTCGCGACGCTGGTCGCGCTCGCCGCCTGCGCGCTCGCGACGGCGTACGTCGCGATCCGGCCCCCGACGATCGAACGGCGCCTCGCCTCGGTGACGATCGAGCCTCACGGCGGACGCGCGTGGCGCGCTGCGGTGCCGCGCATCCCCTGGCCCGCGACGTTCCGGACGGACTCGGTGAATCGCCCGCGAGCTTCGGGTCTGCTGCTCTTCGAAGATGGCGTGCCGCTCGGGCCCGCCCATGCGCTTCACGCGACGGTCGCGGAGGAGGGCGCCGGCCGCTACTCGCACTGGGGAGCGCACCTCATCTTCTCGACCTCGGACGGGAGCGATCCTCGGACCAACGGCCGCATCTACGAGCTTGCCGCGCCGATGGCGCTTGCCCGCTCCGCGATGCTCGGCCTCGGGCTGATCGCGGCGGCGCTCGCCGTCGCGATCGTCGTGATCGAGAGACGCGGGTCGGCCGGTCGGCGGGGCGACCTCGGCGCCGTCTCGGTCGGGCGGAAAGCGCGGACCATCTGGCCGGTGCTCCCGGTCCTGGCGACGACCGCGCTCTGGGCGCTCTTCGCGGTCGCGCTGGCGTCGCGCTGGGAGGTCTTCAGCGCCGCCCGATCGGTCGAGGCGCGCGCCCTCTCCGACAACGCCTCGATCGTCCACTATCTCGCGAGCCGGACGACGAGCGGCGTCCACGACTTCCGCGTCATCTCCCTCGTCGCCCGGCCGCTCGAGCAGCACGCGGGGCCGTTCCGGGAGCTCTCGCTTCCCTCGGCGTCGCGCTCGCCGCGTTCGCTCGAGGTGATCGTCGGCGACGTTCCGCTCGAGCGGGCGCGCACGTGGCAGGAGTTTCACGAGGCGAGCGAGGAGGAGCGGCCGACGTTCTATCCGACGCAGCACGGAATCGTCCTCGATCTCGCCGGGGCTCCGGAAGCCGACGCGGTCGTCCGGATTCCGGTCCGCGCCGCGCGCGGGACGGTCGTGATGCTCGGCGGCGTCGCCGCGATCGCGACGGCGATGCTCGGCTGGTCCGCGGTGCGCCGACGCAGCGGTCTGGGGCCGCTCGGGGCGATGCGCGGAGGCGTCGCGGCGCTCGCCATCGCGGGCGTTCTGCTGCTGGGGCTCAACGCCTCATCGGCGGTCCTCCCGCTCCGCTCGCCGCTGGTCGACGATGTCGAGTTCGTCGCGGCCAACGGTCTGGGTCCGGGCGACGTGCGCCTCGACTGGCCGACGGCGCGCGTCCAGCTTGGGCGGCTCCCAGGCGAGGACGACGCAGCGCTGGCGGAACGGATGACCCATCTCGTCGCCGATTCCGTCGCGCATGTCTGGATTCCGGGGAAGGCGGAGCGGCTGCGGCTGCACGTTCCCGCGTCGGAGAACTGGCTGATCTGGCTCGGCGGCGAGGTCTCGCCGAGCTTCCGCAACTATCGCTTCGCGGATCCGCGCAAGGCGATCGAGCGCGGGGTGGGGATGTGCGGGCAGGTCTCCGCGGCGCTGACCTCGCTGCTGCGCGCCGAGGGCCTCGACGCCCGGTTCACGCTCCTCGACGGCCATGCGATCGTCACGCTGCATGTCGACGGAGTGCAGAGGGCGATCCTCGATCCGGACTACGGCGTGGTCCTCCCGATGTCGCTCGACGAGGCCCGGCGCGAGGCGGGAGGCGAGGTTCGACGACGCTATCGCGAAGCCCTCGAGCGCCTGGGGTCCAAGGGCGTCGACGGCACGCTCAACGTGCTCGAGCGCGCGTTCGCGCAGGAACCGCGCCTCGTCGAGCCGCCCGGGCCGGTCTCCTACTTCGGGGCGCACCACGCCGCGCGCGAACGGCTGCTCTACCAGCTCCGCTGGATCGTGCCGGTCGCCCTGCTCCTTCCCGCGCTCGGTGCGCTCTGCGCCTCGGCGCCGCGGTTCCGGCGCACGGGGGCGTGAGGTGAGCGGCGCCGCCGCGCCGCGCTCGCGCGATCGCGCACGCGCGGTCAGGGCACCGTCGCGAGACCCGGCGTCGGAGAGCGCTCGCCGAGCCGCTCCTCCGGAAGCGTGGCGAGCAGAGCGCTCCATGCGCGACGCTCCTCGGGCAACACCCGCTCGAGGCGCAGTCCCGCGAGATCCGGACGGCCGGTGATGCCGACGGCGACATCCGCCAGCGCGCCCGCGATCAGGCCCGCGCTCCCCGCGACGGCGCTGCGCAGCTCGCCGCGCGGCACGCCGAGCCGCCAGAGGTGCGTCGCGCATGCGACCCGCGATCGGAGCGCCTTGCCGAGGTTCCGTTCCCCCTCGTCGTAGGCGAGGAGCAGGTCGGGCACGTTCGCGAAGCGGCTCGCGCGCCACGCGGAGCGGAGGAGCTGATAGTCCTGGCTGCGAAGCGCGTGTTCGTCGTATCGATGGCGCCGGAACCACGAGGTCCTTCCGAGCCAGGTCGGGTGCGCGAGCGGGAAGCGGCGGTACGGCGTCCGGCAGATCTCCGGATGCTGCGGAGGAGGCCGGCGACATCCGACGATCCGCCGCCGATGCTGGGTGACGATCGAGCCGGTGCCGACGAGGTCGAGCGTCGCATCGGCCTCGAGAAGGGCGAGCTGCCGCTCCAGACGATCGGGGTGCGCGACGTCGTCGGCATCCATCCGCGCGATCAGCGGGATTCCGCGCTCGGCGGCCCAGTCGACGCCCTGATTGAGACGGGCGGGCAGTCCGCGGCGGGCGCCGTCCGCGAGCACGACGACGCGGCGATCGTCGCGCGGCTCAAGTCGCTTGACCGCGCCGTCGAGGCTTCCGTCATCGATGAGCAGAAGGACGAAGTCCTCGGCGCGCTGCCAGAGGATCGAAGCGACGGCTGCGGCGAGCGCGCTACCGGCGTCCCTGAAGGGGAGGAGCACCGCGATCCGCGGCGTGCTTCCCGCTGCGCTCTCCGCCGTCCTTGGGGTGGTCCCAGTCGCGCTTCCAGTCGCGCTCCCACTTGGGCTTTCGGTTGGGCTTCCAGTTGGGCTTCCGGTCGCGCTCCTGATTGTGCTTGTGCTGGTGCTCATGGATGCCGCCATGTCGTTCGCATCCACTCCGGGGGGGCGGGATGGGCGAAGCTGGCGCCCGCAGGTCCGAACCACGGATCGGGCGCGACGACGATACCCCCATTCTCCCCGCGACCTCCATCGCTCCCATGACCCGCGATGCCTGCACGCGCCTCCATGAGCCACGCGGCCCACCAGCTCAGGGAGCTGTTGGCGGTCACCAGAGCGCCGCAGCGCGACATCGCGACGAGATCATCGAGCGCGCCTGAACCGGCCGCGCTGCCGGCTTCGACCGGCACCGGAATCCCCACGGCTTCGAGCTCAGCCTGCGCCCGCGCCGGATCATCGCTGAAGAGACGCGCCTTGGAGATGGGCCTCCGCGCCGCGATCGCCAGGAGGGCGTCGCGGTAGTAGTGCGCCGGAAGCGGCGGATGCACGCGCGCGACGCGCGGATCGAGGTAGTCGCCGCGCCGGACGTGGAGGGCCGCGGTTGCCGCCTCCTCGCTCGAGGGCGCTGCGGGCGCGCTCGCCGCGCCGCGACTGCCTTCGCGCCGAGTGGCTTCGGCCGCCCGCGCCGCGCCGGGTTCGGAGGCCGCCGCGCCGAAGCGAGCGAGAAGCTCGGTGCGCAGCGCCGGCTCGATCGGCGCGAAGCACCGCCGCGACTGCCAGTAGCCGGTCAGGACGACGCGTCGGACATCCGCAGGGATCGGCGCCGGCGGCGCGCCATCCATCCGGTCGAAGCACCCGAGCGTCGATCCGATCCGGAGCCTGCTTCGGCGCAGCAGGCGCATCGCTCTCCAGAGCCCGCGCGTCGTGAGCACCCGCTCGGCCAGGGTGTGCCCGGTCGCTGCCGCAGGCTCGGCGATCGCGTCATCGATCGCGGTGAGACCCAGGCGCTCCAGGGCGAATCTGCGCTGGGCCGTTCCGGCGGACGCCGGCGCCCCGAGCAGCGCGGCGTCCAGGAGCAGCCGCCCTCCAGTCGACTCCGCCACCGCGCGACCCGCGGCGTACTGGAAGAGCTGATTGCCGAGGCCGCCCAGGAGCCGGACGACGACCTCGCACCGTGGCGCGGCGGCGCGGCCATCGGTCATCCGCGCGGCTCCGCACGGCGGGCTCTGACGAAGTAGCCGACGGTGAAGTCGTCGTCGCCGACGGCGCCATCGATCATCCGGGCGATCCAGGCGGCCGGGAGCAGCGTCGCCGCCGCGAGCGGGAGCAGCGGGAGGCGCCAGGCGAGCTGTCTCCTGGGGATCCCGCGTCGAAGCCGCGAAACCACCCAGATGCACATCTGCGCGAAGTGGCTGAGCGATCCGCCGTTGGGCGCGACGTCGATCGCATCGAATCCGGCCTCTCCGAGGAACTGCCGGTACCACTCCGGGGTGAAGCCCCCGTAGTAGTGATGCGGCGACTGGTGGCGTCCGCAGCCGAGCGGTGCGGTGAGGAGCAGGAGGCCGCCGGGCCGGAGCACGCGTCCGAGCTCGCGGACGACCGCGATCGGGTCGGCGACGTGCTCGATCACCTCGGTGCAGAGGACGACGTCGAAGGAGCCATCCGCCACCGGAATCGCCGTCGCGTCGCAGACAAGGTCGATCGCGCCGTAGGCGCCTTGCCGAAGGTCGGCGTCATCGAGCGGCTTTGCGTCCTGTGCGACGTAGGTGCAGCGATCGAAGCATGGTCGATAGGGACATCCGCCGGCGCCGACGTCGAGGACCCGCGACCCCGGGGCCACTTCTCGAGCGCGGGCCCGGACCCAGGCGTCGCGGGTTCGCTGATTGAAGTTGTGCACGGTGCCGAACATGGGTCGCGAAGCGGGATTCACGTCGTCGTCGTTCGGCCCGGCGCCGCACGGACATGCCCTGCGCGACGCTCACTCGACCGGGCGCGCGAGAACATACAGCCCGCAGGCGTACTCCGCACCGATCGCCTGCTCGGGCCGGACATCGGGAAGGAAGCGGCCGCCGTCGTCGACGAGCGCGAACCGATCGAGGGTCAGCCCGGGGAAGAGCGCGGGAATCGAGGTCGGATCGAAGACGCGATGGGCGTTGAACTCGACGCGAGGGCGCCCCACTGGCGTGGAGAGCATCAGCCGGCCGCCCGGCGAGAGCACGCGCGCGAGCTCGGCTGCGGCATGCCGCGGACCGTCGGCATCGAGCGGGTCGCCGTACCGGCCGAGCCCGACGTGCTCGATGACGTGAAGGCAGGAGAGCGAGATGACGGATCGATCCGCGAACGGCAGGCTGCCGAGGCTCCCGGCGCGGCAGGTGAGGCCCTCAAGGACGACGTCGAGCGGTCGCACGTCGACGAACTCGATCGGGACGAACGCGCTGAGCGCCGCGACCAGGCGGACATCGCTTCCGATGTCGACGTGCTGCGCCGGGCGCCCGGCCGCGAGGGCGCGGGCGAGCCACCCGGCCTGATGGAAGTAGTGCGGATCGAAGGGCGTTCCGGGAAGGCGGTCGCCGAGCTGCGGATGCAGATCGCGCCAGCGAAGCGCGAGGCCGGCCCGCCGAAGCGCCCTCCGGTCGGCGAGAAAGCGCGGCAGGTGTCGGAGGCCGAGGAGCCGCCGCGGCTCGATGACCATCTCGACCACGCGTCGGAAGATCCGCGTCACGGCGCCAGCTCCGCGGCGTCCGGGGAGGTCGCAGCGCCCGGGGGTGCCGCCTCCTGAACGCTCCAGCGCCCCGCTTCTCCTGCTGCGGTCGCCCGAAGCGGCGGCTTGCGGCGCCGAAGCTCGCGGCTGTTTCCTGAGATCTTGCAGCGGGGCCGTCGGCGCCCCGACCGCGTCGGTTCCCCGTGGGCGAGATCGACGTCGGTCAGCCTCGCGGCGGGTCCGCCGGGCGCCGGAGCGCTGAGCAGCAGGAAGGGGGGGCGATCGTCTTCGAGCGGTCGATCCGAGGGAATCCCCATCCCCGCCAGCGCCAGCGCCCCGCGGATGGCCAGCGCGCCGGCGAGCGTCCACCCGAGCACCGCTCGCCGCAGCGCCGGCGCCGTGGTCGCCAGCGCGACGAGCGCCACGGGGAGCTCCACGAGGATGTAGCGCGGCTGGACGAACGCGACCATCGACGCCCCGATCCAGATCACGCCGAGATGGAGACCGAGCAGCGTTGCGAGCCGATCGTCTCCTCGGCGCAGCCGCAGCGCGGTGGCGACGAAGCCCGCGAAGACGATGAACCCCGCCAGGGCCTGTCCGATGCCGAGGATCGACGGGACTCCCGAGGTGGTGACCACGCCCATCCTCAGGACGGTCCCCAGGAGATTCGCCGCGAGGCGATAGCCCAGCGCGAAGATGTTCCAGAAGGGGTCGTACCAGCCCTTCTCGCTGAGCCAGCGGCCCAGCTCGCCGATCCGCGCCTCCGGCCCCTCCACCTGCGTCGACTTCAGCGGCCAGAGCTGCGGGCTGAGGTTGAAGAAGGTGCGGTATCCGAGCCAGGCCTCGCCCGCCCAGAAGAGGACGACGCCGACGGCGAGCGCGCCGCACGCGGTTCCGAGGAGGAGCAGGCGCGGCTTCGCCGTGCGCTGCATCGCGATCGCGATGCCCATGATGCCCAGCAGCATGATCGCCTGTTCGACGCGGGCGATGCAGAGCACGGCGAGGAAGACGAGCGCGAGCAGGAACGTCCTCGCGCGCTGATCGACGACGAAGAGGATCGAGGCGGCGACCGCCGGCAGCGCAAAGGGCTCCTTCGTCGGACCCGGAGTCACGATCCAGAGCCATGGCATCAGCGCCATCGAGAAGGCGACGAATCGAGCTGCGCGGAGGCCGCCGGCCCCGCCGACCGCACGCTGCGTCGCGACCGCCGTCAGCGCGATCGACGAGGCGACGAGCAGCGCATTGAGGAGCGTGTTCAGGTGCGGCGAGACCCTGTAGAACGCGAGGAAGAAGACCCCCGGCCTGGCGAGGCGCAGCGGGTTCTCCTCCGTCACGAGGGCGAAGTTGCGATGCCAGGAGACTGCGTCAGAGACGACCACGCCCGCCCGGAAGCCGTGCTCCCAGAGCGCCGAAGCCGCCAGCAGCCAAGCCGCGGCGCAGACGAGATAGACGCATGCGGCGACGAGCCCGACGCGCCATGCGCTGCCCTCCTGTGCCGGAGCGCTCGCCCGGCGCGAGCCCTCTGCGCTCGAAACGTGTGCACCTCCGCTGGACATCGAAGCGGCGAGTGTAGCCCAGGCTGAGCGGACGCCGGGAACCGCGCACGAGGCGCGCACGCGGTCGCTGCGCCGGCCGCGCTGAGGAGGCGACGCCGAGGACGATCTCCGGCCGCGCGCCTGCGGCCGCTCCGTCGGTCGCGGAGTCGCGGCGCGCCGCGCTGGCTGCGGCGACCAGTCCGGCGAGCACGGGCAACTGGACGACTCGCCCTTCAGGGCGGTCGGGTTCCGAGCGACTGGGTTCGAACGACTGGGCTCGGAGCGACGGACGACGGCGGCTGCGCCTCCGGCGGTGTCGTTCGAGGGGCGTCGCGGTATCGTGGCGATCGCCCGAGCGATCGCGCAAGCCGTCGCCCAAGCCATCGCGACTCGATCGGGCCGATCGGGCCCCGGCAGCCTGTGGCGAAAGTCATCGGGCTGGGGACGCCGACATCGAGGGCACCTCGAAGCCACTGTGAACCCTGTTCCAACGCTGCTCGAGCCCGGCCCGGATCGAGCGCGAGCGGGGCCCGCGTCCCCAGGTCCCTTCCACTTCCGACAGGTCCCGTTCGACCCCACCTTGTCCCGCCCTCGACCGATGCTCCTCTCGCGGCGCCTCCGCAGCCTGCTCGCCACCGCCATCGGGCAGGTCGGCGAAGGCGTGCTCGCCTTTCTCTGCGTGCCGATCTTCGTGGCGTGGCTGGGCAAGGAGTCGTGGGGACTCGTCGCGCTGCTTCCGGTCGTCAGCGGGCTGCTCGCCGTCGCGGGGTTTCCGCTGGCGACCGCCGTCAATCGCGAGCTCTCGCGGCTCGCGACGGCGGGAAGCCCGGGGGCGGAGTCGCGGCGCGTGCTTCGGGTGGTCGAGGCCCTGTTTCTTCTCGTCGCCGCAGCGGGCGCAGCGGCGATCTGGATCGCGGCGCCGTGGATCGTCCGTCACTGGCTCTCGGTCGTCGATCTCTCCGACGAGACCTGCATCGTCGGCATCCGAGTGATCGGGATCGCGGCGGCCGTCCTCCTCGTGCGGTCGGCGCACCTGGGTGCGCTCTACGGACTTCAGCGCATCGCCACGGCGAACGCGCTGACGCTCGGCACGGCGCTGGCGGTCAGCGCCGCGGGGCTTCTTGCAGCGGGCCCCTGGCGATCGCAGGACCCCGGTCGAACCGTCGTCTGGTTCCTCGGCGCGCAGTGCGTCCTCCAGGCGGTCGGTGCGGTCGTCGTCGCGGTCGTCGCGTGGCGGTCGATGCCGGCCGGCGGCGCGCTCTCGCGCGATGGCGAGGCTTCGCCCGAGCGCGGAGCGCTCGCGAGCGCGGACGCGCCCTCGGCATCGGGGCCATCGAGCGCCGCCATCGCCGCGACGTGGCGCCGGCTCTGGCCGTTCATCCGCGGGACGATCGTGGTCGCCGCGGCCGGCGGCGTGCTCTCGCAGCTCGATCGGCTGGTGGTCAGTCGCCTGCTGCCGCTCGACGAGTTCGGACGCTACAGCATCGCGGCGATGCTGGCAGGCGGGGTGGCGCTGCTCGTCCGGGCGGTCAACATGGCCTCCTTTCCCGACCTGAGCCGCGCCTTCGCAGGTTCCGATGCAGCGCTGCACGCGCTCGCGCTTCGCCGCTGGACGCGCGCCGCAGGACTCGTCGCCATCCCCGCGGCAGCGACGATGGCGGCGGTCCCGCGTGAATCGCTGACGACGTGGCTCGGCGCGGCGCGGGTGGACCAGGGGATGTCGGCGGTGCTCGCGGCGCTCGCCGTCGGCTGGGGGTTCAACGGGCTCGCCGCGCCCGCCTTCAGCGCGGCGCTCGCTGCGGGTTGGACGCGCTTCGCGGCGATCCAGAACATGGTCGCCCTGGCGCTGATGCCGCTGGTGATGGTGGTGCTCGTCCCGCGGCTCGGTCCGCTCGGCGCCGCCCTCGCGTGGACGGCGCTGAACATCGTGTACGTGCTGTGGTCGATTCCGGCGCTCTTCTTTCCCCGTCTGCTTCCGGGCGAGGCGCGACGATGGCTCGGAGGGGCGGTGCTTCCGCCGCTCATCGGCGCCGGCGGAGGAGCCGCCCTGACCGCGCTCGCGCTGCCAGAGGCCTCCGGGCGACTCGAGTGCGCCGCCGTGACCGCGGCGGTCGCCTGCGCCGCGTTGACGGGGGCGGCGCTCGGCCTGAAGTTCGCGGCAAGGCCGGACCGCGGAGGCGGCGCAGCCTCTGCCGGCGCCGACTGAACCTCTCGCGCTCCGGCGCCCGCGGCGGCTTCGCCGCGAGGTTGACCGGAGCGGAGGCCAGGGAGCGCTGGAGTGCGCGATGCGCCCGGTCGCGGGGCGCGTCTCCGCCGCTCTGCATCGCCCCGGCGCGCGCCTGGCGCGAGCCGGGGCGCGATCAGATGACGCGCGGCGGTGACGGGAGGCGCCGCGGTGTCCGCAAGCGCGGCGGCGCGTGCTCCTCGTCGACCACCTCCCGGCGGTCATCGTGGTGGCGCTGATGGCCGAACCATCCCGGTTCACCTGAGAGCGGTTCGTTGCGCAGCAGCTCGAAGCGCAGTCGCTTCGGATGCAGCGCCGGCTGACGATCGCCCGCGAGCTCGGCGCCTTCCGAGTCGGTCGGCCCCTGCCGCGGCAAGCCCGCCCCCGGCAAACCCGCCCTCTGGAGCCCCTGCCCGTGCCGAGGGGAGCCCGGCGCCGAGAGCCACGTCGCCTCGAGCGACGTGACCACCCGATCGTCCGGCGCGACCTCGAAGGTCACCCTGTCCGGGCCCGGGTGCCAAGGGCGCTCGCGCGCGCCGGCGCGGCGGGTTGCGACGAAGCGAGTCCCGTCCCGCGCCGGCGCGTCGTCGGCGATGACCACGTCGTAGTCCTGGCGGAGTCGGCGCAGCAGGCGATCGACGACGAGCAGGGAGGTCAGCTCTCCGAGCTCCCCGCGCACCGCGAGCACGCGCTCGTCGAGGCTGCGCCGCACCGGGCCGCGGGCGCCGAAGATCCAGTAGGCCTCGCCGTCATAGCCGAAGGCTTCGATCGGAGCGCGGTTGGGAGGTCCGAAGCGGACGACGAATCGTCCCTCGGGACCGACGTCGACGGTCCCCCTGCGGACGATCGGCTGGAGGGGTCCTTCGCGCTCGATGGTGAGCAGGTACCGCCGCGGTCCGAGCCGCTGGGTGGCGCTGACCACCGCATCGAGGCTCCGCGCCGCGGCGGCCTCGGCGCTCGGGGTCTCGACGAGAAGCTGCGCCATGGCGAGGAAGACGGCCGTGATCAGGAGCATCGGCGCCAGGCGCAGCAGGGCCGCGAACGGCCGGTGGCGGTCCGGGCGAGCGTCGTCGACCGGGCGCGGCCTTCGTCGCGCGGCGGGCGCGGGCTCCCCGTCGATGGCTCCCATCGCGAGCTGGACGGCCCGGTCGAGGCGCAGCCGGGCGCCGGGCGCGAGCGTCTGAAGCGCCGCGTGCACGATCCGCTCGTCGGCGAGCCGTTCCAGCGCATCGCCACCGGTCGCTCCCGCAGCGTCAAGCGGTCCGAGATCGGGGGGCGGGACTCTCATCATGCGGTCGGCTCCGGCAGGATCCCTCGAGCGCGAAGGCACTCCGCCAGCGCGCCGCGGGCGCGCTGCACGCGCTTCCGCACGGTCTCCCAGTCGAGTCCGAGCGCCGTCGCGGCGGCGCGGGTGTCGCGCTCGCGGGCGTAGACGAGGTCGATGGCGTCGCGCTGTCCATCCGGCAGCGCCGCGAGACACTCGCGAAGCGCCGCGAGCCGCTCGGCGAACGTGTCGCCGCTGCGCTGCTCGAGCAGCGCGAAGCGTGCGGCGACCACCCGCTCGAACTCCGCGAGCCGGCGCCGGAGGCGGCCCCGCGACCTCAGCAGGACGAGCATCCGGTGACGGGCGATTCCGCGGAGCCACGGCCCGAAGGGACGGCTGCGATCGAACTGATCCAGCGATCTCCAGGTGTCGATGACCGCCTGCTGAAATGCCTCCTCGACGATCTCCTCGTCGTCGACGAGCGAGCGCAGGTACGCCATGAGCATCTCCGAGTGCTCGCGGATGAGGATCTCGAAGGCCGTGCGGTCCGCAGGCATCTGCTGGGCTGCGTGTGCCGTCCATCGGCGCGCCGGGACAGCGGTCTCGGGGCGGGTCGGCTCCGGCGGCGCTCCGCCCGGATCAACTCCCGCCCGGGAGCTGCTGGACCTCTCCCGCGGCCAGCTCCTGCTCGTCGCGCGGATCGCCGACGGCCGCCCGGATCACCCCGACGGCGACCTCCTCCAGGTGCTGCCGGAGAGCGGCGGAGGCCTGGGTGAAGTGGGGCCAGAGCGTCTCGTTGACCCACCGTTCCGAGACCCTCGCCATGACGCTCTGGCGATGCTGCCCCCTCCGGCGATAGGGGCTGACTCCGTAGCGGCGCAGCAGCGCGAGCAGGAGCTTCCGGCTCCACGGATCGTGAACCGCAAAGCGCATCTCGACGGGAGGGTCCTCCCCCTGAAGCGCCCTGAGCCGCTCGCGGAGCCGCTCGCGCGCCACGGCCGCCGCGTCGCGTTCGCCGTCGAAGCTGGTTCCCGCCATCAGGGACTCGATCTTGGCCAGCCGGTCGAGGAGTTCCTTCTCGGTCATCGCGGCCAGCGTAGGGATCTGTCAGGGAGGCGATGCGGGGGAGCCGGGGCCCTCGACGAAGGCCCGCCCCGCGCGGATCGGCCCGCCGGTCCTGCGTCCCTGCGGCGCGCACCGCCGCGCCGCAGGGGGGAGCGGCCGGGTCCGGCGTCGATGGCCTGCGGCCCCGCTCCGACGGGCGCTCCGCCCACGCTGCGAAACCGCGCCCGGAACAGCGGCGACACACACTATGTGTGGCATAGTATGTGCCATGAACATCGACCGTGAACTCATGCGCGGAGCCGGGCCGATCGCCGTGCTGAAGCTGCTCGAACGGCGCGAGATGTACGGATACGAGCTCGTCGAGGCGCTGGAGGAGAGGACCGGCGGCATCCTTGCGATGGGGCAGTCGACGCTCTATCCGATGCTCTACAACCTCGAGGCGAAGGGCTTCGTCCGCAGTCGCTGGGACGAGAGCGGCGCCCGCGGTCGGAAGTACTACGCGCTGACGACCGCCGGTCGCCGGCGCCTCAGCGAGGACTCGAAGCGCTGGGCGCAGGCCGCCGAGGCGATGAAGGCCCTCGGCGTGATCGGCCCGATCGCGCGCGGACTTCGGGGGGCGTTTGCCGCGTGCCGGCCGGAGGTCGCTCGATGAACGGCGAACCTCGTCGAGAGAGCGCCAGCGCAGCGACCCGCGGCGCTGCCGCGGGTGCGCCGCCCCATCGAAGGACCTTTGCGGAGTGGTTCTTCCGGACCTCCGCGCTCACGCTCCTGAGGGAGTGGCGATCGCAGCGCAGGGCGTCGCGCGGCGCCGCGCCAGATGCCGCGGCGACGGCGCTCCTCGAGACGCTTCCGGCGTCGCTGACGGAGCTCGTCCGCGAGACCGCCGCGCGGACCCGACTGCGGCGGAGCGAGCGGAAGGCGATCGAGACGGAGCTCGCCGCGCACATGCACGACGCGCTCGCTTCCGGCAAGGCGCCGGAGGCGATTGCGAGCGAGTTCGGCGAGCCGCGGCGCGTCGCTCCCGCCTTCCGTCGCGCCGCGATCAAGAAGCGCAGCCCTGCGGATCGGCTCGTCGGTCGCTCGCTCCGCGTCTCCGCCGCCCTCCTCGTCGTGGGCGGCGCGTTCTACCTCCTCGCGGCGATCAGGCTCTGGATGACCGCACCGGCGATCACGTTCGATCCGGTGGAGCGTCTGCGCTCCCTCCTCCCGGAAGACTCCGGGAAGCCCGCGTGGCCGGAGTACCGCGCTGCGCTGCGCTGGCACAAGCTCGAGGAGTGGGCGGCGCGTTCGAGAGACTCGATCACGCTCAGCGTCTCGGGCGGCGAACCTGGAGGGTCGCTCCTCGTGACGCCCGCCCAGCTCTCCGCTCGCGTCACGGCGGAAGATCTCGCCGCCGCCCGCGACGAGGACATCGCCGTGCTGCGGGCGCACCGCGAGCAGATCGACCGGCTTCGCGCTGCGGCCTCGATGCCGGTGCTGGGCGTGGACATCACGCCGCGGCTCGCCCCCGACGACGCGGAGTTCTTCGCGTTGAGCCGAGGACCCGAGGCCGCAGCGGCCGCCCGCTCGGACGCGGAGGCGCTGCTCGCGAAGTCCCGCAGCGCGGGCGGCGATCCGGCCGCAGAGCGCGCGGAGGCGAGCGCGCCGGCGCTGACGTTGCTCATCCCCTGGCTCGCCGAGCTGCGCCGCGCCGCTCGGCTCCTCGCTGCCGACGCGACGCTGGCGATCGAAGAGGGCGACGGCGACAGGGCCGTCGAGGACTTCGCGGCCATGGTGGCGATGGCGGGTCACGCCGAGGAGACGCGACTCCTGATCTCGCAGCTCGTCGGGTCGGCGCTCCGCGCCATGGCCGCCTGGCATGTGGCGGTCGCGCTCGAGACGTCGCCGGAGGTCTTCTCCGACGCGGCGCTGCGGCGGCTCTCCGGGGTCTTCGCGGCGGTCCCCGACAGCGCCTGGAGGCTCGATCTGGCCGCGGAACGCGTCGGCTTCGAGGACATGGTGCAGCGGCTCTACAGCGACGATGGCCAAGGCGGCGGCCTGTTCCTCCCCGCCGAGCTGGCGAAGCACGCTGCGCTCGTTGGGGCCCAGGACGGCGAAGGCCTGCTCCCGGCCGGCCGCGTGCTGGTCGGCGATGTCGCTGACTTCCTCGCGGGGCCGATCGGCGCGGCGATGCAGCCGAGTCGGCGCCGCACGATGGAGGACTACGACCGGCTGATCGCCGCGGTCGAGGCAGCCTCTGCGCGACCGCTGGAAGACTCGGAGGCGGTCGACTCGCTCGCGGCTCTCGAGCAGGAGATCCTCGCCGCGGCGTCCGGCTCGGCGGTGCGACCGCGGAGCATCGTCTCGCTCCTCGCGCCGGCGTTCTCGACGGCGCTGCGCGCCCGGCGACTCGGGAGGACGCACGTCGATGCCGCCCTTGTGGCGATTGCGCTCGAGCTGGCGCGGCGCGAACGCGGCGCGTACCCCGAGGATCTCGCGGCGCTGGTGCCGGACTGGCTCGCAGCGATCCCCATCGATCCGTTCGACGGTGCGCCGCTTCGCTTCGAGCTTCGCGACGGGCGGCCGTGGCTCTGGTCGGTCGGGCCGGATCGCGTGGACGACCGCGGTGCGCTGGCGCTCGAACTGCGGCCGCAGCGGGGTCAGCGGCAGTGGGGTGCGCCAGGCTCGACCGCGGGCGGCGACTGGGTCTTTCTCCCCGTCGCCCTGCCCGAAGACGACGAGGGTGCGAGCGGCGCGGTCGGGCGATCCGGGGGCGGCGCGCGCGGCGCCGTGATTCACATGCGCGGCCCGGGCTGACGAGCGTCCTGCTTCCGCGCGATCGTGCCGCGGCTCACTCTCCGTGCGGCGCCGCGGAGGCCGCCTTCGCCGGACGCAGCGCGCTCAGCGCGACGGCGAGGCCCAGCAGGCCGAGCACCACCGCGAGCGAGATCGTCGTGTCGATCTTGATCGCGCGGTGGGCCGCGAGGTCGAGTCCGAGGATCGACCCGAGCTGCGGGAGGTAGGGCGGCACCGAGAGCAGCAGCAGCTTCACGCCGACGAAGGCGAGGATCAGGATCAGGGCGGGCTTCAGGTAGCGGAACTTCGCGATCATCGCCGCGAGGCAGAAGTAGAGCGAGCGCAGGCCGAGGATCGCGAAGATGTTGCTCGTGAAGACGATGAACGGGTCGGGCGTGATCGCGAAGATCGCGGGGATCGAGTCGACCGCGAAGATCAGGTCGGTGATCTCGACCATGACCAGCGCGAGGAAGAGCGGCGTCACGTGCCGCACGCCGTCGACGACCGTGAAGAAGCGCTGTCCGTCGAAGCCGGGATAGACGGGATAGAAGCGCCGTACGAGGCGGACCACGATGTTGCGTCCGGGATCCGTATGCCCCTCCACGAGCGCCATCTTGAGCGCCGTCAGGATGAGGAACGCCCCGAAGATGATCAGGATCCACATCGCCTGCATGATCAAGGCGGCGCCGATGAGGATCATCGCCCCGCGCATGACCAGCGCTCCGAGGATCCCCCAGAAGAGGACGCGGTGCTGGTACTTCCGCGGGATCGCGAAGAACGAGAAGACGATCGCGATGACGAAGATGTTGTCCATCGCCAGCGACTTCTCCACGACGTAGCCGGTCAGGTACTGCTTCGCGGCCTCCCAGCCGTCGACGGTGCCGCGGACGATCAGGGGGACGCCCGCTTCGGTCGCGGCGAGGGGGTTGTACTTGGGCGTTTCGAGCCCGAGCCCGAGCCAGTGCCGCTCGTAGCCGATGTAGACCGCGCCGGTGAAGAGGACGCCGAGGCTCAGCCAGACGATCGACCAGCCCATCGCCTCGCGCAGCGAGACCTCGTGCGCCTCGCGGTGGAAGACGCCCAGATCGAGCGCCAGCATGGCGAGCACGAACGCGAGGAAGATCCCGTACGCCACCAGCCGCAGGTGCGCGGGGTCGTCGAAGAACCCGGTTCCCGCTGCGGACGCGACGAACGACAGGCAGAATGTGATGGCATCCATGGCGGGAGGACCGATCGGTCGGCGGACCCGCGCCCGCGACGAACTGGTCGCGAACCTCGGGACGCTGGGCCGACATCGACGGTCTCGCCAAGGGCTCACGTCCCTGCTGCCGGCCGGGGGCATGGGCCCCGTCCTGACGACCGGCGGCTCCGGCGCGGCACATGCCGCTCCGGATGGCTACTCCCCGCGATGAGCGAGTGGCAAGGGTAGCCCGTCCCGGGTCGGTCGATCCGGGATCGCCGGCGCTCCGCTCAGCCGGTGCTCTGCATCGCCGCCGCGATCGCGTTCACGCTGAGCAGGATCAGCGGCCCCAGCTCGGTCCGCTCGCGTTCGTCGGCCGTGCGCCAGCGGCGCAGCAGCGAGACCTGGAGGGCGTTGATGGCGTCCGTGTCGGGGTTGCGCTCGCGGATCGACTGCTGGATGACGCGGTTGTTGTCAAGGAGCGCCGACTGTCCGGTGATCTCGAGGATCGCTCGCTCCGCCGCGGCGAACTCCGCGGCGATCCGTCCATGAATGGCGGCGCCGTCGCCGGGCCCGTCGCCGTACCAGCGGGCCACCGCGAGGCGGGTGCGGGCCATCTCCTGCTGCGCGTTGTCTATGAGGGCGCGGAAGTGACCGCCGCGGCGGTACGCGCTCCGGCACTCCGCGAGCTTCGGCGCGTCGCTGAGGACATGCTCCCGGAACGCGGAGCCGACGCCGTACCAGCCGGGCACGTTGTAGCGGAGCTGCGTCCACGCGAAGACCCACGGGATCGCGCGGAGCGACTCGAACTGCACCGCGCCGCCGCTGCGCGTGAGCGGCCGCGACGCGATCGGCAGCTCGCCGATGTGAAGCACCGGCGTGTGCGCGACGAACCACGGCCAGAACGCCGGGTCGTCGATCAGGGCCCGGTAGGCGGTGCGAGAGGACTCCGCGAGGGCGTCCATCAGCGCCGCGGGAGGGCTCTCACCCCCTGCGGGCGCGGAAGACGCCCTCGCCGTGCCCTCGACGGCGGCGGAGCGGGGAGAAGGATGGGGCTCCGTGGGACTCGCGGGCGCTCCGTGTACCGGCCGCGATCCGCCCTCCGCCGTCGGCTGCGTCTCGGCGGAGACGTCGCCTCGGCGCGCCGCAGCGAGGACGACGGCGTTGACGATCTGCTCGAGGTGGCGCCGGGCGATCTCCGGCATGCTGTACCGGAACGAGATCACCTCGCCCTGCTCCGTGAAGCGGATGCGTCCATTCCGGCTCGACGGCGGGGCGGAGAGGATCGCGCGATGCGCGCGGCCGCCTCCCCGCGCGACGGTGCCGCCGCGTCCGTGGAAGAGGCGGAAGGAGACGCCCGCATCGATGCAGACGCGGGCGAGGTCGTCCTGCGCCCGGTGCAGGCGCCAGTTCGACGCCCAGTAGCCTCCGTCCTTGCCGCTGTCGGAGTAGCCGAGCATGATCTCCTGGAATCCGCCGCGCGCGGCGAGCTGCGCGGCGTACGCGGGCTCTTCGAAGAGCCGGCTCATCACCTCGGCCGCGATCGAGAGGTCGCCGACCGTCTCGAAGAGCGGAACCACGTCGAGCGGACACTGGACGGCGCCTTCCGAGATCGTCCAAAGCCCCACCTCGCGGAGCAGCACGAGCACTTCGAGCAGGTCGCTGCATCCGTGCGTCATGCTCACGATCCAGGCGCCGACCGACGCCGGATCGCGCCGCACGGCCTCCGCGACCACGCTGAGCGTTTCGAGCGGCTCGCGCGCCGACGGCGAAAGCGTCTCGGCGCGACCGATCAGGGGGCGCGACGTCGCCAGCTCGCGGCGCAGGATCGCGACGCGCGACCGCTCGTCGCATGACGCATAGTCGGCCTCGACGCCCGCGCAGCGGAGCATCTCGGCGACGACCGACTCGTGGACGGCGCTGTGCTGGCGGATGTCCAGCGTCGCCAGATGGAGGCCGAAGGTCCGCGCGCGGACCAGCGCATCGAAGAGCGGCCCGCGTTCGGCGACCTCGGTCAGCCCGGCATGGATCAAGGAGCGGCGGAGCAGGAGCAGGTCCTCGACCAGGTGCGCCGCCGTGCATCCCGGGCGTCCGAGCCGCGCCTGCATGTGCCGGATCTTGGCGCGGAAGGGCTCGTGTCCGAGGTGGCGGGTCAGGTTGGCGCTGAGAGGATGCTCGGCTTCGTCGCGGCGGATCGACTCGATCAGCTCGTCGGCGATCGGAACGCGCCGATCCGAGACGCTCAGATCGCGGCGGAGGCGTTCGAGGCCTTCGAGGTGCCGCGCCACCGCGGCCGCGCGCATCTCCTCCAGCGCCGTGCGGGTCAGCGCGGCGGTGACGTTCGGATTGCCGTCGCGGTCGCCGCCGATCCAGGTGCGATAGCGGACGAGCGCGGGGGGCTCGATTCGCCCGTCGAAGCTCGCCTCGATCGCCCGACAGAGGTCGCGATGGAGCACCGGGACGACGTCCCAGATCGTCCCGGCGAGGTAGTGGAGCCCGTTGCGGACCTCGTCGATCACGTCGAGCCGCTTGGAGCGCACCTCGTCGGTGACCAGGAGCAGCGCGAGCGCCTGCCGGACCTCTCCCGCGGCGCCCTCGGCCTCGGCGGGGGAGAGGCTTCCGCGGTCGCGCTCCTGAAGGACATCGCCGATCCGGCGCTGCTTCTCCAGCACGCTGCGCCGTCGCGACTCCGTCGGGTGCGCGGTCAGCGTGGGCTGGATGTCGATGCAGTCGAGGAGTGCGCGCATCCCGTCGAGCGTCACTCCATCGCGCCGGAGCAGCGCGACCAGCTCGTCGAGCGACTCCGCGCGCGGAGCCCCCTCGCCCGCCGCGCGCTCGCGCTCTCGGTTGACGCGGGCGATGTGCACCTGCTCGGCCTTGTTGCGCAGGTGGAACCGGATCGTGAGGAGCTTCAGCAGCTCGTGCACGGCGTCGAGCGGCAGCTCGGCGAGCGCTGGGTCGAGACGACCCGTGCGGTGCATGCCCTCCACCGTCCGTCGCAGCTCATCGAGCGGCGGCGCGGCCCCGGAAGGCCGCAGCTCCGCGAGCCGCGCGTCGAGCCACTCGACATCCTGCGCGAGGCGAGTTGCCGGACCGGCCGGGCCTGCCGGGCTTGGGGGGTCCGCCATGATCGGCCATGGTACTGAGGCTGAGGCGCGCGCTGAACTCCCGATCGCACGCATGGCGGCGTGCTCCGCGCGGCAGCCCACCGTGCCGCCGCAACCTCGCTGCCCGATGACGCAGTCTCTGAGATGGGTCAGGTCTGAAGTCCCGACGGTCCGGCCGTCGATCTCTCACGCGGGTCGGTCGCGAAGCGACAACAGCCGGTCGAAATGAGCGAGGATCGAGCGCCGGCGCGCGTCGCTCTCCTGATCGCCGCCGACATCTGCACGTCGAGTGGTCGTGAACGAGTCGAGGATGTGCTCGACGTCGTCGCGATCGATGCCGTAGAGCATGAAGTACGCTGCGTCGAGTTCGGCGCGGAGCTCCTCTCGCTCCTGCGACCTCCACCGATGCACGCCGCCGCCCAGTGAGCCCGCGAAGCCACATTCCTCGGCCAAGGCGACCATGTCATTCGAGGTGCAGGTGAGGCGGAGGACTCGATCCGCGATCCAGGACTCGAGCGGCGTCCTTCGGCTCCAGGGGCACTTCTCGTCGTAGACGTCGGGGGGAAGGACCGGGAGCTGCTCGACGATGAAGAAGTTGAGCGTGACGCCACCCAGCTTCTGCCGCACCGAATAGTCAAGCACCATCGCGTTGAAGTTGGCCAGCAGACACGCCTGCCGCCGAGCGGAATGCGGAGACAGCACCAAGATGAGATGATTCGTGAAGCCCGCTTGCGGAACCATCGCCGCCAGCATCGTCCGCTCATTCGTCGGGCTGGTAATGTCCTTGAATCCGATGAGCCAGCTCGGCAGATCACCCCCGAACACCTTGACGACGTCCGCTTCCGACGCCCAGAACCTCGGCTGAACCACGAACTCCGGGTTCTGATGCTCCACGTCGCTCGTCGGCGCCTTCTGTCCCTGCCGCATCCAGTTCCGCTCGGTGACCTCGACGCTCGCGGCGCGATGGTCGTACGCCTGCACCATCTTGGCCTCGTAGACCGGAAGAAACGTCTCAGTGCTCTTTCCGCGACCTCGGCTCCATCGATTCCCATCCAGCGTGAAGCCCTCCGCCTTCAGCGTCTTCGCATCGACGAACTTCTCCGCGTCGTTGGTCTGATGGAACATCGTTCTGAAGCTGACGCTCCACGGGTTCCCGCCGTTCGCGCGCCCCCGATCGACGAGCACCGGGACTTGTCGATAAATGTGCCGGGTGATCTCGGCGTCGCGTCGCGTTCGGAAGATCGGACAGGTACGTGTGTTCGGATTGAACAGCTTGAAGTCCGCCTCGCCGAGCTCGATGTGACGGCGCCGATCGTCGAGGTCCTCAAGTGCATGGGCGAAGAAGACGAAGTCCGCACAGTCGACCTGCCGCGCAGGTCCGCCGAAGACGGTCGCGCTGAACTTAAAGCGACTGTCGACATCCGGAAACACCTTGCGCCGATTCTCGAAGTCGTAGCAGCGAGCCAGCCGCTTCGATTCCACCAGATCGCGGAAGAACCCCTTCGTCGTCTCGTCGGTCGCGATTCCCGATGGGGTGAGCAGTCCGACGATGCCGGTCGGCGCCACGATGCGGGCGGCGAGCTCGGCAAAGAGCGTGTAGAAATTGATGTCGCCCCTGCCTGTGAAGGGGTAGCGCCCCGACCCACGCGCGTACTTCAGCATGCGGTCAGCGTCCGCCTTGGCGGCCTCGTAGGCGGCGAAGAGCGCCGGGTTGCGTTTCGGAAGCCTGGCGATCAGCTCCCGACGCTTCGCGGCGCTCACCGCCTGGGCGATCGTCGCGTCGTGCGTGGCAAAGAACTCGCGCTCCTGTACCTTCACCCGCTCCCACGGGGGGTTGCCGATCACGCAGTCGAAGCCGCCTGAGGCGAAGACGGCAGGAAACGTCTCCTCCCACCGGATCGACCTCGGGTGCGCCGCAGGATCGTCCACAAGGCTGTTGCCACAGACGATGTTCCCGTCGAGGTCGGCCAGCGTCCGACCGATGCGGGCGGAGCGGATCCAGAGCGCGAGCTGGGTGATCTCGACCGCTTCCGGAGAGACGTCCACGCCGAAGAGATTCTCGCCGAGAATCAGGTCCGGGATGGCATCCGCGAGGGCTCGCGCGTCGTCGGCGCTTCCCTCGGCAAGACCGTCGACGACGCGCTGATAGAGCTCCTCAAACGCGTCGTACGCGCGGATGAGAAACGCGCCGCTTCCGCAGGCGGGATCGCACACGCGGATCGAGCGGACGGCAGCGGCCGCGTCGCGCCAGAACGACGTCCGCTGATCGCGGGTGCCGCTCTCCGGAAGCTCCTGCTCGACACCGTGGGTGGCTGCGAGCGCCGCCCAGCGCTCCTCGGCGAGATGGTGGATGGTCGCCCGGACGATCAGCGACGTGAACTCCGGCGGCGTGTAGTAGATCCCGAAGAGCTTCCGCTGCGCGGACTTCCGCATGGCGGAGCGGGCAGGCGCATCGTCGGGAGCATCCGCCCCCGCGCTCTCTTCGGCCGCTGCGCGGCGCGCGGCGGCACGTTCCGTGAACGCCTCTCCTACGCGAAGTCGCTCAAGCTCGTTGATCGACCGCTCGAAGAGGTTGCCGAGGACGTCAACGTTGACCTCGTCTCGGAAGTCGAAGTCGCCGAACTGCCGGAAGAAGTCAGCGAAGTCGTCGTCGTCAAGGTCGAGCTCGTCGATCTCGGCCTCTGCGGCGAAGAGGCCGCCGTTGTACCCGGTTGGCAGATCGAGATTCGGATGCCCGCGATCGATCGCCTGGAAGAGCTCGACGAAGTTCCTCCACCTCGGATTGCGCGCCTTCGGGAACGGTGGGACGCTTCGGTAGGTGAGGTCGATCGTGCGGGACGGAAGCAGTCCACGATCCTCGCAGAAGGCGATGAACACGATGCGATCGATGATCCGCTGGGCAATGTGAATCGCGCGGTCAAGCGGCTTCTTCAGGTCGCGATGCAGATGTCGGATGAGACGTCGCCGCTTCTCGCTGTACAAGGAGTAGAGCTTGTCCCCGACCTCCATCTGCCGACGGCCTGAGGCGTCCAGAAGCTCCAGCGCGCGCGGCCGCGCGCCGGCCTTGGACGTCAGGAGTCCGCCGCGTTCGAAGATGGAGTAGAACTCGCCAAACCTCTCCGGACCGAGCAGATCACGGAGGCGAAACTCCTCATAGCACCTGGGCGTGTGGTCGCGGTGGTAGAGACGGATGGTGCGGAAGTTGCTGAGAATGCCCCACGGGCACGCCGGCAGGGCTGCCAGGTAATCCCAGAGCTGCTGAACGGCCGTGCGACCGTTGAAGCGGTCGCGGTCAAGGTCCGTCTCCGCGTCCTTGAACTCGATCACCGCGGCGACCGTCGGCGGGTTGCTCGGAAACTGCCCGATGGCGGCATCCGCTGTGCCGCAGTCCGGAACGGTGAGCTTGTGCTCCAGATCGTGATGAGCTGTACCCGCGGTGTTCAGCACGTATCCCAGAGCGTCGCCGAGCACCTCGTTGATGAAGTTGGCGTCGAGGGCGGTTTCCTTGTGGACGGCGAGCTTGCCGGACTCGTCGAGTCCAGCCCAGCGCGCGAGAATGGTCCGAGCGCGGTCGAAGTCCTCACCACGAAGCTGTTTCGAGCTGCCAGCCCTCGCGAGAAGCTTGGGCAGAAAGAGCGGCTTGCGCCGCCGACGCTGCGCGAGCGGATCGGGGTCGCGAAAGAGCGTGGTCGAGGCTGCCTTGCCCGTGGATCGCTTGGCCGTCATGGCGGTGAGTGTGTGGCGCTGCCTGACGAGGGCATCCTACCGCGAGGTCGTCGGGTGCGCGACTCGCCGCAGCGGCGACCCCGACGCAGAGCGCGATCTTGGCGATGAGCGGCGATGCGGGCGTGCACTGTTCGCAACCAGCCTTCCTCGATCGCGGCGCGACTTTCCGCGGCGGAGGCCCGACCCCGTTCGCGGCGCATGCAATCGATTGCGTCGTAGACCGCGATCGATCGACGTCGCCGCGCCGGATCAGCTCCGGCGCTGGCGCGGGCGGGCGCGAGCCCCACCGTACTCCTCACCTCGGTTCGTGATGATCACCGATCGTCCCATCGCCCGGACCAATCAGACGATCGCCTCCTCAGGCGATCTCGAGGAAACGCGTCTTTGCGGCGAGGATGTCGATGGGCTCGGTCATGTCGACACGCTGCACACGCGTACATCGACACACCCTGCGCGTGCATGGGCACACCCCGCGCGAACAGGACCGCGCACGGACATGCGCGTACACGTGCGCGTACATGGACACACCCTGCGCAGATCATCGCATAGTTATAAGACGTGTCTCGGCGAGATCGGCGCTCGCCGCTGCCGGGGCTCCCGGCCCTTTCCTCGCATGGCCACACCTCGCGCAGACAAGGACACACCCTGCGCAGATCATCGCGCGGTTATCAGACGTATTTCGGTGAGGTTGGCGCTCGCCGCTGCCGAGGCTCCCGCGATCGCGGCGCATCCGCGCATCGACACGCGCGGCTCGTCACTCGCATGGCCACACCCTGCGCAGACAAGGACACACCCTGCGCAGACAAGGACACACCTTGCGCGAACCCGGTCGAGGCGGGCGGGGCGGTGACTCGCTACCGCTGAGCAGGGGACTGATTGTTATAAGACGCTTGCCGGGCTGGCAAGCTGGCGGGCTCGCACCACCCCGCTATCGAGGATCGTGCCCATCGCCGCGATCGTCGCTCCCGTGGATCACCGCACTCGCATTGCCACACTCGCATGGCCACACCCTGCGCCGACAAGGACACACCCTGCGCGGGCCTCGGCGTACATGGACACACCCTGCGCATGGACACACCCTGCGCAGCACCACGGAGGCGGCGAGTTCGTTATAAGACGATCGGTTGGCCTAAGCTCTCGTCGGCCTCCGACGTCGCGAGGGTGCGGAAGCGAGCCGTGCCCACGGGGTTTGTTGCACTCCGGACTGCCGTTCCCACGCACCTCCCTCCACGCTCGCCGGAGCACGCCATCGATGAAGCGGAAGAACTCCCCTCCCCGTCTCAGCCTCATTCTGCCTCCTGATCGACCGCCCCGGGGGCGACCGACGCCGATAGACCTGCTCGTCCGACGGAACGCCGAGCCGGGAGACGTGATCCGAGTTCGGGTCGTCCGGCGGCGCGGCGCCGTGCCTGTCGCCGATCTGACGCTCAGGATGCTGTCGATGCACGGCGAGTCGCTGGCGGTGGCCAAGACGGACGAGCGGGGCGTCGTCGCCTTTGTCGCGCCGGAGGTCGAGCATCCATCGGATGTTCTCTTCGAGCCGCAGGAGAGCGCCTGCACGACGTACCTCTATGGGAACGATCCCCGCGCGCGGATGCTCGGTCTCGAGCACGGCTGCCATCAGATCGCCTTCACCACGATCCTGCCTCAACTGGTAGAGGCGCCGACGCCCGTCGCTGCGGCCGTGCGCTTCGAGGTCGCGCAGGGCGTCGGATGGTGGGACGGCGTCGCGTTCCCGGCGCTCATCGAGAAGGCGCGCCGGCGGGGCTGGATCGCCGATGACTCGTGGTGGATCACCAAGGGGAACATGGAGGACCAATTCGGTCACAAGGGCTCCGGCGACATGTGGACGTTCTTCGGCCACAGCTATTTCGACCATGCCGCCGGCCGCACCGGGGGCGTTCGGGCGTGGCGCCCATTCGGCGCCGTCATCCGGGGCACGATCGTCACGGTGAAGGACCTGTGCGCCGCGGCCAAGCGCGGTCAAGGGCCGCCCGGATTCGTCGTGCTCGGCGGCTGCTCGACGGACGAGCTGCTTGAGGAGCTCGTGGACTGCTGCGTCAAGGTCGCCGTCGGCGTCACTGCCCCGATCTCCCCGCCGATCATGCAGCGGACGCTGATGATCTTCTGGGAGGCGCTCTTCGACGGGAAGGCCTTCGGAGCGGCGATGACGGAGGCGAACGCGTACCTCGGGGCTCACCTCTGGAACAGCACGGGAGCGCTGCTGACCTTCAGGACCAAGGCCCACCTGCGAGGCGTCGGCGGCATGACCCTCGACCAGATCAGGGAAGCCGCGCGGGCGGAGTAGCCCGACGGTCCAGTCACGATGGCCCGCGACCGCTGCGGCGGCTCCTGCCCGGGACCGCTGCACGCCGTCGGAAGCCGCGAACCGCGAGGTCTCACTCCGGTCGCCCGCGCCGCCGGCGAAGCCGCGCAGCGGGCGCGCGGTCCGCCGCCGCCCGAGTCGTCGGGGTGGCGTCGGGCAGTCGTGCCCCGCGATCCGTACGATTCCGCCGTGACCACCGCACCCTCTCAGAGCGAGCGGACGGCGTCGCGGATGCCCGCGCCGTTCTATCGCTGGCGACCGCATCCGTGGCACGGGATCGACGTCGGCCCAGAGCCCCCTTCGCGCGTCCATGCCTTCGTCGAGATGACCCCCTTCGACATGGTGAAGTACGAGGTCGACAAGGCGACCGGCTACATGAAGTGCGATCGGCCGCAGCGCTCGAGCTCGCTGCCGCCGACGCTCTACGGGTTCATCCCGCGGACCTATTGCGGCGATCGCGTCGGCGCCCTCGCCTCCGTCCCCGGCCGCGGCGATGGCGACCCGCTCGACATCTGCGTCCTGAGCGAGCGACCGATCACCCGTGCCGAGGTCATCCTGACGACGCGCGTCGTCGGGGCGATCCGGATGGTCGATCGCGGGGAGGTCGACGACAAGATCGTCGCCGTCCTGGAGAACGACCCGGTCTGGCAGGCCGCCCGGGAATTGCGCGACCTCCCGCCCGCCCTCGTCGAGCGACTGCGGCACTACCTCACCTACTACAAGCTCATGCCCGGAGAGACCGGACGCATCGAGGTCAATGAAGCGCTCGAGCGCGAGCAGGCCGAGGCGATCGTCCGCGCATCGGTCGAGGACTACGCCGAGGCCTTCGGAAGCTGATCGTCTCGGACGCGGGAATCGGGGCGCCTCGGTCCGTCTGTCGGCCGCGCCGCCCGATCGAATGCCTCCCCGGTACCATCCGCCTGCCCCATGCCTCAGATCACCATCAACGGCCGCGCGTGCAGCTTCGAGAAGGGCGAGAGCATCCTCCAGGTCGCCCTGCGGAACGGCCTCGAGATCCCGCACTACTGCTGGCATCCCGCCCTTTCGGTCGTGGCGAGCTGCCGCATCTGCCTCGCCGAGGTCTGGGCGCCGAACCCTCGCAACGACAACCGCCTCGAGCCGATCCCGAAGCTCCTGCCGACCTGCCAGACGCCGTGCGGCGAGGGACAGGTCGTCTACACCGACTCGCCGAAGTCCATCGCCAACCAGAAGGCGGTGATGGAGTACCTGCTGATCAACCATCCGGTCGACTGTCCGGTCTGCGACCAGGCGGGGGAGTGCTACCTCCAGGACTACTCCTATCAGTTCGGGCGGGGCGCCTCGCGCTTCGAGGAGCAGAAGAACAAGCAGCCGAAGAAGGATCTCGGGCCGCACGTGCTCCTGTACGCCGATCGCTGCATCATGTGCACGCGCTGCGTCCGCTTCTGCCGCGAGGTGACCGGGACCTCCGAGATCACCATCGAGGGCCGCGGATCGACCGAGCAGATCGATGTCTTCCCGGGCGTCGCCCTCGACAACGAGCTCAGCGCCAACGTCGTCGATCTCTGCCCGGTCGGCGCTCTCCTGGACAAGGACTTCCTCTTTCAGCAGCGCGTCTGGTTCCTCGAGAAGACGCCCTCGATCGACGGGATCACGGCAAGCGGCGACAGCATCTCGGTCGAGCACGCCAACGGACAGGTCTATCGCATCAAGCCGCGCGAGAACCCGCTGGTCAACCGCTGGTGGATCTCCGATGAGATCCGCTACGGCTGGAAGTTCATCCACGATGAGCGCCGCCTGCGCCTCCCGAGGGTCCGCGGAGAAGCGCCGTACGACGCGGCGGAGGCGCCGCTCGCGTACGAGGCGGCCTATCAGCGCGCGGCCGAGCTGCTCGGCGCGGGACGCGGTCGCGTCGCCGCGCTGCTCAGCCCGATGCTCTCCTGCGAGGACGCGTTCCTCCTGTCGACGATGCTCCGCGGCTTCGCCGCCGATGCGAAGCTGGGGCTCGGGCCGGTGCCGCGCGTCGGCGCCGACAAGACCTTCCCCGGCGGCTACGTCCTCCGTGCCGAGAAGGCCCCCAACGCCCGCGGCGTCCGACGCGTCCTGGCCGCGATCGCCCGCGGTGAAGTCCCTGCGTTCGACGAGTTCCTGCGCTCGCTGGACGGCGTCGAGACCGTCCTTGTGACGGGAAACTACCCCAGCGACTGGGTCCTGCCCGCGCTCGCGGAGGCGCTGCGCGGTCGCCGGATCGTCCTGATCGACACGCTGCCGACCGCGCTGGTCGAGATGGCCGAAGTCGTGCTTCCCGGGGCGACCTGGGTCGAGAAGGCGGGCTCCTTCGAGAACGCGGAGGGTCGCCTTCAGGGCTTCGATCGCGCGATTGCGCCGCTGGACTTCGCCAAGAGCGAGGCGCAGATCGCCCTCGATCTCGTCGCGGTCCGGGAGGCCGGAGAGGCCACGACCCCCGACCGGCTCGGCGCCGCCGCCTATGACGCAGGCGCGACGCGCCGCCGGATCGTGGAGGAGCTTGGTCTCGGCGCCTTCGTCGAGGAGATCGCGGTGCCTTCCCGGCCCGAGGGCGTCGCGCCCGACATGGAGCTCGTCGACCTGTAGGCGACCCTGGGGACCCGCAGGCCGCACCTGACCCAACGCGATGGCCGGCGCCCTGCCGACGCGCGGTTCCGGGGATGACGCGACGCGGGGGTTCCACGTCGCACTCGAGGGCGGGTGAGCGGGGGCGGCGCGCTTTCGTCCGCTGAGTCCCGCCCTGCCCAGCGCACGTCGAGGCGCGTCGGCTTCCTTCGGGGAACGGTCGATTCCGTGCGGACGGGACTTGCCCGGCGCGGCCGGGCCCGCTTCGATCCCGGCATGGCCGTGCTCATGGAGCTCACCCGGATCTTCATCCGGGAGATGACCGACATGCAGATCATCGAGCTCTCGGAGGTGGATGGCGAGCGATCGTTCCCCATCGTGATCGGTCTGCCCGAGGCCTTCGCGATCGAGCGGCGCCTGAAGGACATCGCCATCGCCCGGCCGCAGACGCACGATCTCCTCGCCTCGTGCATCCGCGACCTGGGAGGCAAGCTCCGCGAGATCGTCATCCACGACCTCGAGAAGGGCATCTACTTCGCCAAGCTGGTGATCGAGCAGGGAGGGAGGACGGTCGAGATCGACTCGCGCCCCTCCGACGCCATCGCCATCGGGGTCGCCGAGAGCGTGCCGATCTATGTCGCCGAGCATGTGCTCGCCGAGGCGGCGCAGTCGCCGCTCGACGACGACGCCCGCCTCGACGATGCGCTCGGCGAAGAGTCCGATGCGGAAGAGGACGACGGCCCCTCCGGCTGGTAGCCCTGCCGGGCGGCGTCGCGAGAACGGGGAGCGATTTCGCCGCGGTGCGGCGAGGAGGACAGGCCGGTGTCCGAGGGTCCATCGACAAGCGATCCCAGCGTCCCGCCTTCCGTCCCCCTCCTCGGAGATCCGCTGCCGCGCCGGCGCCTGACCGCCGCGCCGGCCGAGGGTGGCCTGATCAAGCAGCGCCCCGGGGACTTCCTCGTCGAGGAGCTTCCGCTCTACGCCGCGCGCGGCGAGGGCGAGCACCTCTACCTGCGCATCCGCAAGACCAACGTCAGCCACAGCGAGCTGATGGGCGTGCTGCGGAGGCACTACGGCGTCCGCGAGACCGCCATCGGCTTCGCGGGGATGAAGGACAAGCTCGCCGTCACCGAGCAGACGATCTCGGTGCACCTCCCGGGTCGTCCGGAGGGCGATCCGCCGCAGCATCCGCGGATTCTCGTGCTGGACGCCGCGCGGCATGAGAACAAGCTGCGGCGGGGTCACCTCGCCGGAAACCACTTCGCGATCAGGATCCGGCAGATCGACCCGACTCGAGCGCCGTCGATCCTGCGGCAGCTCCGCGCCCTGAGCGACGGGGGCATCCCCGACTACTTCGGCTATCAGCGCTTCGGCTATCGGCGCAACGGCCACCGCCTTGGCCTCTGCGTCCTGGCCGAGGCGTGGGAGGCGCTGCTCGCGGAGCTCCTCGGCGCCTCCGGCTCGCCCTTTCCGGCGCACCAGCGCGAGCGGCGCGAGGCCTTCGATGCCGGGCGCATCGAGGAGAGCGCGACGCTCTGGATGCCGGGCGACCGGCCCGAGCGCGCGGCGATGTCGGCCCTGGTCCGCGGAGCGGACCCGCGAGCCGCCGTGGCCGCGATCGACGAGACGACCAGGTCCTTCTGGGTGAGCGCCCTTCAGTCCTATGTGTTCAACCGCGTCGTCGACCGGCGGATCGACGAGGGCGCGCTCGATCGGCTCGTCGAGGGCGATCTTGCATGGAAGCACGACTCCCGCGCGTGCTTTGCGGTCTCCGCGGCGCTGGCCGAGGATGCGGCCACGCTCGAACGGCTCCGGCGCTTCGAGATCTCCCCGTCAGGGCCGCTCCCGGGACCGGGCATGACGCGCCCGACGGGCAGGGCTGCCGCGATCGAGGCAGCAGCGCTCGCCGAGACGGGTCTCGCCGAGCGACACTTCGACCACCTTCCCTTCCGCACGCAGGGCATGCGCCGCCCGCTCCGCGTGCAGCTCTCGAATGTCGAAGCCGAGGGCGGATTCGACGAGCATGGCCCCTTCGTGCGCGTGGCCTTCGATCTTCCGCGCGGGGCGTACGCTACCGTCGTGCTTCGGGAGCTGATCGGCGCGGGAGCCGAGGGCGCCGAACAGGAGGAGCGCGCTTGATGCAGAGGATGAGGCCGGGCGTGTGCTGCGCCTCCGCGTCGCGGTCCGGTCCGCGACCGACTTCGCGGGAGGGCACGGCGGATCGCGGGCGATTCGCGCGGCCGGCGCCGGGTCAGCTCCTCCGCCACATCCTTCTCGGAGTGCTGATCGCGGCAAGCCTCGCCGCGAACGGCTGCGTGACGCGCAGCGGCGGCTCGGTGGCCCGCGTTGAGGGCACCGGGGAGCACGTCGAGTCGGTGCGGTGGCCGCACCGCGGCACTGAGGGCGTCTGGCTGGTGGTCCACCGCGCGACGAACGGCGTCGAGGTCCGACACCGGCTCGAGACGCCGACCGCTTCGGTCTTCGAGATCGTCGTCGGTCCCGACGTGCCCTTCGAGGTCGTCTTCGGACTGTCGGGTCCGACGATGAACTACCGGATGTGGCTCTCGCCAGAGGAGGCCGAGCAGAACCGGACGCGGCGCATCGCCGAGGAGATCGTGTTCCGCCGGCTCATCGCGGTCACTTCCGATCGACCCGCTCCGCACGGCGCGCCGCACGCCGCGAGGGCGCGAACTGCGTATCTGATCGAGCCGGCGAGGACTCCGCCGAAGGGTCTCTGCGTCGTCATGCCGGGAGCCGCCGGGCTGACGCAGGCGGACGCGGGCTTCTATCGGCTCGCCGCCCGCGGATGGTCCGTGCTCATGCTGCTCGACGAGTTTGACCGGGAGCTGCGCGTCCGCTCCCAGCCTTCCGCCTCCGCGAGCGGCGCTCCGGAGGCCCTCCTCGATCGGCTCGCGGACGCGGTCGACGACGCGCTGGTGGAGGATGCCTTCATCATCGAGGCCATGCTGGAAGCGCTGGCGCAGGACGCGCCGGAGATCGCCGACCGCCCGCTCGTCCTCGTCGGGAGCAGTCTCGGCGCGATCCGCCTCCCGGCGACGGCGGCGCGGCTGGAGGAAGCGCGGCGCCGCAGGAGTGCGCAGGTCCCATCGGTGTCGGCGGCGGTCCTCATCGGCGGCGGAGCGGGCGTCGGCGACGTGCTCACCGCGAGCGGCCTCGGCCGACACTGGCTCGGCCTCGCCGGGATCGACCTCGATGCGGTCGATGCCCGCGACGTGGCGCGCGTCCTCAACGAACGATGCGCCTTCGCTCCGGAGCGCTGCGCTTGGGCTCTCGACGGGCGGCCCGTCCTGCTGATGGACGCCCGCTTCGATGCGATCGTTCCGCCGCGCACCGCAGACCGGCTCGCGAATGCCCTCGGCAAGCCGACGCGGTGGACCTACCCGCTCGGGCACATCGGACTCTTCATGCTCCTCGGAGAGTCCGAGTGGTCGCGCGTCCTCGACTGGATCGACGCCGCGGCGGCCTCCGGCCGGAGCGGGCGCGGCGCGGGGTCGTGACCGGCTCTTCGCGGCGCGATCCCTCGCCGCTCGGCGCGCCGCGAGCGCCGCCCTTCGGCGATCGCCAGGCTGAATCACCCCCGAGCCGGTCACGCCTCGGCGATCGGTCCGCGATCTCCGCCGGGCTCCGCCGGTCGCCCCCGCTTCGCCGCCGCGGCGCGCCGTGCGGCGAAGAAGCGTCCGAGCAGCGCCGCGCTCTCGCGCGCGAACACCCCGCGGACGACGGTGAGGCGGTGGTTCAGCCGGTGATCCTCCGGGATCGCGTAGAGCGATTCGCAGGCGCCGCTCTTGATGTCCGCGGCGCCGTAGATCAGCCGGGCGACGCGCGCGTTGACCAGGGCGCCGGCGCACATCGTGCAGGGTTCGAGGGTCACGGCGATCGAGCAGCCCGCGAGGCGCCAATGGCCCAGGCGCTCGCCCGCCGCGCGGAGCGCGAGCAGCTCCGCGTGCCCGAGTGGATCGGGAACGCCCTCGCGGCGGTTGTACGCCTCGCCCAGCATGACGCCATCGCGGTAGACGACGGCAGCCACGGGCACCTCCCCCTCGGCCGCGGCGCGCCGGGCGAGCCGCAGGGCGCGCTCGACCATCGCGATGTCGAATGCGGAGATGTCGCCGCGCGACGGCGATCGGCGCTGCCCCGCGCCGCGATTCCTGCGCTGCGCTGCGGCGGGCGGCGCTTCTCGCGGCATGGCCCGCGCCTCGCCGCCGGGACTCTCCCTCCTGAGGCGCCGCAGCTCGAGCATCCGTCGGCGCACGATCGCCGCTGCGATGCGTCCGCGCCGCGCGCCCGCGACGCGCTGCCCATGCCTCACGGGCCGCCCGCCTGGTCGATCGCGTCGCCGCGTCGGACCGTCCCGCCCGCGGCGACCGGAGCCGGCGCGGCTCGGGGCGGATCGAGCCCCAGCACGCGCCACGCGGGCAGATAGGCAAGGAGGAGGACGCCGAGCTCATAGAGCAGATAGAGCGGCACCAGCGTGAGGCCCATGGAGACGATGTCGGGCGGCGTGATCACCGCAGCGATCACCGCGCAGGCCATGAGGGCGTACTTTCGATTGCTCCGGAGGGTCTCGAGCCGGAGGATGTCGAGCCAGCCGAGGAGCAGGATCACCAGCGGAAGCTGGAAGCCCAGCGCCACTCCCGCGGTCATGACGAGCACGAAGTTGATGTACTCGCTCAGCCGGTACTGCTGCACGACGAGCGTGCCGCGCCCGAGCGTCGAGGCGAGCACCTCGACCATGCCGTCGCGCTCGAGGGCGACGCAGAGGAGGTTCTCCGGCACCTTGATCCACGCCTGACCGGGCATCGGCTCGGCGGGGTGAACGGCGAGCGTGGGGATGAGAAGCGGACCGAGCCCGTTCGGCGGCGCGGCCTGGTCCGCGGGCGGAGTCGCCTCCTCGACGCGGGCTTCGAGCGCGTCGATCGGCCGCGGTCGCGGGAGTTCGTCACCGTCCTTCGTGACGCCGAAGCTCACCAGCATCGTGAGCATCAGCGGGAGGATCACGAAGTAGAGCAGCGCCAGCCCCGAGACCATCAGGACCGCGCTCGCCGGAAGCAGGAAGCGCACGAAGCGCCGCTCGTGGCGGTAGAGCCCGGGCGCGACGAAGAGCCACGCCTGCCAGAAGATCCACGGTCCCGCGACGACCAGCCCGAGGATGATCGCCAGCTTCAGGTCGAGCATCAGCGTTTCCACGGGGTGCAGCGTCTGAAGCTGCGTGGGCAGGCGGTTCGCGCGCAGCGCCTCGACCAGCGGACGGCAGAGGAACCGTCGGATCGGCTCGGCGACCAGGAAGATCGCGATCGCCACCGGGAGCGGCGCGACAAGCGCGAGAATGAGCCTGCGGCGCAGCTCGTCGAGGTGGTCTCCGAAGGACATCACCTGTCCGGTCCGGTCGTCGTCGGTGTGTCGCTTGGCCATCGGGGCGCGGGACCGCGCGTGCTCGCCGATGCGCGGTCAGGACGATAGTTCGCCGCCCACTCGCTCGACGGCGTTCGTCCCGATCGCCGCCGATCTCCCCCGAGCCCAGCTCCGCCGACCTCCAGCTCCGCAGAGCCCAGCTCCGTCGATCCCAGTTCCGTCGATCCCAGTTCCCGCGATCCCGGTTCTGGCGATCCCAGTTCCGGCGCACCCCGCTCCCGAGGTCTCAGGACTGCGCCACCGCGGGTCCCGACCGTGCGCTCCGGAAGCCGCGGACCCGTCCGCTCTCATCGACGCGGTGAACCTCCCGCCCGATGCGGTTCTGCTGGATGCCGGTGCGGCAGCGGTCGCGGCGATCGACCGAGAGGCGATGGAGCAGGTGGCGATGGGGACGCTGACGGAGCGCGCCCTCTCGAATGAGCTGCGACGTCCAGCGATCGATTCGCCTTTTGCGCCCTGTCTCGAAGGGACGGGGGAAGGGGCTCCCAGAGGGACCGGGGAGAGGAACCGACCGGGCCAGCGCCATGCGGGGTGATGTCGTCGCGAGCAAGGTGGAGTCGATCGAGCGCTGCTTGGCACGGATCGCGGAGCTCTGCCCCGAGGGAGCGCGCTCGCTCGTCGATCGCACGGTGGAGGAAGCGGTGATCCTGAACCTCCAGCGGGCCTGCGAGCAGGCGATCAGACTCGCCTCGCATCTCGTCGCGGTCCGGCGGCCCGGGCTGCCTCAGGAGGCGCGCCATGCCTTCGCGCTCCTCTGCGATGCGGGTGCCATCGATGCGGAGATCGCGGATCGGATGAAGCGGATGATCGGGTTTCGCACCGTCGCGATTCACGAGCACCAGCGCCTTGGCCGGGCGATCCTCGGCTCGATCATCGAGCTTCGGTTGGAGGACTTCAGGGCCTTCGTCGCCGCGGTCGTGAGAGCGTGACCGTGCGTTCGCCGCAGGGCTGGGCACGCGCTCCGCGCGTGCCGGACCGGGAGTCAAGCGGTCCCCGAGGCTTCCGCGGGCGGCGGGAGGGTGATCCCGAAGAACGACTCCACGGTGCGATCGACCTGAGCGTCGAAGGCGCCCTCGGACTCGCCCCGAAGCCGGGCGAGGAAGCGGTGGATGTGGGCGACGTTGGCGGGTTCGTTGGTGCGCATCGATCGCACCGGTTCGGGGCTGAGAAAGGGAGCGTCGGTCTCGACCATGATGCGGTCGGCGGGGACGAGCCGCGCGGCCGCCGAGACGTCCCGCGCGTTGGCGAAAGTGACCACGCCGGTGAAGGAGACGTGGGCGCCGAAGTCGAGCACGGCGCGGATCTCGGCGGTACCGGCGGTGAAGCAGTGAAAGACGAAGCGATCGCGCGGGAAGGGGGTCTCCCGGAGCACCGGGATCAGGTCGTCGAACGCCTCTCGGCAGTGCACCACGATCGGAAGATCGAGCCCCTCGCGGCGCCACCCCTCGATGCGGGCAAGCTGCTCTTCGAGCACGCGCCGCTGCGTCTGCCGCGGGGGATGGTCGTAGTGGTTGTCGAGCCCCAGCTCTCCCCACGCCACGCAGCGTGGATCTTCGGCGACGGTGCGGAGGTTTGCCCACTCGATCGGCTCGTCGCTGTGGAGCGGGTGGATTCCCGCGGTGCACCAGAGACGCGGATCGCTTCTTGCCAGCGCGAGGGCATCGAGGCAGTCGCGCGTCGTCGTCGAGATCGTGATCGCTCCGCGCACGCCTGCATCGGCGGCGGCATCGAGGAGCGCCGAGGTTCGTCCCCGGAACTGAGGAAATGTCAGATGGCAGTGGGTGTCGAACATCGGCGGTCGAGGTCAGTGGTGCTTCAGGTCCTCCTCGAGGATCCGGCGATGGAGGTCGGCATCGTCCGACGCTTCGACGAGCCGTCGGCGTCCGACCTCGTCGTGGGCGATGCGCGCCAGCCGGGCGAGCGTGCGCACATGGACGATCGGCGTGGCGCCGCTGCCGAAGAGGACGAACGAGAGGCGGACCGGCGGGCCCGCGTCCGCGAAGTTCACGGGCGGCCGAAGGAGCGCGGCGCCGATGAGCGACTCGGGGATCGCCTCGTCGATCGCGTGCGGGAAGGCGATGCCCTCCGGCGCGACGGTCGGAAGCTCGCGCTCGCGGCGCTCGAGGAGCTCGAGGAGCCGCTCCGCGTCCGGAGCCCCCTCCCGGCCGCGGAATCGCCGCGCCGCGCGGGCCGCGAAGAGCCGAAAGAGCTCGCCGCGCGTGCCTGCGGGCGGGGCGACCATCGTCAGCGAGCGGAGCAGGAACGGCTCGATCGACACCGCATCGAGGATACGACGGAGCGTGTCGATCGACGCAGACCGGAGGCTCGGCCGTTGACACGTGTGGGTCTGACGCTCCAGAGAGGAATCCGCAAGGCCGTCCACATCCTGGATGATGTCACTGTCGCTGCGGGCCATCGCGACCAGCGCGACCGGCGCGACCGGCGCGATCAGGGGGCAGCGCGCCCGCGCGCGAGACTGCAACCGGACGAGGCGGCGAGCACTCCAGCGCCGGGAGGCAAGCGAAGTCGAATCCGACCCGACGCTCCAGCCCGTTGGCTCCTGCGGCCGCGGCCGGTCGCGGCGCTTCGCTTCGCCGCATGTCGCGGCTCGTGTGCTCAAGAAGGTGTGTCCGCTCGCCCCGGGGCCACCGGCGCCCGCCAGCTTCGGTGCTCTCCGAGGAAGCGCCGCTTCAGACCGCCTCGCGGAGAAAGCGCGGCGCATGCGGCGAGGCCGCCACTGGCTTGGGGAAGCCCCTCGCGCCGCGCTCGGGTGTGGAATCACCAAGCAGGTTCGTGATGTGGGACGCCCTCTTGACTTCTCGGAGGCGGGGGGGGTAAGGTGCCTCGAGGTTCATTCGAGAGCGACTGACGTCGATTCCGATCCGCGCTTCAGATCCACCGGAAGTGCGTTCCCATCTGCCCGGAGCGCTCGACACCAGTCGTCACAGGGCGGAGGTCGGCGGTTCGACGCATCGCCGTGGTGATCGTGATGTGCACTCTCTGAGAGCGCTGAGTGCCACGGAGCCCCATTGGATGCAGGCGCGCTTGCGCCGAGGAGGAGAAGGCATGTACGTCCGACGCTGTATCCGTGCCGCTGCGGCCGCGGCCGCGATCGCCGCTCTTGGCGGCGCCGCCTCTGACTGCGTCAGTGTCGCCGAGGCCGACTGTTGCGAGCTCTTCGACGAGCTGGGCGACCCTGGCTTCGGTTTCACGTGCAGCGACTGGAGCTGTCTCCACCAGTTCCTCGGGGAGCAAAGTTACTTCAGGCCGGTTCGAGGCCTCGAATCGGGGTTCGATGCGGTGCTCCCCGGAGTGTCGCGCGGATGGTGTCGATATCAGCTCGCCATCGGATGCGGTCCGAGCTACGAGGATCCGTGCATCTACGGTGCTGAGATGGTGTACTCTTGCACCAACTGGATTCCGGATCTCTCCCCGCCGTTTGGACTGTGCCCGTAGTACTCCGAACAGAGCCGCTCGTTCTTCTTTCTGAAGAACGAGCGTGCTTCGCCGGTGTCCACGAGCTGGTCGATGGCTCGGATGCTCAGGCCAGAGCGTTCGGAGCAGGCGTGCGGTGCGCAGCGTCGAGCGAGCATGAAGGAAGTCGACCGAATGCAATCACTCGCCCCGATCGTGAAGCATGCGTGCTTCGCTGCGCTTCTTCTCGCGGTCGCGTGCTCCGGACAGGGCTTGGCCGCGAGTGCGCAGTCCTCGCGGAGTGTCATGCCCGAGGTGCCCGCGTCTCGGCCGCGCGTCGAGGTGGCGCTGCCCTGGAGACCGGGACCTGGCGCCTATCGCTGGGTGATTGCTGAACTTCCGATCGAACTGCGATCCGATGCAGCGGTCTCCGAGCGGCTCGGTCAGATCGAAACTCAGATGCGGAACGCTCATGAGCGGCTCATCGAGCCTCTTGGAGCGGTCGCGGAGGAGTGCGCCGTCGGCCGGGGACCCCACGAGTCTCCAGAGGCGGCAGCGCTCTTTGGTCGCCTCGTCAGCGATCGGAACCGGGCGGTCGCCTCGATGGCGTCGCTCGAGCGGAGCCTGCTTCTTCAGTTTGGCGAGGATCTGTCGTTGGATGAGGCGTCGCGATCGAGGATCGAGCACCGGCGCCTCGTCCAGCGGCGGGATGACATGCTGATGCTCGCGTGCGACCTCCTTCCCGCGCGCATCAGCCTCGAGCCGATCGTGGAGCGAGCGGTCGGCAGCACGCTCGGGCAGGAGCGTCCTGAATGCCTCGTGTGGGCTCTCGAGCGGTACGCGGACGAGATCGACGGCCTGCATGCGCAGCGCGTCCGGATGAAGCTCCGGGATCTGGCGGACGATGCCGCCGAGTTCACTGCCGTCTCGGGCGGAGGTCCATCCATCATCGAGAGCCGGCGACGTCGCAACGCACCGCGCGTGCGCATCGAGCGGCTGCTGGTCGAGGCCAATCGCGACTGGGCGCAGCGCATCGCCGAGTGCCTCGGCGCGGAGCGGGGACGCTCGTTCACGGACGAGTTTCTCGCGGCGAGCTATCCGCCGGTCCATCCCAATCCGTTCAGCCTGCGTTCGCTCATCGACGAGCTGCGCCGAGACGGCGATCCCGTGAGCCGCGCCGGCGCGATCACGGCGCTCGAAGACCTCGACGCTCGCATGGACGAGGACTCGCGACGGATGGAGCGCCTGTGCGTCGAGGCGTGGAAGGACTGGGCGCTCACGCACGCGGGCCGATCGCTCCACCAGCGCGAGCCGGATCTGAAGACCGCGCTTGAGCCACTCGACAGGCGGCGGAGGGACGCGGCAATCGAGGCGATCGAGCTTCTCAAGTCAGAGGGGCTGGTCACGGCACCACCCTCCCTCGATCGACTCGTCGATGCGGTTGCCGCGCCTTGGCACTCCAGCGCTGGAACCGCCGGCGTTCCGCCTCGCGTCGAGCCGAAGAACCCATGAGATCCACATCCGTTCCCGGGCGCGGCAAGAACAGGAGTTCGTGGCATGGGGGCAGAAAGGTGTCAGGACGCCTTCGTCGTCCGGGTCTCTTGGACCACGCTCGGGCAGCGTCGGGGAGGAGCGGTTCCTCACGCGCTGACAGAGGTCGTGCTGCACGTCCCGGGCTCGCTTCGCGCGGAGCGACGGGCTGCAATCTGACGCGGCAGAATGGATCCTGACACGAATGGCATGAAGCTAGCGACACAAGTCCTCGCTGCGCCTGTGGTAATGCGACCT
>CALMPF010000071.1 GCA_937871505.1 uncultured Planctomycetia bacterium | reverse complement strand
CTCCGTGCCGATCCTCCATGATCGGCTCCGGGAGGGGTTTTCAGACAGAACCTAAGCCGCAGTCGCCAGACGCGGGGAGGGACTGAGCAGGGAGGCGCGGGGACGCCGCGCGTCGAGTTCACTCCCGACCGGGAGGTTCGACGATCGACTCCAGACGCATCCCCACGATCGAGCGCCGGCCGCGCAGGAAATCGCCGAACGCCATCGCGCGCCCCCCGACCGGCTGCACTTCGAGCAGCACAAGCCAGCCGCCGCCGCAGCGCACCCATCCGCGCTCGTCGATCGTTCCCAGCTCGGCGCGATCGCCCAGACCAGCCAGACCAGCCAGACCGCCCAATCCGTCCGGCTCGCCCGATCCGACCGACCCGCCCGATCCGGCCGGTGCCTTCGCCTCGCCGGCCCCGCCGGGCGCTGGTCGCTCGGTTGGCGCGTCTGGGACCACTCGTCGAGACTCACCCCGTCGCGGGTCCTCCGCGCCGCCGCGATCACCACCCTTCGAGGCCCACGCTGCGACACCCTCGCCGACGGCGTCCGCACGGAGCAGCTTCAGCTCGACCGCCGACCGTCCCGCGCCCGACGCAGAGCGAGCTTCACCCCGCGCGGTCAGGCTCCGACCGGAGCTGCGACCCTGGCCGGAGACGGTACCGGGACTGGAATCGGGAGCGGCACCGGGAGTCGATCCAGAATCGGCTTCGAGCCCTGACGTCGGATCGGCTTCAGGAGGGGCACCCGCCGCTGAATCGCACCCGGTCGCAGACATCTGACCGGTCTCGTCAACCCGGTCGCGCTCGCACAGGCGCACGGAGACTCCGGGCCATGGAGCGAGCGCGTTGATCCGCCGCCGGGCGTTCTCCGCACTTCCGCGAAAGTCGACCCACGCGTCGGCGCGTCCGAGCTTGGGTGCCTTGGTCGCGAGCCGGTCGTCCTGAGGCTCCGGCGAGAGCGTGCCCGCGCGGAAGCGCCGAAGCGTCTCCGCGATGGCGCCGGGTCCGAGCGCGGCGAGCCGGTCGTGCAGTTCGCCTGCGGTCTCAGTCCGCAGCGGCGCAAGCTCGCGGCGGAGCAGCACGCCGCCCGCATCCATCCGCTGGGCGAGCGTGATCACGCTGACGCCCGCGACGCCATCGCCTGCGAGAATCGTCCAGTTCACGGGGGCCGCACCGCGGTGCCGCGGCAGCAGCGAACCGTGCAGGTTGATCGCGAAGGTCTCCCCGAGCAGATGCGGCGCGAGCTTCTGGCCGAAGGCGATCACCACCCACGCCTCCGCCGCGACGGCGTGGATCGCCTCCACCGCAGCCGCTTCGTGCACCGACGCAGCCTTCAGCGTCCGGACGCCGCGACGCTCGGCCCACTCCGCCACCGGCGTCGGAGCGAGCGCCCGGCCGCGGCCCGCGGGCCGGTCCGGCTGGGTGACCACCAGCGCGATCTCCTCGGTCGCCGCCAGCGCCTCCAGCGTCGGCAGCCCGAACGATCCCGAGCCGAAGAAGACCAGACGCATGCGTTCACTCCTCGGCGGCAAGAACGAGCTTCCGCACCGCCCGCCGCGTCGCGATCCGGTCGATCGGGGTCATGCGATCGAGGATCAGCACGCCGTCGAGGTGGTCCTGCTCATGCTGCCAGACCCGGGCGAGGAACCCGTCGTCGCTGCGCGTGAAGCTCTGGCCGGCAGGATCGGTGGCGGTGATCGTCGCCGACGGCGGACGCCGGATCTCCGCCCGGATCCCGGGAAGGCTCAGGCAGCCCTCTTCGGACGCGACGAGTTCCCCCTCGAGGCGGACGAAACGGGGGTTGATGTAGACGAGGTCCTCCCCGCCGACCGGCGCGCCGCCGGTGACGAAGAGACGCCATGGGAGACCGACCTGCGGGGCCGCAAGCCCGACGCCGTCGGCTTCATGCATCAGCTCGATCATCCGCTCCGCGACGCGCCGCACGGTCTCGTCGATCGCGGCCACCGGCGCCGCGGTGCGGCGCAGGGCCTCTGCCGGATACGCGAGTATCCGAAGCTTCGATGGATCGACTGACATTGGCGTATGCTAGGGCTTGATGAGCGCATCGCCCTTGGCCACAGAGTCTCGTTCACCATCAGGCGCCCCGTCAGACGCTCCCTCCGCGGCCCGAGCAACACCGTGAGCTGGTTTCGATCGATCATCAAGCGCGACGACTCGCAGTCGCCGCGAGGCGGCGGCGCAGATTCCCCCGCCGGCGGCGACTCCGGCGCGGCCGGCGCCTTCAAGCCGAGCCCCGAGAAGGCCCGCAAGTGGTTCGAGCACGGGCGCACCGCCGCGCTCTCGAGCAACTCGGAGTACGCGCTGACCTGCTTCGCCGGGGCGGTCAAGCTCGACCCCGGGGACATGAACACGCACGGCGCCATGTGGGAGGCGGCGGTGCAGCACTTCAATGCCGGGGGCAAGCCCGCCACCCGCGCCGACCTCAAGCCCATCGACGGGCCCGGCCCCGTCGAGCGCTTCGCCGCCGCCGAGCTGGCGTGGATGCGCGATCTCAACAACGTCTCGCTCGCCCTGCGGACGCTCGACGCCGCGGCGAAGGCCCATCAGCTCGAGTTCGGCAAGTGGATCGCCCCGCGGATCAAGAACATCGTCTTCAGGCAGCAGAAGAAGACCAAGTCGATGTTCGTCCAGGCGAAGGATGCCTTCGCGTCCGTCGAGGCCTGGGACGAGGCGTTTCAGTGCGGCGAGGCGGCGATGAAGCTCGACCCCTCGGACACGCAGCTCATCAACGAGCTGAAGGAGCTCACCGCCCAGCGGGCCATCGCCCAGGGCGGGTACGCGGAGAACGCGAGCAAGGAAGGCGGGTTCCGCGCGAACATCCGCGACGCCGAGAAGCAGCGCGCCCTCGAGGAGCGGGAGTCCATCGGCGGCGGCGCCGAGACCGATGCGAGGAATCTCGAGCGGGCCCGCGCCGAGTATGAGGCGAACCCCCTCTCGCCGGAGGCCGTGAACCGCTACGCCCAGCTCCTGAAGCGCTCGCCCCAGGACGAGGAGACCGCCCACGGAATCTACATGCGGGCCTTCCGCGACCTCTCCGAGTACCGCTTCCGCATGGCTGCCGGCGACATCCGGATCGCTCAGGCGCGGCGCCGGCTCAAGGAAGCGCGCGAGGCGCTCGAAGCCGCCCCCGACGAAGCCGACGCCGTCGCCGACGCGGAGCGCCTCCGCAAGGCGGCGATCGACCTCGAGGCGAGCGAATTCGCCGAGCGCGCCGAGCGCTACCCGACCGACAAGGCGATCAAGTTCGAGCTGGGCCGCCTCGAGTTCGAGCGCGGCAACCACGACGCGGCGATGGCGAGCTTCCAGATCGCCAAGGAAGACGCCCGCTTCCGCCTGACCTCGGCATGGATGCTGGGACGCTGCTTCGCCGCGGAGAACTGGCATCAGGAGGCCATCGGCGAGTATCGCGAGGCGCTCGATGTGCTCGACGCCTCCGACCGCGACCGGGAGCTCGAGATCAAGTACGACCTGATGCTTTCGATGATCGCGGTCGCCCGGGAGGAGCAGTCGCTGGGAATGGCGAAGGAGGCCGCCGAGATCTGCTCGAGCATCCTCCGCCGGAACATCTCCTTCCGCGACATCCGCGCGCGGCGGAAGGACCTCGACACGCTGATCCGCGAACTCGGCGGCAGCGCCGCCTGAGGCGATCACCGCGGGTCCCTCGACGTCGAGGGCATCCGCGGCGCCACGCCGCCGCGATCTCGTCGGCACGCCGGCCAGCGAGGCGGATCCAGCGGCCGCAGGCCGCGCCTCCGCGCTCCTCGCCATCCACGGGGCGCTCCACCCCCCCATCTCGGAACAGCCGCGCCCGCCGCCCGGCGATCTCGACCATGCTCCGCCCCGTCACCGCCGCCGACACCGACGCCGTCACACGCCTGCTCCATCTCGCCTTCACCGGATCGCGCGAGGACGCCCGGGAGTGGCACTCGCGGATCGATGCCGAGCACCTTCGCGTCTTCGGATCGCCGGCGCACGGCTGCCTCGTCCTGCTTCCGATGGCGCAGTGCTTCGGCGGACGCGCGGTCGAGATGGTCGGCGTCCAGGCGGTCGCCGTCGCTCCGGAGTCGCGGCGGCGCGGGACCGCCCTCGCCATGATGCGCGACGCGCTTCGGGAGATGCACGACGGCGGCGTTCCGCTCTCCTCGCTCTTTCCGAGCGTTTCCGCCCTCTACCGGCGCGCCGGGTATGGCGCCGCCGGCGGCGCGTACCACACATCCATCAGCCTCCGCGAACTCGCTGCCCTGCGCCGCGTCGACGCGGAGGGAAGCGCCCCCGGACGGATTCCGGAGGACGCCATCACCGGCACCTCGGAGACGATCGCCCTCGACCCCTCGCACGACGCCGCGCTCCACGCCTGCCAGGCCTCCTTCGCGGCAGGCTTCGATGGCGCCATCCCGCGGCCCGGGTTTCGCTGGCTCTCGGTGATCCACCGCGCCGGTGCGGAGCACGAGGGCTATGCGGTCGTGGCTCCGGGGGTCGATCCTCGCGAGCGCATCGAGGGGTTTCTCTTCGTCGGTCGCCGCCGCGAGGGAGACGCGCCCGCGGAGGCGATCGTCGGCGATGTCGCCTTCCGCGATGCGGCCGCGGGCCGACGGCTCCTGTCGCTGCTCGCGGGCCTCGCGCCGACGGCGCCGACGGCGCGGCTCTTCGTGCCGCCGTGGCATCCTTTCCTGGCACTCCTGGGCGCGACCGGCGGGTCCGGCGCGAGCGCGGCTCAGGCGCTGCCGGTCCCGATTCCGTGGATCGAATCGCGCTGCACCGAGGCGTGGATGCTCAGGATCGTCCGCCTCCCGGAGGCGATCGCCGGACGCGGCTGGCCGCGCTGCGCCGCTGCCTCGCTCCGCCTCGATGTCCGTGACGACCTCCTCGAAGGCAATGGCGGCTCCTGGGTTCTCGACGTCGAGGGCGGCGAGGGCCGACTCCGCAGACCGAGCCGCGCCGACGATCAGCCGACGGTCACGCTCGGGATCGACGCGCTGGCGACGATCTACGCCGGCTGGATGCGCCCGGGCGAAGCGGCGCTCGCCGGCCTGCTCGCGGGCGACGACGGCGCGCTCGCGATCGCCGACTCGCTCTTCCCCGGCCCGCGTCCCTGGCTCTCCGACCGCTTCTGATCGCGCGGACGGCCGCGCATGCGCACGTTCCATGAACTTCGCCGCCGTCATCCCCGCCCGGATGGGCTCGACCCGGTTTCCCGGGAAGATCCTCGCCAGCCGAACCGGCAAGCCCCTGATCGAGCATGTCTGGGAGCGCGTCCGCAGCGCCTCCGGCCTGTCGCGCATCGTCATCGCCACAGATGACGAGCGCATCGCGGAAGCCGTCCGGATCTTCGGCGGCGAGGCGTGGATGACCCGCCCAGACCACCCCAACGGCACCGCGCGGATCGCCGAGGTCGCCGAGCGGCTCGACTGCGACGCGATCATCAACGTCCAGGGCGACGAGCCGGAGATCGATCCCGGCACGATCGAGGCGGTGATCGACGCATTGCGAAGCCGCCCCGATGTCCCGATGTCGACGGCGGCGGCGCCCTTCGGCGGCGACGACGCGGCCGACCCCAACGTCGTCAAGGTGACGTTGCGCGTCGATGGCACCGCGCTGTGCTTTTCGCGCAGCCTGATTCCCTTCGATCGCGATCGCGCAGGATCGCCGCCTCCGCTGCGGCACCTCGGGATCTACGGATATCGGCGGGCCTTCCTCGCGACGTACGTCAGCCTTCCGGAGACGCCGCTGGAGCGCTGCGAGCGGCTCGAGCAGCTCCGCGTGCTCGAGCACGGATTCCCGATCGCGGTGGCGCTGGTCGCCTCCGGCGCTCACGGCATCGACACCGAGGAGCAGTACGACGCCTTCGTCGCCCGATCGCGGCGATCCTGACCAGCGCCGCTCGCGGCGGATGGGCCTCCGTGATCGCCTCCATCGCGGGCGCTCACCGCGCCTCAGGCGGGCGGGAGCGCGATTCCCCGCCGGCCGCCGCCTCCACCACGCGCCATCCTTCGTAGACGGCGGCGCAGACCGCGGTGGCCAGGTTGAGCGATCGGGCGCCGGGATGATCGCGCATGGGAAGGCGCAGGGCGCACGCGGCCCCCCAGCGTTCGATCACCTCCGCGCGGAGGACCGGATCGACCCCCGTCGACTCCCGTCCGAAGAGCATGTAGTCGCCGGGCCGAAACGGCGCATCCCAATGGGAGCGCTCCGCCCGGGCGCTGAAGAGCCAGGCCCGCGCCGGTCGCTCGGTCTCGAGAAACGCCGGCCACGAAGCATGCTCGACGCAGTCGACGTGCTTCCAGTAGTCCAGCCCCGCGCGGCGCCGGGCCTTCTCGTCCATGGAGAAGCCGATGGGGTGAACGACGTGCAGCCTGCACCCGGTGGCCATCGCGGTGCGGCCGATGTTCCCCGTGTTGTTGGGGATCTCCGGCGAGAGCAGGACGATGTGGAAGAGCGGCGCGGTCATGCGGTCGTCGCGGCGCCGGGAAGGGCGCAGGCAGGAACGTGATCGGGCGCATGATCGCGGAGGAGCCGGCGACCCCTTCAGGACAGGCCATCCGGCGAACCTCGCGTCGCTCTCAGGGCCGCGGATGCCGCCCCGAGAGGGCGCCCGTCCGCTCCCCCGCGCCGGGATCCGCCTCTCCCCAGCGCCGATGGGTGCGCTTCTCCGCGATCGTCCAGCAGCGCTCGAGCATCGCCGCGATGTTCTCCCGGGCGGCGCCGCTGATGACGCAGGGCTCCCCGGCAAGGCCGATCGCCTTCGCGATCGCGGCGATCCGTTCGCTTCGCTCCTCGTCGGGCACCAGGTCGATCTTGTTGAGCACGACAAGCTCCGGCTTCGTCGAGAGCTCCGCGGAGTACCCCGCGAGCTCGCCGCGCACGGTGCGGTAGTTCTCCGCAGGATCGCTCCCGTCGAGCGGCGCGACATCGACCAGATGCAGCAGCGCCCGCGTGCGCTCGATGTGGCGGAGGAAGTCATGGCCCAGCCCCGCTCCCGCTGCGGCGCCCTCGATGAGGCCGGGGATGTCCGCGAGGACGAGGCGACGGTCGCCGACGAGCTCGGCGACGCCGACCTGCGGCGTGAGCGTGGTGAAGGGATACGCGGCGACCTTCGGCGTCGCCCGGCTCGTCGCCCGCAGCAGCGTCGACTTGCCCGCATTGGGAAGCCCGACGATGCCGATGTCGGCGATGAGCTTCAGCTCCAGCCGGAGCGTCCGCTCGATCGCGGGCCCGCCGGCGGTGCATTCGCGCGGCGCCTGATTGGTCGAACTCTTGAAATGGAGGTTCCCGAGGCCTCCCCTGCCTCCGCGGGCCACGACGAGCCGGACCCCGGGGTCGGAGAGGTCGGCGATCAGGGCGCCGTCGGCTTCATCGAAGATGAGCGTCCCCAGCGGCACCGGAACAACGCAGTCGGCGCCCTTTCGGCCATGGCAGTCGCTTCCGGAGCCCGGCTCGCCATCGCTGGCGCGCCGGTGCGGCTGGTGAACGAAGGAGAGCAGGGTGTCCAGATGGGCATCGGCAACGAGCACCACATCACCGCCGTCGCCGCCGTCGCCGCCGTCCGGCCCGCCCTTGGGGATGAACTTCTCGCGCCGGAAGTGCGCGACGCCGTCGCCGCCCCGGCCCGAGCGAACATGCACGATGGCCTCGTCGACAAGCATGGCGGGGGAGCACTCCAGCGCCCCGCGGATCCGTGGCGAGACGATTGCAGGCACGGATGTTCCGCAGCGAGGAACGACGCGGAGACGATGAGGCCGCCCCGCTTCGGGCCGTCGCGGACCAAGGGCGCGCGTCGCGAAACACATCCTGGCCCGGACGACGCCAAGAAGACGCCGCAATGAAGGGCCTCGATCAGGGGGCCGCAATCAGGGGACCGCAATCAGGGGACCGCTCTCGCGACGCGGCCGACCGGAGCGGTTTGTCGCCGACGACGTTCAGGGAGCCGATCGCCACCGTCGCGCTGCGGCGACCGAGCGCCGCAGCCCTGCCGGATGCCGGCTCGACCGTCGCCCCGCGATCACGAGGCCCCGAGGGCGACGTACTGAGGCACCGACGGGTCCGCAGGGATGACGTCGACGCGGCGGCCGCGGAAGCGCACGGTGCCCTCGACGGTCGCGTAGAGCGTGTCGTCGGTGCCGCGGCTCACGAGATAGCCCGGCTTGAAGGGTGTGCCGCGCTGGCGCACGATGATCGCCCCGGCCTTCGCGAGCTGGCCGCCGTACAGCTTGATGCCACGGAACTGGGGGTTGGAGTCGCGACCGTTGCGGGTCGAGCCTTGTCCCTTCTTATGAGCCACTGGAGCACTCCGGCTGAGGCCGACTGACGCGCGGTCGGCATGTGCGAGGTCGAGACGCGGCTCCGGCATTCGCCCAGCGAACGCCGGGAGACCGCAGGAGGCCGACAGGAAGCGGAGAGGATAGGACCGGGCCGCGCTCCGGACAAGCGACGGGGCAGCGGAGCGATGGGGAGCGTGGTCAGCGCGCCGTGGCCCCGCGCGGCGGCGGACGCCGCTCCGGTCGCTCCGAGCGCCTCGACGAGGCTCGCCGCCCGACGCTCAGCGCCAGACCCAGCGCTCTTCGACGAACGTCAGCGGGTCGGCAGGCCGGAGTTGGGCAGAGCCGGGGGTCAGATAGCTGCGGGCGAGCGTCTTCGAGAGGACGACCGTCTCTCCCGAGACCGGATTCTCGACCGTCGTGGTCTCGCCGCTCAGGCCGGAGATGAAGACGGTCAGCTCGGTGATCGTCGGGTCGTCGATCGGCCAGACGACGATGCCGTCCCGCGCGTTCTCGATTCCGGGGAGGATCGGGCCGATGATCTGATTCTGATCCTCGGTCAGCTCCGAGCCGGCGGCCCTGAGGATGTCCCGGAGGATGGTCGTGGGGACGTCGCGCCCCGAGCGCTGGATCGACCCGTCGTCGGAGAGCAGATCGAAGCGCGGCGCGAGCATCCGTTCCTCGCCCGTGCGGTTGACGATCTGGTAGGTCATGAACCAGAACGCCCTGCCCGTCCGCTGGTCGATGTGGACGCGCAGCTCGCCCCCCTTGAAATCCACCGTCCAGCGGCTGCCTGCGGTGGCGCCCGCGAGGGACTGCATCGGCGCGGGACTCGCTGCGGCACTCGGCGTCATGCCGATGGCGGCGCCGAAGAGGAGTGACGTCGAGGCCAGCAGGAGCGAGAGCATCCCGCCCGGGCGCAGACCAGACGCGTGCAAGCCAGACGTACGGATACCAGCGAAGGCGCGCCGCGTCGCGTCCGGCGCCATCGGCGCAGCGCCGCCGGGGAGCGTTCGGTCGGCATCCGACGAGGGAGTCGCCATCCCGCGGAGCGGCGAAGAGGACGCGGGGATCACGGCAGCGAGTGCGGTCCGCATGGAAGCGCGAGTATACCGAACCGATCGACGCGGTTGAAGCGACGCCCACGGCGCGAGGTCGGGGGGGTGCATGACCGATTCCGCGGCCATCGTCGGTGCGCGGCCATTCTCGGTGCGCGGCCTTCCAGGCCGCCTCTGACGGTCCGTCGCGCTCTCGTCCACGTCGGCGCCGGACTGGGGCCGCGCCGCACCCGACCTGCCGCGGTGCCGACAGTCGTCCGAAGCGAGTCCGGTGGAGCAGGAACGGACCGGAGGGCCAGCGCAAGTGCGACCGCGAAATCGGGACCGCGAAATCGGTCATGCACCCGGTCGAGGGCCGGGGCGTCGGTGGGTCGGTGGGCCTTCGGAGGCATGCGCTGGCTGGCGGGTTCGGGCGGCGAGCTTCCGCAGTCCGGTGCTCGACTGGCGCGCAGCGGCGCAGAACGGGCCATGCACCCCGGGGGAGGGTCCAGGCAGGTCGCGGCTTCCGGCGGAGCCGGCGACGGCTGCGGCGGCTGCCGAAGGCAGGCGCACTCGAGTCCAGCGCGTCGCGCAGGATCCGGCGGGTGGTCGCCCGAACGACCTCGGCAGGTTCCGCGCCGACGCGCCGACCCGCATCCCCATCCCCACTCCCGATCGCCGCGCCCGGCATGCGGGATCGATCGGCGCCCACGTCGCCCCAGGTCGCTCCCGATCGCCGCTCCCGATCGCCGCTCCCGTTCACCAGTCCCGTTCTGGACGCCCGACGGGGGCCCGCGCGGCCAGTGCAGGTTCGGCGACGCAGGAGGGAACGCCCGAGTCCCGGTCCCTTCGAACCGACTCGATGTCCCCAGCCCTCGTCTCCGTCCCCAGACTCCACACCCGCTCTCCATCTCCGGTCATCACCCCGCCCTCCACCCCCAGTCTTCACACCTCCGGGGCGCGGGGGAAAGGACCGGCTCGCGGGCCCGCGATAGCCTCACCCCATGAACGCCGGATCCTGCGCCCGCCTCGCCCTCAGCGCGCCGTTTCTCGAATCGAAGTTCGCCTCGGCCAGCGACTACGCCTCCTACATCGCGACCGATCCTGCCCGCGAGGGCAACTGGCGCGCGGTCGAGCGGACGATCGAGCTCACCCCGGCGCAGCGCGACGTGGTCGCGGCCTTCGTGCGGCCGATGCCGGTCCTGGTCGTCTCCGGAACCTGGTGCGGCGACTGCGTGCAGCAGGGCCCGATGCTCCACCGCATCGCCCAGGCCTCGCCCGCGATCGACCTGCGCTGGCTCGATCGCGACGAGCACCTCGATCTCGCCGAGTCCGTCCGCATCTGCGGCGGCCTGCGCGTCCCGACCGTGATCTTCATGGCCGAGGACTTCGAGTTCGTCCACCTGCTGGGCGACCGCACGCTCTCGCGCTACCGCGCGATCGCCGGGCGGACGCTGGGAGCCTCCTGCCCCGTTCCGGGAGCGGCGCTTCCCGCCGATGAATCCGCCGAGACGCTTCAGGACTGGGTGAACGAGTTCGAGCGCGTGGCGCTGCTGCTCCTGCTCAGCCCGCGGCTGCGCGAGCGGCACGGCGAGTGACGGACGGCGCCGCGTTGCAGCGGCCGCTCCCGCTCCCCTCTTCGACCCCGGCGCTCCGCCGTTCGCGAGGGCGTCAGGCCGTCCGGTCGCTCCGCGATTCGCGCTCGAGGTAGGTGTACCCCGCGAGCCCGCGCTCATACGCCCGGACCAGCGCCTGGCTCTCGGAGACGGACATCAGCGACCGACGCACCGCCTGCTCGCACTCGCGGCGGATCTCCTGCGCGAGCCGATTGACGTCGTACTGCACGTACGAGAGCACCTCGCGCACGGAGTCGCCCTCGACCAGCTCATCGATCCACCACTGGCCGCTCTCGTCGAGCTTGACGTGGACGACGTGGGTGTCGCCGAAGAGGTTGTGCAGGTCCCCGAGCGTCTCCTGGTACGCCCCGACGAGGAACGCGCCGAGGTAATACTCGTCGCCCTCGACGATGTCGTGCAGCTCCAGCGCCTTCTTGATGTCGCGGTCGTCGACGAAGCGATCGATCTTGCCGTCGCTGTCGCAGGTGAGATCCGCGAGCGTCGCCCGTCGCATCGGCCGCTCGTCGAGCCGATGGATGGGGACGATCGGAAAGATCTGGTTGATCGCCCAGATGTCCGGGAGCGACTGGAAGACCGAGAGATTGCAGAAGTAGGTGTCGCTGAGGGCGCTGTCGATGTCCTGAAGCTCCTCGGGAGGATTCTCCATCTCCCGGCACTTCTCGCGGATCCGCGCGCAGGTCGCCCAGAAGAGCCGATCGGCGAGCGCCCGGTGCTGGAGGCTCAGATACCCGACGCTGAAGAGGCTCATCGCCTCGTCGCGCGCCTGGAGCGCGTCGTGGTAGCACTCGAGCAGGCGGCGCTCGCTGACGCTGGCGTGCGCCTCGAGCAGATCGAGGATCGGGCGCGGCAGGTCGCTCGCTTCGGCGGCTTCGGCGGCTTCCGCGCCTCCAGCAGCGCCAGCCGCCCGGCCCGGCCCGACGCGCTGAAGCTCGGGCGGCACGGTGTACCGGTCGACGCGGTTGCAGCCGAGGACGTCGAAGATCAGCACGCTGCTCTGGGCCACCATCGCCCGGCCGGACTCGGTCACGATCGTCGGATGATCGATCCCCTCCTCGTCGCAGACCGACTGGATCCGGTAGACGATGTTCGACGCGTACTCCGCGAGCGTGTAGTTCGTGGAGAACTCGAAGTTGGTCTGGCTGCCGTCGTAGTCGACGCCGAGTCCGCCGCCGACGTCGAGATAGCGCATCCCGGCGCCGAGCTTGGCGAGCTCGACATAGACGCGCACAAGCTCGTTGACTCCCGCGTTGACCTGGCGGATGTCGTGGATCTGGCTGCCCATGTGGCAGTGCAGGAGCTGGAGCGAGTCGAGCATTCCGCGCCCCCGGAGGAAGTCGACGACCTCGAGCACCTCGGAGAGGGAGAGGCCGAACTTCGCCTTCACGCCGCTGGAGTGGCGCCACCTTCCCGCTCCCGGCGTCGCGAGGTTGACGCGCACGCCGATCCGCGGACGGACCTGGAAGCGGTCTGCCATCTCGACGATCAGCCGCAGCTCGCTGAGGTTCTCGATGACCGGGACGATGTTGCGGCCGAGCTTCGCGGCGAGGGTCACGAACTCGATGTAGCGCTCTTCCTTGAAGCCGTTGCAGATGATGAGCCGGTCCGGCGAGTCGCCGGTCATGCCCAGCACCGCGAGAAGCTCCGGCTTGGAGCCGACTTCGAGGCCGAAGCCGAACTCGCGCCCGTACTCGCGGACCTCCTCGACGACGCGGCGCTGCTGGTTCACCTTGATCGGATAGACCGCCTGATACCCCCCGCGGAAGCCGTTCTCCGCGATCGCGGTGGCGAAGGCCTCGTTGAGGTCGCTCAGCCGCCGCTTCAGCAGGTCGCTGAAGCCGACGAGGACGGGCGTGCGGATGCCGCGCTCGCGCAGTCCGCGCACCAGCTCGAAGAGGTCGATCTCCGCCTTCGGGTCCCGCGTCGGCCGGACGACGACATGCCCCTTCGAGTTGATCGCGAAGAAGCCCTTGCTCCAGCCGTTGAGGTTGTAGGTCTCGGCGGCGTCGTCGAGCGTCCATGCCGGTTCGAAGCCGCTGCGTCCGGGGCGCTGGCGCGCAACGGCGGGCGTAGGAGTGGTGTGGGTCGTCATCGCGGTGTCGGAGTGGGCTCGCGCAGTCGTCGGAGAGCGGTCGGCCGGTCGGTTGCGGCGCGTCCGCCGAGCTTCCATAATCGCCGAGAGAGAGTCGGGCGCGCTGCCCGACCACCCGAAGCGGAAGGAGTCTACGCATGCTTGAGCTCATCGCCGGACCGCTCGTCGCACTGGCGCTCGTCGCCGACCCGCCTGTCGCCGGCGCGACCGCCGAACCTCCCGCCGCCTCGGCCGACGGCGGCGCAGCCGCGGTCCCGGCGGACGACACGCTCTCGCGCGCACGGCTCGAGCGGATGCTCGCCGACGGCGACACGCTCTGGATCGTGCAGGTCTTCCGCCGTCGTCCCGGAGACGTCCTGCCGTTCGTGGATCACTACCTCGAAAGCGGGCTCGAGTCGATCGAGAAGGGCGGAGACGTCGACGCCGCACGGGAGGGCTACCGCACCGCGGTGCGCTTCGCCGAGCTGGCCAATCAGGCCTTCGGCGAAGTGATCTTCACCGAGTACGCGGCCTCCTTCGCAAGCTGGGGCGAGCTCGAGCAGCAGCGTTTCCGCGAAGGACAGCGCCTCTACCGCGAGGCCCGGAGCAAGGCCAAGAGCTCGCCGGAGGAGGCGGTCGCGCTCCATCGGAGGTCGCTCGCCCTCGCCGAGCCCCTGGGAGACGCCTGGGGCGTCGCGATGAACCAGCTCGCCATCGCCGATCTCTGCCTGGGACTCGAGCGCTTCCAGGAGGGGCACGATGCGGCGCTGAAGGCGATGGAGGTCTTCGGCCGGATCCAGCTCCGTCCGAGCTACGTCCGCGCGCTGACGACGTGCGCGAAGCTGCGGCAGGCGCTCGGCTTCCCCGATCAGGGAACCGGCCAGCTTCGGATGGCGCTGACGGCGCTTCCGGCCGGCGCGGCCCCCGAGACGCGCCAGGAGATCGTCGACGCGCTGCTCGCGGCGCTGGAGCGCGTCGGGCGCAAGGACGAGGCGGACAGGATCCGCGAGAGCGAACGACCGCGGCAGTGAGCCCGAGCGGCGCGCTCAGAGCCGCAGCGCCCGGCTGAGGATCGCCGAGCGATAGTTCGTGTACGGCCAGCGCCAGTGCTGGATGAACCGGAAGCCGCGCCGACGGTAGTACGCCAGCAGGCTTCCATCGGGCTCGGCCATGCTCAGGGCCAGCTCCGCGAAGCCCAGCTCGAGGGCGCGGCGCTCGACGGTCGCGAGCAGCGCTGCGCCGACGCCGCCACCCTGAAGGGCCGGTTCGACGGCGAAGAGCGAGAAATGCGCGACGTCGCCGCGGAGAAACCACGCCGGAGAAGCCGCCGCTTCGACCTCCGCGAAGAGGATCATCCCCGCCGGCGCCCGCGGCGCGGCTCCCTCGCGCGCGGAGGCGAAGGCCGGCGTCGCCGAGGAGAGTCCCGCTCCGCCGGGAGAGGACGGCCCCTCCGACCATGCGACGTACGTCTCCCCCGAGCGGCAGCGGCGCCGCGTCGCGTCGGCGTCCTGCCGACCTGCGAGCGGGCGCAGTCCGAGCGCGATCTGCCCGGCGTAGGCCCGGTGGAGCATCGCGGTGAGCGCTTCCCACGTCGGGTCCGCGACATCGGCGCCGAGTCGCTCGATCTCGGTCGCCACCGCGGCGCCGGCGGGGACGTGCATCATCGAAGCGTCCCCGCGCACGGCGCCGCAGCTCGCGATTCCGAGACCGCGGGGGCGAGATCCCCTTCGCGCGGCCGCGCCGAAGAGCGTTCGGCCGAGGCCGGGAGTGCGGGGAGTGAGTCCAATCGGGAGACGGACATCGAAGCGGAGATGAGGATCCGAGCGGGCGCTCGCGGCCGCGCTCGAGAACGCCCTCTCCGAAGCGGTGCCCGCCGCGGAACATCCACTTCTGTCCGCCGCGCGATGGGCCCGCGTGCCGGGAAGTGCGAAGAGCCACCCACGGGACTCGAACCCGTGACCTGAGCTTTACGAAAGCTCCGCTCTACCAACTGAGCTAGGGTGGCGAAAGACGGGGAGGATAGCAGTGCAGCGCTGCGGGCGCGATCGCTCCACCGGTGCAGAGGCCGGTCACTTCACGATGACGCGGACCGCCGTGGCCGCCGGGAGGTCGAGCGCGCCGTGCAGCCGACCGGCCGCGTCCGCCAGCGGACCGCTGCTGCTTCCGACAAGCCGGACGAGCGCTTCGATCTGCCGTGGCTCCAGGCGGTTCCCGAAGCGACGGGCGCTGGCGGCGACGCGATCGAGCAGCTCGACCTGCTCGGCCTCTTCCGCGGCAAGAGCGGTGTCGAAGAGCATCCGCTGGGCCTCGACGGTGTCCATCATCGCCAGCACGTCGGCGATCATCAGGCGGACGCCGCCGGTGCGCGATCCGAGCGCGTCGAAGAAGGCGGCCTGGGCGTCCTCGAGCCGGAAGACCGGCGAGCTCGAGAGGCCGATTCCCTTGAGCGTCTCGAGGGCTTCGAGGGCATAGATCATCGCCTCGGACTCGGTGATCCGACCCCCGGACGTCCGCCGCATCACGGCCTCGATCGCGTTGCCGAAGGGCTCGTCGCCAAGCCCTGCCTGCGAGATCAGCACCCCTCGGTCCTGCTCGAAGTCGCGATCGAGCGCCACCTTGTCCAGCGCATCCGAGATGACCAGGACCGGTGCCGCAAGCGTGCGCTGATCGGTCCTGACCGAGTTGGCCTCGCCGCGGGCGAAGTCTCGGGGCCCGCGGATCACGACGAGGTCGATTCCGGGAGCCGCGGCCACGTCGCCCTGAGCGTTGCGGAAGCGATCGGCCGCCGCGACGATCGTGAAGCCCATCGCCTGGAGCCGTCCGGAGAGCGCCTGCCGGTCCTCGTTCTCCGCCGCGACGACGACGGCGAAGTTCGCGTCGCCGGTGCGAACGGCGGAGGCGAGCGTCGGAACCACGGAGAAGTCGCCTGCAAAGGACTGCCGAGGCAGCGCCCGGCCAAGGGCCAGCGCCGCTTCGTACTGCACGCGACGATCGGGATACCGGAGGCACTCGGCCAGCAGCGCCTCGACGCGACCGGCGGCGCGGGACCCTGACCGTCCGCCGAGGTTTCCCGGCCCGACCGTCTCGCGCAGCGCCTCGATGGCGTCGCGGACGAGCTGGGTGTCGCGCGCGGCCAGCGCCAGCTCGAGCACGCGCGAGGCGCTCGAGATGCCCGCCGCGGTGGCGTAGAACTGCGGGCTGACGGCGCTCTCCGTGAAGATCGGATCGACGGCCCCCTCGGGGAGGTTGTTCTCGCGGCGGAGGTTCGAGGCGACGAAGAGCGCGAGGGCGTCCTCATCCGCCGGGGCGACGGCCAGCGCCTCGCGGGCGGCTCGCATCGCCATGATCTCGGAGAAGATCTCGGTCGGCACCGGCGTCGCCACGAGCCCGACGAAATCATCCCAGCCCCAGAGGTTGTTCGTCGGCTCGGCGGGGAAGGCGATCAGCGACTGCTCCTCGTCGAAGTGGCGCTTGGCAAGGGCCGTCCACTGCCCGCCGAGGTCGGTCGATGTGCCCCCTGCGGCGGCGAAGGCCCGTGCAGCAGCCTCGCGCACATCGTCGGGCGCGGCGGAGTCGGCGGAGAGGGCGAGCAGATAGGGAAGCGAGTGCGGCCACGCGATGCGCCCGAGGATGTCGGCAACGCGGCGCTGATTGACCGGATCGAGGTTGCGCAGCGCCTCCGAGAGCGGGGAGACCGCCTGGCGCCGGATCTCGACAAGCATCTCGGCCGCGGCGAGCTCGAGCGCCGGATCGCGCGATTCGACCACCTGCCGGAGCAGCTCCGGCACCGCGTACTCGCCCGCCTGCGCGAGGCGGGCCTGGGCGAGCATCTGCTGACGGCGCGTGCCGGTGAGCATCTGCACCGCCTCCTTGATGCGCCGCGGGTCGCGCCCGAGATCGCGGCGCCCGTTCTCCAGGCGGGTCTCGAACTCGGCGACGAGGTCCCCGACGCCCTCCATGCCGCGGCCAAGCCGGATCGTGCTCTCGACGCGCGCGGCGAGGTCGTTCTCATCGACGAGATCGGCGAGCTCCGCGTCGCTGATCCCCCGGTCAAAGAGCGCGGTCGCGTTCGCCGCTGCGAGGTCCGGCCGGGCGATTCGAACGTAGTGAAGGAAGTCCTCGAGGAGCCGGCGCGGGGTCGCGCCGGCGGCTGGGCCGCCTCCTCTCGAAGGGGGCGCAACGACGACCGAGCCTGGCCGGTCCACCTGCGGCGCCGCGTGGGCGCTGCGCCCTTGGCCGAGCGCCGGATCACCCAGGAGAGCGCCGCTCTCGGGGACGAGAAGCGCCGCGACCAGCGCCCCCAGCGAGCGGATCGGACCGCCGAAGCGGGCGCGGCGGAGGCCGCCGGTCGGCGCGGAGACGCTGGGCGTCGCTGTGCGGCGCGAGCGGTTTCGGACGGCGATGCGCGAAGGGCTCGGCATGCTCATTGGGGGAAGGTCTCCGGGTGGTCGGGCAGGGCGTCGGCGTGCCGCAGGCACGAATCCGGCAGACTACCGAGCGAGACGCCACGCTGTCAAAGCGGAGGTCCGGTCGGCCGAGGCGCCGTCGCGGCGACTCCTCCGTCGTCCGGTTGACACGCCGACGGGGACTCCGTAGGTTGCCTCCGCTTGGGTGCGCCTGGTCGTCTGCTGACGAACAGGACCAGCGGCCACGCGCGGCGGAGCTCTCCGCGGCGCGCGGTCGAGAGGGAAGGTGGTGAGATTCCACCGCGGACGCGCCGCCGTGACGGGCGCCGACCTCTCCCGGACGCAGTCTCTCGGCGACGCCGCACGCCTCAGGCCGCGGCGGATCGCCTGGGCAGGGCGCCTCCAGGAGGGTCGGCAAACTCGCTCCAGCGCCGGAGACCGATCCGGCAAGCCACTGTCGAGACGGGTGCGACGACCAGGAGTCGCCGCCCGCATCGGCGGGAAGGCGGAGCCGAGCCACGCCCGAAGCCGGAAGACCTGCTCGAGCCTCGGAAGTCGTCGCCCTCGCGAGCATGGGGCACACGACGCGGAGCCGGTCCGTTCCCGCTGCGCTCCGCGCGCTCCTGCTCGAGTCGTGCGATCCTCTCCCGTCGCTCGGCGCCGTCCCCCGGATGGTCGCCTCGACGACGGACTTCGCACGGCCGGGAACCGCTCCGCGCGCGACCGCGAGGTCGACGGAGCGCTTGAGCAGAGGAGCTCCCGCAATGTCCCGTCCGTTCGCCTCCGGAAGCGCCGCGGTCACCCCCGCGCGCTGCGCCCTACTCGCCGCCGCTGCGGCGCTCGCGGCCAACCTCGCCGCCGCCGCTCCGACGTCGCCCTTCGCCGCGAAGGTCATCGCCTTCGCGCCCGGCGCCGGCGGCGCCGCCGGGTACGACAACCCGCTCGCCGTCCTCGGCGAGCCGACGCGCTTCACCGGCGTCGGCCTCTTTCCTTCGGTCGTCAGCCCCTTCAGTCCGGCGTTTCTCCCCGGCGAGATTCTCTCGATCGGAGTCGGCGGCTGGATCGAGCTCGCCTTCGAGGCGCCGGTGATCGATGACCCGAGCAATCCCTTCGGCGTCGACCTGATCCTCTTCGGCAACACCGGCTTCATCGACGCGGCCTTCCCGCTCGGCATCGTCGGAGGCGTCTTCAGCGACGACGGCGGCGTCGTCGAGGTCAGCGCCGACGGCATCGCATGGCACGTCGTCCCCGGCGCCGTCGCCGACGGCCTGATGCCGACCCTCGGCTATCTCGACAGCGGTCCCTTCGACGGGACCCCTGGTTCGATTCCCTCGGACTTCCGCAAGCCGCTCGACCCTGCGCTCGCGCTGGAGGACGTTCTCTTCCTCGAGTACGACGAACTGCTCGATCTCTATGCCGGCTCCGGCGGCGGAACCGGCATCGATCTCGCGAGCGTCGGTCTTGCGCAGGCGAAGTACGTGCGGATCTCGGTGCCGGCAGGCGCTTCGCGCTCGATCGAGCTTGACGCGATCGTCGGGATTCTCTTCGCCCGCGCGAACGCGGCCGACCTCGATGGCGACGGCGTCGTCGACGGCGCGGATCTCGGGATCCTGCTGGGCGCGTGGGGCGAGACCGGCCCCGGCCTCCCCGCCGATCTCGACGGAAACGGAACGGTCGACGGCGCGGACCTCGGGATCCTGCTCGGGGCGTGGACGTGAACGCCGCGCCCGCCCAGCCCCCTGCCGCGGCGTGCATGAGCTCGCGACGGCGTCGGTCGGCGGGGAGTGCCGGCCATCGGAGGCGCGGCATCACCCTTGCGGAGACGCTCGTCGCCCTCGCGGTTCTCGGCATCCTCCTCGGGCTCGCGCTGCCCGTGCTCGGGAGGATCACCGCCGCGGGAAGAAGCGCCCAGTGCGCTTCGAACCTGCGGCAGATGATCGCCGCGGCGGCGACGTACGCGACGCAGAACGGCGATCGCTATCCCCCCGCCATCCTCTATGTGGTCGTCCAAGGAGGCGTCGAGACCCGTGCGTGGGACTGGATCCAGGCACCCGGCGGCGTCATCCGTCCGGGGCCGCTCTGGGCCTACGTCGGCGATCCCGATCGCGTCCAACAGTGCCCGGAGTTCCACGGCGCATCGACCTTCGCGGGCGATCCGCACACCGGCTATCAGTACAACACGACCTACCTCGGAACCGAGGGGTTCCTGCCCTCGATGGGGTCGGACGGCGCCTGGATCGACGGCTGGGCCAACGCCCGGCCCGGCCTGCCGACGATGCAGCATCGCCGCACCGCCGAGACTGCGGTCTTCGCGGACGGGGGCTGGAAGAACGGCGCCAACAAGTTCATGCGGGCGCCCTCGAACCAGGTCGAGAACGACCTCGCCATGGTCTATGCGGGCGGGCAGGCCTTCCGGCACTCGGGGAGCTGCAACGTCGCATGGCTCGACGGGCACTGCGCCTGCGCCACGACGCCGCGCGAGGGCATGCACGCGACGCCGCAGCTCCTCGAGTCGATCATGGGATGGCCGCGCAACGGCTTCCTCTCCGAGGATGACGCTGCGTTCGATCCGCGGTAGCAGGGTCGCCGGCGCCGCGGGTCAGGCGCGTTCCGACCTTCGAAGGCCGCGGCGCCGCACGTCGCGGACGCTGCGCCGCGGCGACGACCCGAGTTCGCCGGACTCCGTGCGGACGCGCTCCTTCCGCGCCTCGCCCTCGACACGTCGTCGCACTCGGAGCCGCTGTGCCCTCTGCGTACCATCCACCATGTCCGTCGCCCGGCCGGATGCCGAGGTCGATCCGCTCCCCGACGTCGCGCTGCCGCGCCGACGTCGGGGACGCTCGCTTCCGGCGGCGGTGCTTCTCGTCGAGGACCCCTTTCCGCCACTGAGGCCGCTCGCGACGCCGGACCGCGCCGCGAACGGCAACGGCGCCCTCCTGCCGACCGAGCCCGCTCCCGTCGCGCCGCTGCGCTGGCTCCGCGAGGCCCTCGTCGACGCGGGGATCGCGGTGATCGGCGAGGCCCCCGTGATCGAAGGCGCCGACGCCGGGACCTCCGCCCCGGGGGGCAGCGACACTGCGCCGAGCCGCTCGCCCGGCCCGCCGAGCTTCGCAGAGCTGGTCGCGAAGGTCGCCGCGCTGGTGACGATGGCTGCGGACCACCCCCACCTCCGTGCCAACCTCGATCCCCGGCGCCTCGTCCTCGCCGCGACGGGCCGCGCCGCCGCAGTCGCGATGGAGGTCGCGGCGCGGAGCCCCGGGCTGCCGCTGGTTCTCATCTCCCCGGTGGCGGTGGAGCTGGTCGTGCGGCGGCTGGACCGCGCGGCCGAGAAGGGCGTGCCGACGCCTCCCAGCGACGAGGAGCGCTTCATCCGCGACGCCGGCGCGCGGCAGCCGATGCGCCTGCTCGCCCTCGCTGAGCCGCGGCCGATCGCGATCATCCATCCGGCCGCCGAGCTGCGCGCGGGCGAGCACGCCGAGGCCGTCGCCACGGCGCTTCGCCTCGACGGGCGCGTCGTCGAGCGCGTCGCGGTCGCCTTCGCCGGGCGGTCGCTGGCGGAGCCGCACGCCCGCGCGGCGGTGACCGCCGCGCTGGCCCGATTCGTCCAGGGAGCGTGAAGCCGGTGCCGCAGCGCGAAGTTCGACGCTTCTCGGGCATCTCGTCAGCAGTCGCCCGGAGCTTCCGCACGGTGCCTCGCGCGAGCACGAACCGATGACCCAGCCGCCGCGACCGCTCCCGGATCACGCGGAAGCGCTCGCCGTCGCGCTGGGGCTGCTCTCCCCGGCGCCTTGCGGGAGCGAGCCCGAGGGCGCGGGCGAGGGGTCGAAGGTGTCGATCCCGTCTCGGCAGGCGCTGGGGCGGACGCTCCGCAGCCCCATCGTCGCCGACCGCGATCAGCCGCCCTTCGACCGGGCGACGATGGATGGCTACGCGCTGCGGCACGTCGATCTCGCATCCGGTCGAGCGCTTCCGGTCATCGGCGCCATCGCGGCCGGCGATCGCTTCGAGCGGCAGGTGCCGCCGGGAACGTGCGTTGCCATCGCGACCGGCGCGGCCGTTCCGGAAGAGCTGGACACGGTGATCCAGCACGAGCTGCTCGAGAACCGCGCGCTGCGCCGCGGCGCTGCCGCGGAGGTCAGCTTCGCCGACGCCGTTCCGCGCGGCCACGCGATCCATCCCCGCGGCGCCGATGCGCGGTCGGGCGCCGTGCTCGTCGCGGCGGGAACGCGGCTTCGGCCGTTTCATCTCGGGCTCGCAGCCGCCGTCGGTGCGACGCGCCTGAGCACGGCGCGCCCGCCGCGGGTGGCGGTGATCACCAGCGGGGACGAGATCGTCGCGCCGGAGACGCCCGCAGCGCAGCTCGCCCCCGTCTCGGTCCGCAACTCCAACGCGCCGATGCTCGAGTCTCTGATCGGCAGCTTCGGAGGCGAGGTCGTCGAATGCCGCCACGTCGCCGACGATCTCGAGGCGACCCAGCGGGCGCTCCGACATGCTGCGGCGACCGCCGAGGTGCTCGTGACCGTCGGGGGCGTGAGCGCGGGTGCCAAGGACTTCTTCCCCGAGGCCCTCGCATCGCTCGGGGTGCGCTTCGCCGTCCGGGGCGCTCGCCTTCAGCCCGGCGGCCCGATCGCCATCGGGAGCTTCGGGGAGCCTCCGTCGAGCGCGCCGCGCGACGGACGCACGGATCGCTCGGCGCCGCCGCCAAGGCCGATGCCGGTCGCCGCTCCGGAGGGACCGTCGCCCGGCGCGCGGGTGCGCGGCGGTCCGATCGTCCTCTGCCTGCCCGGCAACCCGGTCTCCGCGCACGTCTGCGCCTGCCTCTTTCTCTGGCCGCTGCTGCGACGCCTTCTCGGGGGCGATCCGACGCTGCCGTGGCGGCCGGCGCAGCTCCTCGAGCGCGTTCGCCCGAACCCGGCGCGGCAGGCCTTCCGCGCCGCCCGCTGCGCTCCGACCTCCGACCCCGGCGGCGTCCGCGTGCTCGGCTGGCAGGGCAGCGGCGATCTGGCCCACCTCGCCGCGAGCGACGGGCTCGTCGCCCTGCCGATCCAGCCTGAGCCGGTCGAGCCGGGAACGACCGTGAGGTTTCTCGCGTGGAGCGAGCTGGGAGCGTGAGGGGAGAGGCCGCGCCGATTGCAGCCCGTCGCCGCCCGCGAGTCGGGTGGCTTCAGGGAGCCGCGGCCGCGACGAGGCCGGCCGCCTGAAGCGCGGCCTTCGCTGATGAGCCCGGCGCGAAGCCGGGTCGCGTCCACCCGCGCCCGGACGCTCCGGCCCGTTCGAACGATAATCACCGCCATGCCCGAGCCCCTCCCCTGCACCATCCTCCTGTTCGCGGGAGTCGCCGAGAGCGCCGGCGTCCGTCAGATCGCCGCGACGTTCACGCCGGGCGCGCCGGCAGGGGTCGCATGGGAGCTTCTCGCGAAGCACTCCCCCGCCGCCGCCGCCGCCGCCGCGCAGTGGCGCAGCGGCGCCGTGCTGGCCGTCAACGAGCGCCTCGTGCCCGCATCGACTCCGCTCGCCGCCGGCGATGTCGTCGCGATCATGCCCCCTGCCAGCGGAGGATGAGACGGCCGCGCCCGCGGCACCGGGTTCCCTCCGCGAAACCCGGTGGCACCGGGCGCCGCGCATGAAGACTCCGCGCCCGCGCGACCGATCCCGCGCCGGTCGATCCGATCCCGCTCACACCGCAGCCAGCCGCGTGCCGCAGCCCTCTCAATCCAGCCCGATCTGGCGGCTCGCGCTCGACACCGGCGGCACCTTCACGGACTGCGTCGCGACGGCCCCCGACGGCTCGCGACATCGGGCCAAGGTGCTCAGCAGCGCGGTGCTCCGCGCCCGCATCGTCGCGGCGAGCGGCGCCGCCGCGAAGCTCGATCCAGCACCGCCATCGCGAGCGGCGCTTGGAATGCTGCTGCGACCGGTCGGCGCTCTCTCCCCGATCGGCACCGTGATCGACTGCGACGGCCCCGAGGTCCGCATCGCCGCGCAGCAGGCCAGCGCAGCGGGCGCCGAGTCGCCTGCGCTCCGCGCCGCGGCGATGCCCGCGCCGGGAAGCCTCGTCGAGCTCTTCGCCGACGAGGAGGCCCCCATCCTCGCGGCCCGCGTCCTCACCGGGACGCCTGCCGGGGAGCCCCTTCCGCCGATGGCGATGCGCCTCGCGACGACCCGCGGCACCAACGCCCTGCTGGAACGCAGCACCGCGCGCTGCGGCCTCGCGATCACGCGCGGCTTCGGCGACCTTCCCTTCATCCGCGATCAGCGGCGGCGCGATCTCTTCGCGCTGCGGATCGAGCGGCCCCCGCCGCTCGCCGAGACGATCGTCGAAGTCGAGGAGCGCATCGCGGCGGACGGCGGCGTGCTCGAGCCGCTGACGCGCCATGAGATCGATCGCGTCGTCACGGCCCTGCACGGCGTCGACGCCGTGGCGATCGCGCTGCTTCACTCCTGGATCCGTCCCGACCATGAGGAGCAGCTCGCCGCGGCGCTTCGGGCGGCGGGCCACACCCAGGTCTGGACCTCGGCGACGGCGCATGCCGGCCTGGGCTTCCTTCGCCGCATGGAGGGCGCCCTGATCGACGCGGCGCTGGGCCCCGTGGTGGCGACCTATCTCGCGCGCGTCCGCCGCGGCTTCGATGGCGCCGATCGCGGCAAGACGGACCCCGCTCCGCGCACCGGAGTCCCGGGCGCATCCGGCTCCGGTGCGACCGGCGCGAGCCGGCTGCTGGTGATGACCAGCGCCGGGGGCCTCGTCGACTCCGCGAACTTCCGTCCCTCCGACGGCCTGCTCAGCGGTCCGGCGGGCGGAGCGGCCGGCGCGGCGCTGGCCGCGCGTGCGGGGGCGCCCGGGCGCTTCGCCCGCGCCCTCGCCTTCGACATGGGCGGGACCAGCACCGACGTGTGCCGCATCGAGGGCGAGCCGATTCTCCGCCACGCCCATCGCGTCGGCGAGGTCGAGATCGCCGCCCCGGCGGTGGCGATCGAGACCGTCGCAGCCGGCGGGGGCTCCGTCCTCGGCTTCGACGGCGTCCTCTTCACCGTCGGCCCGCGCAGCGCTGGGGCCGATCCGGGCCCGGCGTTCCACGGTCGCGGCGGACCGCTCACGCTGGCCGACGCGGACCTGCTCCTCGGCCGCATGGATCCGAGCCGCATGGGAATCCCGATCGACCGCGCTGCGGCGCTCCGCGCCGCGGAGACCCTCGCCGCGACGGCCGCGGCGGCGCTCGCCGCCGAAGAGCCCGCCGGTTCGGCGCCCGCGCGGACCGATCACGACGGGGCGCGAGGACCCGCGTCCGCACCGGCGACGACCGGGCCGGATCCGAGCGCGGAGGACTCCGCGGCCATCCGTCCCTCGCGGCGCACCGCCCGGATGCTCCAGCGGCTCGTCGATCTCGCGGATGAGCGCATGGCCGAGGCGATCGCGTCGATCTCGATCCGCCAGGGAATTGACTGCGCGGACCATGTCCTGATCGCCTTCGGAGGCTCCGGCGGCATCCACGCCTGCGCCGTCGCCGATCGGCTCGGAATCTCGACCGTGCTGCTGCCTGCGGATGCGGGCCTGCTCAGCGCGGTCGGTCTCGATGCGGCGCCGCTGCAACGGCGGGCCTCGAGCGCGGTCCACCGACGGCTCGATGAAAGCGCGCTCATCGCACTGCGCGGCGCGGCCGACGGCGCCCTTGATGACGCCCTCGCGGCGCTCGCCCGCGATCTCGGCGGCGGGGCTCCCGACGACTCGCTCCGGGCACGCTGCATCGCGACCTGCTCGGCCGAGCTGCGCTCGCTCGGTCAGGAGAGCGCGCTCGACACCGCGTTCGACCGCGACGACTCGCCATCGGCCATCGCGGAGCGCTTTCGCCGCGCTTACGCGCGGCTGCACGGCACCCAGCCCCCGGATCGCCCGATCGAGATCGTCGACGTTCACGTCTCCGCGAGCCTCGACGAGAGGGCGACGCGCGGGACGGTCCCGGGCTCGGCGCCCGCAGCGGCCGCAGCAGCCTCCCCGGCGGCGCGATCGGCGGAGCCGACCGCGAGCGTGACGACGCTCGCGGCGTGGTTCGACGGGACGTGGCGGCGGGCTGCGATCGTCGATGTCGAGCGGCTGACTGCGCTTCGCCGCGGAGACGAGCCCGTCCGCGCTCCGTGCGCTCGCGACGAGTCCCGCAGAGGCGATCGCCACGATCGCGTCGCCGAGGGCGCCGAGCGCGATGGCGCCGAGGGCCGCGCCCTCGAAGCGGGCCCGCCCCTCGAAGGACCGCTGCTCGTGCGCCAGGCCCACGGAAGCGCCTGGATTCCCCCGGGGTGGCGCGTCGAACCGGAGGATGCCGCCGGCTCCTCGGGGGGCCTTCTCCTGCGGCGCAGCGCCGAGCGCGGTCCGGTCGCGGTCGCGACGCCGCGCGAGATCGTCGCCGCGCGGCTGACCTCGATCGCCGAGTCGATGGGCGAACTGCTTCGCCGCACCGCGATCTCGGTCAACGTGAAGGAGCGGCTGGACTTCTCCTGCGGCCTCCTCGACGCGCGGGGGCGCCTGGTCGTCAACGCGGCCCATGTCCCCGTGCACCTGGGCGCCCTCGGTCCCTGCGTCCGTGCGGTCGCCGCGGCGCTCCGCGCCGCGCGTCCGCCGCGGCGCGGCGACGTCTGGCTCTCGAACCACCCCGAGTGCGGCGGATCGCACCTGCCCGACCTCACGGTGATCACGCCGATCTTCGCGGCAGGCACCGAGACGGAGCCGATCGGCTTCGCCGCATCGCGGGCGCATCACGCGGAGCTCGGCGGCATCCGTCCCGGATCGATGCCCTTCGACGCCCGCAGCCTCGCCGAGGAGGCGGTGGTGGTGACGCCCTTCCTCCTTGCGGAGGCCGGAGGAGCGAGGTGGGACGAGCTCGAGGCCCTGCTGAGCGCCGCGCCGTGGCCGTCGCGAGCCGTCGCGGAGAACCTCGCCGACCTCCGCGCGGCGGTCGCCGCCAACGCGCTCGGCGCCGAGCAGCTCTCCGCGCTGGCCGCGGCGATCGGCCCCGCGGCGCTCTCGGAGCGACTCGACGAGATGCGGGCGCACGCCCGCACGCTGGCGCGCCGCGCCGTCACCAGGCTCGCCGCCGGCGAAGGCGCCGTCGCCGCGCCGCGCACCGCCGCCGATCGGCTCGACGACGGCACGCCGATCGTCGCGACCATCGAGCGCCGGGGCGGTCGGCTCCGCATCGACTTCACCGGCTCCGGCCCCGTGCTCTCCGGCCCGCTCAACGCCACGCCCGCGATCGTCCGCGCCGTGACGATGTACGTCCTCCGCACGCTGATCGACGAGCCCGGCGCCCTCGCGCTTCCGCTCAACGAAGGCCTGCTCGAGGATGTCTCGATCCACGTCCCGCCGGGGCTGCTCCGCCCCTTCTTCGTCGCCGACCCCGCCCGCTCTCCGCCGGTCGGCGCGGGGAACACCGAGATCAGCCAGCGTCTCGCCGATCTCCTGCTCCGCGCCGCGGGCGCGCAGGCGGGGTCGCAGGCGACGATGAACAACGTGATCTTCGGCGCCGCGGCGGGCCCCGCGTTCGGCTGCTACGAGACGCTCGGCGGCGGCGCCGGCGCGGTGCCCGGCCTCGGTGCGGAAGCGAGCGCCGCCGGAGTCGCCGGCGCAGGGGGTGCGGACGGCGCAGGCGGCGTCCACGTCCACATGACCAACACCCGCATCACCGACGTCGAGGTGCTCGAGCGGCGCTGGCCGGTCCGCATCGAGCGCTTCGCGCTGCGTCGCGGTTCGGGGGGCGCCGGCCGGCGGCGCGGCGGCGACGGGCTCCTCCGCGCATACCGCTTTCTCGCGCCGGTCTCGCTCTCGATCCTCTCGCAGCGCCGGACGCTCGGCGCTCCGGGACTCGGCGCGGGCGAGCCGGGTGCGCCGGGACGGAACACCCTCTTCCACGTCGATGGCCGGTCGATCGATCTCGGATCCTGCGCCGCCCTCGACGTCGAGGCGGGCGCCCTGCTCCTCATCGAGACTCCCGGCGGCGGCGGCTGGGCGTGAGCGCGCGATCCGCCCGCGGCACTGCGGCGGCGCAGCGGTCCGCGCCGCGGGCGCTGACGGGCTACGCCCCGACGTGCCGGACGTCGTTCCAGAGCCAGAGCACCGGCCGGACGAGCGCGTGCTCGGAGCCGAGGGCGCTGAGGCTCGCCGTGTCCAGCGCGAAGTGCTCGCCGGCGGAGACCGGCATTCCCAGCCAGCGGGCCGCGAGGACGCGGAGGAAGTGGCCGCTCGAGAAGAGCAGCGCGTCCCCGGACTGCGCACGGAGCCGCGCGACGACGCGGTCGGCGCGGGCGCCGACCGCCTCCGGCGACTCACCTCCGGGGCAGCCGTCGCGGAAGAGGTTCCAGCCCGGGCGCTCCGCGAGGACTTCCGCGGAGCGCCGGCCCTCGTAAGCGCCGTAGTCCCACTCGACCAGATCAGGATCGATCGTCGCCGCCGACGCGTATCCCGCCAGCGCGCAGGTCCGCTGCGCGCGCCGGAGCGGGCTTGTGAGGACCAGCGCGAATCGTCGTTGCGCGAGGCGTTCCCCCAGCCGGAGCGCATTGCGCTCGCCGCGCTCGGTCAGGGGCAGATCGGTCAGCCCGGTGTGCTGTCCGGAGAGACTCCACGCCGTCTCGCCGTGGCGGGCGAGCAGGACGATGGGGAGCTTTGGATCGGTCATGTGCGGATCGGTGGAGAAGCCCGCTCGGCTGGAGCCAGCTCGGGGCCGATGCCCGACCGAGTCCGGCGATGGCGCTGGCAACGACCCGCTGCTCAGGGCGCGCCCGCGAGGCGGCGCTCGCTCCTGCCGCCTTCCTCGGAGCGGGCTGCGGTCGTCGAAGCCTCCGGTGCGGCGGCCGGATCGGGGCGCACCCACTCGCCCGCCGGCGTCCGCCAGCCGCCGCCCAGCGCTCGATAGATGCGCGCGAAGGAGACCAGCTCGTCCGCCTCGAGCTCCGCCACCACGAGCTGCGCCGGGAAGAGCTGCTGCTGCGCTTCGAGCACCTCGTAGTAGCTGGCCCGACCGAGATCGAAGCGCAGGAGCGACATCTGAACCGACTTCTCGAGGGCTGCGACCCGCTCGCGCTGGAATCCGATCGCCTCGCCGATCTTGGTCCGGTCGATCAGGGCGGTCGAGGTGTCCGCGAGGGCGGAGAGGACGACCTGCTCGTACTGCGCGACGCTCTCGACCCACTGCGCCTTCGCCTGGTCGAGCTGGCCGGTGAGGAACCCTCCGGTGAAGAGCGGACCGGCGAGCTGCGCCGCGATCGACCAGAGGTTCCACGTGCCGCTGGAGAAGTCGCTGAGGTCCGGGCTCGCGCGCCCGAGGATCGTGGTGAGACCGATCCGCGGGAAGAACTCCGCCGTGGCGACGCCGATCAGGGCGCTGTTCTGCATCACCGCAGCCTCCGCCTGACGGACGTCCGGGCGCCGCTCAAGAAGCTCGGAGGGCACGCCTGCGGGGATCTCCGGCGGCGCGATCGAGGGCAGCGACGCGTCGCGGAGGATGGAGCCCGGCGGTCGTCCGACGAGCGTGCAGAGAGCGTTCTCGAGGGCGTACAGGCGCCGCTCGAGCTCGGGCACCGCAGCGGCCGCCTGCGACTTGAGCGCCTGCGCCCGGAGCACCGGGAGGTCGCTGCCGACCCCGCCATCGGCGCGCTCGCGGAAGAGCGTCTCGGAGTCGCCGAAGTTCCGGACGCTCTGCTTCGAGACGGCGATCTGCCGGTCGAGCCCGATGAGCGTGAACCAGTCGGCGGCGACCTCGGAGACGATCAGGAGCATCAACCCTCGCCGGGCCTCCTCGGTCTGGAGGATCAGCGCCAGCGCCGCCTCGTCCGAGCGGCGCACACGGCCCCAGAGATCGAGCTCCCATGCGACGTTGAGATCGACGAAGGCGGTCGACTCCGTCGCGCCGGCGTTGGGGCTGATGGCGCCGAAGGCCTCGTTGCGGCCCCGGCTCACGCCCCCGCCGTAGCCGACCTGCGGAAAGAGCGGCGCCCGCGCCTGCGCCCGGACGCCCTGCGCCGCGGCGATCCGCGCGACGGCCGCCTTGAGGTCGCGGTTGTTGCGCAGCGCCTCGTCGATCAGCGCCACCAGCGTCGGGTCGTCGAACACCTCCCACCAGGCGAGGTCCGCGATGGAGGTCTCCTCCGCGCTCGCCGGCGCGAGCGTGCGGAATGCGCCCGGCATCGAGAGCTCGGGGCGGCGATAGTCGGGACCGACCATGCAGCCGCCGATGGACGCGATGCCGGCGATGGCCGCCGCAGCGAGCGCCGAGGTCATCGCGGCCGCAAGGGGGCGGGCACCGGCGCGGGCAGGCGGCTCCCGATGAGCTCGATGAGCCGGCCGCGCCGAGAGAGTCGGGCGCCATCGTCTGCTCATGGCGTTCCTCCGCCGTGAGCGGCCGTCTCCGCCGCAGCCGCGGAAGCCGGAGGAGGCTCTCCGTGCGGCCGAGCGTCGTCGGCCTTGCGTCCCATCAGGCGCTCGACGAGGACGAAGAGCGGCGGCACGATGAAGATCGCCAGAAGCGACGCCGCGAGCATTCCGCCGACGACCGTCGTGCCGAGGACGCGGCGCGAGACCGCGCCGGCCCCGTCGGCGATCACCAGCGGCACGCAGCCGAGGATGAAGGCGAACGCGGTCATGAGGATCGGCCGCAGGCGCAGCTTCGCCGCCGTCAGCGCCGCCTCGAGCGGCGACTTGCCGCTCTCCGCCTCGACCTTGGCGAACTCGACGATCAGGATCGCGTTCTTCGCCGTCAGGCCGATGAGCATGATCAGCCCGACCTGGGCGTAGAGATTCAGCTCGAGCTCGCGGACCAGCAGCGCCGCGAAGGCGCCCATCACCGCCACCGGCGTGCTGAGCAGCACGCTGAAGGGAAGCGACCAGCTCTCGTACTGCGCCGCGAGGATCAGGAAGACGAAGAGGAACGAGAGCGCGAAGATCGCCGAGGCAGGAACGCCCTTGGCCGCCTGCTCCTCCTGGAAGCTCATGCCGAAGTAGTCGTAGCCCATCTCGCTCGGCATCGTCTCGGCGAACGTCGCCTCCAGCGCGCGCATCGCCTGGGTGGTGGAGACGCCGGGCCGCGGCGCGACGGTGAACTGCACCGAGCGGTACAGGTTGAACCGCATGGTGAAGGAGGGCCCGAAGGAACGCTCCATGTCGACCAGGGCGCTCAGCGGCACGGCATCCCCGTCGCGATTCCGGACGCCGAAGAGGCCGATCTGCTCCGGATCGGTCCGGTACTCGCCCGCGGCCTGCACGTAGACCTGCCAGACCTGGCCGAAGCGGTTGAAGTAGTTGATGAACCCGCCGCCGAGGAGCGTCCCCAGCGTCGAGTAGAGGCTCGAGAGGTTCACGCCCTGCTTGAGGACCTGCTCGGGCTCGACCACCGCGCGGAAGGAGGGCGTGTAGGGAGAGAAGGTGGTGACGATCGAGGCGATCTCGGGCCGCTCGCGGGCCGCCGCCGCGAACTTGTCGGCGTTGGAGGCGAGGAACGAGACGTCGCGCCCGGCGCGGTCCTGAAGCATGAACGTGACGCCGCCCGCGGTTCCGACGCCGGGAATCGCCGGCGGCGAGAAGGGAAAGGCGATGGCGCCCGGAATCACCGCGAGGCGCTCGCGGATCGACTGCATGATGGCGTGGTACTGCGTTTCCGGGGTCGTCCGCTCCTTCCAGTTCTTGAGCGTGATGAAGAAGAACGCGGAGTCCGTCGACTGAACCGAGCTCAGCAGCGAGAACCCCACGACGGTCGTGCAGTACTCGACCCCCGGCGTGCCGAGGATGATCTTCTCGACGCTGCGGGCGATCGCGTCGCTGCGCTGGAGCGACGAGGCCGGCGGGAGCTGGACGTTGACGTAGAAGTAGCCGTTGTCCTCGTCCGTGAGGAAGCCCGGCGCGAGCAGCTTGCCGAGGCCGCCGAGGCCGAAGATCGAAGCGCCGAGCAGCACGACGGTGAGCAGCAGTCTCCGCGAGAGCAGCCGGCAGACCGAGACGTAGCGGTCCGTCGACCAGCCGAAGACCCGGTTGAACCCGCGGAAGAAGAGGCCGAGCGGTCCCCGCGCCGGCTTCCGCGGGCGCAGGAGCAGCGCTCCCAGCGCCGGGCTGAGCGAGAGCGCGTTGAAGGCGGAGATGCAGATCGAGCAGGCGATCGTCAGGGCGAACTGCTGATAGAGCTCGCCCGTCATTCCCGGGATGAAGATCGTCGGGACGAAGACCGCGGAAAGGACCAGCGCGATCGCGACGACGGGACCCGAGACCTCGCTCATCGCCTTCAGCGCCGCTTCCTTCGGCGCCAGGCCCTGCTCGATGTGGTGCTCGATCGCCTCGACGACGACGATCGCGTCGTCGACCACCAGCCCGATCGCGAGGACCAGCCCGAAAAGGCTGAGCGTGTTGATCGAGAAGCCGAGCGCCGGGAAGAGAATGAAGGTGCCGACGAGGGAGACCGGCACGGCCAGCAGCGGGATCAGGGTCGCGCGCCAGCCCTGGAGGAAGATGAAGACCACGAAGATGACGAGGATGATCGCCTCGACGAGCGTGTGGGCGATCTCCTCCATGCCCGCGCTGACCGCCTCGGTGGTGTCCAGCGCGATGTCGTAGACCATTCCCGACGGGAAGCGCTGCGACCACTCCTCCATCAGGGCGCGGACGCCCTTGGCCGCCACCAGGGCGTTGGAGCCCGGCGTCTGATAGAGGGCGATGACCGCCGCCGGAGCCTCGTTCACCCGGCCGATCAGGTTGTAGTACTGCGATCCGAGCTCCACCTCGGCAACGTCGCTGATCCGGAGCAGGGACCCATCCGGCTCGACGCGGATGACGATGGCGCCGAACTCCTCGGGCGTCTGGAGCCGGCCCTGGGCGGTCACGGTGTACGTGAACTCCTGCCCCTCCGGGACCGGCTCGCCGCCGATCTGCCCCGCCGGGTTCACCGTGTTCTGCGCCTCGACGGCCGACGTGATCTCCTCGACGGTGACGTTCCGCGCGGAGAGCGTGTCGGGGCGTACCCACATCCGCATCGCGTACTGCCCCGCGCCGAAGACCGTGACCTGGCCGATCCCGGGAACGCGCAGCAGCGGGTTGTTGAGGTTGATGTACGAGTAGTTGGCGAGGAACTTCGCGTCGCGGCTGCCGTCGGGCGAGGAGAGCGTCACCAGCATCAGCGGCGACGTCGTCGAGGGGAGCACCGTCAGGCCGTAGTTGCGGACCGCCTGGGGAAGCTGCCCCTGCGCCTGGTTGGAGCGCATCTGCGTCAGCACCTGATCGGTGCTCAGGTCGGTGCCGACGGCGAAGTTCGCCCGCACGGTGCAGGAGCCGTTCTGGGCGTTGAGCGAGTAGACGTAGTTGAGCCCGATCACGCCGGGGATCTGCTGCTCGATCGGCGCCGCGACCGCCTGCTCGACGGTGAGCGCATCGGCCCCGACGTACGTCGTCTGGATCTGGATCTCCGGCGGGACGATGTCGGGAAACTGCGAGACGGGCAGCCGCAGCACGCTGACGGCGCCGGCGATCACCATGAGGATGGAGATCACCATCGCGACGATCGGCCGGTTGATGAAGAACCGTGCCATCAGCGGCCCGTTCCCGTCGGGCGTGAGGCGCCGCCGGGCGCCGGGCCCGCCCTGGAACTGGAGCTCGATCGCCGCAGCGGTCGGGCCCCCGGGTTCGACGGCGAGCTGCCGCTCCGTCCAGTCGCCGGGGTCGCGGCCGGGGCCGCCGGCTTCGCCGCCTGCGGCGCGACCTTCGTCCCGCTGCGGACCTTCTGGATCCCCTCGACGACGATCGTCTCTCCCGCCTTGAGGCCATCGAGGATCACGCGATCGGCGCCGTCCTGCGGACCGATCGTGACATTGCGCATCTCGACGGTGCTGTCATGACCGACCACCGCGACCTGGAAGGAGCCCTGCACGTCGGCGATCGCCCGCTCGGGAACGACCACCGCATCCTCGATCGAGTTCTTCACCGCGCGGACCTTGCCGAACTGCCCCGGGCGGATCACGTTCCCGGGGTTCGGGAAGCGCAGCCCGACGCGGATCGACCCGGTCCGCGAGTCGACCTGCCGATCGACGAAGTAGAACGTGCCGCGCTGGCCGAAGGTGCTGCCGTCGGCGAGGATGAGCTCATATCGCGCCTCGCGCTCCTCCATCGGCTTCGGGGCGGTCGCCGCGACCTTCTCGGCGATCGCGAGGTACTCGCGCTCGGTCGGGAAGAAATAGACCGTCAGCGGATCGAGCGTCGACATCGTCGTCAGCGGGACGGGCGAGGCGGGCCCGACGAGATCGCCGATCTGGGCGTTGGCCATCCCGATGATGCCGTCGATGGGAGCGATCACCCTCGTGAAGGAGAGGTTCAGCTCAGCGTCGACGACCATCGCCTCGTTGGCCTTGATCTGGGCGAGGTTGGCGTTGTTGTTGCCGATGGCGTCGTCGAGTTCCTGCTGGCTGACAGCGCGCTTGGCGACCAGCGGCGTGTATCGATCGACGTCGAGCTGCGTCTTGGCCTGCTCGGCCTGGCTGCGGGCCAGCGTGGCCCGCGCCTGGTCCAGCGCCGCGGTGAAGGGACGCGGGTCGATCTCGAAGAGCAGCGCCCCGGAGCGAACGAAGCTCCCCTCCTCGTAGTTGCGCGACAGGAGGTAGCCGCTGACGCGCGGACGGATGGCGGCGTCGACCGACCCGGTGATCGTCGCGACCCAGGTGCCGTAGACGTCGACGTGCCGCGTGCCCACGGTGGCGACCTCCACGGGAATCGCCGGCGGCTCCGGCGACTTTGCCTGGCTGTGCTCGAGCCGCCGCATGATCTGGTCGATCCGCTTGCAGGCAGCGAGGGGGGTGAAGGCGGTCGCCCCGGCGAGGAGCGCGACGACGATCTGGCTGAGGGGAACGCGGCGCCGGGTTCGTACAGCGGCGGCGACGGAGTTCGAGCGGTGGTTCATGGCGCGTCGGGGAGAACCCGAGCGGACGTCGGGCGGCAACGGAGCGACCGAACGAGCGGGAGTTGCGGGAGTGTCCGGCCCGGCGCCCCGCCTTGTCAAGCAGCGGCCTCGGCCGCGCGGCGGCGCGGGTGGAGGACCGATTCCGCGATCGCGGGTGAGCGGATGGCCCCGGCCGCTCCCGCTCCAGCGGACTCGCTTCCGGCGACCGCCTGCGCGCCGAGCGCTCGGGAGCGGCGCGGCCCGGGTCCGGCGCGGACGTGGCGGAGCGTGCGGCGGACCGCCGGATGCGGCCGGGACGTTCGCGCATCGACGGTGGCCGCGCGGCGAAGGCGGCCGCGGAAGCGGTCATGCACCGCGGCGGCTCGCTTCGACTCCCGCTCCCTCACCGAAACGGCGCCGCTCGCCGGTCGGCGCGCAGCTCCACGCGCTCGATGGAGCGCGCCAGCCCCGATCCGGGATCGATCTCGAGCACCGCGCCGCAGAGCGCCTCGCCGCCCTCGCCGAGCTCGTACGGCACGTGAACGCCCGTGGTCATGTGGCGGAGCACATTCGCGGCATCGCGGCCGATGATGGTGTCGTACGGACCGCACATGCCGACATCCGTGATGAACGCAGTGCCGCCTCGGAGGATCCGCGCATCCGCCGTCGGCACGTGGGTGTGGGTGCCGAGCACCGCCGCGACGCGTCCGTCGAGGTGATGGGCGAGCGCCGCCTTCTCGCTCGTCGCTTCCATGTGGGCCTCGACGATCACGATCGGCCGACGCTCCGGCAGCGCGGCGAGGAGGGCGTCGACGGTGGCGAAGGGGTCGTTGGCCGGGAGCGGAAAGTAGATCCGACCGAGCACCGTGATGATGAAGAGGCTGCGCGCCGCGCCGCCCTCTCCTGGGTGCCTCGGAAGCGGAACGCGGATGACGCGGCGGCCCGGCGCGCCATCGGCGAGGTTCGCGGGACGGGCGATCGGCTCCTCGGGGCGCTCGAGAATGCCGAGCACGCGCCGGTCGCGATAGCAGTGATCGCCGAGCGTGATCGCATCGATCCCCGCCGCCCGGAGCGCGTCGTAGAGCTCCGGGGTGATCCCGCTTCCGGCGCGGACGTTCTCGGCGTTGGCGATGACGACATCCGGCGTGAAGCGCTCGCGCAGCGCGGGGAGCTGCTGCTGAAGCACGCGTCGCCCCGGAGCCCCGACGATGTCGCCGATGAACGCGACCCGAAGGAGCCCGGCCGCCTGTCGATCCGGGGCGGAGACCTGACGCTCGGCCACCGGCAGACCGGGGGCACTCGCCTCGGGCGGGCGTTCGCCGACCGCGGGTCCGGCCGGTTCGCCCACCGCGGCGTCGGTCGATTCTCGAAAGGGTGGACGCTCTCCCGCGTGCGCTGCCCCTCCCGCAGGCGCCCCAACTTCCTGCTCCCGCTTCGATTGCGGCGCCTCCCCCGCACCCGCCCGCGCCGCACTCTGCTGCGTTGGATACACTCGCGGCGAGTCTAGCAGCCCGGAGCCTCCCGGCCCGTCGCGTGCGACGCCGTCGAAGCCGCCAGTGACGACCGTCGCTCGGCGGCGGATGGCGCCCTCGCAGGGCATCCCTGCACTTGCCCCGAGCGCGTCGCTCGGGTCGCGTTCCAGCGGGGCCCCCAGGGATCGTTCGACGTCCCCCGCGCTCTCTGCGACGCGGAGGTCGCGTTCATCGGCTGCCCAGGAACGCCCCTGCCCGGCCGTCTCGGGCTCTCGCGAAGCGCCGGACCACAGCGGACGCGATCCGGGTGTTCTGCCATCCGGACGGAATCGCCCCTCCTTTTCTTCATGACCTACACGCCCTTCACTGCCGGCGAACTCCTGCGGCATCCGCAGCGCCCCGAGTGGGGTCAGGGCACGGTGCAGCGCGTCGAGACCGTCTCGTCGCGCGGCAAGCCCGACCAGCGCCTCTGGATCCGCTTCTCCAATGCCGGTCTCAAGACCCTGCTCTCCAGCGTGGCCGGGCTCGAGCGCATCGAGCCCGCAGCCGATTCCGACGAGCTCCGCGGAGGAACGCTCGCCGAGCGCGAGGTCAGCGGCGAGACGGGCTGGCTCGGGCAGATCTCCAAGCGCCGTCCCGAGGATGCGATGACGGAGCTTCCCGCGATCGTGAGCGACCCGTTCGTTCCGGCGACGCGGCGCCTCGAGTTCCTGCTCAAGCTCTACCGGTTCAATCCGTTCGAGAAGCTCCTCGACTGGGCGGTCGCGCAGTCGGGTCTCGGCGATCCGCTCTCGCGCTTCTCGCGGCACGAGCTCGAGCAGCAGTTCCGGCTCTGGGCCGTCGAGCGCGACTCGGCGCTGGGGCGCCTGATCCAGGACCCGGAGCTGCGGATGGTTCCCGAGCATGTGCGCCAGATGGTCAACAAGTCCGGCCCGGCGGCGCAGCAGGCGTATCGCCGTGCGCTGATGCGCTGATGTCCCGATGGTCGACTCGATGACGCGCCGACCGAGTCCGAGCCACCTGCGCCAGCCCCGGATCGAGCCCCCTCTCCCGCCGCCCTCCTCAGGACCATGAACCCGACGACGGAACTGATCAAGCGCCGCATCGCAGGCTCCATCGCGGCGCTTGAAGCGCTTCGCCGCGACGCCGCGACGATCGCGGCGTGCATCGACGCGCTCGTCGGGACGATCAGGGCGGGCGGTCTGATCGCGACCTGCGGCAATGGCGGCTCGGCCGCAGAAGCGCTGCACCTCAGCGAGGAGCTGCTCGGCCGCTATCGCTCGGCGCGCTCCGGACTGCGCTCAGCCTGCCTCGCCGCGGATCCGACCGCGCTGACCTGCATCGCCAACGACTTCGGCTTCGAGGAGGTCTTCGCGCGGCAGGCCCGGGCGCTCCTCCGGCCCGGCGACGCCTTGGTGGCCTTTTCGACCTCGGGGCGCAGCCCGAACATCCTCCGCGCGCTCGAAGCCGCCCGCGCGCTCGGGGCGATGACCGTCGGGTTCCTCGGCGGCGACGGAGGACCCGCCCACGCCCTTTGCGACCACGCCGTCGTGGTTCCCGTGGCGGACTCGGCGCATGTTCAGGAGGCGCATCAGGTGCTTCTCCATCTGCTTTGCGAGGCGCTCGAGCCCATCGAGCCCGGCGCGCCTGTCGGGCCCGGCTCGCCTCTCCGGCCGGTCGGAGCTGCCTGCTCCGCCCCCATGGACGCCCCCCCGATCGCGGCGACGAGGCCCCCGTCGGGCGGGGCGACGGAATAGCGGCCGGCCGCGGCTTGTTCTCCGACCGCCGGAGCGACGCCACTCGCCGCGCTCCGTCTCGGGCGGACGTTCGATGACCCCGCATCGAGACGGTCGGCCGAGCGAAACCAGATCAACGACCCGGACCCGCGAGTCCGGCGCAGCCGACCCGACAGCGCAGCCAGTTGAGCGACCGCGCTCCGGCCGCTCGCCCGACCGACCCCGAGACCTCACGCATGACCGCCGACGCCTACGACCGCGATCGTGATGCCGCCCTCAGCTCCTCCGATCGCGCAGCCTCGGGCCGGTCATCGACGGTGGCGATCATCGGGACGCTCCTCGCCCGGGTGATCGTGCCGCTCTGGGTTCTCGCCGGCGCCGGGTTCAAGCTGGCGGAGCGCAATCCGAACCTCCTGCCGCCCCCCGTGCGCGACACCGCGTTCTGGATCGCCAACGCGATCGGGGTCGCGGACCGCGGCATCTTCATCGAGCAGACGCTGCGCTTCCTTATCGCCACCGAGTTCCTCCTCGTCGCGATCATGTTCTTCGTCCCGCGCCTCGCGCGGCTCGCCGCGATCTTCACGCTCACGATGTTCGTGCTCGTGCTGACCGGGGTCATCCTCTCCGGCGCGGCGGCCTGCGGTTGCTTCGGCGCCTCGGGCCCGCCTCCCAAGGTCGTGCTCGCCATCGATGCGGCGATGCTCCTCGGCGTGCTGATCTTCCCGGCGCGGGCCTTCGCCGTTCCGCGCGGCGGAGCGTCGGCGCTGCTCGCGGCCATCGGCGCCGCGCTCGGCGCAGCGCTCGCCTACGGCATTCCCAATCGCCCGCTGCCCCCGCAGCCGGCCTGGGAGGAGCAGCACGATGACTGGACGAGCGGGGGGACTGGCGGCGTCGCCCGATCGGGAGGCGCGTCCAGCAGCGCCGCGCCCGCTGCCGGACCGCCCCCGTGGCCAGCGCCCCCGGCGCTCGTCTCGACCTATGCGCCGAACTTCGCGACCTGGATCGGCACGCCGCTGCGCAGCCACGATCTCGCGCTCATCGCCAGCCGCCCGCTTCCGAAGCTCGACAGCGGCGGCTGGGTCGTGGTCTACTACCGCGGCGACTGCGAGCACTGCCACGACCTCATCGAGACGAACCTCGCCGGCGCCATCGCCGAGCGCACGCTGCTCATCCGCGTTCCCGAGAACGACCCCGCGCTCGACCACCCCCTGCCCAACGAGCCCTTCCAGCGCGCCGTCCTGCCCGATGGCCCGTTCTACGTCTTCCAGACGCCGGTGATGCTTGCGGTCGCCGAGGGCACGGTCCGGGCCTTGGTCACCGATCCCGCCGACGCCCCCGGAATCGAAGCGGCCCTCGCGATCGTCGGAGAGGCCCAGCGGGCCGCAGCGGCGTCGGCCGAGGCGGCTCCGGTCACCGACGCAGCGGCGGCCGCGGCAGCTCCGACCGATGCGCCCCGCGGCGCCGCGGAAAGGGACACCGCGCCTCCCGCAGCGCGCCCCGCTCCGTCCGCGTGGCCCCCGCCTCCCGCGCTGGTCAGCACCTACGCCCCGGACTTCCGGAGGCTCCTCGGCAAGCCGCTCCGCGAGCTCGATCTCGCCCTTCAGATCAGCCGACCGCTGCCTCGGACGATCGAGGAAGAGCCGTGGCTGGTCGTCTTCTATCGCGGCGACTGCGAGCACTGCCACGAGCTGATCGAGGTCTTCATCGCCCCCGACCACGCCGCGCGCACGATCCTCGTCCGCGTCCCCGAGAACGACCCCGCGCGCGACCTCCCGCTGCCCGACGCTCCCTTCCGGATGCACCGGCTTCCTGATGGCCCGTTCTACGTCCTTCAGACTCCGGTCCTCCTCGGCGTGCGCGACGGCATCGTCCGCGGACTCGCCACCGACCCCGACGACGCCGACGCAGTCTTCGCCGCGATCGAGGCGGCGCTGGCGCCCTCCGCGGATGGCGGATGAGGTGCAACCGCGACGCCCCGCGTGAACATGCGCTGAAGGCCGGAAGCCCGCGAAGCTGCCTGCGACGATCCCCGCTTCCGGACTCCATCCGGACGTCTCGCTCCTGCGCGTTCTCTGCGATTTCTTGGACCGCTCCCATCGCCGTGGTAGAGTGCCCTTCGCCCGCGGGCCGACGGGCGCTGCTGCGGCGCCGCACCCTGCGCGTCCCGCCGCCGCACGACGGTCCGGGTTCCCGCCCGGACGCTCGGAGCGGCAGCGCCGGCCAGCGCTCCGAGCCGATCGCCGCGGCATCCGTCCGCGCCAGGAGTTGACACTGCCATGCACACCTTCACGCACCGCAACCGCTGGTCGATTCTCAGGACACGGGACCTTCTCGCGCTGCCCCGCTGCGCCGCGGTCGCCGCAGCGGCCGCACTGGGCCTCGGCGGCATTGCCGGCCCGCTCCGCGGCGACCTCGTCGGGCATTGGCCGATGGATGAGGCCGGGGGATCGATCGTTCACGACGTCGTCGGGCCGAACGACGGGACGATCGTCGGGAACGCCGCGTTCGTGCCCGGCAAGATCGGCAACGCCCTCTCCTTCGCACTGGCGACGAACGACCATGTGACCCTCGGGAACGTCTTCGAGTTCGCGGGGAACACCGACTTCTCGGTGGCGTTCTGGATGAAGCCCGCGGCGACCTCGACGCCGGAGCACCTGCCCGTCTCCAAGCACACGGCGGGCTTCAACAACGGCTGGATCGTCTTCGTCAACGTCAGCGGCGGCTGTTACGGGGCGCCGAACCGGACGACGTTCTACACCTCGAACTCCTGCGGCGGCGAGATCATCTCGACGACCGCCGTCACGGATGGCGAGTGGCACTTCGTCGTCGCAACCGTCGACGGCGGCGCCGTGAAGTCGCTCTACATCGACGGCGGCCTTGCCGAAGCGACCGGCGCGGCGAACCCGATCGCGGCGACGGCATCGCAGCTCCTCTTCGGCGGGGTGAGCGTCGGCGGCGGGACGGCGGGCGCGTACACCGGCCTCCTCGACGACGTTCAGATCTACGACAGCACGCTCTCCTGCGCGCAGGTCGCTGCGATGTACGCCGCGCCCGGGAGCACGGCGCCCTTGGTCTACGACCTCAATCACGACGGTCTCGTCAACGGCGCCGATCTGGGCATCCTGCTGGGCGGCTGGGGCCCGTGCAGCGCCGTCTGCCCGGCCGACTTCGACTGCAACGGCGTCGTGGACGGCGCCGATCTCGGCGCCCTGCTGGCGTCGTGGACGTAGCAGCCTGTGGCGAAAGTCGTTCGGGCTGCGGACGAGCGGACAGGATCGCACCGACGAGGCCTCGAAGAGGCGCCCTGCCCGCGGCGGATCGGCGTCACGGCGTCTGCCGGCCGCCCGCCTTCCTCCGGCGCCGGCGGCGCTCGGTGCGCGGCGGTGCCGCCCCAGCGCCGCCTCCGACGAGACGCTGCGCGAGGCGCGCGAGCTGGCCGTGCACGTCCTGCCACTCGCGCAGGCGGATGTACGCGAGGAACGAGTCGCGCGCCCAGCGCCGCGCCGCGTTGGCGGAGATGGTTCCCGCGGCGGCCTCGGCGAGCTTCCCCTGCCACGCGTCCCAGAGGCGCAGGATGCTCCCGAAGTCGCTCGCGGGATGCCGGAAGCGCGCGTGCGCAAGGTCCGCCTCGCCCTGGCGATCTCCCGGCCGCACGCGCGGGTCCTGCACGGCGAGGAAGGCGGCGACGACGAGCACCTCGGCGAGGCACCCCTCGCGGACGCCTTCGAGGATCATCCGTCCGAGCCGCGGATCGATGGGGAAGTGCGCGAGCATCCGTCCCGTCTCGGTCAGCGCCCCCGCCGCGTCGAGGGCGCCGATCTCCTGAAGCGTCTCGTAGCCCGCAGCGATGGCGCGGGCCCCCGGGGGATCGATGAAGGGAAAGTGCTCGATGGGGCCCAGCCGCAGCACCTTCATCTGGAGGATCACGGAAGCGAGGCTGGTGCGGAGGATCTCCGGATCGGTGAAGGCGGGGCGCCGCGTGAAGGCCTCCTCGTCGTAGAGCCGCACGCAGATGCCCGCCTCGACCCGGCCGCAGCGGCCCGCGCGCTGCTTCGCGCTCGCCTGCGAGATCGGCTCGATCGGAAGGCGCAGGATCCGCTGCCGGGCGCTGAAGCGACCGATCCGGGCGAGACCGGCGTCGATCACGAAGCGGATGCCGGGAACCGTCAGCGAGGTCTCGGCGACGTTGGTCGCGAGGATGACGCGACGCCCGGCGTGCTGCGCGAAGACGCGGTCCTGCTCCTCGGCCGAGAGCCGCGCGTAGAGCGGGAGGATCTCGACCGAAGGACCGACGCGGCCGCGGATCGACTCCGCGGCCTCGCGGATCTCGCGCTCGCCGGGGAGGAAGACGAGCACGTCGCCCGGAGGGCGCCGACCCCGCGCGCCGCCCCCCGCGCCCGCGGTGTCGGCGCCGCGCGGCTCAGCGAAGAGCTCGTCGAGGGCATCGAGCAGCGCCCGTGCGATCGCGGCATCTTCGTCCTCGCCCGGCTGCGGCGTCGGCGGACGCCAGCGCACCTCGACCGGGTACATCCGCCCGGAGACCTCGATCACCGGCGCGTCGTCGAAGTGCCCGGCGAAGCGGCCGGGATCGATCGTCGCCGACGTGATGATCACGCGCAGGTCGGGGCGGCGCGGGAGGATCCCCTTGAGGTATCCGAGCAGGAAGTCGATGTTGAGGCTGCGCTCGTGCGCCTCGTCGATGATGATCGTGTCGTAGCGCCGCAGCAGCCGGTCACGGCGGGTCTCCATGAGGAGGATGCCGTCGGTCATGAGCTTCACGACGGTCTCGGGTCCGGTGCGATCGTCGAACCGGATCGCGCAGCCGACCAGCCGCGACGCGTCGGACCCGCCGCCATCTCCCGCGATCTCGCGGGCGACCCGGGCCGCGACGCTGCGGGCCGCGATCCGGCGCGGCTGCGTGTGCCCGATCATCCCGTCGGCGCCGCGGCCCATCGCGAGGCAGATGCGCGGAAGCTGGGTCGTCTTGCCGGAGCCGGTCTCGCCGCAGACGACGACGACCTGGTGATCGCGGATCGCCGCGGCGATCTCGGCGCGCCGCGCAGCGATGGGCAGGTCGTCGGAGAAGACCTGCGCGGCGCGGAGCGCAGCGAGCTCGCCCCGCCCGCGGGCGGACTCGCGAGCGCTCGCCGACGCCCCGTCCGGCGCTCGCGCGGGGGCCCGGCCGGGTTCGCCGCCGGCGTCCTGCTGAGGATCGTGTGCCGCCGCCATCCGAGGGCGATCGTACGGGAAGCCCGCGTCGAGCCGCACCGGACTCCGGCGCACCGCGGGGAGCCGGTGCCGCCGCGCCGCATCGCGCCCGCCGCATCCGAGGTCGGAGCGCCTCGGCGCATGAAAAGCCCCCCGATCCCGCGAGGGATGGGGGGGCCGATGCCGGCTGGATCGCGCGGCACCGAGGTCTCTCCGCACCCCGAGGTCAGGAGCGCGCCGGACGGCTGTCCGAGCGGCCCACGCCTCGGCGTCGGATCCCTCGATCGCGCGATCGCCTGCTCAGCAGTCTCCCCAGCTTCCGAGGAGCACGCCGAGGTCGGCGCCATCGACGACGCCGTCGCCGTTGAAGTCCGCCGCGCAGCCCGGGCAGGCGCCCCAGAAGCCGAGCAGGATCCCGAGATCGGCGCCATCGACGACACCGTCGCCGGTGAGGTCGCTCGGGCAGTCGGGCGCGCAGGGCTTGCCCGCGCAGGTCAGGGTCAGCGTCCCCGAACCGGAGCCGCCGAAGCCGCCGACGCGGATGAGGTACGTCGTTCCGCAGACCACCGGGACGTTCATGATCGACGTGAACCCCGGGCAGCCCGGGCCGTCGTCGTTGCATGCCACGAGGTCCAGCGCCCCGCAGGCGCCGGTGTACGCGGCCAGGCGCGTGTCGTACGTCGCGGCGCCGCAGGTGGAGACGGTGAGCGTGCCGGTGCACGTCGCGGTGTAGAAGTACCAGATGTCATTGACGAAGGTGAGGCCGAAGCCCTCGTTGCACCCCGCGGGCAGCGGCGGACCGTCGGTCGTCGCGCCGGACGTGACGAAGGGGGTGGTGCCGTCGAGGATCTCGATGGCGTCGTCGCAGTCGTCATTGGGCAGTCCCGGAGGCGCTCCGTAGAAGATGTTGAGCGTGCCGGTGCCCGAGCCTGCGAAGCCGCCGATGCGGATGATGTAGGTCTGGCCCTCGAAGACCGGAGCCTGAAGCAGCGACGTGAGCCCGCAGCCTGCGGCGTCGTCGTTGCAGGCGATCAGGTCGAGCGCCCCGCAGGTGCCCTCGTAGAGCGCCAGGCGGGTGTCGAAGGTCGCGGTGTTGCACGTCGAGATCGTCACCACGCTCGTCTGCGTCGCGACGTACTCGAACCAGACGTCATTGACGAAGGCGAGCCCGAAGCCCTCGTTGCACTCCGGGGGCAGCGGCGGCCCATCCGTGGTCGCATCGATGGTCGTGAAGGGGTTGGGCCCGTCGAAGGCCTGCGAGGCGTCGGCGCAGTTGTTGTTGGGCGGGCCCGGGAGCTGGCAGGGCTGCCCGCTGCATACCAGCGTGACCGTGTAGTCGTTGGCGCTGCCGCAGGGGAACCCGTCGAAGCCGTTGGCGCCGACGAAGAGCCAGTAGGTCCCCGGCTCGAGGCAGCGGCTGAAGCTCGCCTCGCCGCAGAACGGAGCGACCGCGAAGGGCGTCAGCGCGGTGGCGATGGCGCAGTCCGGGACGCCGCCGGTGTTCACGAGGCCGATCACGATCGGCAGCGTGGTCTCGACGGAGAAGGTGATCTCCTGGAGGCTCGGGAGCACGAGCTGATACCAGTCCGTGTCGCGGAAGCCGCCCGAGGCCCAGTTGGTGCCGCAGAAGGTGTCTCCGCAGGCGATCGCCGTGAAGATCGGCGGGTTGGAGTTGCATCCGCCGTTGGTGTCGAACCCGCAGGGCTCGGGCTCGATCAGCGCGCCGAGCGGACAGGACCAGTCGCAGGGCGGGGCGCCGCAGAAGTCGAACGCCTCGCCGACGCAGATGCCGTCCCACGCGACCTGGCAGCAGAACGGGTCGAGCTCGCAGACGATCAGGCAGCACTCCTCGTCCGTGCAGCCGGGCCCGCCGGTCGAGTAGCAGTCGTGATCCGAGGGCGGGCAGCTCTGCTCGAAGCCGTCGTAGGTGAGGGTGAGCGTTCCGGTGCCGCTGCCGGAAAACCCGCCGACGCGGATGTAGTAGGTCTGGCCGCCGAACGTGAAGATGTCCATCAGGGACGTCAGTCCGCAGCCGGGACCGTCGTCGTTGCAGCCCTCGAACTGAAGGTTGGCGCAGGTGCCGCCGTAGCCGGCGAGCCGGGAGTCGTAGCTCGCCTGATTGCAGGTGTAGACGGTCAGGACGCCGTCCTTGGGGGCGACGAACGAGAACCAGATGTCGTTGACGAAGGCGAGGCCGAAGCCCTTGTCGCAGTCGACGGGGAGCGGCGCCGCGCTGGTCGTGGCGCCGACCGTCGAGAACGGAGTGTCGCCGAGGCCGATGGGAATCGCCCCCGTGCACTCGTCGTTCGCGATCCCCGCGGAGGCGCTGCTCGCGAGCAGCCCCGCCAGCGCCAAGACCCCGAGTCTCACGGAGGCGCTCCCGCCTCGCGTCCAGCCGGATCGATGGTCCGTCATGATGTCCTGTGCTCCTTCCGAACGTGGAACGGCCCGGGTCCCCTCGACGTCAGCGCCGCGGCCGACGATCCCGCCCTCACGGGCCGCGGGGACCGAGTCGGAGGGGCATCCTACCGAACGGGCGTCTCGGCGCCACGCGCCGATTCGGATAGCATGCGCCGGTTCCCGTCGAGGGCCCGTCGGGCGCTTAGCTCAGAGGCCAGAGCATCGCCCTTACATGGCGACGGTCGCCGGTTCGACTCCGGCAGCGCCCACTCGCTCCGGCCCTCCCCTCGGTCGCGGGCGCCGGGGGCGCCATCGGAGCCTTCGCACCCGGGGCTGCGCCCCTCCCCGGTGCCCAGAGCGCCCGCAAAGGAGGCGCCGCGACGCTCGCGACGCCGCCCGAACGCACGCGACACCCATGCATCGACTTCGGATCATCCTCCTCGCCTGCGCGTCTCTCGCGCTGGGTTCGTGCGACAGCGTCGAGCGCGTGGATCGACGTCCCGAGCCGATCCGGCTCGAGCGGCCGGAGCGTCGACCCATCGAGGTCGAGGTTCCGCAGATCATGCGCGGGACCGTCGCCTCGGAAGCCGTGGTGCTCGGCTATCGCGACGTGATCGTCCGCGGCTTCGGGCTTGTCGTCGGGCTTCGGGGGACGGGCTCGCGGGCGCTGCCCGCGGACGTCCGCGCGTTCATGCTTCAGGACATGGGCCGCAAGGGCATCGGCCTGCCGCCCTTCGACGAGTTCTCGCCCGAGGAGCTTCTCGACTCGATGGACACGGCCGTCGTCGCCGTCGAGGGGATCATCCCCGCGGGCTCGCCGCGAGGAACGCCATTCGACGTGCGCGTGTACGTCGCCGCCGGAACCACGACGACGAGCCTCGAGGGCGGACGGCTCTACACCTGCGACCTTCGACCGGGACAGCTCTCCTCGGGCAATCGACAGGCGACGGTCCTCGCGACGGCGAAGGGACCGATCTTCGTCAATCCCTTCGTCGAGCCGCGGGCGGGAATGACCCAGTCGCGGCTCTCGGGACGGATCCTCGAGGGCGGCACGGTGAAGCGCGACATGCCGCTGAAGCTGCGGCTGTACACCCCCAGCCACAACCGCAGCGCCACGCTCCAGACGGCGATCAACTCCAACTTCCCGCGCGAGCCGGGACAGGACGGCGCGGCGGCGAGAGGCGAGAACGACGAGTCCGTGCGCATCTGGATCCCCCCCTCCTATCGCACGCGGACGCGCGAGTTCATCGAGCTGATGCGCCACACCACGCTGAGCCTCGACGCACCGGAGCTGGTCGCGCTTCAGGTCCGCCGCGCCCTGCTCGCGACCCCTGCGGAGTCGGAGGCGGCCTCGTGGCGCTGGCAGGCGCTCGGGGTCCGCACGATCCCGATGCTCCAGGAGCTCTACACGTATCCCGAGGAGTCGCCGCGGCTGGCGGCGCTCCGCGCGGGGGCCCGGCTCAACGATCGGCTCGTCGTGCCGCACCTGATCGACATGGCCAACTCGAAGGACGAGGAGTCGCGTCTGGCGGCGATCGAGCTTCTGACCGACCTCGGCGTCGATCCGCGGATCGACAAGGCCCTGAAGGACCTGCTCCAGGACCGCGACGTCGACATTCGCGCCGCAGCCTTCGCGGCGCTGGGCACGCGGCTCGATCCGGCGATCAGCATGGAGCGCGTCGGCTCGAAGTTCGAGCTCTGGACCGGCCCCTCAGTCGCCCCGACCCTCTTCGTTTCGCAGTCGGGGACGCCCCGCATCGCCGTGGCGGCGAACGAGCCCGTCCGCATCGAGCTTCCGCTGACTCTCCAGATCTGGTCGGGCCGGATCCTGATGAAGGGCGATCACGGCGACGACCACATCGAGGTCTTCTACCGCGCGACGCCGGAGTCCGACCGGATCATCGTCGACGCCCCGACGGACCTGGTCGGCTTCATCCGGTTCCTCGCGAGGCGCTCCGGCGTCGACGACCCGCGGCCGGGTCTCGACCTCGCCTACGGCGAGGTGGTCGGCCTGCTCTACGAGATGGTCCGGGCCAAGGTGCTCCGGGTCGACTTCAAGACCGAGCAGGACCGCCTGATGGCCGCGATCCTCAAGCTTGAGGCCGAGACCGCGCCGATCGAACGGCCGGAGTTCGGCGATCCGGACTTCGACTTCCTCGAAGTCGACGACGGCATGACGCCCGCGTCGCTCGACGATGGAAGCCTCGCTCCGCTCGCCGACCCGGCGACGCGAAAGCCCGCGGTCGACCCAAGGGGTGGTATAGTCCCGCGTTGACCGACCCTACGGACGGGGTCGGCCGCCCGAAGACCTGCCCGGCGCACCGTCCGGCCAGCAAGGAGGCGCGGCCCATGCGGCTTTCGAAGGTCACCCTCGCGGGCTTCAAGAGCTTCGCGAACCCCACCGAGTTCCGCTTCGACGAGCCGATCATCGGCATCGTCGGTCCCAACGGGTGCGGCAAGAGCAACGTCGTCGACGGGATCAAGTGGGTGCTCGGAGAGCGCTCCGCGAAGAGCCTCCGCGGCGGCGCGATGCTCGACGTGATCTTCGCCGGCAGCGCCACGCGCAAGCCGCTCGGCCAGGCGTCGGTGACGCTGAGCTTCGAGAATCCGATCGAGCCGGCTGCGGTCCCGGCGCCCGGGGAGTCCGTGATCGGCGCGGTCTCGGCCGCCCCGCCGCGCCGCCTCCTGCCCGTCGATGCGGATCAGGTCGACGTCACGCGCCGACTCTACAGCGACGGACGCAGCGAGTACCTGATCAACGGACGGAAGGTCCGGCTTCGCGACGTCAGGGAGCTCTTCCTCGACACCGGCATCGGCATCGACGCGTACTGCATCATCGAGCAGGGCAAGGTCGATGCGCTGCTCCGCGCCAAGCCGATCGAGCGCCGCGAGATCCTCGAGGAAGCCGCGGGCATCGCGGGCTTCAAGGCCCGCAAGCTGGAGTCGGCCCGGCGGCTCGAGCAGGCCGAGGCCAGCCTCGCCGTCGTGCGCGAACAGCTCTCGGCGACGGAGCGCCGCCTGCGGATCGTCCGCGGCCAGGCCGAGAAGGCGCGGCGCTTTCAGTCGCTCGATGCGCAGCGGCGCACGCTCCGCACCGACCTCGCCCTCGACCAGTTCCACGAGATCGTCTGCGCCCTCCACGAGGCGGGGACGAGGCTCGAGTCGATCGACCGGCGCCGCGGCGCAGCCCGCGCCGAAGTGATCGAGCGCGAAGAGGCCAGGCAGCAGGCCGAGATCGCGCGGCAGGAGCTCCTCGACGCGGTGCGCGATCTCGAGTCGCGCCGACAGGACGCCTCCGCCGCCGGACGGCACGCCGGGCAGCTTCGCGATCTCAACGCCCGGAACCTCGCGGAGGGCGAGGCGCATGCCTCCGAGGAGGCCGCACGCCTCGCCGCGCTCGAAGCGGAGCTCGCCGCGCTGCGGGTGCAGTTCGCCCAGGCCGAGGCCGCGCTCGCCGCCGTGCAGGACGCCTGCGGAGAGGCGGAGGCCGCGGCGCAGCGGATCGCGCGCGAGCGGTCGGATCTCGAACGACGCTCGATCGAAGCGCAGCACGAGGCGGAGCGACGCCGCGACGCCGCGCACTCGATCGAGCGCCAGCGCTCGCAGGCGGTCGCCCGGTGCGAGTCCCTCGATGAGCGGGCCCGCCATCAGCGCGAGGCGGCTGAGCGGCTCCGCGCCCGCGTCGATCCGCTGCGGGCCGAGCTCGACGGCGTCCGCTGCCGACGATTGACCGCGCTCGTCGGCGAGCGCGTCGAGCTCGATGAGGCGCTGCGCCTCGAGCGGAGCATGCAGGAGCACAGCGCCGCAGCCGCCGCCCTCGGCGACCGGCACGGGCGCGTCGTCGCGGAGCTCACGCGAAAGCGGCAGGAGGTCGCCTCAGTCGGCTCGAGGCTGAGCCTCCTCGAGGAGATGCGGGCCGCAGGTGAAGGGCTCGGCGCGTCGGTCCGGGCCGTGCTCGCCGCGCCGGACCGCTTCCCCGGGATCCGCGGCATGCTCGGCGACATGCTCTCCGTCGGGCGCGAGCACGCGGCGATCGTCGAGGCGGCGCTCGGCGGCCATCTCGAGCTGCTCGTCGTCGATCGGCTCGGCGACCTCGCGCCGCTCGAAGCGGCGCTGCGGGCGCTCCCGGGGCGCGCGGCGTTCGCGCCGCTGCACCTGCTCGAGGTTCCCGGAGGCTCCGCAACCGCGCAGGCTCCGTCAGGCCGCGGCGACGAGGCGCTCCGCGCGCCTCGCTCGTCCCCCCTTCCGACGGGCGTCTGCCGCGTCCTCGACCTCGTCGACGTGAGCCCCGACGCGAGCGAGCTTCTCGAACGCCTGCTCGGATCGACGTACCTGGTCGACCGCCTCGAGTCGGCGATCCTGCTCGCGGCCGGGCCGCTCGCCGGCTGCCGCTTCGTGACGCGCCGCGGCGACGTCCTCGAGGCCGACGGCCGGACGAGCATCGCCGGCGAGCCGGGGCGGAATGGCGCTGCGGGCGCCGCCTCCGGCGCGACGCCAGGCTGGCTCGCCCGCGAGGCCGAGATGGCGGAACTTCGCGCCGCGATGCGGCGGCTGGAGTCGGAGATCGGCCGCCTCGATCTCGAGGCGTCTCAGGTCGCCGCGGAAAGCGAGGAGAGCCGCCGGCTCCAGCTCGACGTGGCGGAACGGCTTCAGGCGAGTCGTCGGATGGCGGTCGAGGCTCGTTACGCGCTCCAGCGCCACGAGTCGGAGGCGGCGCGGCTCCTCCGCGAGCTCGGCCGCGTCGGTGAGGAGTGCGTCGAGTCGCTGCGCCATGCCGAGTCGATCGAGGCCGAGCGGCGCACGCTGCTCGAACGGGTCGAGTCGCTCGGACGGCTCCTTTCGGAGCAGGCAGAGGAGGCCGCGTCGCTCCGCGCCGAGCATGACCGCCTCCGCGCCGAGGCCGGGGCGGCGGCGGAGCGTCACGCGCAGGCGAGGATCGCGTCGACGCAGGCCAACGAGGCGCTCGAGCAGGGACGCCGGGAGCGCCGCCACCTCGGCCACCGCATCGAAGAGTCGCTCCGCCATGCGGAGCACGCACGGGCGCAGGTCGCCCGCCGGGCGGAGCAGGCCGAGCGGCTGCGCGAGGCGATCGCGGAGTCCGAGCGGGCGATCGCCGCGGCGCAGGCGCGCTGCGCCGAGATCGGCGAGAGCCTCGACGCCGCGTCCGCCAGGCTGCGCGAGGCCGATGGAGAGGTCGGCGCCGCCAACGCCGCGCTCGTCGAGGCCCGCGAGGCGCTGACCGCCGTCGAGCGCGAGCACGGCGGGGTGGAGATCGCCCTGCGCGAGCTCGAAGTGCGCCGCGAGACCTTGATGGACAGGACGCTCGCGGAGCTCGAGCTCGATCTGGGCACGGCCTACGTCGTTCACCGCTCCCATCGCGAGGAGCCGGGCTTCGTCGCGCTCGACCGCGACGCCGCGCAGCGCGAGGCCGAGGCGCTCCGCGAAGAGATCCGCCGTCTCGGCAACGTCAATCTCGACGCGATCGACGAGGAGTCCCAGCTCGAGTCGCGCAATGAGGACCTCATCCGCCAGGTCGCCGACATCGACGCCGCCAAGGCGCAGCTCGCCACGCTCGTCGCCGAGCTGGATGCGCTCTGCCGCACGCGCTTCGAGGAGACGTTCGCCGCCGTGCGCGAGCACTTCGCGGGCGCGCAGGGCACCTTCCGCAGGCTCTTCGGCGGCGGCAGCGCGGACATCTTTCTCGTCGCCGACGAGGAGGGGCGCGTCGATGTTCTCGACGCCGGCGTCGAGATCACGGCACGGCCTCCGGGCAAGACGCCGCGGGTCAACGAGCAGCTCTCGGGCGGCGAGAAGACGCTCACCGCGGTCGCCCTCCTGCTGGCGATCTTCATGAGCAAGCCCTCGCCCTTCTGCATCCTCGACGAGGTCGACGCCGCACTGGACGAGGCCAACGTCGAGCGCTTCTGCAACTGCCTGCTCCCGTTCCTCGACCGCAGCCACTTCATCGTGATCACGCACCACAAGCGCACGATGCAGGCGTGCCATCGCCTCTACGGCGTCACCATGCAGGAGCGCGGCGTCAGCAAGCGGGTCGCCGTGCAGTTCGAGCACGTCGGCGACGGGGGCCGGATCGCGCCCGAGGCGTCCGAGGTGCCCGAGGTGCCCGAGGTGCCCCATGTGCCCCATGCAATGGAAATCGCGGGTCCCGACGCGCCGCGCGATGCACCGGAGCGGGCCCGTTCGGACGGGCTGGGCGTCTCCGTCCCCCCGAACGGGGAGGGAGCCGGGCGGCGGCGCTCCGTCGGCGGCGAGCGCCCGGCGCGGACGCGGGCCCCGCGGCGCGATCGCGCCGTCCAGGCAGGTCCGGCAGCGTCGACATCAGCCGAGCCGCCGGTCGCCGAACGTCACGAACACGAGGGCGATCTGACGCCTTCCACCGAGCGCGCAGGCACCCCGCGCCCGGCGATCCGCGAGGCGCTCCGGCTCGCGCTCGATCCCCCTTCCTGATCGGGCCCCCGGCCTCGCGGCGGGGTGCGCTCTGCGCCCGCGCGACGGAGGTCGCGCTCGCACGCATACGCTCGACGCGATTCGTCCGATGCCGTTCCCCATGCACCGCCAGCGCACGACTTCGCCGCTCCGCGCCGCGCTCGCGCCGCTCGCCCTCGGCGCGGCTGCGCTGGCCGGCTGCGACACGCTCAGTTCGGACTTCTCGAACTTCTTCTCGGCGTTCAATCCCCCCACGCCGGAGCAAGCCGCGGAGTGGGCCCTCGATCCCTACGACGCGGAGAATCGCCGCCGGGGGACGACGCTCCTCGCCAACGCGCCGTGGGGCGGCAGCGAACCGTATCTCAACCTCTACCGCGACCGCGTCGCCACCGAGCAGGACCCGCTCGTGCTGGCGATCTCGATCGAGGCCCTCGCCCGCCACGGCACCCCCGCCGATGCTCCTGCGATCGCCGCGAAGCTGACGAATCCGCGGCGCGAGGTCCGCTGGTCGGCGGCCCGCGGGCTCCAGCGGATCCACAACCCGGCGGTGATCGTGCCCCTCGCAGGCCGGGTCGTCGATCTCGAGGAGGCAGCGGACGTGCGCATGGAGGCCGCCATCGCGCTCGGGCAGTATCCGGACGATCGCGCCTTCCAGGCCCTCGCGGTGGCGCTCGACGCCCGCGAGCTTTCGCTCAACGACGCAGCCCGGGCATCGATGACGCTCCTGACCGGAGAGGACTTCGGGCTCAGCCGCGTGCAATGGCTGCGCTGGTATGACGCGACGAGCACCCCCTTCGCGGGCCAGAGGCCGTTCCTCTATCCGACCTTCACCCGCCCGATCACGCTCGGCGACAGGCTCGTCTTCTGGGCCCCGGTGACCTTCGAGACCCCGGCGCCGCCCGCCGGGCTCCGCGACGAGGGAGCCCGCGGCACCTACGACGAACCCGATCCCCGCGCGCCGGCGCTCCGCTGGGAGCCGACGGTGGAGGACCCGACGCCCGATCGCCTGAGGGGGAGCGAGGTCGACGAGCCGACTCCGTCGGCTCCGATCGCTCCAGCGCCGTAGCGGCGGCGCCGGACGACGCGAACGCGGACCGCGTTCGAAGCGCGCGGCGACGCCCGTGCGCAGCTCGACGTCCGGCGGACGTCCGCTTCAACGATCCGGGAGCGCAGCGACCGGCCGGTCGAGCATCGAGACCGGCGCTTGCGGTCGTGCGATGCGCGCCACGACGAGCGACGGGCGACGGGCGGTGACGCCCACCGGTCGAGTCGGCACGACGAGCGCCGATGGCCATCCGGCACGGCGCTTCTCTCGGGCCTCGTCAATGGGCGCCGCTCGTCAGCGTGCGTCGCTCATCCGGAGGCGGGCTTCGCGGAAGACGTGATCGCCGCGACCATGGGCGCGCGCCGTCGGGCGGATCTCAGACCCGCCCCTTCTCACGCCTGCGCTGCGCGCTGCGGCGCCGCCCCCTGCCGAAGAGGACGGCCCCGAGCAGGGCCGCCACCGGAGGGGCGGGGATGGCGCCGAAGTAGATGTTGTCGATGCCGAAGGTGCCGTCGAAGGGATCGTCGAGGACGGCCCGGTTGAAGCCCGACAGTCCAACGATCCCGGTGAAGAAGTTCACCCCGCTTCCACCGAGCATGATCACGGAGTCATACACGAGCGCGGCGTCGTCGTAGAGCCGGATGCGGAACTTCCCCGGGTGGTGGAAGCCGATCCAGTGCTGCCGAGTCTCGAAGTCGAGCGTGAGGGGGACGAGGTCGGTCCAGCTCGCGAACAGCCCAGCACCGTCGATCGGATACCCGACGGGGCCGAAGGACGTCGCCGCGAACAACGCTGAGAACTGCACGCCGAGGTGGGAGTACTGGTCGGTGACCTGCGTCGAGGGTG
>CALMPF010000070.1 GCA_937871505.1 uncultured Planctomycetia bacterium | reverse complement strand
GGGGGGGCCGCCCGCCCCTGCTGCCACACCGCCCACAGGAGGGGGGGGGGCACCCCCCCCCCCCCGGGGGGGGGGGGGGGGGGGGGCAAGGAGAAAAGAAAGAAAAAGAGGAGCTTGGTCTTCGGGCTCTCGTGTGGATCGACGGACTCTCCAGTCTGCCGGGGCCGCCCAAGTCGGCCGGGCCAAACCCGGCTTTCCGGGGCCCGGGGCGGCCCGGAACCCCGCCGCTGAACGCGCGAGGCCGAACCTGCGTCGAGCCGGTTCAGTCGTGTCCGGCGACCGCGGGACCGGATGCGGCCCGCGCTGCGAGCAGCGTCCGCCGCATCCGCACGAAACCGAGCGCCCCGATCACGTTGAGCGCGAAGCAGACGCCGAAGACCCAGACGCCGGCGCCCGCGGCGCCGGCCACGCCCTGGTCGAAGTGCCTGTAGATGGAAACCGCCAGGAACGGGGCGATGAGCCCGCGCACGCCGGTGAGGGTGACGTGGACCCCCATGTACTCCGAGTCGCGGTGCGCGGGCGCGAAGTCGTGATGACCGAGGTTCCACGCAAGGACTCCGCCGCCGAAGGCGACGCCGGTCGCCACCGAGGCAGCGAAGAAGAGCGCGAGCGAGCCGAAGGCCGACCCGAGGACCTGAAGCAGCGAGGCGAGCACGAAGGACCAGGCGTGCACCGCGCGGAACTCGACGACATGCCGTCGATCGAGGAGTCGCGACCATGCGGGGATGCTCAGCGGCATCAGGATCGCGGGGATCGCCGCGGTGATGAGGATGCTCTCGCGATACCCGACCGCGAAGCCGTCGACGAGCACGATCGCCAGCGGCGCCTGAAGCATCAGGTTGCCGAGACCGAAGATGAACATCCAGAACATGAACTTCCGATACAGCGCATCCTCCGCCAGCACTCGCGCGATCCCCACCAGGCTGAACGACGGCCGCCGCCCGGCGCGGCCGTCCAGCTCCGCCCGGGCGAGGCGACGCTGACCGCGCAGTCGGACCCGGCGGTAGATCAGGGTGCCGACGATCCCTCCCGTCGCCACCATCGGAAACAGCCAGTGAAACGCGCCGGAGTCGCGGTCCATCGCCGTGCCGATCAGCACGCCGACGAGGGCCAGCGCGATGCTCTGGACCGTCGCCATCTTTCCGGCGATGCGGGCCCTGTCCGCCTTCGGATAGTTGGCGCCCCAGACCGCCGTTCGGATGGTCACGACGCCCGTCCACGTCGTCCGCGCCACCAGCGTCAGGAGGACCAGCAGCGCCAGCCCGAAGGCGTTCCACGGCGCGAGCGCGATCAGCGCGACGCAGACCGAGGTCGCGACCTGAAGCGCCGAGATGAAGCGGACCTTCCCGCGCCCGCTCGAGAGGCTCGCCCACCAGAAGCTGGTGAGGTTCGCGACCGTCGGCGCCGCCGTCACGGTGGCGACAGCCCAGTCGAGCCAGGCATCGCTCACGCCGGGGGCGCCCGCGAACGCCTTCTTGACGATGACCGCCATCGTCCCTCCTTCGACGGCGCCGAGCATGATCGGCAGGAACATCCACGCGAGCAGTTCGCGCGAGTAGGTCGCCCGGAGCATCGGAGGGAGCGACCGGGGGTGGAAGCTCAGCGCGAACTGCTGGACGAGGTCGAGCGTGCGTCGGACGGCCATCGATTCGGCGGGAGGTCAGCCCTGCACTGCTCCAAGACGACCGCCGCCCTCGCGCGGGGCGAGGGCGGCGGGAAAGATCGGGTCCGGGGAGTCGGACGCGGGATGGGGAGAGACGCACGCAACCATCGCCATCGCACCGCAGAGCGCGGAACCGCGACGGCTCAGACCGCTCGCGCCGCTCACTTCATCTGGCCGCTGGTCTCGATCGGGCCGTGCGGGCTCAGCATGCTCGGCTGATCCCAGTACATCGCCCGTCCGAGATCCATCCATGCGCCGCGGAGGTTCTGGTTCCAGTTCATCGCGATGTTGCGGTCCACGTCGACCGGCCGCTCGGTCAGCGTCATCATCTCGGGGGTGATGTCCCGCTTGATGCTGTTGAAGCTGACTGCGTTCGGATCCGACTGGCAGCCGCCCACCGCACACAGGGCGGTGACGATGGCGAGACCTGCGAAGGACTTCCGTGCGGTGGTCTTCATGGTGGTGCGGCTTGTTGGAACTGGTGAAGGGGCGTGGTCGTCGGATCGTGCGTGGCCAAGCTTCGGAGGCGGCACGCGCGGCGCTGCCGCGGCTCGGACGCCCGGGAGCGGCGAAGACCATCCGACTCGGTAGATGTAACCGCCGGCGGCGAGGAAGTCAACGAGCCGGACAGGCCGAAAGCCTCAACGCCCCGACGTCTCAACGCCCCGACGCGCTGGAGCGTCCGCGCCCTCGGCGGCCATTCAGCCTTCGGCGAGGACGACGGGGGTGCGATGGCGGTGCCTGGCGGCCTCCGGGCGCGGGTTCGCGGAGCTACCATTGCCCCGCTCGACAACCGGCCCCTCGGGCTCGCCTTCGGGCTGTATTTGCTCGAACCGATGCAGAACCCCACGGGATCGCCCTTTGTCCCGCGTCGATGGTCAGGCCTCACGCCCGCGCTCCGCAAGGACGCGGATGGAGTGGAAGGCCGGGAACGACGGGCGGCGAACCCACGTTGCGATGGGGTTCGAGCAAATCGCCCGGGAGGCGGCTCCCCGCCTCCGCGTCACCCCGAGGAGCCGGTTGTCGGCGCACGCCCGGGCGGCGGCTTCCCCGAACGGCGCCCGACGTCGCTCGATCGGTACGCTGGTCGTCATGCACCAGTCCCTCTGGGCACCGTGGCGCCTGGCCTACCTGCGCTCGCTCGACGATGCGGTCGGCGCGACGACGGCGGGTGCGCCCCGACCCGCAGGCGACGGAGACTTCATCCGGGCCGCATGGGACCATCCGGACCTCGACCGCGAGAACCACGTGGTCTTTCGCGACCGCGACGGTCTGATCCTGCTCAACCGGTATCCCTACGCCAACGGCCACCTGCTGGTGGCTCTCGGCGAGGCGAGGCCGAGACTCCTCGACTACGACCCCCCGCAGCGGGCCTCGCTCTGGTCGCTCGTGGAGCGGGCAGTCGGCCTCTGCCGCCGGACGCTCGCCCCGCAGGGGATCAATGTCGGGATCAACGAGGGCTCCGCGGCGGGGGCGGGCGTACCCGCGCATCTTCACGCGCATGTGGTGCCGCGCTGGAACGGCGACACCAACTTCATGAGCGTCGTCGGCGCGGTGCGGGTCATCCCGGACTCTCTGGAGCGGATGGCGGAGGAGTACCGGCGCGCGGCGGCTCCGGCGTGACCTGCCAGAACCGGCGCGGCGCGGGTCCCGCACCGTCGTTGATCACCAGCGGGCGCTCGACGACGCCTGCCCAATAGGGGATGGTCGGCGAGGCCGCGAGCGGCGATCGCTCCAGGAACGCAGCGCGGGCGGCAATGGCGGGATCGCCCGTGATCCGCAGCGTCCACGACCCGCTCTCGTCGGCACGGTCGAGCGCGGCGGCGTCCTCGTGGACGATTTCCCACGCGACGCGCCACGGGTCCGCAGAGGCGTCCATCCACCACAGCGCCGTCTCGCGCCGCGGCACGCCGTTCTCGAGGACCTCGACACGGACGCCGATGGCGATGGCCCCGAACTCCGTCGGATCGAGCGTTCTCGGCGAGAACTGCACTCCGAACCTCCGCTCGCCGCGCGGCCAGCGCCGCATCCCGCGCTCGAAGGTCCCGGCGATCGCCTCGCTCATCTGCGGCGAATCGACCGGGACGAAGGTGCCCTCCAGCGGCACGCGCCGCACGTCGCGAGCGATCCGCTGCGTCTCGACGACGCGCCAGGCGGAGTCGATGTCGTCGCCCTCCGGTTCGCCGCGCTGCTCGAGTCGCACGGTCACGGTCACGGCGTCGAGATCCGGCGCGAGCGCTGGGAGCACGACCGGGAGAAGCGGTCCGCGCTGCTGGTTCGCGTTCCGCGTGGCCACGACCGGAACAAAGCCCGGGATGTCCGCATCGATGGCGATGCGCACCTCGTACTCCGCGGGCCACCAGTGCTCCAGCCGAAGGTGAACGACGTTCGGAATGCCTTCGACAAACCGATCCGGCGCGAGAAGCTCGATCACCGCCGGGAGCGCCGCGATCCGCCGTCGCTGCTCCCCGCTGCCGATGCCGACGGGGCGCCACCAGCCGACGTAGGCTGCGTATCGCAGCTTCCACTCGGGGGTGCCGGGCCTCGCCCATCGGTCGCCGCGGAGGCAGCGATCCAGGAGCGCGTCCAGCTCATCGGCACCGAACCGTCCGAGCCGCGCCCGGAGGGCGATCTCCCCATGGACCGCGCTGCTCCCGCCGTCGACGAAGGGGATCAGCGCCACCAGCGCGCGGTTGGGCAGCGACTGCACCCAGCCGCCGCCGCCCAGGTGCCAATGCGCGGTTCCGATCCCGGCGACCAGCGCCAGCGCCGCGAGCGCCGAGACGCCGATGCGGCGGCGCCGGCGATGGAGTTCCGACTCCTCGATCGCCGCAAACCCGCACTCGCCGCAGGTCAGGCCGGGAGTTTCGCTGAGGTCGTGCCAGCACTGTGGGCACCGTCGCCGGGCCGCGTTGCGGTCGCCGTACAGGCCCCACCATGTCGCCCAGAAGAGGCCGATCCCGGCGCCCAGCGCAAGCAACCACCCGAGCATGACCATCGCAAGTGCCAAGGTTGAGCCGAAGTGCGTCATCGCGGGATCGAGGCGATGCTACGAACGGGGCGGGCGGGTGGAATCGGTTCCGGCTCCCGCCGGCGTCGAAGGCGATCCGAGCGCCCGAAGGGAGTGGCCGCGGCGGGGTTGCCCGCCGCGCGGATTCCCTACGATCCGGGCATGTTCGCCTCGCCTGCCCCAACCGATCCACCGCGCCGTTGGTCCTCGACCGCCCGCCTCGCCGTCCTCGCCGCCCTCGGTGTCATCCTCAGCGCAGCACCCGCGCAGGCCGCTCCGCCGACCGCCCCCGCGCGACCGGCGCAGACCGCGCCTGACCGACCGGCCGGCGAACCGGCGGCCCCCCCGAAGTCCGATGCTCCCGCCGACCCTCCCGCCAAGGAGCCCGCCGCGCTTGGGACCGTCTTCGCAGTGCTCGAGACGAGCAAGGGCGACATCCTGCTCGAGCTCGACGGCGAGAAGGCCCCGATCTCGGTGGCGAACTTCCTCGTCTACCTCGACGAGGGGCTCTACGACGAGACGGTCTTCCACCGCGTGATGGACGGCTTCATGATCCAGGGAGGCGGATTCAACGAGCGCCTCGAGCCGCGCCCGACCAAGCCCGCGATCAAGAACGAGTGGACCAACGGGCTGCGCAACGAGCGCGGAACGATCGCGATGGCCCGGCTGCCTCAGCCGGACTCGGCGACCTCCCAGTTCTTCATCAACGTCCGCGACAATCCGGCGCTCAACGGCAACGCCGAACGCGGGATGCCCGGGTATGCGGTCTTCGGGAAGGTCGTCGCGGGCATGGATGCCGTGGACGCGATCCGGGTGGTCCCGACCGAGCCGCGCGGGATGCACCAGAACGTGCCGAAGGAGCCGGTGAAGATCGTCAAGGCCCGCCGCGTGGAGACCGAAGTCGCGAAGAAGCGGATCGCCGCCGAGCAGGCTGAGCGCGCGCGGCAAGAGAGCCAGAAGGAAGCTGAGAAGTCAAAGGAGAAGGAGAGCGCGACCGAAGGCACCACGGACGCGCCGAAGGGCCGATACGGCTCGTAGGCACAGCGCGACGGCGCCTCTGCGAGCGGACCGCGCCGGAAGCGGCAGCGATGCCTTTCCCGCGACCGAGACCCTCGGCCTCGGCGGGTGGCCGTCAGTTCGCCTGCGGTCCTGAACCCCCGCCGGCGCGGTCGAGTGCCGCGGCACCCTCGAGCGGCGCGCGGGCGAGCGCAGCCCCGCGGTCCCGTGCTGCGGCAATCGCGGCGACGACCGAATCGGCGAACCCCCGATCGACGAGGACGCCCAGCGCCGCCTCCGTCGTGCCGCCGCGGCTGGTGACGGCCTCTCGAAGCCCGGCAGGAGTCTCGCCCGACTCCGCGAGAAGCCGCAGCGCGCCGAGGAGCGTCTGCACCACCACGCGGCGCACGTGGACCGGTGGAATCCCGACCTCCTGCGCGCCTCGCTCCATCGCCTCGGCGAGCGCGAACAGGTACGCGGGCCCCGACCCTCCCACCGCCGTGGCGGCGTGCATCAGCGCTTCGTCGATGCGGATCGTCGCGCCGATGGCGTCGAAGAGGCGCATCGCGAGCAGTTCGTCGCCCGGCGCCGCGCCCGCGCCGAGGGCCAGCGCCGTCATGCCGGCCCCGACCTTGCAGGCGACGTTCGGCATCGCCCGGACCACGCGCGACTCTCCGCCCAGCGCGGCGCGGATCGAGCCGCTTTCGATTCCCGCCATGACCGAGATCACCACCGTCGGCCGGGCAAGCCGCCCGATCTCCGCAGCGACCCCGGAAAACGCCTGGGGCTTGACCGCCAGCATGATCGAACGGGCGAGCGGCGCGGAGGACGCACGCTCCGCCACGGCGCAGCCGAGCGCGGCCATCGCGTCGCGGCGTCGCTGATCGGGGTCGATCACCAGAAGCTCCGCCGCCCGAAGCACCCCGTTTCCGACCGCGCCCGCGACGATCGCGGCGCCCATGTTCCCCGCCCCCACCACTGCAAGCATCGGCATGGCGGACAAGGTAGCCCGGCCGGAGAGCGCCGAGCAACGGGCGACGCGACGCTCCGGGATCATCCGGTCGACGCTTCTGCGGTGCCGGGCTCGACGCGCGGAGGCGGATCGCACCCGCGCGGCGCGGGGTACATGCGGTCGATCACCGCCCGCCACGATTCGACGGTGTCGCATCGGATGAACGCCTGACGCACCTCCGCGGCCCGCGGATGATGGGCTGCGAAGCGGATCCCGAACTTGCGCATCATCCTCCCGGCGCGGTGCTCGCCCCAGAGCGCACAGGAGAGATCAAAGTGCTCGACGAGGGCCGCCCGCTGCTCCGCGAGCGTCGGGAGCGCGGCCTCGCGCCCCTCCATCAAGGCCCGCGCCTGCCGGAAGATCCACGGGTTGCCGATGCACCCGCGGGCGACGCTGACGCCCTGCACCCCCGTGAGCTCGAGCATCGCGAAGATGTCCTCGACGGTCCAGACGTCGCCCGAGCCGAAGATCACGCGGTCGCCTCGTCGGCGGGTCAGATCGCGGAGGAACTCCCAGCGGCCGGGACCGAGGTACTTCTGCTCCACGGTGCGGCAGTGCACCGTCGCCCAGGCGTAGCCGAGCTCGCAGGCGGCGTCGAAGATGCGCTCGAAGTGCCGCGCCATCTCCGGCGTGTCGTCGTACGCGCGCCGGAGCTTGACGGTGCAGGGCACGCGCTCCGGCACCGCCGCGCGCACGGCGCGGAGGACCTCGATCGCCTCGGCCGGGTGGGCGAGGTAGTGGCCGCCCCGGCTCGCCCTGCGGATCTTCTTCACCGGACAGGCGAGGTTGACGTCGACGACGTCGTGGCCCAGCCCGACGAGGATCGCGGCGCCGTGCGCCATCTGCTCCGGACGGGTCCCGATGATCTGCCCCGCGATCGGGTGGTCGTGGAGCGTTCCACCGTGCGCGCGCGCCGCCCCGGGGGTCGCGCAGCCGCGCTGCGGCCACGCATCATCGTCGGATGCGCTCGACAGCGCCGCCGATGCCAGGCGCGCCGGCACGTTGTCCTCGATGGCGCCGGTGCCGCACTCCGCGGCGAGCAGATCGGGATCCTCGCGCGTCCGGCCCTTGCCGCCGTTGATGAGCGTCTGGTCGAGGAGCGCTTCGGTGACGCAGAAGGGGCATCCATGCCGCCGCGCGATGATCCGCATGGCCCCGTCTGAGTATCCGGCCAGACCGGCCTGAAAGAACGGCGCGTCGAACCCCGGAACGAGGGCGGCGACGCGCGGATCGACGCGCACCTCGCGGGCGATCTCGGCAATCGGCCGCGCCGTGATCCTCGGCGGGACCTGGGGTGGCGACATCTCGACGGACATCCCGGAACACTACAGCGCCGCCGGCCCGAGCGGCGATCGGCCTGCGCGCCGCTCCGCCGCGCGCTTCGGCCGCGCGAGCCGTGCCGCTGCCGAGCGGCGCCGCAGGGACGAAGCGGCGCTGGAGCTGCCGTCGCTGGGGCGTCGGTGCCGTCGGGGCGATGACGATCGGCCGCGCATCGCGCGGAGAACCTACCCCCAGGCGCCAAGCAGGATCCCGAGGTCTCCGCCACCGACGACGCCGTCGCCGTCGAGGTCGGCGAGCGGATCGCTCGACCCCCACGCCCCGAGCAGGATGCCGAGATCGGCGCCGCCGACGATCCCATCGCCGTCGAGATCCGCCGGATGGAGAGCGCAGGCGTCGAGAAGTCCGTCACCGTCAAGGTCGAGCGACGGATCGAGGAAGATCTGCACGATGTCGGGGGTCCCGTCGGCGTCGCAATCGGGGAATCGCAGACCGGATCGCGCGATCGCCGCGAGGAGGTCCGCGGCGCCGACGACGAAGTCGCCGTCGAAGTCCGCCCACTCGCACCCCGGGGCGGCGATCGGGCCGGCGCAGTCCAGCAGCGCCGCGAGGTCGTCATGGTCGACGGTTCCATCGCCGTCCGCATCGCCGAGTCGGTTCGGGGGGAGGATCGTCCAGTTCCTGCCCGCGGGCATGTTCGCGAAGTGGCGGACCGGCGCCGGGTCCGCGGCCGAGTAGGGCCATCTGACGACGACCGTCGAGGCCGTCTGGTGCGGCCCGAGGCCGAAGTGGATCGTGGCGTCGTGGTGGCCCTTGTACCCGTTCCCGCCGTAGATCACCCGGCGCATCTGCGAGGTGATTCCCGCCTGAAGGTCGATCCTCGCGCCGACCGCGTCGCGCTCGCCATGCACGCCCTCGACGCGCATCTTCACCCACGACCGCTTCGATCCCTCGTGGTTGATCAGGAGGCGCAGCGGCTCCCCGTCGTTCTGGACGACCATGTCGAGATCGCCGTCGCCGTCGATGTCGGCGATGGCGAGCCCGTGCGAGATCGAGCCCTGGAAGCCGGCGTTCGCGGCGAGCGCGACGTCCTGCCAGGGCGGAGCGCCCCCGCGGTAGAGCCGGTTCGCCGCGGGAACGTTGCACACGTACAGGTCGAGCCAGCCGTCGTTGTCGAAGTCGTGGAACGCCACGGCCCACGCGGTGCGGAAGTTCGTGACCCCGAAGAAGGCCGAGGCTTCGACGAAGGTCCCGTTGCCGTTGGAGAGAAAGAGCGGAGAGGCTTCCGGGGCGAGGTTGGCGCAGTAGAGATCCTCGTTGCCGTCGCCCGTGATGTCGCCGACGGCCACGCCCATCGAGTACGCGTTCACATCGGCGCCGCAGCCGTCGGAGATCTCGACGAACGAGCTCTCGGCGCGCCGGTAGAGCCGGTTGGTCATCGTCGTCTCCGTCGGGACCTTCTTGTCGTTGCTCGAATAGATGTCGAGCCGGCCATCGCCATCGCAGTCGAGCGCGACCACCTGCCAGGTGTTCCACTGGTCGGCCACGCCCTGCGCTGCGGCGACCTCGATGAAGGCGCTCCCCCCGAGATTGCGGTAGAGCCGGTTCGGCTGGCCATAGCGCCCGACCGCGATGTCGATCCAGCCGTCCCCGTCGAAGTCGAACGCGATCGAACCCGTCACCGGCCCGCTCTCGACAAGGCCGACCGACGCGGTCACGTCTGCGAAGTGGAAGCCGCCGAGGTTGCGGTAGAGGCGGCTCGTCGTGCCGAAGCGCCCGATGAAGATGTCGAGCAGCCCGTCGCGGTCGTAGTCCAGCAGCAGCAGGCTCGACGTTGCCGTGAGTGCGGGAATGCCGCTGCCGGCGCTGCGCAGCGTGTAGTGCCCTGTCCCGTCGTTCTCCCAGATGCCGACGAGCCCCCCGATCTGTCCGATCGCGACCAGATCGGGGTCGCCGTCGTTGTCGAGATCGCCGAAGGCGACGCCGTAGCCGGCGGCCCCGCCGGCGAACGGATAGGAGTAGTCGATCCCGCGCACCGCGGCCTCTTCGGTGTACGGCGCAATCGAGTCCGCCGCATCCGCGCCCGCGGCCACCACCCCGAGGAGGGTCGCGAACAGCGCGCCGGGATGCGCGCACCGCCGCCGCGACCACCCCGACCCCCACCCCCGCCACGACCCCCGGGCCAGCGCGAGGAGGCCGGCGCGGAAGACCGTCGATGTCCAAGTCCGCTCGACGCTCGCGCATCGAGATCGCTCCCCGATCACCCCAATCGGCCGCTCTGCCACGGATGCCTCCTGCGTCCCGCGGTCACTCGCGTTCCGGCTCCCACCGGATCCTCGAACGGGACTCCGGCAGTGTACTGCGCGCCTGAACGGAGTCGCGCGCAATTCGGCGGCATCCAGCGCTCACCTCTGAACGCCGGAGAGTCGCGGCCGGACCATGATGTTGGCGAACTCGACCGGATCGCCGTGGTCCTGGAGCCCGACCGGTCCGCGCGGCGGGATGCCGGGGAGCTGAGCATCCTCGATCACGGTCCGGCCGTTGAGCACGACCGTCAGCCGATCGCCGAGGAGCGTGATGTGGAAGCGGTTCCACGCACCCGGCGGATTGTCCGCGCGCTCGCGCGGCGTGCACGCGGCGCGAACGTCCTCCGGCATCGACGCGTCGGTGCGGTATCCCCAGACTTCTCCCGAGCCCGCCGGCCAGCACCAGATGTTCGCCTGGGCCGCGGTCGATCCACGGAGGTAGATCCCGCTGTCGCCCGCGTCGGCGACGCGCTGTGCAAGGACCTCGCCATCGGGACCGCGCCGCTCGCTTCCGCGGGCGTCGAGCAGCGGCCACTCCCGTTCGACGGCGGCTCGGGGCAGGCGCCAGTCGACGATGAGCTCGAAGTCCTCGAACTCCTCCTCCGTCCAGAGGTCGCCGCCGCCGCCTTCGTGGCGCAGGACCCAGTCGGCCGGACGCCAGCGGCGCAGCGTCGAAGCGTCGTGCTTCCAGCCGGCGAGATCGACGCCGCCGTAGAGCGGTCGCCAACCATCCGCGGCGAGGGCGATCTGCTCGGGAGCGAGCGGCGGCTCGACCGGGGGCAGTTCCCGGATCGCGATGTTCCTGAACTCGATCGGCGTTCCCTCGCTCTCAAGGCAGATGAAGCCCTTCCGCGGCGATGCCTCGCCGGCGCGGGTCACCACGGCGCCGTTCACCGCGAGGGAGATCGCGCCGCGATCGCAGATGACGCGATAGTGGTTCCACTCGCCGCCCGGGCGCGTGCGCGCCTCGGTCGGGTACGCCCTCATCGGCGCCGCCTTGCCGGCATGGAGTCCCACGCGCGCCGTCAGCGGCGTCAGCGTCGCGCCGTGGATGGCGAAGACGTCTCCTTCGCTGGTGTACCAGTCGGCCTCGCTGCCGACCATCACCTGCACCTCGACGGCGCGGGCAAAGGGCGTCCCCGGCGCGGTCAGCGCGTCGCTCCAGACGAAGAGGCCCGCGTTGCCCTTGGCCTCGAGGTGCCGCCACTCCAGATCGAGGACGAAGTTCTCGTACATGCGCTCGCTCCGCAGCAGGCAGGTCGGTCTCCCGGTGCAGTGGATCACGCCGTCGCGGACCGTGAACGTCTCCGCTCCGCAGTTGATGTTGACCCAGCCGGCGAGATCGACGCCGTTGAAGAGCGGGACGAACTGCGCCAGTTCCTCCGGGTCCGTGGTGGCCCAGCGCGTCCTCCCGCCGTCGAGGGGAACCGGCCAGCCCTCGGCCGGACGCTCCCAGTCGTCGCTGCGGAACGGCGCCGCGGGAAGGCCTCCGCCTGAGAAGAGCCACGCCCGCGGCGCGGCCGACCACGCGTAGCGCACCGCCACCGGCTCGTCGACGAACGGCGAGCTGACCACGACGCTCTCGCCTTCGATCACCGCATCGGCCTCGAAGAAGCGGCGATCCGGCCCGGCGATCGCGAAGCCGGGCAGGTCCCCGGCGGCCCCGACGAGCCCGTCGCGGACGTCGTCGAAGTGAACGCGGAGTGCGCCGTCCTCGATCGTCGCCTCGGAGAAGCGCGGGCTCCGCGCGAGGGGCGCGCCGCCCGGTCCGACGAGGCCGATCGGCGCGTACGTCTCCGACAGGGCGAGCCCGGCGAGCCGCTCGCCGACGGCGCGCTTCGCTGCCGGGTGGATGTCGTTGGGATCGCCGAGATCGAGCGTGACGACCATGCCGGTCCCCGGAAGCGAGAGCGCGGCGGCCTGCGCATCGCGGAGCTCCGCCGTTTCGCCGCGGTCGCCTGCGTACGAGTACGGCGCGATCTGCACGAAGTGGAAGGTGATCTCGTCGCCGAAGCGATCGCGCCACGCGCCGATGAGGTCGCGGAAGAGCGACGCATACCGACCGGGAGCCGATCGGTTCGACTCGCCCTGATACCAGATCGCCCCGCGCAGCGCGAAGGGCACGAGCGGCGCGATCATGCCGTTGTAGAGCGCCGTCGGCGTCCCCGGACCGATCGGCGGCGCCGGGTCGAACGGAGGAATGTCCGCCATCGCGGCGCCGCGGCGGAGGCGCCACTCCCCGGCGAGCGGGACCGCATCGCCGCCTGCGGCGCGGCGCAGCAGCATCTGCTCGGGGCGCCCGTTCACGCCTCCGGGACCGCCGGTGTCGAGGACGCGGATCGCGATGAGGTTGTCCCCCTCGCGAAGGAGCCCCCCGGGGATCGCATACCGGCGCGGCGTCGCCCACTCCCCGTCCTCGCGCGTGCCGCCGACGAGGACGCCGTTGACGAAGAGCTCGTCGCGATCGTCGATCGGGCCGAGCTCGATGATCGCCTCGGCGTTCGCGACCGCCGCTGGAACCGTCACGATCCGCCGGAGATAGACCACTCCGTCGAAGCGCTCAAGCCCGTCGCCCGCGAAGGTCGCCGGGAGCTCGAAGGGCCTCCACTCCGAGTCGTCGAACCGCTCCTGAGCCCAGCTCGCTCCGGCGCCTCCCGGGAGCGCATCGAGTCGCGACCACCACGACTCGGCGAGTCGTCCGCGAACGCCCTTCATCCGTTCGGCGCGCAGCGCCGGGTCGGGGTCGATCGCCGCGAGCAGCTCCAGCGCCGATGCCACGTGCCTGTGCCGCTCGAGCGCACTCCGCGGCATCCAGGACTCGATCGCGGTTCCTCCCCAGTCGGCCTGGATCAGGCCGACCGGGACGCCGAGGGCCTCCCGCAGCATCCGTCCGAAGTGGTAGCCGACGGCGCTGAACTCCGCGGCGCTTGCCGGGGTGCAGGGCTCCCAGCCGCGCGGAGGCAGGAGGAACGTCGTGCGCGGGCGCACGCTCGCGGCGTTGGGGACGACGAAGAACCGCAGCGACGGATCGGCCGCCTCCCTGATCGCTTCGGCTCCGCCGAGGACGATCCGCAGCGGCCACTCCATGTTCGACTGGCCGCCGCAGAGCCAGACCTCCCCGATGAGGACATCGCGGAGCGTTCGCTCCTCGCCCCCCGCGACGACCCTGACCGTGTGCGGACCGCCCGCCGCGGGCGTCGGCACCGCGACGCGCCAGCGGCCAGCCTCGTCCGCCCACGTCTCGAGCGCCACGGCGCGGCCATCGAGCGTCCAGCTCGGGGTCACGGTCACCCGTTCCTGCGGCCGCGCCCAGCCCCAGATCGGCGCCGCGACGCGCTGCTGAAGCACCATCCCGTCGCCGAAGATCTCAGCGAGCGCGAAGGCTGCGATCGCGCCGCGCGAACCGAGCGCGCAGAGGACGAAGAGGATGACGACGCGGAGTCCACGCATGGCCGCAGCGTAGTGACTGCGCGACCCGAATCAACGGACCAGGGATCGACGGCGAGGAGCGACCCGCGCCGAGCGGCTCCCCGCGAACGGCCGGAACCGCCGGAAGACGGCCCGTGGCACCCCGCGCTTGCCGCCGAACGGCCCGCGGGCGCAATGAAACAGGACGCGGTCGCCCGCGTCCTGTGAGGAGATCATCGACTGAGGTGATCGGCCTGAGTCAGCTCGGTCGGCCGGAGTCAGGCGGGTCAGGACCGGAACGGAACGCTCAGTCGGTGACGACGACGTTCGCAGCCTTCGGTCCCTTGTCGCCGGTGGCGATCTCGAACGTCACCTGCTGGCCGGGCTTGAGAGTCCGGCGGCCGTCCATCTGAATGTCCGTGTAATGGACGAAGACGTCGCGCCCGCCGCCCTCCGGGGTGATGAAGCCAAATCCCTTGTCATCGAAGAACTTCGCAACGGTACCAAGCGCCATGCACAGGGCCCTTTCCTGTCGTCTTGAACTTTCCGATCGGGCCAGACACAGCCAAACGGAGCACCGCCGCGACGAAAACGGCGTTGACTTGCAGGGACGAGGGTAGCGGGCGCCGCAGATGGGTCAACAACGCGCGAAGGAAATCTTCACGGCGCGTGAATCGCCGCACGGCACCCTCGGAACTCCCTCCGCGGGCGTCTCCGCGAGTCGGAGGGGCAGCCCGCGCCGTCTCGCCGCGCGCGGCCTGCGAACTCCGATCAGCGCCCGGCCGGGGGGACCGCCACCGGCGGCGCGGCCGGGGCGTCGACGAGATCGAGCAGGTCCACGTCGAAGATCAGCGTCGCCCGGGCCGGAATCACCGGCGCCCGTCCGCGCTCTCCATAGGCGAGTTCCCAAGGGATGACGAGCTTCCGCCTGCCGCCGACCCTCATCGAGCCGACGCCTTCCGTCCAGCCGGGGATCACGCGGTTGAGATCGAACTCGATCGGCGCTCCGCGGTCGACGCTGCTGTCGAACTTCTTGCCGTCGACGAGATACCCGGTGTAGTGGACCTTCACGCGCTGCGTCGGACCGGCCGGAAGCGGACCATCCCCGACGACGAGATCGATGAACTGGAGTCCGCTCTCGGTCTCGATCAGCTCGCCCTCGAAGTACTCCCCTGGAAGCCAGCCCATCGGCGCCTTCTTCACGACGGCGCCGGTGGCGGAATCGATCACGAAGCGCCATCCCTGATGATCGCGGTAGGTCACGATCTCGATCACGGCCGGCGTCACCGCCGTGTCGAGCCGCGCGGCCTTCACGGAGCCGTCGACATCCTTGCGGACGATCGCCAGCGCTTCGGCGATCGAGATCCGCGGGCCGATCACCTCTCCGCTGAGACCGTCGACCGTGACCTTCCGCACCGCGCCGGGCACGCCCACCTGAATCTCGTAGACGACGTGGTCGTCGCGGTGAATCGCCTCGGCGGAGACAGCGCGTCCCTTGAGCGCCTCCTCGGCGAGGATCACGGCGTCCATCAGCGAGATCCGCGCCGCCGCGAGCTGCTGCTCGACCTCGGCGATCTCGGGAGGAAGCGAGGTGTAGTCGGCGTCATCCGCAGGCGTCTGCGCCACCGCGGTCGGAACGCCGAGTCCGGCGATCCCGGCGAAGAGGACCGGAGTCGCAAGCGAGAAGGACCGAGCGAGTCGGATGGCTGACCGGCTGAGCTGGTTGAGGGCGTTCATGATGAGATGTCCTCGAACTGGGATGTCCTCGACGGGGTCGGAGGGGAGACGGTGAGAGGTCGGCGCTGAATTCGGGGTTCGTCAGGGGGCGCTCGTCGGAGGATCGCGCGCCGGCGAGCGCGAGACGGGTAGCGTACTCCATGACGACGGCGGCCACTACCGCGCCGATGGCGCCCCGCCCTCGCGTCTCTCACGCGGAGCCCTCCGATGGCCACACGCCCGACTCGTCGCTTCCGGCTCGCCGCGCTCGCCGCGCTCGGCGGAGCGTGCCTCCTCATCGGCTGCGAGCAGCAGCAATCCGGCAGCGGCGCGGGGCCGGGCGCCGGGCCCGGCCCGGACTCCACGTCGGGCGCGCACGGTGGCGGCGTCGGCATCGGCCACTCGCAGTCAAGCCTCGGGCGGGCGCGCGATGCCGCGGAGAGCACGCGCGATCGCATCGGAGCCCACAATCAGGCGATCGAGGAAGCCGCCGAGGGAGTCACCGGGCGCTGACCCGGCGCGTGAACAGGCGAAGGTGGCCGCGAGCGCCGCGGCGGACCTCGCGTCGGACGGAGATCCCCTAAGCGCAGACGAGGCGGACCCGGACCTGATCGGGACCCCACGCGCCTGCTCCGGCTCCAGCGCGGCGGCGACGCCAACGCACGGGACGCGCTCTTTCGCACCGTCTACGACGAGCTTCGTCGACGTGCGCGGGACCGAGTGCGCCGCCGCTCGCAGTGCGGCATCGACAGGACGGCGCTGGTCCACGAAGCGTGCGCCAAGCTCCTCGCGCGCGACGCGAACGACGCCCGCGATCGGCGGCGTTTCTTCGCGATCTTCACCTGCGCGATGCGCGACGTCCTGATCGATTCGATCCGCCGCGAGCAGGCGCAGCGGCGCGGCGGCGATCGACGCCGCACCGACCTTGTCGACTTCGCGACGGAGGGCGCTCCGCTGCGAGTCGAGATGCTCATCGTCGAGGAAGCCCTTGCGGCCCTGCGAGCGGTCGACGAAGAGGCGGCGATGCGCCGGCGACTCGACCGCCGCAGGCCGGACCTGGCGGCGCATCGTCGTGGGCTGGCTTGCGACCGTCGCGGACGGGCTCGAGGCCTGCCGACGCGCAGGAATCGTCCATCGAGACGTCAAGCCGTAGCGCCCCCGGGCGCTCCGTCGGGCGCTCCCGACGACGTCGGCTCAGGGTCGGCCCTCGGCTGCGACGGCGGTCCGAACGGCGGCTCGGACTTGGGCGCGGGAGCCTCGGGCGGACGATCGAGCATCGCCCGAGATGCGAGCTTCGACGCAGCAGAACGCCGCTTCCATCGCCTGCTTGGCCTCCCGGTACGCGCGCACAGCGCGCTCCGCGATCATCTGATCGTTCGGATCGTCGTATTGGATCTGCATCTCTTCCATGCTTGAACGCTCCGTTCCGTCCGTCCGCGGCCGTCCGCGGCCGTCGACGCATCGAGGGGCATCGATACAGCACGCCGCGCCGCGCTACCGCGCCCGAAGATCGACCGGAACCGCACCGGCGGCGCCATCGGCGAAGCCGGGATCGCTGGAGCCGCCGGTGATCCAGCCGCCGCCCTGGGGAACGCCGGTGAAGCCGATCGATCCCGTGCCCTCGCGGATCGGCGAGTATCCCCGATCCGCGAGAAACGCGTACCACGTCTGATACCGCGTCAGCGGATCGCCCCACTCCCCCGCCTGCCGCGCGACCTCGAGGCCAGGTCCGCCGCCGAACCACGGCTGGATCGCCCGCGAGGGGAGATAGGCCGGCTGCCGCAGCGTGAAGCGCTGCCCGACGGCGGAGTTGTACCCGCCCATGCCGAGCTGGAGGTTGGCGTCGAGCGCGCGCCCGCTGCCCACCTGCACCTGCGCAGTCGAGCCATTGATCAGCGTGAGGAGCGCGAGCGCCGCGAGTCCGACGCCGACCGCGACTGGCGCGGTCGCCGAGGAGTGACGGGGCGCCTTCGTCGAAGTCGGACTGTTCATCGCGAACCCTCCTTCCGCGGAGCGGCTTCGCTGGCCGCTGCATCGGAGACGATCTCCTCGATGCCGATCTCGGCGAACAGCGTCTCGTTGGGGCCGATCCGCGGCGGATCGCCGCCGAGGCCGTAGCCGGCCGCAGGCGGAACGCCGAGCGTCCAGCGGTCGCCGACGTTCATCACCGCGATGGCGCGGGCGATCGCCGGGAGCAGGCTGCGCACCTCGACGACCGCTGCGCCCTGGTCTACATCGACGCCGTCGGATCGCTTCACCAGCCAGGTTGCCCTGACGTGCCGCGCGTCGCCGACCGACGGGCCGCTCCCCGTCTGGGACCGGCGGCCGAGAATGCCGTCGTTGAGCGGCTTGACCTCGGGGAGCGCACCGAACGCCGCGAGCGCGTCGGCGCTGCGCGCTGCGGCCTCCTCGACGAACTGACGGAAGGCCGCGTCATGCCGCATCCGCTCGGTTGCGGCCCGCGCGAGCATTTCGCGATGCACCGCGCGGAGCACGCGCTGGATCTCGTCGTCGTCGTAGGCGCTGGGCTTGGCGGCCAGGGCATCGGCGAAGCCGCGGATGACCAGCTCCCGGTCGGCATCGACACCATCGGCGACGAAGCCCTCGCGAGCGCGGCGACCGAGGTCGAAGCCGACGCCGTAGGAGAGAAGAGCGCGATCCTCGGTACTTGAGACCGGGGCGGCAGCGACCGGGGCGGCAGCGCTCCCGCGCGCAGCGGCCCCGCCCGAATCCGCCGCACGATCGGCCGTGGCCAGCGCCACCGCAGCACCCGCGACAAGAGCGCTCCCGACGAGCAGGAGCATCGACGACGGGCGGGACCACAACGCGGTCGATCGAGGCGCAGGAGGAGGTGACATCGCCGACATGGTACCGAGCGAGGAACCGGCGTCGGAGGGATCTCCGGCGGCGGAGGAAGGCGGGAGATCAGCGTCCGGCGGAGGCAGCCTGCCGAGGGACGGCATGGACGAGGGCGTCGGAGCTCCATCGGCGCCGGAGCCGCTGGAGCGCGGGGGGCACCACCGGAGCGGGGACGCCCTCGTTGCCGCGGTGCGTCGCAGACCATCGAACCGGCTGGTCGGGATCGGGCGGCCTGCGGCGGGGATCCCTGGGCGAACCTGCGCTCCGACCGCTGCGGGCCTTCGATCCCCGGACGCGAGCTTCGACGCCGTGAAACGCCGCTTCGGGAGACCGCAGCAGAAGACAAGGGGCGCTGGAGTGTTCAAGGCAGCCCGACCCCGCATGCTCGGTGAGGGTCGCAGACTCGACACGCACCATTGGGGCACCTCTGAGCGCGCTTGCCGCTCGGCTCGCCGGAGCGGTGACGAGGGGCGCGCACACCAGCCCGCCTTCGCTCCGTCGCAGGAGCTCCTCGGCCGCGTGGCGGTCGACGCATCCTGCGCCGGGAATCCCTGGCGCTCAGCGGGCGTCGCACGAAGTCGGCCCGCAACATGACTGACGCATCCTGCCTCGCACCCCCCGGGCCTCGCGGTGCATCACGCGGAATCCGCAGCCCGCCGACGCGCGACCTCGACCGCCCTCATTGCGGACCGCTACGGCTTGACGCTCCACGCACTCAGCAGGATGCCCAGGTCCTCTCCTCCGACCACGCCATCGCCGTCGAGGTCCGCAGCGGGATCGGCGCTGCCCCAGAGCCCGAGCAGCGCAGCCAGGTCCGCGGGGCCGACAACGCCGTCGCAATCGAGATCTCCGGGCGCGCCGAGGGGCTTGTGGATCATCGCGCATCCCGAGGTGACACATCTGCCGATCACGGTTCCATCGTTGCGGATGCTCGTGAGCTCGTCCGACAGATGGGGGCCGTTGAACAACGAGTTCGGATTGACGACGACGCCGTCCTTCGCGATCGCCGGGAAGACCTCCGGCGATGCAGCGAGGCAGCGAGGCCGGGGTCCGAGCGAGGTTGATGGTCATGCGAGTCTCCCGAAGTGGGCACCGTCCGATGTTCGACAGACGGGCGAGTTCGCTCGCCTCCTGCCTGGAAGACCTGTCGGGCCGCTGGGAGAAGGCTAACTCGCGGATCGTGCTCCGTCGATCGAAATCCCGGAACGCGGCGTCGCTGCGGCGCCCCGCCCCGCATCGGCTCCGGCGGGACGGCGCGGATTCCCGATGAGGCTGATGGCCGGTCGACGAACCGCCCCGACGAACCAGTGCAACGACCCAGTCCACCAACCAGTCCACGAGCCACTCCACCAACCAGTCCACGAACCAGTTCACGGACCAGTTCACGGACCAGTTCATGAACCGCTTTGACGACCCAGTCCGACGCCGCGGGCGAGGCGTCCGCGCTCCACGGAAGCGCGCCACCGCGAGAGCGAGACCCGCGCACTCCAGCGCACCGTCGCTCCTGACTCCTCGTTCGAGTTCCCTCGTCCGAGTTCCCTCGCACCACTCCCGTCGCGCCACCCCTCTCGCCCCCTCCCTCTCGCGCCAATCCTCGCTACTCGCAGTCCTTCCTCACGCGCTGGAGGATCTGGCTCATCTTCTCCATCGCCGTCACCGCGGCGCGGAGGCGGGGTTCGAGGGGGCCGATCACCGACTCCTCGATGTGCGCCGAGGCCTCGTCGTTCCAGCGTTCGCGGATGCGGGACCAGCGGAGCTGGAGATCCTTCATCGATCCGAGGAGCTTGGTCCTGCTGACGCCGACGCTCACGGCGCGCCCTCCCCGCGATCGCTTCCGGCGGCGGGGGTGCCGCCCGATCTGGGCGCTGGTCCCGCACCGGCGGAGGCCCCTCCCCTCGGCGCCGCGATCGAGACGTACTTCTCGAGCGTCTCCATCAACCGGTCGATGTGGGCGACGACCCGCGGGAGATCGACCTCGACGGTCGTCGAGAAGCCCGAGAGGGCGGCCTTGAAGAGCAGTCCCTCGCGATCGAGCAGGACCATCGAGCGCCTGCACGCGACGAGCTTCCCCTCCGCCTCGGCAAGCGCCTCCTGCGCCTTGACCAGCGCCTTCCGCTCGAGCACGCAGGAGGGGCGCTCGTCCCGCGACTGAAGCTGCGCCCTGACCAGCTCGCTCTTGGCCTGCTGCACCTTCTCATGCCGCTTCTTGACCGCGTGCTGCCAGTGGCCGACGCGGTCGTACTGAAGCCAGGCGCGGGTCTTGGTCACGTCGGCGTGCGCCTCGGTCAGAGAGAGCGCGGCATCCTCGACAAACTCGATGAACGCCGCGCGGGCGGCGCGGAGGGCGTCGAAGTCGGCGACATTGGCTCCGATGGCCATCGCGGGGCTCTCAGCGCTGCTTGAGGTACTCCTCGATCCGCTCCGCCTTGCGGACGAGGAAGGGAATGTGCTTCTGCGAGAGGTCGATGAAGCGCGAGAGCACCTTGGTGGTCTGCTCGAACTCCTCGGTGAACTTCTGGTTCTCCTGGTCGCGCCACGTCTGACCGAGCCCGACCAGCCGTCCGTGGAGCACGGACATCTGGCCGTGGAGCGTGTCGTTGAAGCGTTTCAGATCGTGGGCGAAGCGGCGGAGCTCGGCAGGATCGACGACGGCCTTGGACATGGGAGTGGGCTCGCTCTCGGCGCACGGGGCTCGCACCGGCCGTGAGCAGTTCGACGGGGGGCGTGGTCGGGCCGCGTGGACGGTGCTCCTACGGTAGCGTCGCCCGCTCGCGCCATGGAGCGATCGCGAGGGCGCCGCGAAGCCGCCGCTGCACCGCAGGACTCGGCGCTGAGGGCGTCGGCACGGCGGGCGCCAGAGCTGCCGGCCTCGGCGCTGCGGCAGACGCGGCAACGTCGGTGCGGGAATCCACCGCCGTGGTTCCCGGCGAAGCCCCGCCGCCGATCGCGAACGGATCGGCCGGATCCCCCCCATGCGCATCGTCATCGGCATCACCGGCGCCAGCGGCGCTCCCTACGCAGTCCGCACGATCGAATGCCTCGCGGCCGCCGAGGTCGAGATTCACCTCGCCTGCTCGGCGCACGGTCGGCGGCTTCTCTTCGACGAGCTGGGCATGAAGCGCCTCGATCCCGACGAGCTGACCGGGGGCCGCGGCGAGCTGCTGACGATCCACCCCGAGAACGACGTCGGCGCCGCGCTCGGAAGCGGGTCGTTCCTCCACGACGGCATGATCGTCGTGCCCTGCTCGGCGAACTCCCTGGCGAAGATCGCCGCGGGGATCACCGACAACCTCGTGCAGCGCGCGGCGTCCGTGACGCTCAAGGAGCGACGGCGGCTGGTGATCGCCCACCGCGAGAGCCCGCTCTCGATGATCGACCTGGAGAACATGCGCCGCGTCACCGAAGCCGGTGCGATCGTGGCGCCGCTGGCGCCGGGGTTCTACCTGATGCCGAAGCGCATCGAGGATCTCGTCGACTTCATGGTCGGGAAGCTCCTCGATCTCGTGAACGTCCCCCATGCGCTCAAGACGCGGTGGGATGAGCATCTGGCGAGCGAGCGGAGCTGATCGGCGACCGCTCGCGGATTCGACGCCGCGTTCGCATCAGTTGACGCAGAACAGTCCGAAGCGGGAGAGCAGGACGCCGAGATCGGCGCCGTCGACGATCCCGTTGCCGTCGAGGTCAGCGCAGCCCGGACCGGGGCCCCAGCTTGCGAGCAGGATGCCGAGATCGGCGCCGTCGACCGCGAGGTTGCCATCGAGGTCGCCGAAGCACGTGGGTGAGCAGCACATCGCGAACGCCTTGCCGACGCAGATCGTGTCCCACATCGTGGCGCAGCAGAAGGGATCCGCGGCGCAGACGACCTGACAGCACGACGAGACGCTGCATCCGGTTCCCGCGTGCGGCTGGAAGCAGGAGTTCGCGCCGGGGGCCCCGCACCCCGCGCAGCCCAGCCACGCAGCGTCGACGCAGAGGGCATCCCACGTCGTCGTGCAGCAGAACGGGTCGGCGGTGCAGATCGCCTCGCAGCAGGCGGCGTCCGAGCACCCGGGTGGGCCGTGGACCTCGTAGCAGCTTCCGATGCCGGGGCAGGCGAGAAGGGCGCAGGGCTGACCATCGCAGTTGGAGGCCGAGATCACGGTGCCGCCGAAGGCGACGCACTCGCCGGGCGACAGCACGGTGGTGCACCCGCCGCTGATGCAGCAGGTGGTCGCGTGGAGTCCCCCGGCGACGGCGAGCCCGAGGCCGAGCGCGGCGTGACCGAGAAGGGAGATCGAACGGGTTCGGTTCATGTGGTGTGTGATCGGTGTGCGAAGAGGGTGAAGGACGCGGGAAGCCGATCGACGGCCGCGGGGATCGGCGTTGCCGTCATCGGGGACGCGCATCGAGGGCCGTGCGCGGTCCGCCGCGACACGTCGCAAGCAAGGGCGCAGCCGAGCGGCTCGGGGTGCCATCGCCGGAGCTGCCGCCCGCGGGTTTGTGCACAATTTCTGGAAGTCGCGCGCACCGCGCGACGTCGCAGCGCACCTTCAAGAAGGGCGGCGTCCACGTCGCTTGGCCCGCACCCCTCCGGGAGAGGACCCGGGGAGGCCGCGGCTGCACGCGCGCGGCGGTCTCGACACTTCAGGCGGCCGAGTCGACACGAGTGCGCGAAAGTGCGGGGGCAAGAACTCGAAGCATGCGGCGTTGGAGGACGGCAGCGCTCCTTCACCCCATCGCAAGCCGGTCCGAGACCGGTGCCCTGCGGAGCGCTCGGAAGCGGTGATCGCCGACGAATGAACCCTCCCGAGGCCGCCGCGCGAGCAGAGGCGGATGGAAGCCGATCGAGAGCGGATGAGAACGGATTGGAGTCGGATGAGCGCGGCGAGGGAACGACTCCGTGCCGTGTGCATCGAACGAGGGAGCACCGAGTTCCGGTCGCACGGAAGTTGAGAGGCGAGGTGAGAGTCCTTCGACAGCGGCGGGGCTCCTTGACCGAAGCCCCGTCAGAGCGTCCGGAAGAGCGAGAGCGCACATCGCACGCGGCGCCGACTCGCGCCGAGTCAGGGGGCAGCATGACACGCGACCAGCATCACAGTGACACGCACACCGGCGCTCGGCGAACGCGCGAGCATGCACTCGACCGCTCCGACGGTTTCCCGGTCGACCACGGACAGGACCTCACGCTCGACGCGGCGTTCGACGCCGCGGGCGAGACCCGGATCGACGATCCCGGGCTGACCTCGGGCGTCTCCGCGGAGGTCGCAGCTCCCGCGAGCGCACGCAGCTCCCCGGCCCTGAAAGTCGCCGTCGAGGCTTCGCCGATCACCGCGCGGCCTGCCGCGACGAGCCCCGCTCGGCGCTGCATCCTCTGCGGGTGCGACTGCTCGGACATCGGCCGCACCAAGGACACCAAGGGACGCTACTTCTGCATGCCCTGCTTCCGGCGCGCTCTCGCCGCGAAGCAGGCCGGACGGCCGATCGCGATCCCCGCAGCACCTTCCTCGGCGATTTCCGATCCGGCGCGGCGCAACGCTGCGAACCCTGCGGATGCACCGCTCTCCATTGACGACTTCGTGATCTCCGACGACTCCCCGCTTCGCTCCGCAGAGTGCACCGCCTCGCTCAGCGCGGGCTGGACGAGCGTCGCCGGCCGCCTGCACGCCGAGGGCTGCTCGCTGCTCTGCACCGAGTGCGGCACTCCGATGCTGACCGAGGCGCTCTCCTGCCCCGCGTGCGGCGCCCACGCCCTCGGCGGGCGCCGCTGGTCGCAGCGGGCCGGCCACCCCCACCGCTCGCTGCGGCTCGCGGAGGATCCGACCATCTGGACCCCGCTCGTCGCCGGCGTCTCCACCGGTCTCGGCGCCGTCGGCGTCGTGGTCGGCATCGCCCTCTGCGTCGCCGCGGCGACCTCCTCGACGGAAGTCCTGGTGCCTCTCGCGGGCGTGGGCTCGTTCGTGGGCATCCTCTTCGCGTGGAAGCTCTCCGCCGGCATCGACCTGCTTCGCCGCCGCGCCGTCGGCGTCGACCATCTGCGCACGTGGGCGCAGGTGACGCTGGTCCTTCTCGCGCTCGCGACGTTCGGGAGAATCGCGTGGGCCATCTGGTCCCTCCCGACGTGGCCGAGCCGCATCCACGAGATCGGCTTCGCGGTCGTCGCGGGAGCGCTCCTCTCGGCGTGGCCGCTCCTGGTGCGCCGCTGGACGAGCTGCGGAGCGCCGATCGCCGCGTGACTCGGGAAGTGCGCAGCCGGGGTCCGGGGCCGCGGCGCCGGTGGCGTGCGCTCCCGGGCCGCATTCGGAGGCTGCGGCAGGAGCGGATGGGCGGCGGAACGAAGGGGCGCTCGCGGGATCGCCAAGCGGCGCCGCGGAGGCCCGGTCGACGCCGGGCGGCGCCGGGCGGCGGCACGCGCCGTCGCGCGGATCACGGGTCCTGCCCCGGCATCCGGCCGCAGCGCGTCAGTACGACTTCGCCCAGACCACGCGGCGCTCGCTCGGGCGGCCTGTGATCACGCAGCGCCCGGGCTCGTCGCCGCCGCCGAAGCCGTCGAGGGGGATGCAGCGCACGGTGACGCCGAGCCGCTCCTTCACCTCCGCCTCGACGGCAGGGTCGCCGCAGAAGTGGCTCAGGGCGAAGCCGCCGTGAATCTCGGTGGGACCGCCCTCCGCACCGCCATCGCCGTCGTCTCCGGGACGTCCGCCGCGGCTGGGCGTGAAGAACGCGTCGAACTCGTCTCGGGCGTCGATGCGCCGCGTGTGCTCGTCGCGGAACGCCGTCGCCCGGGCCAGCATCCCGTCCTGGATCTCCTGAAGGAGCGCTGCGATCCCCGCGACGAACTCCCCGCGCGGCACACCTGACTTCTCCTTGTGCGGCCGATCGCGGCGGGCCATGAAGACGCTGTCGGCCTCCATGTCGCGCGGGCCGATCTCGACGCGCACCGGGACGCCGCGCTTGATCCACTGCCACGCCTTGTCGCCGCCGCGCATGTCGCGGGCGTCGAGCTCGACGCGCACGGGCTCGCCGGCAAAGCGCTGCTGCCGCAGCTCGTCCGCGACGCGCCGACAGTGCTCGGTCACCGCCGCGGCGGTCTCCGCCTTGTGGGCGACCGGGATGACGACGACGTGCGCCGGCGCGAGCCGCGGCGGCACGACGAGGCCGTCGTCGTCGCTGTGGGTCATGATCAGCCCGCCGACGAGGCGCGTGCTCACGCCCCAGGAGGTCGTCCACGCGTGGGCCTGCTCGTTGCGCTCGTTCAGGAAGACGATCTCGCTCGCGCGGGAGAAGTTCTGGCCGAGGAAGTGACTGGTCCCGGCCTGGAGCGCCTTGCGGTCCTGCATCATCGCCTCGATCGAGTAGGTGTTGACCGCTCCGGGGAAGCGCTCGCCCGCGGTCTTCTCGCCCTGCACCACCGGCATCGCCATCCAGTCGCGGGCGAAGCGGGCGTACACGCCGAGCATCTGCATCGTCTCGGCGACGGCCTCCTCCGACGTCGCGTGCGCCGTGTGACCCTCCTGCCAGAGGAACTCGGCGGTCCTGAGAAAGAGGCGCGTCCGCATCTCCCAGCGCACCACGTTCGCCCACTGGTTGATGAGCAGCGGCAGATCGCGGTAGCTCTGCACCCACTTCGCGAAGGAGGCGCCGATGATCGTCTCGGAGGTCGGTCGGACGATGAGCGGCTCGTCCAGCTCCGCAGAGGGCGCCGGCACGAGCTTGCCATCCGCGCCGACCTCGAGCCGGTGATGCGTCACGACGGCGCACTCCTTGGCGAAGCCCTCGACGTGATCGGCCTCCTTCTGGAGAAAGGAGAGCGGGATGAAGAGCGGGAAGTACGCGTTGCGATGTCCGGTCTCCTTGAACATCGCATCGAGGGCGCGCTGGATGTTCTCCCAGATCGCCCAGCCCCACGGCTTGATGACCATGCAGCCGCGGACCGGGGAGGTCTCGGCGAGGTCGGCGGCGCGGACGACCTGCTGGTACCACTCGGCGTAGTTCTCGGCGCGGGTCGGCGAGATCGCCGATGCGGCGCGCTGCCCAGTGGTGCTCTCCTGCCTGGCGGGTGTGCTCATGGTGGTGGTGTGCGCGGGATGGGGGCCGGCAGCCGGCGGCAAACGTCAATCGGGGCTGCGGCGGAGCGGGCGGTCGAGTCGCCGCGGCGCTCCGGGCGTCGGTCCGGCCCGGAGCGGCCGGGGCCCCGGCTCTGCGAGCCGGTGGAAGCCGAACAGTGTCCTTCGGCGACGGCCGTTCGGCAACCGTCGGCGACACCCGCCGCCTCCGGCGACCTCATCGGACCGCTGGCTCGACCGGGTCCCAGACCGGCCACCCTTCGAGCACCGCGCCGATCCACGTCGCCATCGCGCTCCGGTCGGAGGTCTCGCGGCCGGACCGTCGTCGAGCCTCGGCACGCCGCTCCTGGTGATGCCGGAGCCCGGCCGCGATCGGGCGATCGAACGCCCGGAGGTCGTAGATCGTCACCTCCGGCGCGGAGCCCGACGCGATCAGCGTGCCGCCGCCATCGGCGAAGGCAACCGAGAACGTCTGTTCGAAGGGGGTGGGCAGCCCGAGGAGCAGCCGTCCGGTCGCGGCCTCGCGCAGGTGCAGCTCGCCGCCGCGGCCGCCGGTGGCGAGCAGCCGACCGTCGGGCGACCATGCGACCGCGCTCAGGGGCGCGATGTGCCCGGAATGGGACGCCAGCAGCGCGCCGGATGAGCGCTCCCAGAGCCGCACGATCGCGTCGTTGCCGACCGCCGCGAGGACCGTTCCGTCCGGGGAGAAGGCGATGGCGCGAATCGCGTCCTCGCCGGCCGAGAGCGCAACCGTTCGGCCGTCGCTTCGGAGGTGGATCCGCCCGAGCGCATCGGACCACGCGAGCGTCGCGCCGTCCGGCGAGAACTGGATCGAGTAGATCGTCGTCGAGCGGTCCTCCGCGTCGATGCGAAGCGCCTCCCCCACGGGTGGGCGCAGCGACCAGAGCCGCAGCGTGCCGTCCCCCTGTCCGCCCCCGGAGGCGAGCCACGCTCCGTCCGGGCTGAAGGCGAGCGCATGGATGTAGCTCTCGTGACCTTCGAAGATCGCATGCAGGCCGGCGGCGCCGCCGGCATCGCTCTCGGAGCCGGACTCCGCGTGCGGCGCGGGGACCTTCTCGGAACCGGACTCCGCGTGCGCGGCACCGGCGGCGCCGCGATCGAGGTCCCACAGGCGAATCAACCGATCGCCAGCATGACCGCCAGCAGCGAGCCAGCGGCCGTCGGCGCTGAGGGCCAGCGCGAGGACGCCGTCGCCGTGTCCTTCGAGGGCCGCGATCATCCGGCGCTCGGCGCGCTCCCAGATGCCGATGGTCCGGTCGAAGCTCGCGGTGTAGACCTTCGATCCATCCCGGGAAGGGATGGCGTGAAAGACGCTCTGGCGATGGCCTTCCAGGAGGGCCGGCCAGCCATCGTCCTCGCTCTCCCAGATTCGGACGACGCCGCTGCGATCGAGCGAGATCACGCGGCGCCCGGCGGAATCGAACCCGAGCGGAGCACTCGGTGATTCATGACCCAGGCGTCGATGGACCCGCTCCGGCTGCGCCCGGCGCACGACGCCAATGCCGCGGTCGAGCCCATGTCCCAGGGCGAGCAGGGCGCCGTCGCGCGAGAGAACCGTCCGAACGCCGATCCCGACATGCTCCTCGAGGAGCGCGCCGCGTTCGATCTCGAAGAGCGCGACGCGCAGGCTGCCGTGCGACATCGCCAGGAGGTCGGGAGCGGGAAACTCGATGCCGAGCGTTCCGAGGGACGAGCCGCTCCAGGCGGACTCGATCCACGGGTGCCGGATCGACCAGGTCCGATCGCCATCGAGCGAGCGAACCACGATCGACGGGGAACGATCATCGATCCACGCAGCCCGCGATCCGCTGCCGTCGATGGCGATGGACCCCACGCGCCCGTCGGGGCGGATGTCGAGAGAGCGAACCGGGACTCCGCGCCGGTCGAAGCGCCGCGCCCTTCCCGCGTCGCCGACGACCAGCCAGCCACGCTCGCCGGGAAGGCCGTACAGCATCCCCGCGAGCGGAGGCCCCCGCTCGCCATCGCTGCCGAGGCTCGTCGGCCCCCGCGGCGGCGCGTCGGCGAGCGCGACGACATCGACGCCGTCGAGCTCCTCCGAGGGCGGCGCTGCAAAGCGCAGCACCCTGATGCGGACGACACCATCGCCCGAGCAGGTGGCCACGAGCGACCCGTCGTTCGAGAACGCGACACCGACGATCGCGCGCTCGTGCAGACGGTCGCGCCAGCGGAGGCGCGGAAGCAGGCCGAGCGACGGCGCCCCGCCCGCCTCGGTTCCGACTGCCGCCTGGAGCGCGCGCCCGGCGTCCGCTTCCGGTGCGAGGTCCCAGAGGCGCAGCGCCCCCTCGCGTCCTCCGACCGCGAGCAGCCGTCCCCCGGGCGAAAGCGCTGCCGCGCCGTTGAGGCATCCCTCGGGCGCGGCGAGGAAGACCACTTGACAGCGGTGATCGACGGCGAGCTGGACGAGCTCCCAGTAGACGTCGATCGACCCGGGCCACTGCGGCGGCTCCCCCGGGGGCGCGGCCGGCATCGTCGCGGGGTCATCGAGCGCCATGTCCCAGAGGATCCGCTCCGCGATGGGGACGTTGCCCGACCTCGCGAGCGCCCGCGCCCGCTGGAGATCGCTCTCGCGCAGGGCCGCGGCCGCCCGATCGCGCTCCGCGGCGAGCCGCGCGCCCTGAAGCGCGAACAGAACGGCCGCGGCCACTGACAGGGCCAGCGCCGCGGCGATGCCGAAGAAGCCGACGCGGTGCCGCCGGGCGGTGCGGCAGAGGAGGTACCACGTGCTGTCGCGCCGCGCCGAGACGATGTCGCCGCGGCGCCAGCGCTCGAGATCCGCCAGCATCGCGCCGGCGCCGGAGTAGCGCCGCGCCGGGTCCTTCGCCAAGGCCTTCAGGAGGATCATCTCGAGATCGCGGTCGAAGCCCGGAGAGACCCGGGAGGGCGGCCGCAGATCATCCTCGGTCACGCGGCGGACGAACTCCGCCACGCCGCCGTCGAGCGCGAACGGCGGCGCGCCGACGAGGAGCTCGTAGCCGATGGCGCCGAGCGCGTACACATCCGTCCGCGTGTCGACGGCATCGGAAGCGCCCAGGAGCTGCTCCGGCGCCGCATAGGCGATCGTTCCGCAGAACTCGCCGGGCCGTGTCGCTGCGACGCTCGCGCCGCGGTCGCCGCCGGGGAGCTCCTCGATCGCCTTGGCGAGGCCGAAGTCGAGGACGCGCGGCTGGTCATTGACGTCGACGAGGATGTTCGCGGGCTTGAGGTCGCGATGGATCACCCCGCGCTCGTGGGCGTGGCGGATCGCATCGCAGATGGCCATGAAGGCGCGCACGAGCCTGGCGCGCCGGCTCTCGAGATCGCCGTCGAGACGGGCGACCTCGTCGGCCCAGCGATCGAGCGGGATGCCGTCGACGAACTCCATCACGTACCCCACCCGCCCGCCGGGAAGCGCCCCGGTCTCGTAGAGCGTCACGATGTTGGGATGCCGCAGCCGCGCCGCGATCTCGATCTCGCGCTCGAAGCGGTGGCGCTGGCGGGCGGTCGCGAAGGCGCCCTGAAGGAGCATCTTGATGGCGAGGAACCTCCGGGTGCGCTCGTGATACGCCTTGTAGACGATCCCCTGGGATCCCCGGTGGATCTCGCCGAACATGCGGAACCCCGGGATCGAATCCGACGCGCCGATCTCGCCCCACCGGGCGCCGGCGCCGTCGCGGAGCGTCTCCCGCAGCGCCGGTCCGAGCTCGGCGAGGAACGACTCGTTCGCCCGCATCTCCGCGAGCCTCGCCGTGCAGGCCGCGCACCCGGCGACGTGGGCGAGCACCTCCGGGTCGACATCGCCTCCCGCCGCCGCGCGCGGAAGGAGGGACTCGTCAGGACAGCCTCGGGCGTCGCTCGTGGCCATTGAGTCATCGACCTCGGGTCGGGGCGACCGGGAGGCTGCCGTCGTCGTCGTACGCCATCGAGACCTTCGCGACCAGCTCGCGCAGCCGCCCGGTGAGGCGGTGCTTGATCCGATAGACCTCCGCGACGGTGGTGCCGCACTCCGCAGCGACCTCCTCGGCGGGGACGCCCTTCAGCGCCGCGAGTTCGAACACCTCGAGCGTCCGCTCGTCGGTGCGCGTCGCGGTGCGCAGCGTCGCCAGCGCCCGGTCGAGGATCGCCATGCGCCGCTCGCGCTCCCAGATCGACTCCATCTCTGCGGGGCCCGGAATGTCCTCAGCCAGCTTCGATGAGAGCGCCGCGAGCGCCGAGTCGCCGCGGAGCGAAGGCGCTCGCCTCCGTCGCCGGATCGCATCGATGATCCGATGCCGGGCGATCGCGAGGAGCCACGTCCGCAAGCGCCCGCGGTCGCGCTCGTACGCCCCGCCGCGGAAGTCCCGCGCGAACTCGCCGAGGACGACCTGCGCGAGGTCGGCCGCGTCGTCGGCGCCGAGTCCGGAGCGCATCGCCAGCGCGTGGATGATCGGGCGGTAGCGGGCGTCGAACTCGATCCACGCGGAGCGGTGCAGCGCCGCGTCGGACGAATCACCCAGCGCCACGAGAAGCCGCGTCGAGGTGACATCCTCAGAACCCAGCGACACGGTGAGACTCTAGCACTCCAGCCCGTCGCGCCAGGAGCGCGTCCTGCAAACACGGCGAGATCCTGCGAGATCCCCTCGGCGCGGTCGCACTGAGGGAAGGGGCTCTCTCCTTCCACGGAGCGCTCCGTGAGAGCACCCCATCGTCGTCCGCACGCGCGGAGAACACCCATGCGAACTCCCCTTCATGATCGTCGCGCTCGAAACGCATCGGCAGCCGCAGCCTCTCTGGGCCTGCTGCTGCTGACCGCAGTCCCGGCGTCCGCAAGCTGTCCGGCATCCGATCACGACTGCTTCACCACCGGCGGCCCCGGCTGCACCGACGTCGACTGCTGCGAGCAGGTCTGCGCCGTCGATCCCTTCTGCTGCGATGTCGCGTGGGACGGCCTCTGCGTCAAACAGGCCAACCAGATCTGCTACGGCGGCGGCGTCTGCCCGCCCTCGGATCACGACTGCTTCACGACCGGCGGCCCCGGCTGCACCGACCTCGACTGCTGCGAGACGGTCTGCGCGTTCGACTCGTTCTGCTGCCAGGTGGCGTGGGACGGCCTCTGCGTCAACGGCGCCTTCCAGGCCTGCGGCCAGCCCGAGTGCCCCTTCGAGTGCTCGGCCGGCGCGACGCCTGAGGGCGAGCCCTGCGGCGCCGACACCAACGGCGGCTGCAACAGCCTCCCGCCGATCTTCGGTTCGATCTCGTGCGGCGAAGCGATCTGCGGCGACGCCTGGGCAGCAGCGGGCGTCCGGGACACGGACTGGTACGAGATCACGATCACCGGGCCGACCGAGGTCGCCTTCTCGATCAGCAACATCGTGCCGATGGTCATCGGCATCGTCGACACCGGCGGGGTGCCCGACTGCGGGCTCGCCTCGACGCTGCTCCCCGTCGAGGTCGCTCCGTTCTGCGGCTCCGCGAGCTTCACGACGTGCATTCGCAAGCCGGGGACCTACTGGTTCTTCGCCGCGCCGAACGCCTTCGATGGGTTCCCTTGCGGCGCGGAGAACGACTACGAGATCGCGCTCTCCTGCACGCCGCTGGCCTCCTGCGCCTGCGTGGAGTCCGATCACGACTGCTTCACGAGCGGAGCTCCCGGGTGCGACGACCGCGCGTGCTGCGAGCTCGTCTGCGCCTTCGACGGCTTCTGCTGCACCGAGGGATGGGATCTCGTCTGCGTGCAGTGGGCGATCAAGTTCTGCACGCCCGACTGCGCGCCGCCCCCGACCGGGATGACGGCGTGGTGGTCGTTCGACGCGCTCGACATCGACGGCCTCAACCGCCATCGCGACGTGACGCCCAACGGCAATCACGGTCTCCCGGGGGCCCTGGCTCCCGCGGTTCCCGGCATGGTGAAGGAGGCGGGCGCCTTCAACGGCGTCAGCACCGGCTTCTACGCCCCGGGCTCCTCGTCGCTCTCGACCTCCTGCGGCGGGCTCTCGGCGGATCTCTGGCTCCGGCGCGAGCCGCCCGGAGTCGACGGGAACGTGGTCAACCTCGTCTCGCGATACGACGTCCCCGGCGGAGGCGGCTGGGTCTTCGCGCTCGATCCGATCGCCGGAACGCTCGAGCTGGTGCTTGAGTCCGAACTCGGAACCTGCTGCCCGGTCCGCTGCGCCCACAGCTCGACCGGGACGGTCCCCATCGGAGCCTGGACGCACGTCGCCTTCACGCTCAGCCCCTGCTGCGGCGGAGGTCAGCGCACGGTCACGTTCTACATCAACGGCCAGCCCGCAGGGAGCGATCCGGTCGGCTGCTGCGATCTCACCAGCGTGCCCGGTCCCGCACCGGTGACGATCGGCGCGCCGGTCTGGGTGGCCGATGGCTGGTATCACGGCCTGATCGACGAGGTCGAGCTCTTCTGCCGCGCCATCGCGCCCGACGACATCGCGGCGATCCACGCCGCCCGGCAGACCGGCAAGTGCCGTGAGTGGTGCAAGACGACCTGGGACACCCTCATCGATCTCTCTGACGTCTTCGCGAGCGGGCCCATCACGGCATCGCTCTACCACAACCTGGCGACGCCGCAGACCTACAGCATCGCGGTCGCCGAGAGCCTCGGGTGCGCGCTGCCTCCGGGTTCGCTGGTCACCGGCATCACCTACCAGGCGATCCCCTCCACCGTCGTCGTGCCGCCGAACACCATCGTCGACGTCCCCATCTCGTTCGACCTCTCCGGCGCGTCGGGCCTCGGCGAGGCCTGCTTCACGGTCACGGTCACGAACCAGTCGACCGGACGCTCCTGCTCGTCGATCGGTCTGGTTTCGCTGGTCGGGAGTCCGCCTTGGTGGGTCGAAGCGAGCCTCCCGGGCGTTGCGCTCCTGCCCGACGGAAGCGCCGAGGGATCGTTCCGCCTCACGGCCGGCGCGGCCGGCGCGACGATCGACTTCGAGATCGCGGCCCTGCCCTCGGACATGCTCTCCCTCGACTCGCCGATCTCGCTCAACGGACTTCCCGCGGGCGAGACCATCGTCGGCTCGATGCGCCTGGGCCCCGGAGCGACCGCCGAGCTCGCCGTCACGCTGGCGCTGGATGCGTGCGGCGGATCGCTTGCGTGGTACGACGTCATCTTCTTCGGAGAGCTGATCGACGGCCTCGGGCCTCGCGGGCTCGCTTCCTTCGGCGTCCGATCGGTCGCGCCGCCGGAACTCGTCGGCGACCTCAACGGAGATGGTCTGATCGATGGCAGCGATCTCGGGATCCTGCTCAGCCAATGGGGCGCCTGCGGTGGCTGCGCCGGCGATCTCAACGGCGATGGCGTCGTCGATGGAAGCGATCTCGGCATCACGCTCGCGGGCTGGGGCGCTCCGGCACCGTGAGGCGGAGCGAGTCGCGCGGCCGAGTGCGCGCGAGCGAGGGGCGTGTCGAGATCGGATGGACTCGACGCTGCGATGCAGCGCGGCCAGGGACGGCCGCGCCGCCGGAGCGTCCGAGGCACGCGGCCGGGGAGGGCCGCGCGACGAGAGTGTCCAGGGCACGCGGCGAAGGACGGCCGCGCCACCTTGGGGACTTGGGTGCGTTGACGACGGGCGCGGATGAGTGCGTACGCCGTCGACTCGCACGGAACCTGCGTTCCTCGCGAAATCGCAATCTCATGCCGCTTCGCCGTCGATGGCGGCATCGCACCGAGGATCCTGTACGATCGATTCCGCTCGCTCGATGCCTGCACCACGCGAGCCAGCGCACCGGGCGCCGTCCGACGCCGCGGTGCGGAATCGATGGGGGTTCCTTCACGTGGATCTCGGTCTCAACAACGGCTTCGGGCCGATCAGGTCGGGTGGTGGACGTGGCGGTGATCGGAGGCAGAGCGCTCGTCCCAGAGGCGATGGCCCCAGGTGCGATCGTCCGCAGGGTGACGAGCGTCGCCGCGACTCGGCTCGCGGCGCTCATCCGCCGGACGATGGGCATCGCATCGTTGGAATGGGTGACGGCGCTCCGTCGACGACGGCCCGCTCTCTCGCCAGCGCCGAGGGCGGAGGGGACCCATCCGGCGGGCCGCGCCGCGCACCGCCGTCGGACCTGGATGCAGCAGCCGGCGCCGCTCGCCGCGGCGCCGATCGGACGCAGCGGCCGCTGCCGATGGCGACCTCGCGGCTGGAGGAATTCGCGGCGCTGGTGCGGGCGATTCGAGCGCACCCTTCGGTTGAGTCCAAGCGAGCGCTCTGGCGCGCGGTCTTCGGGCTCGATGCGTGGTTCTTCCTCATCGACGACCCCGAGGTCGATCCGCGCCTGATGCGGCCGCGCGTGGTCGAACGCGGCGGGCGGCGGAGCGTGCTCGCCTTCACCGACGAGCTCGGCGCGCTGCGCCATGCGACTCGGGCGCTCCGTCCGGAGTCGGCCCGCTCCGATGCCGGCTCGTCCGCAGCGAAGGAGGCCCAGCGCGAGCTGCGCAGCGAGTTCGCGACGCTCGAAGTGCCGGTGCATCGCGTACTCGACTACTGCGAGGCGCTCGCCGCCGAGGGCGTGTACGGGGCGATCTTCAACGATGGTCCGAATCGCTTCGAGGCGCCGCTGGCCCGGCTGCGCGAGCTGCGCAGGGCTGCATGCGCGACAGCCGGGCCCGGGACCGCTGCCGGGTGTTCCGACCTTGAGCGTTCGGGCGGCGCGGGGCGCTCAGCGGACTCGGCGGGATCATCTGGTTCCGCCTGCTCGAGCGGCGCACCTGACTCGGGAAGCTCGACGGGCGCCGCCGGATCCGACGGCGGCGACGGCGCGGGCGAGGAACCCCGCGGCTGCGACTCCATCTTCGACGCCTGCCAGATCGAACCGGGAAGCGGCCCGGGCGGGCGCTCGGGCTCGGCGTGCGCCGGGATCGGAGAGATCCTCGGCGCCTTCGACGGATCGGCAGCCGCGGCGTCGAAGGCGATCGCAGCGCTCCTTCGGCTCGACTGCTGGTGGTTCATCTGCAACCCGCGCGACCCGGAGTCGATCTACGTCCGCCGCTTCGACGGACTCCCGGCGGTCCTCGCCTTCACCGACGAGCGCAGCGCCCTGGATGCATGCGGACGCTTCGGACTCGCGGGCGACGCCGGCGAGATCCTCCTGCTCCAGCTCGATGCAGGCGACGCGGTGCAGTGGCTCGGCGGGTTCCGCGCCCACGACGTCGAGGTCGTGCTCTTCGATCCGCTCTCGACGCCCTTCGGGATCGCCATCGACGTCCTTCGCGCAGCGGCCGACACCAAGCCGCTGATCGAGTGAAGGACGCCGCCACGGTGCGGAGCGTGCGGCGGCGGCGGCACCCCGCGATCGATGGAATCGACCGGAGGACCGGCGGCCTCCGGCGAGCGGGCAGGGGCGCGTGCGGTCGGCCCTGAGCGCTGGCCGGCCTGAACACTCCAGCGCCCCTTGTCTCCTGCTGCGGCGTCCGGAAGCGGCGTTCTGCTGCGTCGAAGCTCGCAGCTGGCGCTTGATGGCCCGCAGCGGGGCCACCGGCGCCCCATCTGCTTCGCTTCTCCTTGCCGAACATCTCCTTCCGACCGCCTCGCGACGGACCCAAGGGGCGCTGGAGTGTTCACACTCCCGCGCCCCTTCTCTCCGGCTGCGGCGTCCGGAAGCGGCGTTCTGCTGCGGCGAGCTTCCGGGCGCGCTGAGGGCCGTCTACGCCCGCACGCGGTCGCCGCGCCGGATCACGCCGTCGGCGAGGATCGCGCAGCGCAGCCCTCCCCGGTGGACCAGGGCGGCGCGGACGCCCGCTCTGGTGAGCGACTCGAGGTAGCCGCAGGGCTCGCAGAGCTCATGCCCGAGAAGGCGCGCTGCGCCGACGGTGAACTCGCGACCGACGAGGTGGTTGAGCGCCACGCCGCGGACGAGGATGTTCCGCCGCGTCTCGCGCGACCGAAGCTCGACGGCGCAGTCGCGGACAACCGCCTCGATCGCCTCCGCTTCGATCAACGTCACCTCGCGCGGCTTGTTCCGCTTGTGCGAGGCAATCCCCGTCCCCTCGGCGTAGCGATCCCCTTCGAGCCCCCGCCCCGCAAGCGCACGCACCTCCGCAACCTCCTCCATCGGCGCACCCGCGCGCGCCGCGACGAAGAGCGACTCGACGACTCCGTCGATGCCCGGCGGTGCGCCTTCCCCCCGCGCAGCGGTCGATCCCTGCCCGGCCGGTTCGATCCTCCCGGCCGCGGCGCTGCCTGCGGAGCCGTCGTGGCGACCGGAGGCACCCTGCCCCCTCGCGCCATCCGCGCCTCCGGAGGGCGCTTCGCTGGAGAGCGCCGCGCCGGCGGCCGCTTCTCGGTTGGACGACGCGGTGCTGGGCTGAGCCATGGACGATTGTTGCGCAGCACCCGAGCGCTCGGCGCCTCCGCTCCCCGCGCCGCCGGCTTCGGCATGGCGCGTCGATGTCCGACGCCCCTCGCTCCCTGTGGAGAGGCGTCGCCGCGACCCGATCGCGCGACCGCCGCGCCCGAGCGCACCGCAGCGACCGCTACAGCGGCGTCCGCATCCCCATCGCCCGCGCAGCGCACCATCCGAGCCACGCCTCCGCGATCCCGAAGAGCCCTCCCGCGATCGCGCCGACTCCCACCCAGAGGAGCCAGCGGGGTTCAACGCCTCCGCCTGCGGCGAGGACCGCCAGCGCCACGCCCGCCGAGAGGCTCACAACTCCGACGAGGAGCCGAACGACCCGACCGCGCCGGTCGATGTTGCACTGCATGGCGGGAAGGTAGCGCTGGAGCGGCAGGCCGCGGTCAGAACTCCGCGTGTCCCGGCGTGCGCGGGAAGGGGATCACGTCGCGTATGTTGGCCATGCCGGTGGCATAGACGATCGTCCGCTCGAAGCCGAGTCCGAAGCCCGCGTGCGGCACCGTGCCGTAGCGGCGCAGATCGCGATACCACCAGTAATCAGGGGCGTTGAGGCCCATCTCGGCGATGCGGGCGTCGAGGACGTCGAGCCGCTCCTCGCGCTGGCTTCCCCCGATGATCTCGCCGATGCCCGGAGCGAGGACGTCCATCGCCGCGACGGTGCGCCCGTCGTCGTTGAGGCGCATGTAAAAGGCCTTGATCTCCTTCGGGTAGTTCATCACGACGACCGGGCGGCCGACGATCTCCTCGACGAGGCAGCGCTCGTGCTCGCTCTGGAGGTCGATCCCCCAGGCGACGGGGAACTCGAACGTCCGTCCCTTCGCCGCCGCCTGCTCCAGCCGCCGGATCGCCTCGCCGTACTCCATCCGCTCGAAGGCGCTCCCGACGAACGCCTCCAGCCGGGCGATGCACGCCTTGTCGATGCGCTCGGCGAAGAACCGCATGTCGTCGGCGCGCTCTTCGAGGAGCGCGCGGAAGAGGTACTTGAGGAAGTCCTCCGCGAGGTCGGCGTCGGCCGCCAGATCGGCGAAGGCGAGCTCCGGCTCGATCATCCAGAACTCGGCGAGGTGGCGCGAGGTGTTGGAGTTCTCGGCGCGGAAGGTCGGCCCGAACGTGTAGACCTTCGAGAGCGCCATGCAGTACGTCTCGACGTTGAGCTGTCCCGAGACGGTCAGATGCGCCTCGCGGCCGAAGAAGTCCTGCGCGTGATCGACGGCGCCCTCGGAGGTCCGGGGCAGGTTGGCCATGTCGAGCGTCGAGACGCGGAACATCTCGCCCGCGCCCTCGCAGTCGCTCGCCGTGATGATCGGCGTGTGGACCCAGAAGAACCCGCGCTCATGGAAGTAGCGATGCACCGCCATCGCGAGGCAGTGGCGCACGCGGGCGACCGCGCCGAAGGTGTTCGTCCGCGGTCGCAGGTGGGCGACGGCGCGGAGGTACTCGAAGGAGTGCTGCTTCGGCTGGATCGGATAGGTGTCGGGGTCCTCGACCCAGCCGACGACGCGGACGCAGCTCGCCTGGATCTCCACCGACTGGCCCTTCCCCTGGCTCGCGACGACGGTTCCGGTGCACTCGACAGCGCAGCCTGCGGTCAGCTTCTGGACCTCGCTCTCGTAGTTGCCCAGCTCGCCCGGCGCGACGACCTGGATCGGGTCGAAGCAGGAGCCGTCGTGCACGGCAAGAAAGGAGAGCCCCGCCTTGGAGTCGCGCCGCGTGCGGATCCACCCGCGGACCGTGACGGTCGAACCGAGGTGCGAGGCGGGATCCGCGAGAAGCGTGGCGATGCGAGGGGCCGACATGGGGCGGTGCTCTCTGAGGCTCGGAGCGAGCGGGTTGTCTGGGGCTGGACCGCTTCGGGTTGGCGCGGATCGGACGGAGCACCTGATCGAGCTCGACGCACGCTCGATCGGGGCCCGAACGCTCCGCATCGCGGCAAGCCCCCAGTATTCGCGCTGCCGCACGCGGGGATCAAGCGGGCGGAGCGTCCGGATGACCGCTCCTCCGCGGCCGCATCGACCGACTCCGAGCCGCGCAGAGCGGACCCCGACGGGTGGGAGACTCCCGCGAGCCTCGGCGAACGGCAGCGCCGCAGGCGCGGCGAGCGCAGCGGCGAGCGCAGAGCGCGCTGCGCTCCCTCGCACGCGCAAGACGCCCCAGCCCGACACGTCCCGGAGGGTCGCCGGGGCGAAGCAGACTCCGCAGTTTCGTTCGCCCCGACCCCCGGGCCCCGACCCCCGGGCCCCGACCCCCGGGCCCCAACCCCCAGGCTCTGCTCCCCGGGCCCCCTGACGCCCCGGCCCCGGCCCCCCACACTCGGGTCACCAGACGCCGCTCCCCGGGCTCCGGCCCCCCGGACTTCTGTCCCCAGAATCCCGAGTCCAGAGTTCAGACTCCAGACTCCAGAGTCCAGACCCCGGACTCCCGACTCCGGCCCCCGGTCGCGCGCCCCACGCCCCCTATCTCGCCACGCCGCCACGCCGCCGGTCGCTCCTCCGGCTTGCCAATTTGGCAGCGACCGCGGCGTGATCGGGCCCAGGGGCGCTCGCATCCAGCTCCCGGCGAGCGCCCGGCGAGCGCCCGGCGAGCGGCCGGCCGGCGCCGACCGGCACGGTCGGCACTGCGGCGGGTTGACGCATGGGTCAGACCATCCCGTCAACGCGGCCTCGGCCCTTGAGCCCCCCACCGACTCACTTCGGCACGCCGGTTGCTTCTCGACTAGGCCGATGGTCTGCCGACTCCACCATCCCGACACCGCCGACGGCGCACCGGGCCCCCGCGCGCGCGGCACCGCGGGGGCGGAGGCCGCAGGCGCCGCCGGGATCGGCGGCGCCGGCCCCGCGGCGCCGGGCGGAGCGAGTCGGCAGTCGCGCCTGACGCTGCTCGTCTCCGCCTCCGATCGGGCCTCAGACTGGCGGCAGCAGCCAGTGGCGGAACAGCTCCCAGCCCTGCTCCGGCCGATGGGCGTCGAGTGCGTGCGCGTCTCGTCGGGCGACGAAGCGACCGAGGTCGTGCAGCGAATCACCGTCCATGTCGCAGTCGTCGATCTCACGATTCCGCTGCGCCCCGGCGACGACGGGAGCGCCCGCTGCGGCGAGGCGGGGACGCGCCTGCTCCAGCTCCTGCGCCGCCTCGCGTCGCCGCCGCCGACCATCGTCATCCGGCCGCCCCAGCCTTCGCTCCGCGAGAGCGCACGAACGCTCTCCGACGCGCTGCGCGAAGGTGCCTTTGCGGTGCTCGACCGCCCGGTCCAGATGGAGGCGCTGCTGGAAGCGCTCCGCAGGCTCGTTCGTCGTCACTACCGCGATCACTGGCCCGCCACGCTGGGCCAGCCCCTCGGCCGCGTCTAGCGGCGCGGAGCGCACGCCGTCACCGCGTCCGATCGTCGACTTCCCACGTTTCACCCGCACCCCCGCACCCCCGCACCCCAGCCTCCTGACAGGAGCCCAAGAGACCATGGCGATGAAGGTACGACCCCTCGGCGACAAGATCCTCGTCAAGCGCGACGAGGCCGCCACCAAGACCGAATCCGGCATCTATCTCCCCGAGTCCGCCAAGGACAAGCCCAAGCAGGGCAAGGTCGTGGCGCTCGGCAACGGCATCCTCAACAAGGAGACCGGGGAGTATCTCCCCTTCAGCGTCAAGAAGGGCGACAGCATCATCTTCAGCTCCTACGCGGGCACCGAGGTCAAGATCGAGGACGACACGTTCCTCATCCTGACCGAGGAGGAGATCCTCGCGGTCGTCGAGTGATCGCATCGCCCTCCCGCCGCCGCGACGGCCCGCGCTCCACTCCCGCCCGATGACGCCCGAACAGCTCCGCTCCGCCCTCGGCGAGCTCAACGGTCAGCGCGACCTCAGGATCGAGTTCGACCATGCGGTCCCCTGCTCGGTCAAGAAGGCCCTGCTGATCCCGACAGAGCGCGACGGCCTCGTCAAGGTCACCGACGGCACCCACGTCTTCCTCGTCGACGCCGAGCGCGTCGCGTGGATCGAGATCGGCTGAGGCGCCGCCCCGCCGATCGCAACGCGGGTCTCGGAGCCGTCACGCCGACGAACGCCTCCTCTCTCTCCGCACGCTTCCCTCCGCCCACTTCCCCAGCGAGATCACTCCCATGGCTGCCAAGCAGATCGCATACGACAACGACGCCCGCGAGAGGATCCTCCGCGGCATTCAGAAGCTCGCCAAGGCCGTCAAGGTCACCCTCGGCCCCTCCGGACGCGTGGTGATCCTCGAAAAGTCCTTCGGCGCTCCGACCGTGACCAAGGACGGCGTGACCGTCGCCAAGGAGATCGAGCTCGACGACGCCTACGAGAACATGGGCGCCCAGATGGTCAAGGAGGTCGCCAGCAAGTCCTCGAAGGATGCCGGCGACGGAACCACCACCGCGACGATCTACGCCGAGGCGATCTTCCAGGAGGGCCTGAAGAACATCACCGCCGGCGCCGACGCCAACTCGGTCAAGCGCGGCATCGACCGCGCCGTGAAGGCCGTCGTCGACGAGCTCGGACGGCTGAGCAAGCCGGTGAAGAGCTCGACCGAGATCGCCCAGGTCGGCGCCTGCTCCGCGAACCAGGACGCCCAGATCGGCCAGATCATCGCCGAGGCGATGGACAAGGTCGGCAAGGACGGCGTGATCACCGTCGAGGAGGGCAAGAGCCTCGAAACCGAGGTCGAGCTTCTCGAGGGCATGCAGTTCGACAAGGGCTATCTCTCGCCGCACTTCGTCACCAGCCCCGCTGACATGGAGTGCGTGCTCGAGGACTGCCTCGTGCTGATCCACGAGAAGAAGCTCAGCAGCGCGAAGGACCTCCTGCCCCTCTTGGGGAAGATCGCCGAGGGTGGAAAGTCGCTGCTGATCGTCGCCGAGGACATCGACGGCGAGGCGCTGGCGACGCTGGTGGTCAACAAGCTCCGCGGCGTGCTCAAGGTCTGCGCCGTCAAGGCGCCGGGCTTCGGCGACCGCCGCAAGGAGATGCTCCAGGACATCGCCGTCCTCACCGGCGGCCAGGCGATCATGGAGGAGCTGGGAATCAACCTCGAGACCGTCACGCTGAAGGACCTCGGTCGCGCGAAGAAGGTCACGGTCACCAAGGACGCCTGCACCATCGTCGAGGGCGCCGGGAGCGAGAAGGACATCAAGGGCCGGATCGAGCAGATCAAGGCGCAGATCGACGCGACGTCGAGCGATTACGACCGCGAGAAGCTCCAGGAGCGCCTCGCGAAGCTCGCCGGCGGCGTCGCCCAGGTCAACGTCGGCGCCGCGACCGAGGTGGAGATGAAGGAGAAGAAGGCGCGCGTGGAGGACGCGCTGCATGCCTGCCGCGCGGCGGTCGAGGAGGGGATCCTCCCCGGCGGCGGCATCGCCGTCCTTCGCGCCCGCCGGGCGCTGGAGGGCCTCAAGAAGGGCCTGACGCCCGACGAAGCCGTCGGCGTGGACATCGTCCACCGCGCCCTCGCCGCCCCGATCCGCCAGATCGCGGCCAACACCGGGCTCGACGGCTCGATCGTCGCCCAGCGCGTCGAGGAGTCGAAGGATGTCGCCTTCGGGTTCAACGCCCTCACCCACGAGTACACCGACCTCGTCAAGGCCGGCGTGATCGTGCCGACCAAGGTCGAGCGGGTGGCGCTCCAGAACGCGGCGAGCATCGCCGGGCTCCTGCTTACCACCGACTGCGCGATCATCGAGATCAAGGAGAAGAAGGCCAAGGCCGGGGCCGGCGCCGGCATGGATGACATGGACTACTGATCCGCGGAGGCGCCGGCCGCGCGCCGGCGCCGAACGCATCGTCGATTCCCCCGACAGCCCGGCCGCGCGCCGGGCTGTCGGCCTTTTGACGGGCGGGAGCCGGGTCTCGGCCGGGCCGGATCTCCGCGGCCCGCGTGCCCGTCCGCGCGGCCGGAATCGCCGCTCGAGCCCGACGCCCCGACCCTGCCGACGGGCCACAGCCTCCTCCGCCGCCGCTACCATCCCCGCTTCCATGCCGGCGTTCATCACTGCGCAGCTCGTCACCTCGATCCTGACGATCTTCATCGTCGTCCACGTGATCCTCCTCGGCTGCGCCTACTGCATCTGGCTGGAGCGCAAGATCTCGGCCTGGATGCAGGACCGCTGCGGACCCAACCGCGTCGGGCCGTGGGGACTTCTCCAGCCGATCGCCGACGGCCTGAAGTTCCTGCTCAAGGAGGACTACACGCCGCCGCACGTCGACCGCTGGATGTTCACGCTCGCGCCCGCGATCGTGATCGTTCCGGCGCTGATCGCCTTCGTCGTGCTCCCCTGGGGCGGCACGCTCGATCTTGCGACGCTGCCCTTCGGCCTCGCCGAGCGGCTCGACCTGGTCGGAGAGACGGTGCAGGTCATCGGCGCCAACGTCAACGTCGGCGTGATCTACCTGCTCGCGGTCGGAGCCCTCGGCGTCTACGGAGTCGTCCTCGGCGGCTGGGCCAGCAACAACAAGTACTCGTTCTTCGGCGGCCTCCGGGCGAGCGCCCAGATGGTCACCTACGAGATCCCGCTCGGTCTGGCGGTGCTCGCGATGATCCTGCTCGCGGGGACCGTCGAGCCCTATGAGTTCATCGACCGCCAGCGGGAGCAGGGCTGGTTCCTGCTCCAGGCGCCGGTGGCCGCGGTCCTCTTCTACATCTGCCGGCTCGCGGAGGCCAACCGCGCCCCGTTCGACCTTGCGGAGTGCGAGCAGGAGCTCGTCGGGGGGTTCCACACCGAGTACTCGTCGATGCGCTTCGCGCTCTTCTTCCTCGCCGAGTACGCCCACATGGTCACCGGGGCGGCCTTCTTCGCGCTGCTCTTCCTCGGCGGCTGGTCGCTCAACCCGCTGCCGTGGGGACCGGACCTCCCCGGCCCGACGGAAGCGGTCGGCCTGGGCGTCATCCTGCTCCAGTTCCTGGTGATCTTCGCGAAGATCGCGCTGGTCATCTGCCTCGACATGGCGGTCCGCTGGACGATTCCGCGCTTCCGATACGACCAGCTCATGAAGCTCTCGTGGACGGGTCTCATCCCCGTGGCGCTGCTGATCGTGCTCGCCACGTCGGTGGTGGTCTATCTCGGCGCCGAGTCGTGGATGTGGCTCGTCTCCCTCGGCTGCGTCGCCCTGATCTGGATCGCCGCGCCGCTGATGCCGAAGCAGCCGAACGCGAATCACCGGCTCCAGCTCGCGGGAAGTCGCTTCAGCCCCCTGCCCGACTCCGACGTCGTCACCGCCCCGACCGAGCCGCTCGCGCTGACCGACAGCCCGCTCCCCCGCCGAGGGCGCTGAACGCGCCGGAAGCGCTGACGGCCGCGTGCGGGAGAACGAGGGAGACGCCGCGGAGCCGGAGAACCGGTCGTCGCGGGACCGGAGCGCTCGGCCTCGATCGCCGGGAGCATCGACGCCATCGAGCGTCCGCGCCGCCTTGGCAGCGTCGAAGTCGGCGGCACGGGTTCCCCGACGAGACCAGACGACGCCGCGTTCGGGTCGCTTCCGCCGAGCCCGGCTCGCGGATCCGACGCCGAATCTCGCCACTTCGGACGCCGTCGTCAGTAGCTCAGCTCGACGGTTCCGGTGCCCGAGCCTGAGAAGCCGCCGATCCTGATGAGGTACGCGGTTCCGGCGACGGTCTCGAAGCTCATCAGCGAGGTGAAGCCCGGGCAGCCGGCGCCATCGTCGTTGCACGCAACGAGCGGTCCGAAGCACGCGGCGCCCTCGTACGCCGCGAGGCGGGTGTCGTAGTTGGCGGTCCCGCAGGTGCTGACCGTCAGCAGTCCATCGCGCGGAGCGACGAAGAGGAACCACACATCGTTGATGAACCCCAGCCCGAACCCCTCGTCGCACTCGGGCGGAAGCGGCGGACCATCGGTCGTCGCCCCGAGCGTGCTGAAAGGAGCGGCGCCGAGCCCGATGGGCGTCGCCTCCGCGCAGAAGTCGTTGGGGACCGGCGGCGCGCCGCAGAAGTCGATCGCCTGGAGGACGCAGAGCGCGTCCCATGCCGAGAGACAGCAGAGCGCATCGAACGCACAGACGAACTCGCAGCAGGCGATGTCGGAGCAGCCCGGCGGACCCACCGTGAGGCAGTCGTGGTTGTCGACCGAACAGGGGCTCGGGCACTCGAGCGCGCGGCAGAAGAACTCGACGAGCTCGACGCAGAGGATGTCCCACGCGATCTCGCAGCAGGAGGGCTCGAGGGCGCAGATCTCCTCGCAGCAGGCGACGTCGGAACACCCCGGCCCGCCGACGACGCAGCAGGCATGGTCGGCTTCGACGCAGATCGCGCAGCCGGGATCGCAGTTGAGGGCCGCCAGCTCGACGCAGACGTCATCCCAGGCGACCGCGCAGCAGTAGGGATCCGCGAGGCACGTCGAGGCGCAGCACTCTGCGTCGTCGCACCCGGGAGCGCCGACGAGGCAGCAGGAGTGCGTTGCGGGAGGGCACTCCGCGGGGAGCGCGAGCTGGCCGTACGCAAGGCGCAGCGCATCGCCGACGGCCGCGAGGAGCGCCGTCAGCTCCGCCTTGATCGTCTCGAAGTCGGGTGCAGGCAGCGTCGGCTCGACGAGGAGCGCGTGAAGCGCCAGCGCCTCGTCGAGCCCGGCGATCGCCGCATCGAGCTTGGCGACGATCCGCTGAGGATCCCAGACCGGGACGCCCGGACACTCCGGAACCGAGAGGAGCTGCGTCCGCGCCGCGCTCGCCACCGCCTTCGCGCTCTGGAGCTCGGCGATGAACGCCGCCGACTCCGGCGCCCCGATCGGCTGCGTCGCGGCGGCCGCCGCGGCGCGCAGGCTGCCGGAGAGCTCGATGCCGAGGACCAGCTTCGCCCGCGCCCGCTCGCACTGCGACTCCGCGCTGCACGGACCCCACGAGCCGAGCAGCAGTCCGAGATCGGCTCCGTCGACCGTGCCGTCGCCGTTGAGGTCGGCACAGGGAGCGGAGGTATCCCACGCGGCCAGCAGCAGACCGAGATCGGCTCCGTCGACGACGCCGCTGTCGTCGATGTCGCCGACGCAGAAGGGATTGCAGATCCCCGCGACGGACCCGTGGGCCACGACGGCGACGGCGCACGCGGCGAGCGACGCGACGGCTCGCCGCGGGCGCTCGCTCCGGGGCGACCGGGGGGACGCGACGAGAGCGGGCGATGAGTGCATGGGATCCTCCTAGGGCCTGGGGCGCCGGGCGCCATGGCTGATGTGACGGGAAGCGTGCCGACATCGAGATCGCTTCCGAAGGACGGACGCTGCGGAGCGGCCTCGCGCCGCGTTCGCCCTCCGCGACCAGGACGACTTTCGCGGCCACGGTACAGAAGGACGATGCGGACGCAAGTCCGGGCGAGCGGAGGCGGCCTATCTTCGCCCTCCGCCGCGGTGCCGCCGCGGCGAGCCGACCTCAGCGAAGCCCACCGATGCCCATTCGCGACTCCGAAATCGTCGACGTCACGCCGCGGAAGCTCGACCGGACGGAGAATCTCTTCCTCCCGGCGATCTTCAGGGGCCTCGGCACGACGCTGAAGCACCTCTTCCGCAACGTCGGCCGCGACGGAAAGAACCGCGAGACGCTCTGGGTCGTGCAGTACCCCGAGGAGAAGCGCGACGACCGCCCCGTCGAGCAAGGTGGCCAGTACCGCCCCTACTTCCGCGGAGTGCACCGGCTCAACCGCGACGAGGATGGCCGCGTGCGCTGCGTGGCCTGCTTCATGTGCGCCACCGCCTGTCCGGCCAACTGCATTCACATCGTCGCCGAGGAGTCCCCCTGGGCGGACCGCGAGAAGTACCCGAAGCAGTTCGACATCGACGAGCTTCGCTGCATCTACTGCGGAATGTGCGAGGAGGCCTGCCCCTGCGACGCCATCGAGCTGACCCCGCACTACGAGATCGTCGGCCTCACGCGGAGCGAGATGATCTTCGACAAGACCAAGCTGCTCGAGGTCTACGACCGGACGATCGACGAGAAGCCGATGTGAGTCCGCAGGTCGGGGCGGAGCGCGCCCTTCGTCGCGAGCCCCGAGCGCAGCGGCCGGCCCGCTGTTCACCGGCGCCGGATCGCGCGGTCGCCGAGCGCGCCCCCGAAGCCGGCGGGTGACGACGCACGCCGATCGCGCCGCCGCGACGGAGATGACTGCGCAGCCGATCCGGCGCCCCGCGCCGGTCCGGAACGGCCCGCCACGGAAGCCGGCGAACCCGGGACTGGCGCGAGCAGTCCGTGGCGAAAGTGCTTCGGAGGCGAGGGCGAGCGGGGAGGCGAAGATCGAGGCGCCGCGTCGAAGCAGGATCCGCAGTGATACAGGCGAGTTGCGGCGACGATGAGATTCGCCTGTCCGCTCGTCCGCAGCCCGAATGACTTTCGCCGCAGGCTGCTACGCCGCCCGCCAGAAGCGTCGGCTCATCACCGCGAGCACCGCGAAGATCTCCAGTCGCCCGAGGATCATCAGGGCGGCGAGAAGCACCTTGGTCTCCGGGTCGAGCCAGCCGTAGTTCAGCGCCGGTCCGACCATCCCCAGGCCCGGGCCGACGTTGAAGAGGCACACGAGCGTCGCCGAGGCGGCGGTGCGCAGGTCGATGCCATCCTCGGCTTCGAGCATCAGGACGCCGACGGTCCCGCCGGCGATCGTGAGCACGGCGGCGAGGATCATCGTCGCCGCCGCGATCCGCGCCGCGGGGTCGATCGACGCAGTCCCGGCCTGGAGCGGGCGGACGACGCTGGGCCTGAACTCGCGCTCGATCTCCTGCCAGACGAGCTTCGCCACGATCAGGATGCGGATCACCTTCGCGCCGCTCGCCGTCGACCCCCCGCAGCCTCCGATGAAGGCGACGAACATCAGGACGCCGACGGCCAGCGCGGGCCAGCGGTCGTAGTCGGGCACCCCGAAGCCTCCCGTGGTCTGGATGCTCGTCACCGCGAAGATCGCCTGCCGGGCCGCCTCCGGAGCGCTGTCGCTGCGGACGACGCCATCGACCAGCGCCAGCGGCTCCCGCGCCGCGAAAATGGTGACGAAGATGATCGCGGAGGCGACGGCGAGGATCGCCAGGTACGTGCGCAGCTCGGCGTCCCGGAGGACCACTCGCCAGCGGCCGCGCCAGAGCTGGTAGAAGAGCGCGAAGTTGACCCCGCCGATCACCATCACGCCGACGATGGTGAAGTCGATCGCCCACGAATCGAAGGCGGCGATGCTCGCGTTCCGCGTGCTGAACCCGCCGGTCGAGACCGAGCAGAATGCGTGCGCCACCGCGTCGAAGGGGGACATCCCGAACGCGATCAGGGCGCCGATCGTCGCGGCGGTGAGCCCGAGATAGATCAACCAGAGGATCCGCGCCGTCTCGCGCACGCGGGGACGCAGCCCTTCCGGCGTGACCCCGGTCGACTCGGCGAGGAACATGCGCTTGCCCGCTGCGCCGATCGAGGGAAGCACGGCGACGAAGAGCACGATGATCCCCAGCCCGCCGAGCCACTGAAGCGCGGCGCGCCAGAGGAGGATGCTGCGCGGCATCGCCTCGATGTCCGTCAGGATGCTCGCGCCGCAGGTCGACAGGCCGCTCGCGGACTCGAACCAGCACGAAGCCAGGCTGAGGAACTGCGGCTCGGGAAAGGTCGGTCCGGCGAGTCGCCCGAAGATCGCAAAGGGGACGGCGCCGACGACGCTCCCCAGCACCCAGCTCAGGACGACGAGCAGCGTCGCATCGCGTCGGGCCATCTGGACGCGTCGACGTCGGCGCGAGAGACGGCGAAGCCCGGCCCCCAACGCCGCCGTCACGGCGGCCGTGGCGAGAAACGCCACCGTGGCATCGCCCTCGTTCGGCCATCCGAGGAGGTGCTCGATGAACGCGAAGACCCCCACGGCACCGATCACCGCCGCGAAGAGCAGCAGGAGCATCCCGAGCTGACTGGCGATCTGGCGGTGGTTCACGCGTCGTCCCGCACGTCGAGAAGCTCTCGGAGCGCATCGTCCCGCCGCTCATGGCCGATCATGACGGCGTAGTCGCCGGGGCGGAGCTCGTCGTCGGCTCCGGGCACCCAGGAGATGCCGTCGCGGCGGATGACGATCACCGACCAGTCGGGCGTGAGGCGCACCGTCCGGAGCCTGCGCCCGACCAGCTCCGAATCCGGCCCGACCAGCGCCCGGTAGACCGCGATCCGGCCGTCGGCGAAGCTCGCCAGCAGCCGGAGGTGGCGGTCGTCCATCACCGCCTGGATCTGCCGGGCCGCGACCTTGCGCGGGCTGAAGGCCCGATCGACGCCGATGTCGTAGAGCAGGTCGAGGTACGTCGATCGCTGGACCACCGCGATGGTCTGCTCGACGCCCCGGCTCTTGGCGAGCACGCAGGCGACGATGTTGTCCTCGTCGTCGTTGCGCAGCGCGACGAAGACGTCCGCAGTGGCGATGTTCTCCTCGAGAAAGACGCTGCGGTCGGTCGGGTCGGCGGCGAGCACCGTCACCCAGGGCAGCTCGGCCGCGAGTTCCTCCGCCCGCGCCCGGTTCGGCTCGAAGAGCCGCAGCGCAAACGACCGGTCGCGCAGCGTCTCGCAGAGCCAGACTGCCATCTCCGGCCCGCCCGAGAGCACCACGCTGCGGCGGCCCTTGCCTTCGTGGAAGAGCTTTCTCGCCTGGTTGAAGACCTTGGCATCGCCGACGAGCACCACGGTGTCTCCCGACTCGATCCGCGTGCCGCCGTCGGGGACGAACGCCTCGCGTTCGCGGGTGATGACCGCCAGGCGCGATCCGGCCGGCATCGGAATCTCGGCGAGCGTCTTGCCGATCGTCGGGCGTCCCTCGTCGACGGGGAACTGCTCCATCTCGATGGAGCCCCCCGCGAAGTTCTCGATCGCGATCGCCGCCGGATTGCGGAGCGTCTGGGCGATGGCGATGGCGGTGGAGTACTCCGGGCAGATCAGCCGATCCACGCCGAGCCTGCCCTGATAGTCGAAGCCGAGCTGGCGGAAGTACTCGGTCTGATGGACGCGGGCGATGGTCTTGCGCGTGCCGAGCGACTTCGCGATCGAGGCCGTCAGCAGGTTGACCTGGTCGTTGCTCGTCGCGGCGACGAGCAGGTCGGCCTCCTCGGCTCCCGCCTCGACGAGCACGTGCGCGAAGGAACAGTCGCCGACGAGGGTGCGGACATCGAACTCGTCCGAGAGCGCCCTGAGCCGCGCGGGCGCCGCGTCGATGAGCGTCAGCGCGTTGCCGATGGCGCTGAGCACTTCCGTCGCGTGGGTGCCGACCTCGCCGGCGCCGCAGACGATGATGCGCATGGGCGGATCGTAGCGGAAACCGCCTGCGGTCGAGGGGCGCTGGCGGGCGCAGCGCGCTCGCGGAGCGCGGACGCCCGCGTCCGCGCCGAGCGGCGCCGTCGACGCACGGGGCGCTCGTCGGGGGGATCATCTCCGTACCATGGCAGGTCGTCGGGCGCCGCGGCCGAGCAGCCTCTGGCCAACGTGCCCTGAAACGCGAGGGCGCGCTTCGACGCAGCAGAGCGCGGCTTCCGGCCACCGCGGCAGGCGCCGCGGAGGCCCGAGCTCGACGACCCGTCGACCGACTCACTCCCCCTATGGCCGCACCGCGCGACTACTACGAGGTTCTCGGCATCTCCCGCTCCGCGACGCAGGAGGAGATCCGCAAGGCGCACCGCGCCCTGGTGCGGAAGCTCCACCCCGACGTCAACAGCGCGCCGGACGCGGCGGCGAAGTTCGCCGAGGTGCAGGAGGCCTACGACGTGCTCTCCAGCGAGGAGAAGCGAACGCAGTACGACCGCTTCGGGCACGCGGGGGTGGGAGCGGCGGCCGCGCAGGGGCACGCGGGCGCCGAAGGCCCCTTCGGCGGCGGCTCCGGTTCGTGGCACGTCGACGTCGATCCCTCCGCGTTCAGCGAGGTCTTCCAGGAGTTCTTCGCGCGCGGAGGCGCCGGAGGGGAGGCGCGCGGGTCGGCCGGAGCGGGTCGCCGCGGCGCGTCGCCCTTCGGCGGATCGGCCCGACGCGGTTCGGCCGCGCGCGGCGAGGACGTGGAGCTCCCGATCGAGGTCGACTTCATGAGCGCTGCGCTCGGCGGGACGCGCGTCGTGCACCTGCCGGACGACGATGGCGGTTCGTCGGCGATCGACGTGCGAATCCCCGCGGGGATCGCCAATGGCGAGCGGCTCCGTCTCCGCGGCAAGGGCCGTCCCGGGAAACGCGGTGGCGAGCCGGGCGACGTGCTGCTTGCGGTCTCGATCCTGCCGCATCCATGGTTCCGGCGCGAGGGACTCGACATCCTCCTCGACGTTCCCATCTCGGTCGCCGAGGCGTCGCTGGGCACGGCGGCGATGGGCACCTCCGTCGAGGTCCCGCTCCTGCGAGGCTCCGCGACGCTGAAGGTCCCTGCGGGAACTTCCTCCGGTCAGAAGCTGCGGCTCAAGGGCAAGGGCGTCGTTCCGGCGCGCGGCGGCGCAGCGGGCGACTTCCTCGCCGTGACTCAGATCGTCGCCCCGCGCTCGCTCGAGCCGGACGAGGAAGCTGCGATGCGAGCCCTTGGCGAGCGCCTCGGCAACCCGCGGGCCGAGACGCCGTGGGGGCGCACTCTGGGAAAGAGCTGATCCCCGCAGGAAGACCGCGGGCGGGCGCCCCCCGCATCCCGTTGCGAACCAACCGATGCCTGAGCTCACGAGAACTTCCGGTCGATCCGGGCCCAGCCCGGCGGAGCGCCCCGGTGCAGCCGCGGGCGGCCGTGGCGGACGGCTCGTGGTGCTTCGAGATCGACCGCGGCAGCTCCGGCCGGAGAGTGAGGTCGCCATCGCCGGTCTCCGCCTCGCGCTGGCGGTCGCGACCGCGGCGGGCGGCGTGCTGGCGATCTGGGTGCTTGGCCACCTCGGCTTCCGCCTCGGCGCCGCTGCGAGTCTCGGCGTCCCGGACCTGCTCGCGGAACCCGGTCAGGGACTCGCGACCGGGGCGACGATGCTCATGCGCTCGCCGCAGTCGATCTACCTCGCCGCGCTGGCCGAGCCGCTCTGGATCGTGCTCGGCTTCGTCGCCATCGCGCTGCCTGCGAGCCTCCTGCCGCTGGCTCGACCGCTCGTGCGCGGCGGGCCGCCCGCCTCGCCGGCGGTGCTCGGACTGAGTGCCTTCGGCGCGGCGCTGGCCGCCCTCGCCGGCGCCGGTGGCGTCGCCTGGATCGCCTCGCCGGTGCGCTCGTCGTGGCTGACGGCGATGCCCGCGACGATCGCCGAAGCCCCTGAGTGGGTCGAGCGACTCTCGATCGCAGCCGGGATCGACCTCATGCTCGCCATCGCGATGATCCTCTGGATGATCGTCGCGCTGCGCCTTGCGATCGCCCCGTGGCTGCGCTGGCTGACGGGATCGATCGTCGGCGCCGCGGTGGCGATCGTCCTCGTCGGCTGGGCGGTCTCGGCGGCGACGGCGGCGAACGTCCACCGTCCGCGCCTCGTCGTCGGGACGCCCGGTGGCGAGGCGCTTCTGCTCGGCGGAACCCGCGAGCACATGGTGATCCTCCGGGTCGCGGGCGCGGAGACGGCGCTGGAGCTGCGCCGTCCGGTCGACCTTCAGGTGCGCGGGCGGACCTCCGTGGCGCGGTTCATCGAGCCTCCGGCGGAGTGAGCCCGCGCCGGTACACTCCGCCGGTGGATGCCGACATCGCCAGGGTCCTGCTCACGGCCGAGGAGATCGCAGCCCGCGTCGAAGCGCTGGCGCGGGAGATCGCCGCGGACCTCGACCGGATCGAGGGAGAGGCCGGACTGGTGCTGGTGCCCGTGCTCACCGGGAGCATCGTCTTCGTCGCCGATCTCATGCGGCGGCTGCCGGTAAAGCTGCGAATCGGCGTCACGACGGTGTCGAGCTATCCGGGGCGCAGCACCGCGAGCCAGGGGGCGGAGCTGCGCGGCGCGATCCCCGGCGATCTCGGCGGGCGGCACGTGCTCATCGTCGACGACATCCTCGATTCCGGGCGCACGCTCCGGCTCCTGCGCGACGTCGTCCGCGCCCAGGACCCGGCCTCGGTGCGGACCTGCGTCCTGCTCCGCAAGCCGACGCCCGGCGCCCGCGAGACGCCCTGCGAGTACGTCGGCTTCGACATCCCCGACGAGTTCGTCGTCGGCTACGGCCTCGACTACGACGATCACTACCGCAACCTGCCGTACGTCGGCGTGCTGCGGCCGGAGGCGATGTGACGCCGACGCGCGATCGGCACACGGCGCCCCGTCGCCGATGGGATGCGACGGGCCAGCGCCTCCGCGCCGGGCGCTGGGCAGCGCCGCCCGAGATCGCTCGCTCGATGCGGGCGTGCCGCAGGTGCGAAGCGCTGACCAGCGGCTCCGAAGGCGCCGTGGAGGCGCTCGAGAGCGCGCCGAGCCCCGAGGTCGCCCGGATCCTCGACGAGGACGAGGTCGTGCTGCTCGTCCTCGCGCCGAGCCTCTGGTTCGTCCCGCTGGCGTCGCTCGGCTCCATCGCCGCGATCGCCTGCGTGACGCTCGGCATGGCCTGGCTCTCGCGCTTCCCCGCGGTGCACTGGAGCGACGCCCAGGCCTTCCTGCTCGGCGGCTTCCTCGTCGGCATGCGCCTCGCCTGGCAGATGCTCGAGTGGAGCATGCGCGTCTACGTCCTCACCGACCGCCGCGTCCTCCGTCTCGCCGGCATCGTCAGTCGGCGCTGCGACCAGGCGCTCCTCAAGGAGATCCGACACACCACCCTCCTCGCCACCCCGCGCGAGCGCGCCCTCGACGTCGGAACGCTCCTCTTCGCGGCGGCGGTCGGGCACACTGGCTCGAGCTCTGGTTCCGCCACCGGCTTCACGGCCGGCTTCACCTTGGGCTCGACCGCCAGCCCGACGGCCGGTTCACCTGCCGCCCTCGCCTGGGAGACCATCCGCCGTCCGCAACACGTGCTCGGCGCTGTTCGCGACGCGATCGAGCGGTACGGGGGGTAGCAGACGTCTCCGCGTGGACCTGCCACCGGGGTCGGGTGCGGATGAAGGGCGCGGGGAGTGATCGCGATGACGGATCCCCGCGCAGAGGCCGGCTCGACGTTGCCACGAGACGCCACCGCAGGAGAGACGTGGCGCCGGAGTGCGACAGCGCGAGGTCGCGCTGTTGCGCGCGAGTGACCAGTCGCGCGATTGCGCGAGAGAGCCCAGTCGCGCGATTGCGCGAGAGAGCCCGCTCGCGCGGTTGCGCGAGAGAGCCCGCTCGCGCGGTTGCGCGAGAGCCCGGTCGCGCGGTTGCGCGAGAGAGCCCAGTCGGGCCGTCGCGCAAAGGCGTCAGGTCGCGCCGTTGAGCGCGAGCATCCAGCCGCTCCGTTGCGCGAGAGCACCCAATCGCGCCGGTGCGCGAGGGCCCGACACCATGCTGTCACGGGAGAGCGCGAGGTCGCCCGGAGATCGCGCGAGGCCCAAGTCCTTGCCCCGCCCCTCCGGGGCGAGTGCGAGGAGGACGAGGAGGCAAACGGACGCAGCGGTACCGCGAATGCACGCGTGAGGCCGAGCGCGGACGCGTCGACGCGCGACCGCGACCGTGAACGCGAAGAGCGCGGACAGGCCAACCGCGCCGATCGCGGCACCCGGCAGAGAGCCAGTCGAGAGCCAGTCGAGAGCCAGCCGAGAGCCAGTCGAGAGCACGTCCCGGGGGGGCTCACCTTCGCCCGAAGCACGCGAGCACAGGAATCGGCCTCCGCGATGAACGCTCCATCGACGAGGCGATCGACGGAGGGCGGTGCCGTGGCAAGCCCCTCCGCCTATCGAGCGCGGGTCCGCGGATCCGTCGACGCCGCGAGCGCATCGAGCTGAGCAGGCGTGAGGATCGCTGCGAGGCGCTCGGTGTACTCGCCGTGAAGGAGCTCTCGCCCCGTGAGCCCGGCATCGAACGCGCCGGCTGCATCCTCCATGTCCGTCGCCCGGACGCTGAGTGCGAGCGTGATCTCGAACTGCGCCTCAGCAGCCCGCTCGAGGGCTCGGTTGGCCTGGTCGAGTCGTCCGCGATACTCCTGCTCCGCGAAGGCCAGCGCGTGGCGCTGATCGTCGGTGAGGTCGTCAGCTTCGAGCGCCCGGACGAACCACCCCAGCGCGCTCTGTCGATCCGGATAGAGATCCCGGTAGGTGGCCGCGAGCCAGCTCGCCCTCACGGCTTCCGCACGCGCAGACGGCAGCCCGCGATCTGCCCACTGGAGGACCCTCCGATTCACGTCGCGCAGGTTCCGTCCGACGTGCGCCTGACTGGAGACGACTCGGTCCCAGCGCGAAGCCAGCTCCAGGGCGTCGACGGTCGCCGGATCGCGCGCGAGCTGCGCCACCATGACCTCATCGAGCTTGACGAGATCTGCCGCCCAACGGCTTCGCAAGCGCTCGAGCAGCGCAACGGAGCTGCGAAGCAGTTCCATCCCCGCCTCGCGGTCGGCTTCGGATTCGATCAGATCGAAGTCACCATCCCTGAGGACGAACCCGATCGCCGTGGGGACCGCACCCAGCACCGACCCGCCTGCAAAGTAGCTCCCCCACGCTCGTTCGTGCCGCCGCGTCAGCGCCAGCAGGTCGAGGTCGGAAGCGGCAGCCTCCGGCGCGGCTGCGCGAAACTCCTCGAGCAGGCGCTCTTCCGCGAGGCCGAGCGCTCGCTCCGCCTGCTCGGTGAGCTTCCGCTTCCACGCTCGCTCTTCGAGGAACTCGGGATCCCGCGGCGTGAGCCGTCCCTCGACCGCACGGGCGCGCTCGAGATTCGGGAGAACCAGATCCGACTCGATCGCTGCGACCGACGCGGCATACCGGGCGATCGCCTCGCCGATCGCGGGTTCCGCGGGGTCGAGCTCCAGTCGGGTGGCGATCGCGAGGACATCCTCCAGCGCGACCGACCGGAAGAGCACGATGTTCGGAAAGGGCCATGGAGCCCGTCCGCGCAGAAGTCGTGCCGTTGGCATTGCCCCGGCCTCGCCCTCTTGCCTCACTTCGCCCCCGAGATCGCCCCGGACATCACCCCGGACATCACCCCGGACATCACCCCGGACATCACCCCGGACATCACCCCGGACATCGCCCGGAACACCGCCCCGGAGTTTGTCGAGGACATCGCCCCCGAAATCACCCCTGAACTCGGCCTTGACCCCGCGACCCGCCGCACCCTCGCGCTGGGCGTCGCCCGGTCGCCGGTTCTCCGGCGGCGTTGCGGCCACCGTGGCGAGCGCAATCGCGGGCTCCGCTCCACCGGCGGCCCGCGCGCATCCACCGCTCCCGATCAGGACCCCTGCCAACGGGATCCCAACCAATCGGATCCCAGCCAACTGGACTCCAGCCAACTGGACCCCAATCAACGGGATCCCTGCCAGCAGCGCCACCGTCAGCGGGATCATCGCACGCCGCCTGCGGAGCGCCACCGCAGCGGGCGTCCGACGTGTTGCAGTTCGTCCTGCGCTCTTCATGGGTCACCGAAAGAACGAGCGCCAGATCGGCGCCTGAAGATCGTCCTGCGGATCGCCCCCCATCAGCAATCGTGAGGGGCGGTCGGCTTCTCGAAGTTGTCGCACATCCGAATGGTGAGCACGGTCTGCGGGTCGTAGGTGCAGGTTCCCGGGAGCGTGCCGCAGTACGCTCGCCGGTAGACGCACATCGCTTGCGGAAGCACGGCCGGAGGATTTGGCGCAAAAGGACTCGACCATCCCGGAACGCCAAACCCGTGGTAGAGCGTTCCGGCCGGCTGCGAGCCAATGACGATCGCCGAACAGACCCACGACTGGCTGCCGCTGGAGCACTCGAATCGAACCCCCGCGATGGTGCAGCACGGAATCTCATCCCACGTCCAGCAGGGTGTCGATGGTGTGATATCGCACGCCGCATGCTGACATGCAAACAGCGGATGGAGCGCGATGCCAATGACAAGCGCGAGTCCGGTCGCGGCATGACCAGGATGAGCGAGCGGAATCATGGGGCAATCATAATCGCGTTGCGAGGCCATCGAACGCCAATGCAAAGAAACTTGGTGCCTCCGGAGAGCTTGTAGGACCTCAGATGCACGGGCGGGCTCGCGCCCGACGTCCCGCAGCGGCGCGTGGGCCCCAGATCGGGATGACGCCTGTTGAGCCGCTGCACAATCGTGTGAACGTGCGCTCACGACTTCGCCGGAGGAAGCGAACGCCTGTCCGCCGACCCGTCGATGAAGGCAGGCCGCATCCGCAGCGCTCTCACACCTTCTCCCGGATCTTCGCGTCGACGGCCTTTGCGTCGGCGGTGCCGCCGCTGAGCTTCATGACGTGGCCGACGATTCGGCCGATCGCCGAGGATTTGCCCGCGCGGAGGTCTTCGACGGCCTTGGGGTGGGCGGCCATGGCTTCCGTCACCCACGCATCGAGGCTGGCATCGTCGCGGACCTGAACGAGGCCGTTGGCTTCCGCGATCGCGCGGGGATCGCCGTCGGCTTCGCAGAGCAGACCGAAGACCGCGTCCGCGGCCTGCGGGCCGACGATGCCCTCCTCGCGCAGGAGCAGGAGCTCGGCGACGCGGCGCGGCGCCACGAGCAGGCCCGCGAGCGTGGTGCCGCGCTCATTGGCCCGCTTTGCACCGGCGTTGAGCAGGAACTTCGCCACGAGCTGCCCCTGCGACGAGGGCACGCTGGAGCCGCGCAGCTCGATGAGCGACTCGACGCAGGCCTCGAAGAACTCGGCGTCGGCGCGCTCCTCGACCAGCGCCGAGGCCTCGCGGGGATCGAGCCCGAACTCATCGCGATAGCGGGCACGGCGGGCGATCGGCAGTTCCGGAAGCCGGCCTCGGACGGCCGCGAGCAGCTCTTCGTCGACGACGACCGGCACGAGATCAGGCTCGGGGAAGTAGCGGTAGTCGTGGGCGTCCTCCTTCTCGCGCTGGAGGACGGTGACCTCGCGCACGTCGTCCCAGCCGCGCGTGCTCTTCGCTCCGGGTCCCATGGTGCGGCCGTCCTGCCGCCATGCCTCGACCTGGCGGCGGGCTTCGAACTCGATCGCTCCGCGCAGCGAGCGGAACGAGTTGAGGTTCTTCACCTCGACGATCGGCGTGGCGAACTCCCGGCCGTCTTCGGTGCGGATGACGACGTTGATGTTCGGCTCGAAGCGCATGTGGCCGCGCTGCATGATCCCCTCCGTCACGCCGAGGAAGCGGCAGAGATGGCGCAGCTCCTGCGCAAAGGTGACGACGTCGTCGGCGCAGCCGAAGTCGGGAGCGGTGACGATCTCCAGGAGCGGCGTTCCCGCGCGGTTGAGGTCGACCAGCGAGCCTTCGTAGCGACGCCCGCCGGGGAGCTCGTGGCCGAGCTTGCCGGTGTCCTCTTCGAGGTGGGCGCGGATGATGCCGATGCGCTTCGTCGATCCGTCGGCGCCGGGAATGTCCACGGCTCCGTCGCCGCAGATCGGGAGGTCGTACTGGCTGATCTGATAGCCCTTGGGCAGGTCCGGGTAGAAGTAGTTCTTGCGGTCCCACTTGCTGAATCGGGCGATCTCGCAGCCGAGGGCCAGGCCGACCATCATCGCCATCTCGACCGCCGCGCGGTTCATCACGGGGAGCGCTCCGGGCAGCGCCGCCACCACCGGATCGACGAGCGTGTTCGGCGCCGCGTCGAAGTAGTCCGGATGGGCGACGTTGGGCGTCCGCGTGAACATCTTGGTGCGCGTGGCGAGCTCGACGTGGACCTCGAGCCCGATCCTGAGGGACGTGGAGCGGATCGACTGCGGCGCGTGGGTGGTGGGCATTGGAGTTCCGGCCGGTGGAGAGGGCTGCGCGGAGCGGTGTCGCGACGCCGGGCGCCGATCGCCGCGCAGCGGCTGGTAGTCTACTGGTGCATGGAACCGACGACCCCCGCAGGCCTTCTCTCGATCGCGCTGGCGGCCGCGCTGACGGCGTCGATGCCGACGGAGCCGCAGAGCGCCGACGAGCCGGAGCCGCGCACGGCGGTGCGCGCGGCGATCGGGCCGGAGGGCCGCGCAGGGCAGGACCAGCAGCGCTCCGCTGCGATCGACGCGCCCGCCCGCGGCGCGGTCGCGGAGCCGCTGCGCCCCCTGCGCCACTTCGTCGGGATCAACCGCGCGGCCCTCGTCCGCATCGATCTCGCCGGCGCCGCGGAGATCGAAGCCGAGCGCGGCGCCGACTCCGCGGCCGCATCGGCGCTGGCGTCAGGCGAGGGCGACGGCCTCGAGACCGGCGCGCCGCGGCAGGCGCGCGCTCCGGCGCTCGCGCTCTCGATCCAGGAGCATGACGGCCACGAGCGCGCCCGGATCGCGGGGCTCGATCCCGGCGAGATCGACCTTGCCGCCGCGTGGCCGGAGCTCTGGGCGCTCGAACGCGCGGTCTGGCTTCAGCTCATCGTCGACGACGTCGCCGTCGGCGCTCCGCTGGTCGTCCAGCCGCTGCGCAACCGACCGGTCGTGCGCACTGCGGAGGCGATCCGGCCCGACGGGCGCACGCCGTACACGCGGATCGTCGGATGGGGCGACGAAGCGATCGATCCACCGAGTGCAGAGGTCGATCGCCTGAAGGAGGCGTGGAAGCCCGGCGAGCCGATCGTCAACGCGGGCGTGCGGCTCTCCGTCGACCGCGACGTCGTCCTCGAAACCAGCGCGGGAACGATCGTCGTCGCCCTCAGACCGGACGAAGCGCCGAACACCGCATGGAACTTCCGCATGCTCGCGGAAGGCGGGTTCTACGACGAGACGATCTTCCATCGCATCGTCCCCGTCGATCGCGCGGGACGCCCCTTCGTCATCCAGGGCGGCGACCCGACCGGGAGCGGCGACGGCGGGCCGGGCTGGGATCTCCCGATCGAGCGCAGTCGGATTCCCCACGAGTTCGGCGTGATCTCGATGGCCCGCGCCGACGATCCGGACTCGGCAGGAAGCCAGTTCTTCTTCGCCCTTTCGCGCGAGGGGACGGCGCGGCTCGATGGCCAGTACTGCGCCTTCGGGCACGCGGTGGAGGGGGCCGAGACGATCGTCGCGATCGCCGAGTCGGAGATCGCCGATCCGCTGAGCGGCAGGCCGGTCGACGCGCCGCGGATTCTCGCAGCGACGCTGCGCCCGGCGCCGCCGCGCACCCCTGGGACAGGCCGTCCCGACGCCCCGGTGGAACTGCCCGCGCCGCCCCCGCCGCAGCCTGCGGGAGATTCGCGGTAGCGCGCCGGCGCCCGCTCGCCCCTTCACTCGCGCCGCGGCGTCCGGGAGCGGCGCTCGGCCCTGGAGATCCTCGACGCGTGTGGCCGACGTCCTCCGGAGGGCGGATGCAGGGGGATCCGAACCACTCTGCCGCTCAGAGACGCTTCGACGCCGCCGCGCGTTCGAAGTGGGCGCTCCACGGCTGAGGCACGCAGGGGCTCAGCTCCTCGAAGACGTCCTGCCACTCGCTCCACGGACGACTGCTGATGTTCACGCCGTGGAGCAGCTCCGCGAGGGCGACGCTCGCCGCGTACCCGGCCAGCGCTTCGGCGCGGGTGAGCGGGCTCGCATCCGAATCCGGCGAGGCGTCCTCCGGAGGGCGGGTCGGGGACTCCCCCCGGAGCTCCGTTCGTCGCGGCGGCTGCGCGCCGGGCTCCTCTGGGGTCGGGGCCGACGACTCGCCCTTGTCGGCGCTCTTCAGGGTGGCTCGACATCGGCGCTTGAGCTCCCGCAGGCTGCGCAGGCTGCGGATCGTCGAGTCGTCCTCTCGCTCGCTCAGGTTGACGCCGGCGTCGGCGCAGAGTCGCGTGATCGTGGCGGTGAACCACTCCGCGCCGTCCTCGTCCCGGAGGCGCTCGAGGAGCGGCGAGAAGACCCACTGCCTGTACTCCAGCGCCATCTGGAGCATCGCCAGCAGACGCTCATCGTCGAAGCTGATCGGACGGCCAACGAAGGAGGTCTCGCCGCCGCCGCTCGGCCCGCCCGCATCGTGGCGGCGCTGCGCACCGGATGCGCCTTCGCCGCCGGGAACCTCCGGTCGATCCGGCCCGCGCGGCGTCGATGACGACGCCTCGCATCGGAGGAAGCGGCCCTGCATCCTCGATCCTCCATTCCACTCTGCGCCGATCATCGAAGGGACTCCATGAGTGTGCTGATCGCTTCCTTGATCTCGTGCTCCGGCGCCCCGGGGTGGGCGATCTGGAGCGCGATCGCCTGCGCGAGCCAGAGGCGCACCGTCTTGACGATGCTCTTCATGTCGCCCGTGACGTCCTCGCGCTCCGCCTTGGCCTCTGCATGGCTGCACCCATCGAGGCACACCCGCCTGAACAGATCCACGTAGTGCCCCTTGCCGTCCTGCATCGCGCGCCGCCGCGTCGCCTCGAAGGCCTTGAGGACGATCTCGCCCGCGAGCCGCCGATCGAACTGCCGGCTGGCATTGGGCTCGAGGTCCCGGCTCGACTCCTCTTCGAAGACGTCGATCGGCGCGGCGGCCCGCAGAAGCTCCTTGCGCCGCAGGCCGAGGAGGTAGTACCTGAAGGCCGTGAGCAGGAAGGCGCGCAACCGGTTGGGCTTGGACGTCCACTGCTCGAGGAAACCGTCGCGCGTCACCTTCTCCGCGAGGAACCCCTGCACCGCGTCCTCCTCGGAGACCGACCCGTTCGTCCTGAAGAACGAAGCGAACTCGCTGGCGCCGAGATACGCCAGCAGCGCCGGCCGATACACCTCGAGCACGAGGTGCACGGCCTGTTCGACATCGCCGGATCGGAGAAGACCGCGGACCGCCTCGGTCACCTCGGGGCACTGGGTCGGTTGACTCGACATCGGGCTACCGGGAGTCGCTGTGGAGGTGGTTGACGGGAGCGTATCGCCGCGACGATCGCGGCAGCGAACTTGACGCCGGTCGGAGGTCGCCGATCGCGCCGGCTCCCCGCGCCCGCGGCGTCGGCGCGACGGGCGAACTCCTGCCGGCGGAGACGCTCGCGCCAGAGGTCGTGGGGACGACGCGGACCCGGTGCGGCGGCCTGTCCCTCTCCGCGCTCGAGCGCCTTCGGCGCGCACGGGCACCGGCGCGCCTGAACTGGCGCGCCGGTGCTGAGAACCCGAGTCCCCCTGCGAAGGGCTCGACCGCTCGACGGGGGCACTGCCGCGCCAACGTCGGACGAATGGAAGGGGCTCGCCACCCCCCGGCGCGCCCCGACCGTGCGTGGCGGTCGGGGGAGCGTCGAAGTCGCGAACGAGCCCTGCCGCGCGCCCCGGAAGTCGCGCAGCCCCCCAGAAGTGCGACCCACCGACGACCTGAGGATCGAAGAAGCGCCGTGTCATCGCCGGGGTCACTCCCGACTCCGATCGGCGTCTCTCAGGGACCCCATGTCCGATCCTCCTCCATGGCCGTGACCGGAGTCCCGGCCGTGGTGTCGACGATGGTGCCCTGTCGCACCACAGGGAACGTGCGCGGCGCAGCCCTCCGGTGCGCGGAACTTGCAGATTTTCTTTCGAGCCGAATCGCCAGCGCCGCCCCCCGGCGGTCGCGGCGCGGAGCGAAGACGCGCCGGAGCTCGTGACGGCGAGTCCAGGTGACTCGCCGCCGCTCCAGCGTCGTTGGTTTCGTCGGTCCTGCCTCCGTCGGTCCGGGCTTCGTCGCCCCTCGATCGTCGCATCGGGCGACCGCTCGCGGGACCCGAACACACACCGGACGCGTCGGGCGCCCGGTCCTTATCATCGCCGATCCCCGATGCCAGCCGAGCCCACCTCCGCACGGACGCCCCGCCGGGCGGCCGCTCCGTCCCGATCCCGATCAACCGATGCACGCGCAGCCGCCGGTGCGCCACCGAAGCGCTCGGCGCGGCGACCGGCCGACGAAGCGCCGCGCGAGGGGGGCGAATCCCCGCGCCCCGGCACGCCGCGCGGGGCAGCGCAGCGCTCGAAGGGACCCGGGGGCGAAGCGTCCCCTCCGCGGGCGAGCGACCCGCCGTCCGCGATTCGACCGCAGGTCGAGTCGGACGCGTCGAACGGCTCCGGCGCAGCCGACCGCACCGTCGACCGCGCGGCCGCCTCCCGGGTCCCGGGCGATCCATCGGCGCGGCAGATCGTCGTCCGCGGCGCCCGGGAACACAACCTCAAGTCGCTCGACGTGGCCATCCCGCGCGATCGCCTCGTCGTGATCACCGGCGTCTCGGGATCCGGCAAGAGCTCCCTCGCCTTCGACACGATCTTCGCAGAGGGGCAGCGCAAGTACATGGAGTCGCTCTCCGCGTACGCGCGGCAGTTCCTCAACCAGATGCAGAAGCCCGATGTCGAGGAGATCGTCGGCCTGCCGCCGACCATCGCCATCGAGCAGCGCGCGGGGGGGCACACGCCGCGCTCGACGGTCGCAACGACCACCGAGATCTACGACTACCTGCGCCTGCTCATGGCCCGCTGCGGCACGCCGACATGCTGGCATCGCGTCGGCGGCGACGACGCCGCCCCCAAGCTCTGCGGACTGCCCATCGCGGCGACGCCGGCGACGCAGATCGTCGACGCCATCCTCGCCCAGCACGCCGGGGCGCGGCTGATGCTCTGCGCCCCCGTGGTCCGCGGCCGCAAGGGGCACCATCGCGAGGTCGCCGAAGCGCTCCAGAAGCAGGGATTCGTGCGCGCCCGCGTCAATGGAGCGCTCGTCGACCTGCGCGAGGCGCTGAAGGACGGAGGGGAGAACCCGCTCGGCCTCGGGCGCTACGAGGCCCACTCCATCGACGCGATCGTCGACCGCCTCGTCCCCGAAGCCGACGCGCGGCAGCGCCTCGCGGAGAGCGTCGAGGTGGCGCTCCGCGTCGGCGGCGGGCTCGCCATCGTCCTCGTCGAGCGCGACGGCACCTGGTCCGAGACCCGCTACAGCGAGCGCTACGCCTGTCCGGATCATCCGGAGTGCGCCATCGACGAGCTCGAGCCGCGCCTCTTCTCCTTCAACTCGCCGCACGGCGCCTGCGCGACCTGCGCCGGCCTCGGCACCGTCCGCGAGTTCGACCTCGGACTGGTGATCCCCGACCCCGAGCTTCCCGTGGCGGAGGCGATCGAACCATGGCGCCGCAACGGCCCGCGGATGAACATGCACTACCACCGCCTCATGCGCCGCTTCTGCGAGCGCCTCGAGGTGAAGCCTGCGACCCCCTACCGGCGCCTCGCCAGATCGGTGCAGCGCATCCTGCTGAACGGGACCAGCGAGGCCGACGCCGCCCGGCTGGGGTTCAGCTTCGAAGGCGTCCTCCCCAACCTCCACCGCCGCTACGAGCGCAGCGAGTCGGATGCGATCAAGGAGCGCCTTCACGGCTACATGAGCAACGCGCCCTGTCCGGCATGTCGCGGTCGGCGGCTGCGCCCGGAGGCCTTGGCGGTGAAGCTCCGCGGGGCGCTCGAGGGCGGCCTCGCCGACGCCGGGATCGCCGAGATCGCGGCGCTCACGATCGAGCGCGCCCAGGCCTTCTTCGCCGGGATCCAGCTCGGCGTCGAAGCGGGCCGGATCGCCGAGCCGATCCTGCGCGAGATCAACGCGCGGCTGGGCTTTCTCGCATCCGTCGGCCTCGGCTACCTCACGCTCGATCGCGCCAGCGCCACGCTCTCCGGCGGGGAGGCGCAGCGGATCCGTCTCGCGACGCAGGTCGGCTCCGGTCTGGTCGGCGTCTGCTACGTCCTCGATGAGCCGACGATCGGGCTGCACCAGCGCGACAACGACCGGCTCGTCGCGACCCTGCGCCGCCTCGCCGACATCGGCAACAGCGTCCTCGTGGTCGAGCACGACGAGGACACCATCCGCGCCGCCGATCACGTCGTCGACATCGGGCCGGGGCCCGGCCGTTCCGGCGGGCGCGTCGTCGCCCAGGGCAGCGTCGCGGATCTCTGCGCCGTGCCGGCGTCGCTGACCGGGCAGTACCTCTCCGGCGCCCGCCGCATCGCCCTCCCCGCGCGGCGCCGGTCGGTCGATCATGCCGGCGCCATCGTGGTCAGGGGAGCGAGGGAGAACAACCTCCGCGGCATCGACGTCGCCTTTCCCCTCGGCGGGATCATCTGCGTCACCGGCGTCTCAGGCTCGGGCAAGAGCACGCTCGTCAACGACATCCTGCTCCGCGCCGCGATGCGTTCGCTGCACGGGAGCAAGGACGCTCCCGGCGCCCACGAGCGCGTCAACGGCCTCGGCCGCATCGAGCGCGTGGTCGAGGTCGACCAGACCCCCATCGGCCGCACGCCGCGCTCGAACCCCGCGACGTACACGGGCATGTTCGACGAGATCCGCAGGCTCTTCGCGGCCGCGAAGGAGTCGAAGATCCGCGGCTACGAGCCGGGTCGGTTCTCCTTCAACGTCAAGGGAGGCCGCTGCGAGTCGTGCCAGGGACAGGGAGTGCGGCGCATCGAGATGCACTTCCTCCCCGACGTCTTCGTCACCTGCGAGGTCTGCCGGGGGGCGCGCTACAACCGCGAGACGCTCGACGTGCGCTTCAAGGGACGCACGATCGCGGAAGTCCTCGACATGACCGTGGGCGACGCCCTTCCCTTCTTCGAGCCGCACCCGCGCATCCACCGCTACGTCGAGTGCCTGCACGATGTCGGGCTGGACTACATCCAGCTCGGCCAGCCCGCGACGACCCTCTCCGGCGGCGAGGCGCAGCGGATCAAGCTCGCCTCCGAACTCTCCGTGCGCCGCGACGGCACCGCCGCGGCGCGGACGCTCTACATCCTCGACGAGCCCACCACGGGACTGCACTTCGCCGACGTCGACCGGCTGCTCTCCGTTCTCCAGCGCCTCGCAGACGGCGGTCAGACGCTCGTGGTCATCGAGCACAACCTCGACGTGATCAAGTGCGCCGACTGGATCATCGACCTCGGCCCAGAGGGCGGCGACCGCGGCGGCACCGTCGTCGCCGTCGGCACCCCCGAGGACCTCGCCCGGCACCCCGCGAGCTTCACCGGTGCGTACCTTCGCCCGATGCTCGCCCCCCGCGCCGCAGAGGTGGCGTGACGCCGGCGCAGCGAGCACCGAAGACCGGAGCCGAGGCCCAAGGCCCAAGACTCAAGACCCAAGACGCAAGACCGAGGGCCGCAGCTCGCGGCGCGAAGGCAGATCCCGCGCTGCGCCTCCGGCCTGCGCTGACGCCGCACCGCGCGGAGTTCCCGCGGATTCAGGGGCGGCCTCGCGGGGTTGAGCGGCGGCGCGGCGCGAGGCGCCATCATCGCCACGGGCCCGACGGGGTCATCGACCGCACCAGTTCCGTCAAGCAGGCTCAGTCAATCAGGTTGCATCGATCGGGTACCGTCGATCGGGTTCCGCCGGTCCGGTTCCGTCGATCCGGTTCCGTCGATCCGGTTCCGTCGGTCCGGTTCCGTCGTTTGGGGGACTCTGCCGAACCGGAGACCGCGCGAAGCAGGAGGCCGGGCCACCGCGCGTGCAGCGCCTGCGCTGCGGGCGCGCCGGGGCGGCGGAGCCGCTGCGCAGTCGACATCGATCGCGGGGCCGACGCCGCTACCTGCTTCGCGTGTGCTGGATCGACGGCGAATCCGGGCGCCTTTCGAGAGCGCCGAGGAGATCCTCGGCGTAGTCGGTCGCCGCCTTCCGCTCGGTGATGGGACCGACAGGGTCGCCGCGGATGAACTGGTGGATCACCTGGTCGTCGATCGGGAGCTTCTCCGCCTCCTCGCGCGAGAGCGCCCGGAGCCGTTCGAACTCGGCCTTCGGGGCGACGCGGAGCATCCGTCCCTTGTCGAACATCGCCATGCGGTCGGCGACCGTGAAGGCGGAGTCCATCTCGTGGGTGACGACGACGCTGGTGAAGCCCAGCTTGCGCGAGAGATCGACGATGAGCTGGTCGATCTCGGCGCTGGTCACCGGGTCCAGTCCCGCCGAGGGCTCGTCATAGAAGAGCAGCGCCGGATCGAGCGAGAGCGCCCTGGCGAGGCCCGCCCGCTTCTTCATGCCGCCGGAGATCTGCGCCGGGTACTTCGCCGCGTGCTCGCGCAGCCCGACCAGCTCGAGCTTGATCTTGACCTGGATGTCGATGATCGACTGATCGAGCTGCGTGTGCTCCTGAAGCGGCAGCGCCACGTTCTCCGCGAGCGTCATCGAGTTGAAGAGGGCCCCGGACTGGAAGAGAATGCCGAAGCGCTTCCGCACGGCGTCGAGGCCCGCATCGTCGACGGTGCAGAGATCGGTGCCGAAGACCCGCACCGAACCCTCGTCGGGCACGAGCGCCCCGATCATGTGGCGCAGCATCGTCGTCTTGCCCGAGCCGGAGCCGCCCATGATGACCACCGTCTCGCCGGGGTTGACGTCGAGATCGACGCCGTCGAGGACGACCTGGTCGCCGAAGCGCTTGACGAGTCCGCGGATCTCGATGACCGGCTCAGGCATTCGCACGTCCACGCAGATCGGCGGCGTCGCGGTTCGGTGACGATGCAGGCGAGCGGCGAGCGCGGCAGCCCGGCTGCGCCGCGCTCGGTCGGCTCAGGGCGCTGCGGATCCGCCGGGCGGCTCCGCAGGCGATGCGGAGGCATCGGCTGGCGGCGCTGCCGGCCCAGCGGGCGGAAGGCCCGTCGGCGGCGACGGAAGCGGCGGGAAGCGGAGGTTGCCGCGCTCCCTGTCGAGCAGCTCGATCGAACTGAGCCGGTTGACCAGCGAGCCCGTGTTCTCGTCCATCATCTGGAACTCGACGCGCGCGGGGATGGACGCGTTCTCGAAGACGACGATGTAGGGGAAGACCATCTGGGCGTCCCCGGGGCGCGGGGGCGGAGCGGACCGGTCGAGCTCCATCGACCTGAACTCGCCGTACCGGCCATTCACCTCGCTGAAGAACGCCCGGACCTCGCTGTCGGACGCCGTCGCGCCATCGCCGTTGAACCGGTCGCGGAACGCCGCATAGTCGCCCCCCGTGCCCGCGACCATCGCCTCCGTGGGCATGCGCTCGATCTGCTTGCCGAAGCTGTAGATGAACCAGCCCGCGACGCCCCACGCCACCGAGAAGATCAACCCGACCACAATCGCCGCAATGGCCATCCCCCGACCCCGGAGGTGAGGCTTGCCGACCATCGTGACCACCGCGATGAGCCCGAGGATGACGCCGATCGGCGGGAGGAACGGCACGCAGACGAGCAGGGCGCAGACCAGCGCTGCGATGGCGAGTCCGCTCATCCTGGGCTGTTCGACCGCATCGGTCTCGAGGAACGCGCCTCCGGCGTCGTAGTAGCTCATGGCGACGATGGTAGCGGCGACGACCTCACGGTTGGGCGACCCCGACCGCAGTCTGAGGGGCGGGAAGCATCAGCGGCGCCCCGGAGCGATCGTCGATCCGCAGCTCCAGAAGCCGGAGATCCTCCGAGCCGATGCCCGGGCGGATGGCGAACGTCGCCGAGCCCGCCCGCTCAGCGCGTTCGAAGCGGAGCACCAGGCCGACCTCCATCCGCGGCGCGAGGACCGCCCCCCCCGTCGAGCGCGAGACGATCGAGACTGACCGCAGCTCGCCGAAGCGAACGTCGAGCTCCTGCCGCAGCCACTCGAGCGCGGGCGCGTCGAGGTTCGCGGCGCGGCGGCTCCAGAGCGACTCGGCGGCCGCGCGATCGCCGGACTGCACCGCGACGACGAATGCCTCGACCCGTTCGCGGGCGAGCCGCTCGAGCCGCTGCACCTGGGTGCGCGAGACGTACTCGACGAGGGTGACCTGGGCGACGAGGGAGAGCGCGGCGAGGGCGATGGCTGCGATCGCGAGGCCGCGGCCCGCCAAGGCGCCGCGCGCTGCGGCGATCCGCCGCAGCGCGACGACGCCGAGGATCATCGCCGCGATGCTGGTCAGCGGACAGCAGAGAACGGCGCCCAGCGCGAAGGAGGCGATCGCCAGCGCCGAGATCGGAGCGCCGCCCCGTCCTGCGGAGCGGCGGGGGCCGCCTCGTCCCGGGCCGCGCCGCGCGCCGTCCTCGCCGGCGCGCCCCTCGGGTCGATCGGGATCGCCGCCCCGGGACATTCAGAGCACCACGTCCGAGCCCGGGGCCACCTGGGCGGGAAGCTCCACCCCCTCCAGATCGGCCGCCTCGAGCGCCGTGAGCGGCGCGATCTCGATCCGCGCGTCGACGGTGCCATCGGGAGACCGGGGGATCCGCACGCCGCGGGCTTCGAGCCAGCGCGCGTGACGCTCGGTCTGGAGCCGATGCGAGGACGCGGGCGAATCGACGCCCTCGGCATTCTTGATCGGCGCGAACTCCTCCACGCGGTCGGTCTCGCAGACGATCGAGGATGCGGCGAGCGGGATCGCGTCGAAGACGAAGGTCTCGAGCTTGACGGCGTTCGGCCGCTCCGACTCGACGAGAGCGCCGCTGCGGGGATCGACGAAGGGGACCTTCTTCTCGGCGCGGTGGAACGGCAGGCCGAAGCGATCGCGATCGGCCGTCAGCCGCTCCACGAAGCGCACGCCGATGGCGTGGATGGCGATCGACCCGGCGCGGAAGCGAAGCTCGCCGCGCTCATCCCGGGCGGCGGCAAGAGCCGCGGGAAGGTCGCTGTACTCGACGACCGTGGTCCGCCCGCCGATGCGGCAGAAGACGCCGACCTTCTCCTCCGGCGCCACCTTCGGGACCATCTTGCTCGACATCTCCGCGGAGCTGTCGGGGGCTGCGGCGTGCAGTCCGAGGAAGACCGGATCGAAGATGCGCACCAGCGGGTTGTCGACCTGGAAGTAGCTGATGATCTCGATGCCGCGGGCGGCCATGTGCTCGATGGCGCCGGAGCTCCGCAGGGCGCGAATGGCCCCGCCGTGTCCGTCCGGGTTGGTCGCCAGTTCGCCCGGGGCCGCGAGCAGGAGCTTCCCGTCGAGCCCGATCGAGGGCATCGTCCCCTGCGGGAACGTGAAGATGTCCTCCGCGGGAAGCGCGAACCAGTTGTTGTCGCTGAAGAACGCCCGCGTCGCATCGTCGTTCTGCGGACTGGTCATGATGTACCACGGGATGGAGATGCCATACCGCCGCCGAGCGGCGACGATCTGCTCCGCGAAGACGCGAAAGAGCGGCTTCCCCGTGACGACCGTCGCGGGGAACGTCCCCTTCGGACCGGCCCAGCCGAGCCGCGTGCCCTGGCCCCCGGCGACCGTGAACGCGGCGACGCGCCCTTCGGCAAGGAGCTCCTCGCCGATGGCGCGGGCGCGCGAGCGACTCCATGGCGCGGACGCCTCGGCGGGATCGATGGCGTAGCAGGGCGCCGGCTCGATGTCGGCGGGCATCGCCCTCGCGGGCGGCTCGAGCACCAGAGACCGGATCAGCCCGTCGAGCTCGACGAAGTTGATCGCATCGAGCTGGTCGAGCAGGCCCTCCAGCGCCGCCGGCGCGAGGCTCTCGGCGAACGCCAGCACGTGCTCCTGGCCATGCCTCCGGAGGCGCTCTCGGATCTCGGTCAGTCGGGACGACATGGGGCCGGAGCATACCCGCGGCCCTCGGCCGGCTCGATCCTCGGGCGGTTCGTTCGCGGAGATTCGGCCTGCTGCGCGCCCGGAGCGGATGGCCCTGCGCGCCCGGCCGCGCGGAGCGCCGAAGCGACCGAGACTCCTGCACCGCTTCAGATGACCGTCGGGTCCGACCAGCCCTCGGGGAGGTGCCGGACGATCTTGCCGGTCTCGAGGTAGATCACCTGCTCGGCGACGTTGGTGCAGTGGTCGGCGATCCGCTCCAGCGACTTGGTCACCGCCATCAGCCTGAACGCGAACTTCACGCTGAAGGCCCCGGCCGCCACCTGCTCCTGGGCGTGGAGGGTGATCTCCTCCTTGAAGCGCGAGACGGTGTCGTCGAAGCTCAGGACCTCCTGGGCCAGACCGGCGTTGCCCGCTCCAAGGGCGCGCACGGCGTCTCGGAGCATGCCAACGACGCTGTTGGCCATGACCCGGAACGTCGGCGGCGTGCGCTCGGAGAGGTCGGGATACGCCTCGACCACCTCGGCGATGGCGACGCCGAGATCGGCGATGCGCTCGAGCTCGTTGTTCACCTTGACGATCGTGAGCACGGACCGGATGCGATGCTCGTCGACGATCCCCATCGCAAGGAGCGGAATCGAAGCCCGCTCGATCTCCACGTCGACGCGGTCGATCAGGTCGTCGGCGGCGATCACCTGCGCGGCCTGCTGCCGGTCGAGATCGAAATAGCACTCGACCGCTCGGAGCACCAGCTCGAGCACCCGATCCCCCTGGGCCACGAGCGTGGCCCGGAGGGCCGCAAGCTTGCCATCGAAGTCGCTCACGCCCGGACGGTAGGACTGCGGCGACTCCCCCGGAGCGCGCCGCCGCGGCGCCGGACGGCGAAGCGCTCCAGGCAGGCCGCCGCGCGGAGAGGGGCGCCGCCTGATCCGGGAGGGGCGCACGCGGCGTCGCCCGCCGAGCGATCCCTCGGCTCGGCGGCCGCGGGATCCGCGGCGGCGACGCACCGTTTACCATCGCCGCGTGCCTTCGCTCTGCGTCAACATCGATCACGTCGCCACGGTGCGCCAGGCCCGCCGCGGCGACGAGCCAGACCCGGTCTGGGCGGCGATCGAAGCGCAGCTCGGCGGCGCCTTCGGCATCACCGTCCATCTCCGCGAGGACCGCCGCCACATCCAGGATCACGATCTCCGGCGCCTGCGCGAGATCGTCACCGTCAAGCTCAACCTCGAGATGGCCGCGGTCGAGGAGATGGTCGGCATCGCGGTGGCGATCCGGCCGCAGATGGCGATGCTGGTGCCGGAGGGGCGCGCCGAGATCACGACCGAGGGCGGCCTCGACGTCGTCGCCGGGCGCGGACGGCTTGCGGAGGTGGTCGCCCGGCTCCGCGACGCGGGCATCGGCACCAGCCTCTTCATCGATGCGGACCTCGCCCAGATCGAGGCCGCGGCGGCGATCGGCGCGGAGACCTGCGAGATCCACACCGGGCCCTACGCCCACCGGTTCCGCGAACACGGCGGCGATCTCGCGGCCGCTGCCGTCGCGGAGGAGATCGAGCTGATCGCCGCGGCAGGCCGCGCGATCGTCGCCGCCGGGATGCGCTTCAACGCCGGGCACGCCCTGGGCTATCTCAATGTCGGCGCGGTCGCGGCCCTTCCCGGCCTGCGCGAGCTGCACATCGGCCACGCGATCGTCAGCCGGGCGATCTTCGTCGGCATGCGCGAAGCGGTCCGGGAGATGATCGCGGCGATGCGGGGCTGAAGCAGTCGGCGCCGCGCACCGCCGTACACTCAGCCCATGTTCCTTCCCCGCGGGTGCCATACCGCCATCGTCACGCCCTTCACGCGGGACGGCAGCGCCGTCGACTTCGAGCGCCTCGACGAGCAGGTGCGCTTCCAGGCGGCGGGCGGCGTGAGCGGCGTCGTGCCCTGCGGCACGACGGGGGAGAGCCCGACGCTCTCCGAGAGCGAGCAGCGCGAGGTGATATCGCGGACCATCGCCGTCGCCAAGCCGCTCGGGCTCACCGTGATCGCGGGCGCGGGCTCCAACAGCACGGCCCACGCGGCGCACCTGCACGCGTTCGCCGCGGCGGCGGGCGCCGACGCGTCGCTCCAGGTGAACCCCTACTACAACAAGCCCTCCCAGGAGGGGCTCTATCGCCACTTCATGACCGTCGCGGAGAGCGCCGATCTGCCGGTCGTGCTCTACAACATCCCGGGCCGCACGGGCGTCGCGCTCGCTCCGGCGACGATCGAGCGGCTGGCGTCGCATCCCAACATCCGCGCGATCAAGGAGGCGACCGGCTCGCTCGACTCCGCGAGCGAGATCGTCTCGCGCTGCGAGCTCGCGCTCCTGTCGGGCGACGACACCATGACGCTCCCCTTCGCGAGCGTCGGCGGCGTCGGCGTGGTCAGCGTGGTCTCCAACCTCCTCCCCGCGGCGGTGCAGGAGCTCTGCGACGCGTTCCTCGCCGACCGATGGGGGCAGGCGCGGGCGCTGCACCGGCACCTCTTCGCAGTCTGTCGCGGCCTGCTCTCGCTGGACACCAACCCGATCCCGGTCAAGGCCGCGATGGAGCTGCTCGGGCGCGACAGCGGCGCCCTGCGGCTGCCGATGTGCCGCGGCTCGGAGGCGACGTTCGAGTCGGTCCGGCCGCTGCTTGCGGCAGCGGGCCTTCTCGAGCCGGTGACGGCGGGCAGCGCATCGTGAGCGCCGCAGTCCCGTATCGAATCGCCGTCCTCTGCTACCTGTACGACGACGCAGGCGGGCTTCTGCTGCTCCATCGACTCCGGGAGCCCAACGCGGGGATGTACTCGCCGATCGGCGGCAAGCTCGAGACCGGCGAGGGCGAAGGACCCCATCAGTGCGCCGTGCGCGAGATCCGCGAGGAGGCGGGCATCGCCCTGCGCGACGACGAACTCCGCCTGCTGGGCATCGTCTCGGAGCGCGGCTATCCGGCGGCGGCCGGGCGCACGCACTGGCTGATCTTCCTCTTCGAGGTCGTCCGGCCGATCGGCCACGACGAGATCGCCCGCTACGACTTCGACGAGGGGCGGATGGAGTGGGTTCCCGTCGACGAGGTGGCCGCCCTGGCCATTCCCGAGACCGACCGCGCGGTGATGTGGCCGAACGTCCGCCGACACAGGGGCGGCTTCTTCATGGCGCACATCGACTGCTCCGTCGATCCCTTCACCTGGAGACTGGTCGAGTCGGTCGGCGCGGTCCCCGAGGCCAGCCCGGCCTCGTGATCGCGGCCCGCTCCGAGCGCGCGGCCGCGCGGAGCCGCCCCCAACGCGATCAGAACGGGCTCATGCCTGTTCCAGACGGGCGCGAGAGGGTTGTCAGAGCAGTGCCAGACGGGTGCCAAACGGGTGCCAAACGGGTGCCAGATCGGTGCCAGTCGAATGCGGCGTCCCCGCGGGCTCGGAGAGCGCGAAGGCCGATCGAGCACTGATCGGATCGCGCACCGATCAACGCGCGGGCCCGCGCCACTCCGCGGGCACCTCGCCATGCGCGGCGATCACGCGCGAGCGGATGCCTCCGCGCCCCTTCCACTCCGTGATCACCTGGAGCCAGCGCGGCTCCATCGCCTTGACGAGGTCGTCCCGGATGCGGTTGGTCACCGCCTCGTAGTAGATCCCCTCGTTGCGGAACCCCTGGCAGTAGAGCTTGAGCGACTTCAGCTCGACGCAGCGCGTGGCCGGCGAGAAGCGCAGGGTCACCGAGCCGAAGTCGGGGTGGCCGGTCACCGGACAGACGGAGGTGAACTCCTCCGCGACGTGCTCGACGACGAAGGGGGTCTCGGCGGGCGACGGAAAGCAGATGAGCAGCGACGGATCAGGCATGACCAGGATCGATCAGACGGGTTCGGAGCGGGACGAGCGCGAGTTCGAGCGCCACTGCCTCGGCGAGACCCGGCGCGGAGCGAAGCCCGTGCGCTGAGCGCGGTTCGGCGGGACTACTGCTCGGCGTCGGACGTGCGGCGCGGCGCTGGCCAGGCCTGACCAGAGCGCGTCCGCCCGGGCGAGCCTTCAGATCTGATAGGTCGTCAGCAGCTTGACGACGCGCGGCTGATCGGGGTTCAGCCGGAGCGAGCGCGTGAACGCCTCGCGGGCCTCGAGCGCCGCCGAACCGTTGGAGCGCTGGCTCAGCAGCCACGTGTTGAGCGCGTTGACGCCGACGCCGTTGAGAGCGGGCCAGTTGACGGGATCGAGACGGACGGCCTCGCGGTAGGCCTTCATCGACTCGTCGTACCGACCCGCCCGGAAGCTCGCCCAGCCGAGCCGCTCGTACGCATTGGCGCTGGGCGCGATGCGCACGAGGAACTGGGCGGCGTTCATCGCCTCGTCGAAGCGCTGAAGCTCGCCGTAGGCGCGGATGAGACCGAAGAGGATCTCCGGGGAGGGATCGACCAGTTCGAGCGCCGTCTCGAACTGGGTGATCGCGTCGCGCGGACGCCCAAGTCGGTCGTAGGCCTTGCCGAGGGCCAGCCGTGCGTCACCGCTTCCGGACCGAAGCTCGACGGCCTTCTCGGCGTAGACCAGCGCTCCGCGCGCGTCGTCGATGGCGAGGTATGTCTGCGCCATGTTCAGATTCGCTTCGAAGCTCCCCGGATCGATGCTCAGCGCGCGGTGATACGCGCGGATCGCCTCGACGAAGCGCCCGAGCGCCTGGAGCACGCGGCCATGTCCGAACTGGGCGGCGAAGTTCCGCGGCTCGAGCCGCGCGGCGCGGTCGAAGGCGGGCTCCGCCGCCGCGTAGTCGCCCTGGGCGATGCGAATCTCGCCGATGCCCAGGTAGGCGTCGACCAGCGTCGGATTGACCGCGAGGACTTCGCGGAACAGCCGCAGCGCCTGCTCGTAGTCGCCCGCGAGTCGGGCGGCGTTGGCCGAGACGAGTCCCTGATCCACTTCGAGCGCCGACGCCGAAGGGCCCGCGACCGTGCGATCCTCATAGGTCCGAGGCTCGGTCTGACATCCCGCAAGCGCCACGGCGAGCGCCGCAAGCGCTGCCCGGCCGAAACGCGCCCCGCGCCTGCCTCCGCGCCCCGCCCTTCGGGCGAAGGCCACGGCACGAGTCGCCGCAGCAGGGTTGGTCAGAGGTTGGGAAGCGGCACGCATGGAGAAGAGGTACGGCGAAGGTTCGGGTGGAGGCCGCTGCCCGACGGCGGGCGGCGACCGGTCTTCACGATCGGCGACTGGCGGCGCCGACCCTTCGCCCGAAACCGGGCCCGAGGGGCTGATCCGCCGACTCCGCTCGGACGACGAACGCGCGAGGCGGCGTCGGACCGGCTCGCGCGGGACGTGGAAGGTAGCGGAAATCATGCCCTCCGTGGGCTTGGTCGCGTCGGCCGGGTCGACTTGATCATCCGCCTCAGCCGACCGGCGTTGACCCGATCCCACGGGCGCCCGCGAGCATCCTCTCCTTTGGGCGTCTCGAGAATCTTGGGTACGCCCGCAAGGACAGGCAGGTTCATGAGCGTCTGAAAACACGACCGGCCGCAGCAACCCTCCCCGATGTGGGCGTGCCTGTCGACGCGGGAGCCGACCGCGCCTTCGGAATCGTTGACGTGGACGCAGCGGATCGACTCCAGACCGCAGATGGAGTCCCACCGCTGCCACGTCTCCTCCGCCCCGGCGGGCGTCGACATGTCGTATCCCGCCGCGGTGACGTGACATGTGTCGAAGCAGAACGCGACCCGCTCGGGTTCGCGCACGCGATCGCGCACGAAGGCCAGATGGGCGAAGTCCGCGCCGAGGTTGGTGCCGGTGCCTGCGGTCGTCTCGAGCAGCGTCAGTGTCCGGAGGCCGCGGAGGCGGCGGTGGATCTCGTCGAGCGCGGCGACCACGCGATCGAGCCCCGCCCGCTCGGACGCGCCGATGGTCCCGTTCGGCGGCCCGGTCCGATCCCCGGCCTTCGCCGCGCGCGGCCGCTCGGGGCGCTCGCCGAGATGCGCGCCGGGGTGCATCACGCAGCCGGGGATCCGCAGAGCCTCGCAGCGCTCGAGCTCGATGCACTGCACGTCGATCGATCGGGCCCGCGCGTCGCCGTCGGGCGAGGCGAGATTGACGAGGTAGCTGTTGTGGCTGACGGTGCGCCACGCGGCCAGGTCATCCCACTTCAGACGCCGCAGCGCGGCGATCCACTCGTCCCGCTCCGCCTCGCGCAGCGGCGGCGCCTTCCACTGTCGCTGGTTCTTGGTGAAGACCTGCACGCAGTCGAGCCCGAGCGCCTCCGCCTCGCGCAGCGCGCCTGCCATCCCGCCTGCGATCGAGAGGTGGCTGCCGATCATGCCCTTCTTCGCGCTCATGGCCGAGCGTACTCCGCGCGCGGAGCGGGGACGCGCGGCTCGATCGGCGGCTCGCTCCGACGCGGCGGCGCGCGAGCTCCTTGCGCAATCGCAGCGCCGGCCTCTGAATCGCGCCCGGAATCGAGGGCGAAGGGAGTCCCGTTCCCGGCGTGTTCCGCGTCGCCGTCGTGTCGGCGTCGAGACCATCGCAGAGGGCCGTCCGCACGCACCGTGCGCGCCGATCCTCTCGCGGTGGCACGGCGTCAGTGCGCCCGCGGAAGGGCCATCGGGGCCCGACGCCACTGGCATTCTCCTGAGAGGAGTGAAGGCAGATGAACTTCCTGCGATTGTCCTGCGCTCTCGTCGCGGCAGGGGCTCTCGGCTCGGCCGCGCTCGCCGACAGCGCCCGCGTGCGCGTCGTCCACGCATCGCCCGACGCGCCCGCGGTCGATGTGCTCGTCGACGGCGCCGTCGCGTTCGGCGATCTCGCCTTCAACGAGGCGACCGGCTACGCGTCCCTTCCGGCAGGCACCTACGACGTGCAGGTGACGCCCGCGGGCCTCAACGAGATCGTCGTCATCGACGCGAGCCTCGCGCTCGACGGCGGCGTCGACTACACGGTCGTCGCGATCGGCGAGCTCGCCTCGATCGCTCCGCTCGTCCTCATCGACGACAACGCGCTCGAGCCCTCGGCTGCGCGGATCCGCTTCGTGCACGCGTCGCCCGACGCGCCGGCGGTGGACATCGCGCTGGCCAACGGAGGTCCGGTGCTCTTCGGCAACGTCTCCTTCGGCGAGAGCGGCGGCTACATCGCGGTTCCGGGCGGAAGCTACGACCTCGAGGTCCGCCTCGCCGGGACGATGATCCCGGTGCTCGGACTCCCCGGCATCGCCGTCGAGAACAACACGGTCTACACCGCGTTCGCAACCGGCTTCGCGGCCGGCGACCCCGCGCTCGGCGCCCTCCTGCTCGTGGACAGCCGCACCGCGCGGGTCCGCGCGATCCACGCCTCTCCCGATGCGCCCGCAGTCGACGTGCTCGTCGACGGCGCTCCGGCGATCACGTCGCTCGCCTTCACCCAGGCCTCGACCTACCTCCAGCTTCCGCCGGACGAGTACGACTTCGCGGTCACTCCCGCCGGCGTCCCGGGCATCGCGGTGATCTCGGCCTCGGTCGCTCTCGACTCGGGCACCGACTACTCGATCGTCGCCATCGGCGAACTGGCGTCGATCGCGCCGCTGGTCCTCATCGACGACAACACGCTCGATCCGGAGAACGCTCGGATCCGGTTCGTGCACGCCTCCCCCGACGCTCCGGCGGTCGACATCGCGCTCGCCGACGGCGGTCCGGTGCTCTTCGGCAACATCGCCTTCACCGAGGTCGGCGACTACCTCGCGGTGCCCGGCGGCACGTACGACCTCGAGGTGCGCGTCGCGGGCACGGGAACCGTCGTCCTCCCGCTTCCCGGAATCGCCGTTGAGAGCGACACCGTCTACACGGTCCTCGCGATGGGCTTCGCCTTCGGAAAGCCCGGCCTCGAGGCGGTGATCGTCGTCGACAACGTCGGCGCCGGGAAGCCCGGCAATGCCGACCTCGACGGCAACGGCGTCGTCGACAGCGCCGATCTCGGCATCCTGCTGGGCAACTGGGGCCGCGCCGGCGCGGGCGATCTCGACGGCAACGGCGTCGTCGACGGCGCCGACCTCGGCCTGCTGCTCTCCTCGTGGACGTGAGTACCCGACGGACTCCCGCGCAGAGTCCATCTCGGGTCCGCGCGCTTCAGCGAAGGGCGCTGGAGCGCCGGGGCGTCTCTCCTTCCCTCATGCCCACGAACGCGACCGCCCCGGCCCCGGCCGGGGCGGTCGCACGCTGGTCGGCCGCGATCCTGCGGCGCCGTCGGAGACCGATCAGCGCGCCATGCATGCCCGCCCGTCCGGAGAGCCCCAGGCCTTCGGCCGCGGCCGACGCCTCAGTACACTCGCCGCGATGTACCCGACCCTCCGCGCCCTGCTCGCCAGACTGGAACGCGACGGGGAGCTGTGCAGGATCTCCGCGGAGGTCTCGCCGATCCTCGAGATCGCGGAGATCATCGATCGCCAGTGCAAGTCCCCCTGCGCCCGTCCGAGCCGCTGGGCCCGCGCGTTCGATCCCGGGCATGCCGACTGCGGTGGTTCGGCGCTGCTGTTCGAGCGCGTCGCGGGGTGCGACTTCCCGGTGGCGGCCAACGTCTTCGGGTCGTACCGCCGGATGGAGATCGCCCTCGGTGTCGAGGAGCGCGGCGGGCTTGAGGCCATCGCCGCGCGGATCGCGTCGCTCACCCGGCCGCAGCCGCCGCGGTCGCTCGGGGAGCTCCTCGCCCGCGCGCGGGAGCTGCTTCCGCTGCTTCTGATTCCGCCGCGAAGCGTGCGCCGTGGACGCTGCCAGGAGGTGGTGCGACTCACGTCGCGCGGCGAAGTCGACCTCGCGCGCCTCCCGATCCTCAAGTGCTGGCCCCTCGATGGCGATCCCTCGGCGGTCGGCTGTCGACTGAGTCCGGCGGAAGCGGGGACGGCGGCCGGAAGCGGCCGCTACATCACGTTCGCCGGAATGCACACGATCCACGCCGACGACCGCGAGGCGGCGCGACCGGCGAGCCACAACATCGGCATGTATCGCGCGCAGCTCGTGAATCGCACGCAGCTCGCCATGCACTGGCACATGCATCACGACGGCGCCGCGCACTGGCGAAGCTGGAAGCGGCTGGGGCGGCCCATGCCGATTGCGATCTGCCTTGGCGGAAGCAGCGTCATGGCGTACGGCGCCACCGCGCCGCTTCCGCCGGGGATCTCCGAACTGCTCATGTGCGGCTTTCTCGCGGGCCGCGGCGTTCCGATGGTCAGGGCGGCGACGGTTCCGCTGCGCGTCCCGGCCGACAGCGAGATCGTGATCGAGGGCTGGGTCAGCACCGAGGCAGGCGGCATCGGCTGGGATCACGCCTCCGGCGAGCCGCTCGGACCCGGCGCGGTCTACGAAGGGCCCTTCGGCGACCACACCGGCTTCTACTCGCTGCCCGACCGCTATCCGGTCGTCGATGTGACGGCGATCACCCACGCGCGGGACGCGATCTGCCCGACGACGATCGTCGGGCTGCCGCCGCAGGAGGACTACTACCTCGGGAAGGCGACGGAGCGCGTCTTCCTGCCGCTCCTGCGCACGGTGGTCCACGACATCGAGGACTACCACCTGCCTCGCTTCGGCTGCTTCCACAATGCGGCGTTCGTCCGGATCCGCAAGGCCTACCCGCTTCAGGCGCGAAGGGTCATGCACAGCATCTGGGGGGCGGGCCAGATGGCGTGGACCAAGACGATCGTCGTCGTCGACGACGACGTCCTCGTGCACGACGAGCGCGCGGTCTGGCGCGCGGTCCTCGAACGCTGCGACTTCCGGCGCGACGTCGAGATCGTCAACGGTCCGCTCGACATCCTCGATCACGCCGCGCCGCGGCTCGGCGCAGGCTGCAAGATCGGCTTCGACGCCACCCGCCGCATCCCAGGCGAGGAGGTCGACGGCGTCGCGGTCGATCGCCGCCCGGAGGCGCCGCCGCCCTCGGCGATCCCGCCGCAGAACGTCGTCGGATGCGCCTTCGGGTTCCCCTTTGCGGTCGCCGGCGATGCCACGCAGTGCGAACCGTGGAGTCGGCGCCTGGTTGCTCTCGCCGTCGAGAAGCGTCTGGCGGGGGATGGGCTCCGGGCCATCGAGGCCTTCTGGCGCGCGGCGCCCCCGGGCATCGGCGACCTCGCCATCGCGGTGGACGCCTCGGTCGATCTCTCCGACCCCGAGGCGATCCTCTTTCATTGGGTCAGCAACAGCGACGCCGGGCGCGACCTCCTCCGCGACACGGCGCCTGGCGCCCATCGCCTCGGCATCGACGCGACGAGCAAGAGCCGAGCCGAGTCGCGCAACGGTCAGCCCTGCCGCGACTGGCCGCCGCTTCTGGCGATGGACGACGCGACGCGCTCACTGGTGGACCGCCGCTGGGGTGAGTACGGCCTGCGACCGAGCGACTCGCGTCCGCTCCAGAACGGCTCGGCCTGAGCGGCCCGGGACGTCGGGACGTCCCGCGATCGGGACCCGATGATCGAGGGCCACGTCGACCGACCCGACCTGACCGACCGTTTGTGACCAGGATAGTCAGGTGAAAACGACTACTTCGATCTCTGATCTGAAGGCACGGTTGAGCGCCTATCTCGACCTCGTCCGCCACGGTGAGGAGGTGCTCGTCACCGACCGAGGTCGGCCGATCGCCCGACTCGCCCCCGTGACGGGAGACTCGGCGGCAGAAGGGCGCCGCGAGTCGCTCCTGCGCTCCGGCCGGATGATGGCTCCACGCGGACCGCTGCCGTCGGACTTCCTGCAACGCCCTCGACCGGCCGACCCCTCAGGTGACTCGCTCGCGGCACTGCTGGAGGAGCGGGGGTCGATCGGATGAGGTTCTCAGAGCCTGCGACGCAGGCTCCTCGGCGCTCGTGCCCCTGCTGCTCGACCAGCCGCTCACGGAGGCGGCTCGTCGCTCGGTCGAGGAGGACCGCGAGCTGGCGGTCTGGTGGGGCAGTCCGATCGAGTGCGCCTCGGCCGTCGCGCGACTGCGCCGCGAAGGGGCTCTCAGCGCCGAATCGGAACGCGCCGCCCGGGGCCTGCTGAACACGCTCCGCGGCGCGTGGTTCGAGATCCGGCCCAGCGAGGCCGTGCGCGAACACGCGCTTCGGGTCCTGCGCCTCCACGCGCTGCGCGCCGCCGATGCCCTTCAGCTCGCCGCGGCCCTCGATTGGATCGGGACTCCTCCGGATGGAGCGTTCCTGACCTTGGATGACCGACTGCGGGAGGCCGCGCTGCGGGAGGGCTTTCAGGTGCCCTCAGCCCAACCCGATTGAAGCGGCGTGCGCCGACCGCTGATCGACGGTCCGGTCCGACGCGACCCTCCCTCCCCACCCGCCAGCCCCAGCAGCCTGTGGCAAACGTGCTTTGCAGGCGAGGGCGAGCGCGGAGGCGAAGATGAGATTCGCCTGTCCGCTCGTCCGTAGCCCGAATGACTTTCGCCGCAGGCTGCCAGGCAAGACGCGCCATATGCGGGGTCTGCCGGGGGTCTGCCGGAGGTGTGAACGAGGCCCGAGAGGATCGCGACTCGAACGCTCAGCGCCGCCGCCCCAGCGCCGCGATGGCCGTGCGGTAGACCTGCTCGCAGCGCGCCGCGGCGCCGTCCCACGTGAGCTTCCGCACCTCGAAGCGGCCGTGCTCCACCAGCGTCCGCTGGAGCGGCGGATGGCGGAGCACGGCGACGATCTTGTCGGCCATGTCGTCGACATCCCAGAAGTCGCACTTGAGCGCGTGGGTCAGCACCTCGCTCACGCCGCTGGTGCGGCTGATGAGGACGGGCACGTCATGGCCCATCGCCTCCAGCGGGGCGATGCCGAAGGGCTCGCTCACCGACGGCATCACGTAGAGGTCGGCGAGGGCGAAGACGCGCGCGATGTCCTTGCCGCGGAGAAACCCCGTGAAGAGCACCTTGTGTCCGATGCCGAGGGCGGCGGCGAGCTCGATCATCCGCTGCGCCTGGTCGCCCGACCCGGCGACGACGAACTTGACATCGTGATAGACATCGAGGACGCGCTTCGCTGCGTGGATGAAGTACTCCGGGCCCTTCTGCATCGTGATGCGGCCGAAGTAGAGGACGATCTTGTCCTTCGGCCGGATCCCCTCCATGCCGACCTGCTCCGGGGCGAGGTCGACCCCGTTGTAGACCACCTCGATGCGGTCCGCAGGCACCCCGTAGCGGTTGACGCAGAGGTTCTTCGTGAGCATCGAGACCGCGATCACGCGGACCGCCGCGTGCATGCCTCGCCGCTCGATGTCGTAGATCCGCTGGTTCACATGGAGGCCGGAGCGGTCGAACTCGGTCGAGTGGACGTGGACGACCAGCGGGCGCCCGGTGATGCGCGCAATCGCGATCCCCGCCGGGTAGGTCAGCCAGTCGTGGGCGTGGATCACGTCGAAAGGAAGCCCGGCGCAGGAGGCCACGACGAAGCGGGCATAGCGGTCCGCGGCGCCGATCAGATCGCCGGAGTAGTCGTGGCCGCCGCCCGGCCCGTGATCGCCGCTCCCGCCGTGCGCCGCCTCGGGGAGGGCGCTGCGGATGGCCGCCTCGAAGGCAGGCAGCCGCGCGAGCAGCTCCGGTGAGAGCTCCGCGACGCCGGTCCAAGGGCCCGCTTCCGAGTGCAGCGCGCGCGACCACGAGTCGTGCAGCGTCTGCGTGCCGCAGGTGCCTGCGGAGTAGACGCTCGGCAGCGACGGCTCGCCAAGCACGCCGATGCGCGGCGGAAGCCAGCCCGCTGGGCGAGAGGACCTCGCGAAGGAAGCGAGCGCGCCATCGCCGGCCGCCGGCGCCGGCGCGACAGACTCGGGCTCGCTCGCAGACGACGCACCCCCCGGCAACGCGGAGGGCGCGGCGAGGTCGGGCGCTGCCGAGCCGGTCGCCGGTGCCGTCGCGCCGGCGCCGCGCTCGGGGCGCGCGACACCCGGGGCGACCAGCGTGACGTGGCTGGCGTGATCGCCATCGATGCTCCGCGGCAGGACGAAGGTGACCTCGACCTCGCGCCGGTCAAGCGCCCGAGTCAGTCCGTAGCAGGCGGTGCCGAGCCCTCCGGTGATGAAGGGCGGAAACTCCCACCCGAGCATGAGCACCCTCATGCGCCGGTCCCCGCGCCGCCGCGCGCAGCAATCCGTCCCGCGCGGACGGCGGCCGTTCCGGAGCGCACGCCCCGACGCCTCGGTCTGAGCAGCCCCGATCGCAGATCAACCAGTCGCGTATGACCCGGTCGCAAACGCCCCGGTCGCGAACGCCCGGGTCGCAAACGCCGCGCTCGGAGCCCTCTCGGCCGTCGATGCCCGCGCGATGCGCACCCCGCTCCACGAACGGAGCGCGCGCGGAGCGGCGCAACCGAACCGATGCCGTCGCCATCGCCATGCCGTGCGCGGAGCATCACTCCTCCTCGTCCGCCTCGATGTCCCCCAGCTCTCGGAACGCGGCCTCGTAGGCGAGGAGCAGGCGCGACGCGGACTCCTCCGAGGGAGGGTCTCCGTCAAGCGGCGTGCGGAAGGTGTAGAGGAGATCTTCGCTGCGGAAGTGCTGCACCTGGGGGCGTCCGGCGCGACCGCCGAGGTTGACCAGCTCCTCCTCGATCAGCTCCTCGATCGGATCGCCGTAGTGCATCAGGTCCGACTCGACGGACTCGCTCAACCATCGATCGGGGGTGACCAGCTCGACCCACCAACGACCCTCCTCGCGGCGGAGCCGGTACCACGCTTCCGCCGCCGCGGCGGGCGCGGCGCAGCGGAGCATCGGCCCGACCATCTCGATCGCCCCGAAGACGCCCGCGCGGATCGCGGCATCGCGGACGGACGCAAGGAAGCTCTCTGTGGCGGTCTGGGTCATCGACATCGGGGCTCCGTCTCCCGCCGGAGGAACGCTCGCTCAATCGTGCATCGATCCACCGGGAGTCCGTGCGGCGTGCGCGCTCGTCCGTTCCGAACAGGCCGCGATGATAGCCGGACGCGGGTCGTGATCGGGACGCGCGACGGCGGCGCTGCGCTTGGGCAGCGACGCGACGGTGGCTCTTCGATCGTCCAAGGCCCGACCGTGACGAGCCGCCGTCGGCACTCACCACCTGATCGTCTCCAGCCGTTCCCACGGCAGGATCACGCCGCCATCGCTGCGCTCCTGCCGATCGTCGCCGCCGTACACCGCCACGACCCGCGACGGCGTCATCTGTCCCGCCCCCGAAGCCCGCGAAACCCGCGAACCCCCGACACCCCCGACACTCCCGACGCTCCCGACACTCCCAAACCTCCCGACACTCCCGACGCTCCCGACACTCCCGACGCTGGGACTGACAGTCGTTCAGCGACCCGCCGTGCCGAGGCCAGCATGTCGCTCGATGGCGTCGCCCCGGCCCTCATCTCCGCTACGGCGAGTTCACCCCCTTCCTGCACCACCAGGTCCGCCTCGAGCCCGTCCCGCTCGCGATACAACGACATGCCGCGCCAGTTCGAGGGCAGCTCGCCACGCGCCGTGCGCCGTTTGAGGATCTCCGACACCGCCCAAGTCTCGAGAATCGCCCCGCGCAGCGGGTGCCGGGAGCGCTGATCCCGATCACGGATCCCCAGCAGCCAGCAGACCAGACCCGAGTCGATGAAATGCAGCTTCGGCATCTCTCCGAGCCGCTTGCCGATGCTGCGCGCCAAGGGCGGCAGACGGAACAAGAGGAACCTCGCTTTGTGGATCGACCGCCACGCCTTCGCGGTCGGCTGAGCGATGCCCGCTTCGGCCGCGAGCGAGGACAGGTTCAGGAGCTGCGCCGCGCGGCCGGCACAGAGTTCGATGTAACCAAACCGCGCAGATTGCGTCCTGGTGGACCCCAACCGTCACGAGCTTCTCGAGCCCCGAGGCGCTGAGCGTCCGGGCTCTGGCCCGGCAAGACGACACGGCCTGAGCGATCCTGTCTGTATCTCGCAGGCAAGCAGGCCAGGCCGTGTCGAACCCGAAGCTGCCGAGCCCGCCTCGCTCCGGACGATCGCCTCGACGAAATTCGGCGGTCGAAGGCGCGTCGATGCGGCAGGCTCGATCGGAGACAGCGCTCCGGGCGCTCTCGGCATCCTCGACAACCCCACTTGGGATCCACCCACCAGCCGGCGCCGCCTGTAGAACGACGCTGGCGAGATGCGGCAGCGGTGGCAGTAGTCGGCGACGGTCAGCCCCGACGACTCGTAGCCGTCGACAATGGACCTCCAGCAATTCTGCGTGCTCTCAGGGCGCGGCCCGGAGTTCATCGAACCGGCCCCGCACATCGGACCAGGAGGGAACTGGCCCGTAGCAGAGCATGCGGCATTGCTGCTCGTACGCTCCCGCGAGCATGTCCGCCAGTTCACCCGTCGGGAAGATGGCGTCGCTCTTGGCGAAGCTCATGCCGTCAGGGTGGAAGTAGTCCCGGGCGAAGTGTGCTCTGCTGATGGCGTCGTAGTCGGCCTTGATTGCCGCATACTCGTCCGTCCGGAGCATCGCTTTGACCTCTTCCTGACCCGCAAGTCGGTACAGGTCGTAGTAGTGCCGGGCATAGCCCCCGACAGCCCGACCGTCCCGCTTGAGCAGTTCGACCTTGGCGTGGATGGCGAACAGCTTCTCGACGAAGGTGCGGCGGAAGTGGAGGAGCCGCATGGTGAACGGCGCTTCGTCCTCGGCGCCGAGCGTCTGGCCGGTCGCCTGCAGAAACTCGGCGATGTACGAGCGGATCGGCATGTCCGCGGTCGGCTCGCGCCCGCTCGCCGTCCCCGATTCCAGGAGCACGCGACTGGCGACTTCGCCGGGTCCGCCGAAGCGCTGCTCGTAGGAGAAACGGTCGCTGCGCCCGAAGCCGCCAATGGTCTGGCTTTCTTCGCGGACGAACGTGAGCGCCGGGTGCTTCCCGATCGCATCCCGCAGGCGCTTCAGGTGCCGGTCGATCCCCTGCTTTCCGAGTGGCGGCTTGAATGCGAGCGGGTCGAGGAACAGGTCAATGTCCTCGGAGAGTCGCTCGATGAGGTTCCATCCCTTGGAGAGACTGGTGCCGCCCTTGAAGATGACCCTGTCGCCCGCGGTGGTCGCGATGATGCGCAGCGCCTCGGTGACGTAGTAGTCCTTCTCAATGATGGCTGGGCGCAGACCGCGGTCGCGGAAGTGCTCTTCGGCACGGAGGATCGCCTGATCGAAATCGGGATGCTCGAAGAGATTCATGTGCGCCGCTCCTTCGCCTGCCATGCTTTGGCGTTCGGCAGACCGGCGAACAGGCCGAAGTCGAACCGGGTGAGAGGATTGAGGGACTCGCGGAGTTGTGCAAGCGCTTTGGGGTGTCCACCGAGCTGCTCGCCGAGCGCGCCCAGCAGTGCGCGCACGCGCGGCGGCTCCGTGCCCGCAATGTCCGCAAGACGCCGGTACCGTCCCTGTTCCGACAGGAGCATGAGGGTCCGGCTGATCGTGTCCTCAGGGGACAGTTCGCCAGTCCTTCCGCCACGCCGCAGGAAGTCCAGAAGCGCCGCCTCCGTCTCAGAGAGGTCAGACCACGCCTCGGGGCGGCGCGTGTGGATTACGGCGTCCGGCCCGACCAGTTTCCGCGGGAGGCTGGAAGCACTGGTGGCCAGTTCTCCCCGGCTGGTGGACTGGGTGGAGAAGCCGAGCAGGTTGGCGGCGGCGATGCCGGACGGGAAGAACGGCCTTGTGCGGGTCGCCAGTTGGCGGATCGCCGCAGGGTTGGGCCGGCTGCGACCGAACACCGTCTTCCGGCTCCGGTAGTAGACCCCTTTGCTGAGCCGCTCGATCTCGCCGGCTCTGGCCAGGCGCGAAAGAGCTTGGGCGACCGCCGTGAAGGGCAGGTCACGGAAGTCCACCAGCCGCCAGAGCCGTTCCCCGCCTCGGTCAATCCGTCGGCGGACGGTCTCGGCGGCCCGGCGCGACTCCGGATGTGGCTGGGCACGCCGCATGAGGGGATCATCGACCGCGAATGGGATGATGTCAAGTTTTGTTGCTCAATAACTTGACATACCAATCGCGCTGGCAGCCGCAGGCGCGGGGCTGGGTCGGTGCACCGGAGAATCGGGACAGCCACGAATGGCATGAAGCGAACGGCACGCCGAGTCTCCATGCCGGTGGGAGTGGGCTCACGGCTTGGTCAGGTTGCTGTAGCTTTTCGGCCTGCGCTTCCGCCGGCGCGGCTCGACTCGTCCGGGCCGGTGCGGCACGAGGTCCTTCGAGATCCACGCCAGCAGCGCCGCTCGAACTCGGCGGCGGCCAGAAGCCCAATGACCGACTGCGACGAGGCCATGGCCGACTTGAACTGCCGCTTCCAATGCGGGATAGTGCTCATCCTGAGCCTCCGTGTGATGGGTGTCGTTGAACAGCGCCATCATCGCCGGAGGTTCGGTTTTGCGCACGCGCGCGCAAGTGCGCTTCGCAACATCACGTGCGTGCGAGTGCTCGTTGGCTTCATGCCATTCGTGGCTGCCCCGGAGTGTTGTGGTTTGTTGATGCGCGCGAATCACCGTGGAGTCCAGCATGCGACACTCCAAGTCCGGGTCCTGAAGGGCCGTTGAGAGCCGCTGCCGCACGCCGGACTTGGCTCATCGATTGAACCGCTGGAACACGGAGTTCCACTTGCCGAACCGCTCTGGAAGATCCCGCCACGGTGAACCTGTTCGAGCGATCCAGATCACCGCGTTCACGAAGAGGCGATTGTCGACTGCCGTACGGCCGGGGTCCGACCTCTTTCCCGGCAGCAGATCCTTGATCCGATCCCACTTCCCGTCGGCAATCTCGTGCCTCCGCATCCATGCTCCTCGTAACGCGTCATCACCGAGCGGTCCATCCATGGACTGCTGCCCTGCCTGTATCGGCCGGACCTTCTACTCGCCTTCACCGATTGTCAACACCGCCTAGCCAGAGTTTCCCCTGATTATCCTCGCCACCTGGGCCAGGACTTCGCCGAGAACCCCATCCACCTCGGGCGGCGGAGCAGGGCTCGGCTTCCCGTTCGCGACCGCGTCGAGAAACGCCGCGATCGCGGGCCACGGTGCGGATGCGTCGCGCATCTGTGCGAGAATGGCGGCGAGGTCAGGCGGAATCGCGGTCGAGCGTCGCGCATCGACCGCCGATTGACAGAGGGCGACGAAGGCCAGAAGTTGCGCTTGCTGAGGATCAGACGGCTCGCTCGCCACCGGCGTCCCACTTCCCGCGCTCCCGGGGTCGTCACCGAGTCCCAGCGCCGCCTCGACCGATCGACGCACCGGGTGCTCCGCAGGGAATGCTCGGAGCATCGCCGCGACTTCAGCCCGAACCGCCATCGCGTCGTCACGGCGACCGGCAGTGATCAACGCCTCACACAGTGCGACACCACACTGGACGGCATCGAGCGGGCTCTCGATCGCACGGGCGATCTGGTACGCCTCCGTGGCCACCCTGATCGCCTCGTCGTGGCGCGCAGGATCATTCAGGATCGCTCGGACCAGCCCGGCGAGACTCGGCAGGAGCCCCGGATGGTGCCGCGTGCCGTACGCCCTTTCCTGGATCGCGATCGAGTCGCGATACGCCTGTTCCGCCTCCTTGAAGCGGCCCTGCCTCACCAGCACGTTCGCGAGGCCGTGGAGCGACGCCGCGACTTCGGCGTGGTCGC
>CALMPF010000069.1 GCA_937871505.1 uncultured Planctomycetia bacterium | reverse complement strand
TCCCTGACTGCATCGACGGCTGCCCGGATGATCCGAAGAAGACCGAGCCCGGTGAGTGCGGCTGCGGCACCAGCGACATCGACTCCGACGGCGACGGCGTTCCTGACTGCATCGACGGCTGCCCGGATGATCCGAAGAAGACCGAGCCCGGCTTCTGTGGTTGCGGCGAGTCGGAGGTCGACTCTGATGGCGACGGTGTTCCCGACTGCATCGACGGTTGCCCTGACGATCCCAACAAGGTCGATCCTGGCCTCTGCGGCTGCGGCGTGTCGGAGATCGACTCGGACCGCGACGGCGTTCCCGACTGCATCGACGGCTGCCCGGACGATCCGAACAAGATCGATCCCGGCGACTGCGGCTGCGGTGAGTCTGAGTTCGACTCGGACGGCGACGGCGTCCCCGACTGCATCGACGGTTGCCCGAAGGATCCGAAGAAGACCGCTCCCGGCGCGTGCGGTTGCGGCGTGAGCGACATCGACACCGATGGCGACGGCGTCCCCGACTGCATCGACGGCTGCCCTGACGATCCGAAGAAGACCGAGCCCGGCGACTGCGGTTGCGGCAACCCCGAGACCGACAGCGATGGCGACGGCGTCCCCGACTGCATCGACGGCTGCCCGGACGACCCCGAGAAGTTCGAGCCGGGAATCTGCGGATGCGGCGTTCCGGATCAGGACCTCAATCGCAACGGCATCATCGACTGCGAAGAGCCGGAGTGCCGCTTCGGGATCGACGTTCAGCCGGAGTCGCTCGAGCTGACTGCCTGCGACGATGCCTGGTTCGTCATCGAGGTGTCGGGCGACGGTCCGTTCACCTACCAGTGGCGGCGCGATGGCAAGCCGCTCGTCGACGATGAGCGAATCAGCGGATCGGGCAGCCCGGTGCTCCTCATCTCGCCTGTGCTGCGCGCGGATCAGGGGAGCTACGACGTCGTCGTGGTGCTCGACGGATGCCGGCCGGTGACGTCGGTCTCCGCTGAACTCTGGGTCCAGCCGATCGGCGAGTGCACCTGCCTGAACCTCGAGACCGACAGCGACGGCGACGGCGTCGACGACTGCAACGACGCCTGCCCCGACGATCCTGACAAGTTCGAACCGGGCGCGTGCGGCTGCGGGATTCCCGACACGGACAGCGACGGCGATGGAGTCCCCGACTGCCTCGACGAGTGCCCGACCGACCCCGAGAAGATCGAGCCCGGCGTGTGTGGCTGCGGAGTCCCCGAAACCGACTCCGACGGCGATGGCGTGCCCGACTGCATCGACGAGTGTCCGGGCTTCGACGACAACGTCGACGAGAACGGCAACGGGATCCCCGACGGCTGCGAGGTGGTGCCCTGCCTGGGCGACCTCGACGGCGACGGGATCGTCTCCGGCGGCGATCTCGGCCTCCTGCTCGCGTCGTGGGGCTTCTGCTCCGGAGAGTGCGCCGCCGATCTCGACGGTGACGGCGTGGTCAGCGGCGGCGACCTCGGTCTCCTGCTCGCGGCCTGGGGCACGTGCCAGTGATCCAGTGAGCGTCGGCCGAGGTTCGCCTCGGACCTGACGGCTCAATCACATCAAGCGCGGCGTCGACGATCGAACGATCGTCGACGCCGCTTTCGTCATTGGCAGTCGCCGCCGTCCTCCTGCGCCTTCCTCTGCGACTCGGCCGCGCCGGCGCTCGACCGATCCGACTCGCGACCGGACGATGCGGCATTCGACCGCCGAAGGTCGCGCAGCGCGCTCCGCGGGCGGACGCCCGGCGCATGTCGGGTGACCGCCCGTTCCGCGCCCCGCAAACGCCCGGGGCACGGCTCCCAGTGAATCCGCTGAGCGCCCGCCGAGCGGCCGCCAGCACTTCCACAACGTCAGGAGATCAGACCAATGTCCGATGCCGCGCTTCCGTCCACCGTCGTCGCCCGACCAGCACGCCTGCCCGGGCGGGAACGCCTCGCCCGCGTTGCGATCATGGCGTACGCCGCGGCGAGCTACCTGCTCTTCTTCGGGGTGCTGGTCTACCTGATCGGGTTCGTCGGCAACTGGTTCGTTCCGCGCGGCATCGACGACGGGCGCGTCGGGGGGACCGGCCTCTCGATCCTCGTGAACGTCGCGCTCTGCCTGCTCTTCGCGATCCAGCACACGATCATGGCCCGCCCGGGATTCAAGCGCTGGTGGACGCAGTTCGTTCCCCCCGCGGCCGAGCGGAGCACCTTCGTCCTCGTCGCGAGCCTCTGCCTGGTGGCGCTCTTCTGGCTCTGGATGCCGCTTCCGAACGTGCTCTGGGCGGTCGAGTCGCCGGTGGCATGGTGGGGACTGACCGCCTTGAGCGCCGCCGGCTGGACCCTGGCGCTGCTCTCGTCATTCGTCATCAGCCACGTCGACCTCTTCGGGCTTCGCCAGGCGTGGCTTCGCTTCGTCGGGCGCCCCTACGTCTCACTTCCGTTCCGCGTGACCGGTCTCTACCGCGTCGTGCGTCACCCGCTCATGCTCGGCTTCCTGATCGCGATGTGGTCCGCTCCCGAGATGACCCTCGGGCGACTGATCTTCGCGGCGATGTTCACCCTCCACATCGTCGTGGGGACGCGCCTCGAGGAGCGCGACCTCATCGGCGCCTTCGGCGAGACGTACGAACGGTACCGACGCCGAGTGCCCAGCCTGCTTCCGTGGCCCCGTCCGCGGAGGCTGGTTCGGTCCGGCGAGTGAGTCGCTCGCGCTGCTGCCGAGCGCTACGCCCGTGCAGCGACGCCGCGCGACGCCGCCGAGGAGAGCGCCAAGAGCTCGACGCCCGTGAAGAGCAGATGGATCCCGAGCAGCAGGCCGACCGCCCACGTCCCTGAGACCGGCCACTGCGACCAGATCAGCAGACCGAGGATCAGGGAGACGACTCCGTTGAGAAGCTCCAGTCCCCACGCAGGATCCGGCCGGATGCGGAACGCCGCGACGATCGACGCGATGCCGACGGCACCGAAGTAGATCGCCAGCAGCAGCGTGAGGAACTCCAGCGCCAGCAGCGGGTGGAGGATGATCGCGATGCCGCCGATCGCCATGACGACGCCGACGAGCAGCAGGATCGCGCTGTACCCGAACGATCCCGACGAGAGGGCGAGCCCGCAGCGGATCGCCCCCGCGACGAGCACGAGGGCGCCGACGAGGTAGGCGATCGCGATTCCCGCGACGAGCGGAGCGAGCATCGCGAGGATCCCGAAGACGATCATCACGATCGCCAGGCTCCGCACCCTTCCAGCGGCGGCACCGGCGATCGAGTTGAACGGGGAGGTGGCCGACGGAGTGGATGAGCTGCTGTTCATGGCTGAGATCGATGCGGGGCGCCATCCGACCGATGAGATCCATCATCGGTCGCTTCTCCCCGCATTCCCTCTGACGCCCGTCTGCCGCCCAACCTCGGCTGGTACGGCCGGGCCCCGCGGAGGCCGATGGCGTCGTGAGACTACCACGGAAGCGGGCACGCGGCGGCGGATTCGTCACGGCAGGCAGCGAGGGAGCGGGGGAGCGGGGGAGCCGAGCCAGTCGAGCCAGCGCAGCCAGTCAAACCACTCCGGCCACTCCGGGCGGCCCGGGCACTCTGGGCGCGCGTCATTGACGAGCCGGCCCCGGCCCGCGGGTCTGGCCGGAGGCCGGGCCGGGGGCCGGGCCGGTTGTCTGGCTGGTTCTCTGGCTCGTTGTCTGGCTCGTTGCCCAGTTCGGTGTCTGGGCAGTTGGGCCGCTCGCCGCTGGCCTCTCGGAGCGGGCCGCCTCGACCGCCCGATCCACTGCCCACTGGGGGAGCTGGACCCGGAAGCCATCGATTCTGCCGCGAAGCATCATCGGGGCGAACCGCGGGCGCTCCATCGGACCGAGGCGATCGCGGGGAATGCTCGCCGTTCCCGGCGCCAGCCAGGAGAACGGGGGCATGAACCGCAGATGGATCCACCGATCATCAGACTCGACGATCAGGCAGTTGTTCATGCCGCCGAATCGTCCGAGCCACGCGGACTGGAAGAGCCTCCGCTGCGCGTCGGGGGCGGCCGGCTGGGCGGGGAAGCGGCGGATGACGGGCGTCCAGAGCAGGCGCATCGTCAGCCAGACGAACAAGGCCGGCAGGGCGATCATCGTCGGCACGAGGAGCCACGGAGGCGCGCTGCCGGAGCCACCCCCGGCGGGCGCGGAAGCTGACGAGCCTCCGGTCATCGCGGCCACGATCACCGAAACGATGACGATGTCGACGATCAGCAGCGTCGCGAGCAGCCAGACGAACGCATGGCTGCCCGGCGGGTCGCGCCGCGCGGGTGCCGCGCGAGAGGCGCTGCCGGGGTCATCCCCGTCGCGGCGGCCTGCCTCTGTGGGTGAGCCCTCAGCCCGGGCGGTGGCGGGACGAACGGCGCGAAGCGCCGCGTCGTCGCCGCTCGGGCGGCCGGACGTGTGAATCGTCTCCTCCGGAATCACGAAGCGGGGTTCGTCGCGTGGAGTGCTCGGCATGGGCGGTGCTCCGCGGGGCGTGGAATGGGGTGCGGCGATCGGAGTTCGATCCTATTGGGAACGCCGCGGCCGGACATTCGGTCGCGGCGTCGATACGCTCAGCCGTCCGCGATGCACGACGACTCGTTCGCGCTCCTCGCCCTCCTCTTCCTGATCGTCGGGGCGTGCTACGCCTCGGTCGGTCATGCGGGAGCCTCCGGGTACCTGGCCGTCATGGCCGTGATGGGCGTCGACGCCGCCGCGATGCGGCCGGTCGCCCTGCTGGTCAACGTCGTCGTGGCGACGATCGCATCCGCCCAGTTTGCCGCCGCGGGCCATGCATCGATCCGCTTCCTCCTGCCGTTCGCGCTCGCCTCGGTCCCGGCGGCATTCGTCGGTGGCTGGATCGTCCTGCCGGTCCGGGCGCTCTCGATGGCGATCGGGGCGATCCTGCTGCTCACGGCCGCGCGCATGGCGTGGGTCGCGCTGAGATCGGGGCGGCGCGCGGCCGGGCGGGGCGGAGCGCCGCATCCGGCCGCTGCGGGCGATCCCGAGCTTCGCGAGAGCGAGAAGCCCCGCGAGGTCTCACCGGCAGCGCGGGCGGTTGCGGGGGGCGCGATCGGCTTCGTCGCGGGCCTCACCGGGACGGGGGGCGGCATCTTTCTCAGCCCGCTGCTGCTCGTTTTCGGCTGGGCGCTGCCCCATCGCGTGGCAGCGACTGCCGCGCTCTTCATCCTGGCAAACTCGCTCGCGGGCCTCGGGGGCATCCTTGCGCGGGGCTGGACGCCGCCGACCGGTCTGTGGCTGCTCGCTGCCGCAGCCGCCGTGGGAGGGACGCTCGGCTCGACGTACGGAAGCCGAAGGGCGACGCCGAAGGCGCTGAATCTCATCCTCGCAGCCGTGCTCGTCGTTGCCGGAGCGAAGCTGATCGCGAGGGCTGGCGGATGACAGCCATGTCAGCCGCGCCGCCTCCGCTGCGCCTTCCCGATCGGTGAGCGGCGTTCCGTACCATCGGACCGGCGCATCCGCCGCGTGCCATGCCGACCGACCTGCCATCAGCCGACCCTTCAGTCGAGCAGGACCTCGTGAAGGAAGTGCTCTTCGGGGCGATTCCCCTCGAGGGTCCCGCGCGGCGCGCGTTTCTCGATCAGGCCTGCGCTGCGAGCCCGTCCCTGCGACGGCGCGTCGAGGGGCTCCTTCGATCGCATGACGCCGCGGGGAGGCTCATGGCGGGGGCCGGATCGCCGACCGGGGTGCCGTCTCTCGCCGGCCCGGCGCCGGGCCAGTTCATCGGGCCATGGAAGCTCCTGCGCGTGCTTGGCGAGGGCGGGTTCGGCACGGTCTTCCTCGCGGAGCAGGAGCGGCCGGTGCGCCGCGTGGGCGCTCTGAAGGTGATCAAGCCGGGCATGGATTCCCGGCAGATCATCGCCCGCTTCGAGGCCGAGCGCCAGGCGATGGCGATGATGGACCACCCTGGGATCGCCCGCGTGCTGGACGCGGGGACGACGGAGCTCGGCCGTCCCTACGTCGTCATGGAGTTCGTCGACGGCCGACCCGTCACGGAGCACTGCGACCGGGTGCGGATGGGCCTGCGCGCCCGTCTGGAGCTCTTCCTCCGCATCTGCCTCGCGGTCCAGCACGCGCATCAGAAGGGGATCATCCATCGCGACATCAAGCCGACCAACGTGCTGGTCGCGATGGTCGACGGCGCGCCGCTGCCGAAGGTGATCGACTTCGGCATCGCGAAGGCCCTCGGCGGCCGCATCGGCGACGCGGAGGGGGCCACCACGCAGACGCAGCAGATCGTGGGAACGCCGGAGTACATGGCGCCGGAGCAGGCGGCCATCGGCGCGATCGACGTCGACACTCGGGCCGACGTCTACTCGCTCGGAGTGCTCCTCTACGAGCTCATGTCCGGCTCCGCTCCGTTCGACCGCACGCGGCTCCGCGGCGCCGGAATGGCGGAGATGGAGCGCATCCTCCGCGAGGAGGAGCCTCCGCGCCCCTCGTCGCGCGTGATCTCGATGGGCGCCGACGTGGAACGAGTCGCCGCGCTGCGCGGTCTCGATCCCAATCGGCTCTGCCGCGAGCTCGGCGGCGACATCGACTGGATCGTGATGCGGGCGATGGAGAAGGAGCGGGCGCGGCGCTATCCCGCGGTGCACGCGCTCGCGGCGGACATCCGGCGGCATCTGGCGAACGAGCCGGTGGAGGCGGGGCCGCCGGGCGCCGCGTATCGCGTCGGCAAGTTCTGGCGCCGTCACCGCGTCGGGGCGTCCGCTGCGGCGGGAATCGGCGGGGCCATCCTGCTGGCGGCGGGCGTGAGCGTCGTGGCGGCCACGATCGCCAACGACGCGCGGATCGCAGCCGTGGACTCGGGAGCCCGGGCAGCCCGTCACGCCTACGCGGCGAGCATGCTCGCCGCGAGCTCGGCGCTGACGCTCAACGACCCCTCGACGGCGCGGCTGCACCTCGACGGCGCACCGCCCGAGCACCGCGGCTGGGAGTGGAGGCACCTGTACTGGCGCCTCGACCGGAGCATCTGGACCTCGAGCGGGCATGGCGAAGCGCATCTCCAGACGCGTCTCTCGGACGACGGGCGCCTGCTCGCGACGATCGAGCCGGATCACTCCGTGCGCATCGTCGACGCGCGCGACGGCCGGACGCTCTCGGTGCTTCGCGGTCTCGATCGGCAGACGTTCGCGCTCGAGCTCGCCCCCGACGCGTCGGCAGCGGTCGCGGGCGATGAGCATGGCAGGCTCGTGGCGTGGCGCCTCGCAGATGGCGCCGCCACGGAACGCGCTGCGCACTCGGCCAGGATCGACCGCATCCTCTTCGTCGAGGGCGGCAGGACGCTCCTGACCGCATCGTGGGATGGCACGGTTCGGCGCTGGGATTCCGGATCGCTCGAGCCGCGCGACGGCGACGCGGACCCGCTGCTGGAGATCGACAACCCGGTCCAGCACATGGTCGCCACCAGCGACGGAGGGCGCATCGCGGTGGCGTCGCGCGATCAGCGCCTGCGGCTGATCGACGGAGCGGACCGGCGCGTCATCGCGGAGTTCATCCCCGCCGCTCCCGAGACGCCGATCGAGCCCGCGACCCACCGGTGGTCGGCGGGACGGGTGGTGAGCTTGGCGATCTCGCCCGATGAGCGGATCGTCGTCTGCTCGACGGCCGATCACCGCGTCTCCTGGATCGATGCCGCGAGCGGGGACCTCCTGCGCACCTTCGACGTCGGCCGCTTCGTCCGCGAGTTCGCCTTCGACGCGACGGGATCGCTCCTCGCCGGGGGATGCCTCGATGGAACGGTCATCGTCTGGGACGTCGACCGTCGCGAGATCCTCACGACGATCGCAGCGCACGACACCGACGTGCGCAGCGTCGCCTTCGTGCCTCGCACCGAGCTGCTCGCGACCGCCTCATTCGACAAGTCGGCGCGGATCGTCCACGCCCGCCGCGGACACGTCGTCTCGGAGCTCGTCGGGCACGAGGGACAGATCTACCAGCTCCTCGCCCACCCGGACGGACGGCGCGTGATCACGCGGGCCACCGACGGTTCCGCGCGGGCCTGGGAGGTCGATGCGCCGGCGCGCGATGCGATCGGACCGGAGCGCGAAGGAGTCGCGGGGATCGCGGTCGATGCGGCGGGCCGGACGCTCGTCGCGGCGCTCCGGACCGGTTCCGCGACAGTCCACGATCTTCATGCCGGCGCGCAGCGCGGATGGCTCGGGCCCGACGATGCGCACTTCAGGGCGATGTCGGTGGCGCTCCGCGGCGACGGCGACCTCGCGGCGATCGGCACGGCCCATGGCGAGGTGTTCCTCTTCGACCTCAACGCACTTGGCGAACGCCGGGCCCCGCGTCGGATCGACGCGGTGTCGGCGCCGGTCCGCGTCTCGGGGTCGCGCTCCGGCCCCGGACCGGCGGTGGCCGCACTGACCTTCTCCGCCGACGGCGCAGCCCTCGTCGCCGGAGACCACGACGGCACCGTCGTGCGCTGGGAGGTCGCCCACCTGCTTGCGGGGTCGGAGATCGCCTCGCAGAACGCTCTCCGGCTGCGCTCGGCCACGCCCGGCGAGCCGGACGCCGTGCGCGGCCTCGATCTGCACCGTTCGGGAGAGGTGATCGCCACGTTCGCGTCGGGGCGCGTCGCGCGGCTGGGCGCCGCAGGAAGGCGCCGGGGGTCCGAGGTCACGCTCGATCTGGAGCACGGGCCGGGCATCCTCGCCGCGGCGCTCTCGCCGGACGGACGTCGCCTGGCAGTCGGCGGCGAGGCGCGGACGATCCACATCGTCGAGCTCGATCGCGGGACGACCGTCGCGGTCCTCCGAGCCCACGGAGCGAGCATCACCGACCTCGCGTGGCTGCCCGACGGGTCGCGCGTCGTCTCGGTCTCGCGCGACCGCACGCTGCGGCTCTGGGACCCGCACTCGGGCGACATGCAGGTCGTGCTTCGCGGCCACGCGCGACCGGTGACCGCCGTGCGGATCGTCGGCCACGGGGGCGAGATCCTCACCGCGTCGGACGATGCGCTGGTGCGGCGCTGGCCCGCGCCGCCGTTGCGGGGTGCAAGCCGCAGGCCTTCGGGGCCCGAGGGCCGGGGAGCGATCGGGAGTCCGCGCAGGCGGCGCCGACGGGAGGCTCGCTGAGAGGCGTTGCGCGCTCGCGGCGCGCGCGGGGGACGGAGAGCCGACGCCGGCGCAGCTCGGCCGCCATCCGGGCGCGGCCGCCGGGACCGCTCGATCCGCCGGCCCTTCGATCCTGCGACTCTCCGAGCGGTTGACGCTCCGATCCGCCGGGTCGGTCATCCAAACACGAACCTTGCCCGGAGCGAACGCCTCCTTGATGGTTCGGGGCGAACATCGCCAGCCTGATTTCGACCGACGCGGTCGAGCTCGACGTTCCAGTCGAACTCCCGGCGTCCTTCCTGCGAAGGTCGCCGGCGCTGTCTCTCCCCCCACCAAGGAGTCAATCGCAGTGCGCACGAACACGATCCTCACCCTCCGCGCCGTCGCGACGGCCGGCCTGGCAAGCGGTGCCGTCGCGATGGTCGCGATGGCCGACATCCGCATCACGGAGTGGATGTACAGCGGCGCGGACGGCGAGTTCTTCGAGATCACGAACCTCGGGACGGAGCCGGTCGATCTCACCGGATGGTCCTACGACGACTCCAATCGAGTTCCCGGCGCGTTCTCCATCGGCGCCATCGGCATCCTCCAGCCCTGCGAGAGCGCGATCATCACGGAGGCCGCCGCCGCCGCGTTCCGAGCGGCGTGGAACCTCGACGCGTCGGCGAGGATCGTCGGCGACCTCGGCAAGCCCAACGCGAACAACCTCGGGCGCAACGACTCGATCTATCTCTACAACGCCCAGGGCGCCGTCGTCGATGTGCTCGTCTACGGCGACCAGGACTTCCCCGGCTCGATCCGCACGCAGAACGTCTCCGGCTGGACCCTCGGGGCGGGCCTGGGCCAGAACGACCCCTATCAGTGGATCCTCTCCTTCGCCGGCGACGCCCAGGGTTCGATCACCGCGACCTCAGGCGACCTCGGCAACCCCGGTTCCTTCGTCGTCCTCGGCCCGACGCAGCCGGGCCTGACGATGGTGATCAGCGAGTACATGTACGCCGGCCAGGGCGGGGAGTTCATCGAGTTCACCAACGTCTCCGGAGCGCCGATCGATCTCACCGGATGGTCGTTCGATGACAGCAACGCCGGCTCGGGGGCCATCCTCCCGTTCGATCTCGGCGCCTTCGGCGTCGTGCAGCCGGGCGAGAGCGTGGTGATCGCGGAGGCCCCGGCCGAGACGTTCCGCACCGTCTGGTCGCTCCCCGCGTCCGTGAAGGTGATCGGGAACCTCGGCGCAGGCAACGGCAACAACCTCGGGCGAAACGACGAGATCAACATCTACGACCACGACGGCGCGCTCGTCGATCGGCTCACCTACGGCGATCAGGACTTCCCCGGCTCGATCCGCACGCTCGGCGCGAGCGGCTGGACCGATCTCGACGGCGTCGGCATCAATGATCCGTACGCATGGACGCTGGCGCTCTCCGGCGACGTTCAGCAGTCGTACATCTCCGCGGGCGGCGACACCGGGAATCCCGGAATCTACGTTCCGGCGTCCTGCGACCGGCCGGGCGATCCAGCCGATCTCAACGGCGATGGCATCGTCGACGGGGCCGACCTGGGCATCCTGCTGGGCAACTGGGGAGGCGCCGGCCTCGGCGACCTTGACGGCAACGGGATCATCGACGGCGCCGATCTCGGCCTGCTCCTCGGAAGCTGGAGCTGAGTTCCCGGCGAACTCGCGACGCCGGAGCCGGGGGGTCCACCCGCTCCGGAGATCGACGCATCCCGCGTGAGACGAGGGACTCCGGCCGCCATCGCGGCCGGAGTCCCTTGTGCAAGGCACGCCGCTTTCAGCGGCCGCGCGGAGCCTGTATCGTGCCTCTCCACGCCGCCGCCGCAGCTCCCTCCGCGCGTGAGAGGGACTGCGCCGGGGCCGTTCTTCGGAACCTCGCGCAATGAGCATCAACAAGCTGATCATGGAGTTCGTCGGGACGTTCTTCCTCGTCCTGACGATCGGCCTCACGGTTCTCTCCCCGGAGTCGGGGGTGATCGCGCCGATCGCCATCGGCATGGTCCTCGCGACGATGATCTACGCGGGAGGCCACATCTCCGGCGCGCACTACAACCCTGCGGTCACCATCGCCGTCTGGCTGCGCGGTCGCTGCGACCGTGCCGACGTGCTTCCCTACATCGTGACGCAGGTGGTCGCCGCGACCGCCGCAGCGCTGATCGTCGGGATGCTCCGGCCCGGACTCCCGGAGGCGGCGCCGGCGGCGCTCCCGGTCGGCACCGCGCTGGTCGCGGAGTTCCTCTTCACCTTCGCCCTCGCCTTCGTCGTGCTCAGCGTGGCCACCGCGAAGGCGACCCAGGGGAACTCCTACTTCGGGATCGCTATCGGCCTCGTCGTGCTCGCGGGCGCCTTCGCCGTCGGCGACATCTCCGGCGCAGCGTTTAATCCCGCCGTCGCCGTCGGCGTGAGCGTGATGCGCCTCGCTGCCTGGAACGACCTCTGGATCTACCTCGTTGCGCAGTTCGCCGGGGCCGCGGTCGCCGCGACTCTCTTCAAGGCGATCGTCCCCGGAGATCGATAGCGGCGCCGGCGCGCTCAATCGGCCCTGGCAGCCTGTGGCGAACGTCATTCGGGCTGCGGACGAGCGGACAGGCGAATCTCATCGTCGCCGCAGCTCGCCTGCATCGCTGCGGAAGGGGCTGGCCGCTACGGGCTGCGTCGAACCGGGGAGCGACGAGGATCCAGGTCCCGCACCGAGACGGGAACCGGCCCAGCACCGCTTCGGGGGGACGCACGCCGCGCAGGTCGAGCGCCGGCGCTCCGCGGGGCGCGCGGTGAGCGGTGCCGTTCTCCGCGTCGGATGCCCGAACGTGCGCCGAGGGGCGCTCCGATGAAAGGCGCGGCATTGGCTCGCGCGCTCCTACTCCCGCGTCGCGCCGTCGCGCTCCCCGGCGCCGGTCGCGCGCACCGCGGCGTCCGGAGCTGCGCCCGGGGGCGGAGTCGACCCGGAGTCCGCACCCGCTTGGATCATCGGGACGCCTGCCGCCCGGGCCGCCCGCGCGACCAGATGGGTCGCGATCGGGGCGGTCAGGAAGAGAAAGACGACCACGACAAGCGCCTCGATGGCGGTGATGTGGTCTCCGAAGTGCAGTCCTGCGGCGGTCATCACCGTGAAGACGCCGAGCGTCCCCGCCTTGGCGGCGCCGTGCAGGCGGGTGTAGACATCCGGCAGGCGCACGAGCGAGAACGCGGCGAGGAGCGAGGCGAGCCCGCCGAGAACGAGCAGCAGGTTGGAGATCCACGTCGCGAGGGCGGAGAGCGTCATGGCCGGCCCCTCCGTTCAAGATGAACCGCGAAGGCGACGGTGCCCAAGAAGAGCACCAGCGCTCCCGCGAGGCCGACGCCGAGCATCTCGGCGCGGCCTGAGACGATCGCGATCAGCCCCGCGAGCGAGACGGTGAGGAACCCGAGCAGGTCGAGGGCGACGATCCGATCCGCGAGACTCGGTCCGCGGACCGCGCGCCACCCCGCGACGAGGAAAGCCACGCCGAGGCAGACGCCGCAGAAGAGCGCCCACCAGGTGACGAACTTCTCGCCCGGAGCGATCCGCAGGAAGGAGGCGAGAAGCGGGGTCATCGCGGCGGCGCTCCGTCCTGGGCGCCGGGCGGATCCTGCGCGGGCCGCTCCCCGCGCGTGACCAGCAGCAGCCGGGCTTCGAAGCCCTCCTTGACGTCGCGGATCGCCGCCGCCGCATCTTCGGCGTGGAGGACGTGCACGAGCATGTGCTTGCGGTCGGCGGTGACGTCGAGGGCGACCGTTCCGGGGGTCAGCGTGATCAGGCTCGCGAGGATCGCCAGCTCCACGTCGCTGAGGTCCTCGAGCGGGACGTCGATCACCAGCGGGCGGAGCCGCTTCGGGGAGCGGATCACGGCGGCGGCGACGTTGATGTTGGCCACCAGCAGCGACCACCAGAAGTGAAAGGCCAGCCCCGCCGCGTGCATGACCCGGCGGGCGTAGATGCGCCCTGCGGGCGCCGCGACGACCAGGGCGACGAAGCCCAGGAGCATCCCCACGAGGAAGTTGGAGATCGTCACCGGACCGACGAGGGCGAGCCACGCCATCGCCAGGAGGACGTTCGCGAGGACCATCATCGGCGCGGCTCCTCGGGGTCGGGCGCGCGGGGCTCGCGGCGCTCTCCCGTCGGCGTCTCCGGACCGCCTTCGAGCACGCGCGCCGCGGCCGCATCGCGTGCGAGCATGTCTTCCGCTGCGCCGCGCGCAAGCCACCACGCGGGCCGCGCTCCGAGCCCGATCGCGAGGGCGATCGCGGCCAGGGCGCCGGAGGCCGCCAGCATCGGTCGCCACCCGGGACCGGGCTCGCGCGGCGGCGGCGCCGCGGCAACGGGCTCGCGCCAGAACGCCTCGACCCAGATCTTCATCATGGAAAGGAGCGTGAGCAGGCCGGTCGCAAGCGCGATGCCGGTCACGATCCAGGCGCCCGCGTCGAGACCGGCGCGGACGAGGACCAGCTTCGCCCAGAAGCCGGAGAAGACCGGGAGTCCGGCGAGGGAGAGCGCCGAGATGAGAAAGATGGCGGCGATCGCCGGATCGCTCTGCGCCAGGCCGCCGAGCGCCTTCAGCTCGGTCGTGCCGCGCCGGCGCTCGATCAGGCCGGCGACCAGGAAGAGGTTGGTCTTGACGATGATGTGATGCAGGATGTAGAGGATCGCTCCGCCGAGGGCGATCGTCGCCAGCTCGGCCCGGACCGACTCCGACGGCGTGGTCGCGACGATCACCAGGGCGAGACCGGTTCCCATCAGCATGTAGCCGATCTGGCTTGCGATGTGGAAGGAGAGGATCCGGCGGATCTCGGCCTGGGAGACCGCCGCAAGCACGCCGAGGGCCATCGTCGCTCCCGCCGCGGTCAGGATCGCGAAGCCGATGACTTCCGGCTCCTGCACGAAGGCGATCGTGCTCGTCCGGATGATGGCGTAGACGCCGACCTTGGTGAGCAGGCCCGCGAAGAGGGCGCCGATGGCGCTGGAGAGCGGGGGATAGGCGGCGGGAAGCCACGCCACGAAGGGCACGACGGCGGCCTTGATGGCGAAGGCGATCAGCAGCGGCGACGCCAGCACGGTCGCCAGGCGCGGGTTCCCCAGTTCCGCGAGCCTCACGCCGAGATCCGCAAGGTTGAGCGTGCCGACGGCGCCGTAGCAGAGCCCCGCGCCGACGAGAAAGAGCGTCGACGAGAGCAGGCTCAGCACGACGTAGACGATGCCGCCGGCGAGCTGGTTGCCTCGCCCTTCCAGGACCGCCAGTCCGAAGGAGCTGACCAGCAGCAGCTCGAACCAGACGTAGAGATTGAAGAGGTCTCCCGCGAGGAACGCGCCCGCCGCCGCCGCGAGCAGCGCGAGGATCAGCGTCGAGCGGGCGCGGTCCGTCCGCGGATCGGGCGCCTCGCCGGAGGAGAAGAGCACCGTCGCGGCGCCGACGATCGCTGCCAGCATCACCATGATGCTGGCGAACCGATCGGCGACGATGGCGATGCCGAAGGGGGCCGCCCAGCCGCCGACGTGGACGACGATCGCACCGGACTCGTGGACGCGCACCATCACCAGCAGGGCGACCAGGGGCAGGAAGAGCGCCGTCGCCAGCAGCACGAGGCGCGGCGCCCGATCCCCCGGCAGCGCCAGCGCCAGCGCCGCCGCGAGCAGCGGCACGAGGATGGGGAGCATCGCCGTCATCGGGGCCTCTCCGAGCAGAGCTCCTCGACGTCGTCGACGCGCAGCTCGCGGGCCGCGCGGCGCACGAGCACCAGCGTGAACGAGAGGACGCCGAAGCCGATGACGATCGCCGTGAGGATCAGCGCCGAGGGCAGCGGATCGGCGAAGGGCGGCTCGGGGGCGGGCGCTCCGGCCCGCGCGATCGGCGGGCGCAGCGGAACGAGGTTCGCGCTGGTGAAGATGAGCAGGTTCGCGCCGTGGCTCAGGAGCACGAGGCCGAAGACCACGCGCACGATGCTCCGTCGCATCAGCAGGTAGCCGCCGATGGCGAAGAGGATGGCGATGCTACAGGCCAGCAGGAGCGTCATCGTCGCTCTCCTCCAGCGTGAAGATCATCGCCAGCGCAATGCCGACGACCGTGAGATAGACCCCGAGGTCGAAGACCAGGGGGGTGCCGAGCTTGACGGGGGAGGCCTTGTCCCAGAGCTGGAGCGAGACCCAGAGGCCGGTGAAGGGCGCGAACCCCGCGATCGCCGCCGGAATCGCGCTTCCCAGCGCCACCAGCAGGCCGATCCCGACGAGCCGAAGCGGCTCGATGCGCAGCAGGCGCCGCGCTGCGCCCACGCCCTCCGCCAGCGCCACCAGGGCGAACGCCGAGGCGCAGAGGAGTCCGCCGACGAAGCCGCCGCCGGGCTCGTTGTGGCCGCGCACGACCAGGAGCGCCGAGACGAGGACCAGCAGCGGCGCGACCGCGCGGGCGCCCGCCTTGAAGATGACCGACCTCATGGCGTCGCCCCCCGGCGGCGCGCGGTGCCGAGCATCGCGGTCACTCCGACGGCCGCGGCGCCGAGCACGAAGATCTCGCCGAGCGTGTCCAGCGCGCGGAAGTCGACGAGGATGACGTTGACGACGTTGCGCCCGTATGCCTCGGGGACCGAGCGCAGGACGTGCTCGTCGGAGACGGGCTTCAGCTCCGATCGACCGGCGACGGAGAGGGCCAGCCAGCCGACGAGCAGGCCGAACGACGCCGCGATGCCGAGGTCGCGGATCCGGGCCGCGGCGCCCGAGATCGTCTTGATCCGGGGGAGCTGCGCCGCCACAAGCGACGCGATCACGACCACCAGGGTCTCGACGGCGATCGTCGTCATCGAGAGGTCCGGCGCGCCGTAGAGCAGGAAGACCGCCGCCAGCGCCGCCCCGGCGCCGCCGAGCACCGCGATCGTGCCCATGCGCGATCCGACCATCGGCGCCGCGATCGCGGAGATCACCAGCACCGCGACGACCGCTCCGTCGAGGAGCGTCGTTCCCTCCGCGGCCTCCTTCAGGTCCGGACGGGGCCCCGCGCGCCACGCCGCGAGGCCGATGATCGCCACGATGGCGATCAGGGCGCCGCGCACGGCGCCGGTGAGCGTCGGCCCTCTGAGGAGGGTCGCGACGAGCCGGCCGGTCGCCATCAGGCCGTCGAGGGCGGCGTTCCAGCGCCGGTCCGGCCCGAAGGCCGACGCAGCCGCGATCGGATCGGTCGCCCGACGCCACGCGCCGCGGAGCGCGAAGAGAACGATGCCGAGGACGAGCGCAGCGATGCTCAGCGCCGTCGCGAGGGTCGGCGGCCAGAGCAGGCCGAGCGCCGAGAGCGGCGATTCGGGCACCGCACTGCCGGCGATCGAGGCGGCGGTCGACATCACCATCGGCTTCGCGAAGAGCCCGGGGGCGAGCCCCGCGACCAGCCCGGCTCCGGCGAGGACGAGAGGCCCGAGGAGACGCGGCCACGCCGGGTCGCGCGGTCCCGCGGCGCGGTCATCGGCGTGCGACTCCGCGGACGGCTCATCGAGCCGCGGTGGCGCTCCGACGAAGGGCTTGATCCCGGCGAGCACCGCCGCCAGCACCGTGAAGATCGCGGTCACGACGGTCGCGATCACGAGCGGCAGGCCGAAGGAGCCCGCCGCGAGCTCGGCCTTCAGCGCCAGTTCCTTGCCGGAGAACCCGAACAGCGGAAACGCCCCCGCCATCGAGAGCGCCCCGAGGATCGCAGCGACCGCGGTCATCGGCATCAGGCGGGCGAGTCCCGAGAGCTTCTCTGCGTACTTGACGTGCGTCTCTTCCGTGAGGATCCCGGCGCAGTAGAAGAGGCACCCCTTGAAGAGCGCGTGCGCGAGCAGGTAGGCCGCCGCCGCCTTCGCTGCGCCGAGTCCCAGGAGCAGCATGAGCAGGCCGAGCGAGGAGACCGTGGTGTACGCGAGGATCTTCTTGAGCTGGCTGTGCCGCGACGCCGCGAAGGCGGCCCCGAGCATCGTGACCGCGCCGAAGCCCAGGAGGAGGTTGTCCCAGAGGGCGATCCCGCCCAGTGCAGGCGAGAGCCGGGCCGCGAGATAGACGCCCGCCTTGACCATCGTCGAGGAGTGCAGCAGGGCGCTGACCGGCGTCGGCGCCTCCATGGCATTCGGCAGCCAGAAGTGCAGCGGAACCATCGCGCTCTTCGCGAAGCACCCCGCGAGGACGAGGACGATCGCCGGGCCGACGAGCGGCCATGCCGCGGGTTCCCGGAGCGCCTCGCTCTCCAGCAGGCCCTGCACCGAGAAGACCGGTCCGCTCCCCGTCCCCGCGGCGATCGCGAGAAGGAGAAGCCCCGCGAGCAGCGCCAGGCCGCCGCCGCCGGTGACCAGGAGCGCCTGGAGCGCTGCCCGGCGCGCATCGGCCCGCTCGCGGTCGAACCCGATGAGGAGGAACGACGTGAAGCTGGTCAGCTCCCAGAAGGCGAAGAGCAGGATCAGGTCGTCCGCGACGACGAGACCGAGCATCGCCGCCATGAAGCAGAGAAGGGTCGACTGGAAGCGCCCCAGCCGGGGATGTCCTGCGAGCGACTCGCCCGCGTGCAGGATCGAGAAGGGTCCGACGGTGCAGACGAGGATCGCGAAGAGCAGCGCGAGGCCGTCCACGCGGAGCGCGAAGGCGATCCCGAGATCGGGGATCCACGGCCACGAGGAGGACGCGAAGGTCCCGCCGGCGACCGCGGGCAGCTCCGCGAGGAAGCCCGCTGCGAGCAGCAGGATCGGCGCCGCGAGAATCGCCCCGGCGCGGCGCGGCGCGGCGCGCTGCACGAAGGGTGCAGCGACCGCCAGCACGACGAGCACGGCCAGAGCGAGCAGGGCCATGGAGGGGCGAACGGTAGGGGCCGCGACGATGCCGCAGGCGGAGGGAGAGGCGCCCGTCGCGGAGGCCGACGATCCGCAGCCGATCTGCGGCCGCCGACGGCGCCGCAATCGGCCTCGCCGGCCGCGCCGTCGCCGCTGCTGCGGCAATCATCCGTCCATGGGAAGGCTCGACTCCAAGATTGCGCTGGTCACCGGTGCGGCGCGCGGCATCGGCGCCGCGATCGCCGAGGCGTTCGTGCGCGAGGGAGCCTCCGTCGTCCTTGCGGACATCCGCGATGGCCTCGGCGCCGAGGTCGCGGCCCGGCTCGGCGCCGCGGCGACCTACCGCTCGCTCGATGTCCGCGATGAGGCCGCGTGGGATCGGGCGATCGCGGAGATCATCGGGCGCTTCGGGCGGCTGGATGCCCTGGTCAACTGCGCGGGGATCACCGGCTTCGACGAGGACCCCCGGCCGCAGGATGCCGAGCACTGCTCGCTCTCGACCTGGCACGCCGTCCACCGCACCAACCTCGACGGCGTCTTCCTCGGCTGCCGCGCCGCCATCCGCGCCATGCGCCCCGCCGCGCGCGGGTCGATCGTCAACATCGGATCGAGGTCGGGCGTCGTCGGCATCCCCGCTGCGGTCGCCTACGCGTCGAGCAAGGCGGCCGTCCGCAACCACACCCGCAGCGTCGCGCTCTACTGCGCCGAGCAGGGCCTGGCGATCCGCTGCAACGTCGTCCAGCCCGCGGCGATCCTGACGCCGATGTGGGACCCGCTGCTCGGCGACGGCGGCGAGCGGGCCGCGCGGATCGCCGAGTACTGCCGCGACGCACCGCTCGGGCGCTTCGGCACGCCCGAAGAGGTCGCCGCGCTCGTCGTCCACCTTGCGGCCGACGAGTCCGCCTACACGACCGGCGCCGAGTTCACGGTCGATGGCGGCATGCTCGCCGGAACCGCGGTTCCGCCGCGAAGGCCGGCGGAGGGTGCGGACTCCGCGGACTGAGGGGCGAGGCTCCGCGGCGCGATCGCCGCAGGGGTCCTGACCGGCGCCGTCGCAGGCGCGGTCTCGACCATCGTCCGGTCCAGTTGCCCGGCAGAACCCCCCGATCGGCGCCGCCGCCGATTCCGTCGCCGGGACGACGACGAGGACCGTGGCCCCGCGCACGCGGCGACTCGGAGGTCAGCTCGAGTCGGGCCCGGTCGAGATCGCTGCATGGCCCCGACGAGCCCCGGTCTCCGCGTTGCCCGTCGCGACCTGAGACAGCACACGAGCATCGGACGCTGCTCCATCGAGCGCTCGCCGATCACGCTGCCGGGGGGGCGGAACGGCGTCGGCGAGAGCGACGTCCCGGGCGTGCTGCGCTCGGTCGCACCGCACGCAGCGTCTCCGGACCTGTCGCAGTCCGGACCTGCTCGTTCGCGAGCGCGTGCTGCCGGCGATGATCCGGCCGTTTCTCTTCACCAAAGGGTCGGACGGCGGTCGGGTCGCTGAGCGCCGCGACGGCGATGTTGCTTCGGGAGCGCTCTGCGCGGCTCGCGAGGGGCAACGCCGGAGGTCGCCCGCACGCGGGGGCGCGGCGCGGGCGCGTGATCTCCAGCGCCCGCGCCACCGCGGCTCTACCCTCGATCCTCCCGTGTCCGCCGATCGTCCCATCGTCGTGGTCGGCTCGGGCGTCATCGGCCTGACCACCGCCGTCGCGCTGCTCGAGCGCGGGCATCGGGTCGAGATCGTCACCCGCGCCGAGTCGCCCTCGACGACCTCCGATGTCGCGGCGGCCTTCTGGTATCCCTACCGCGCCGGGAGCGCGCCGAGGACGCTCGAGTGGGCCAGGTTGAGCTACGAGCGCTTCCGCGAGCTCAGCCTCGACGGCGACGCGGGCGTGACCCGCCGCGAGGTTCGGCAGCTCACCGCCGCGGAGCGGCCCGACCGCGCCCTCGCGGGAATCGTCGAGGGATTCTCGGAGCTGGCGCCGACCGACCTTCCCCCGGGATCGCGCTGGCGGAGCGGATCGACCTTCGTCTCCTACGTCGCCGAGACGCCGCGCTACATGCCGTGGCTGCGTCGACGCGTCGACGCGCTCGGGGGAAGGGTGCTCCAGCGCACCGTGAGCGCGCTCGCGGAGCTGCTTCCCGGCGCCGCGGGCGTGATCGACTGCGCTGGGATCGCCGCCCGCGAGCTGGCCCAGGACCCGCTGGTGCGCCCGATCCGCGGGCAGGTGCTGCGCGTGCGCCGCGATCGCTCGATGCCGGAGGAGATCGTCGACTCCGTCGACGAGGACTTCATCGCCTACATCGTCCCGCGCCGCGACGACGTGATCCTCGGCGGAACCGCGATCGAGGACGACTGGAGCGTGGAGCCGAGCGCGGAGGCGACGAGGGAGATCATCGAGCGCTGCCGGGCGATCTGGCCGCGCCTCGCTCATCCGGAAGTGCTCGAGGTCAAGGTCGGGCTTCGTCCCGGGCGGCCCGAGGTCAGGCTCGCGCTCGAGCGCTCGCACGACCGCTGGCTCGCGCACAACTACGGCCACGGCGGAGCCGGCTTCACGCTCTCGTGGGGCTGCGCCGCGGAGGTCGCCGCGCTGGTCGAGGCGGCGGGTCGAGCGCCGTCGGCCTGAGCGGCGATCCCGGCTCCGAACGGCGGCGGAGGCTCGCCGTTGACTCGTTCAGGCAGTCGTTCATCCATTCATCCGGATGAACGGTTGAAGCGCGATCGGGCGCCCCGTACACTCCGGGCATGTCCAGAACGCCCGGCGCCGCGGTGGGCCGCAGCCTGCTCCTCTCGCATCTCGATCGGCGCGTCCTCGTCGTCGACGGGGCGATGGGCACGTCGATCCACGCCTGCGCCGACTGCCGCCACGACGATTACCTCGGTCGCGAGAACTGCACGGACATCCTGGTGCGTTCGCGCCCGGAGATGATCCAGCGGATCCACGAGTCCTTCCTCGAGGTCGGCGCCGACTGCGTCGAGACCGACACCTTCGGCGCCAATCGCCTCGTGCTCTCGGAGTTCGACGAGGAGGCCGCGGGCTGGGCGTTCGAGCTCAATCGCGCCGCCGCCGAGATCGCGCGCGCCGCCTGCGATCGCCACTCGACCTCCGACAAGCCGCGCTTCGTGCTCGGCTCGATGGGGCCCGGCACCAAGCTGGTGACGCTCGGCCAGGTGACCTGGGAGCAGATGCACGCTTCCTATCTCGAGCAGGCGAAGGGCCTGCTCGCGGGCGGCGCCGACGCCTTCATCATCGAGACCTCCCAGGACCTGCTTCAGGTCAAGATCGCCGTCAACGCGTGCCTCGACGCGATCGCCGCCGCCGGGCGCACGCCCGAGTCGATGCCGATCCTCGTCTCGGTGACGATGGAGACCACCGGGACGATGCTGCTCGGCAGCGAGATCGCCGCCGTGGTCAACGCGCTGCGCCCGTTCCCGATCGCGTCGCTGGGGCTCAACTGCGCCACCGGTCCGGTGGAGATGGCCGAGCACGTCGCCTATCTCGCGAAGCACTGGGACCGGCACGTCTCCGTCGTCCCCAACGCCGGGCTTCCCGCGCTCGTGGACGGAGCGACCGTCTATCCGCTGGCGCCGGGGCCCTTCGGCGAGACGATGCGCCGCTTCCTCGACGAGTACGCCGTCGACCTCGTCGGGGGCTGCTGCGGCACGACGCCCGAGCACATCCGCGAGCTGGTCGCCGCCGTCGACGGCCGCCCGCGCCCGCAGCGCCGCGTCGCGCCGCAGGCGCCGGGGTGCTCCTCGCTCTACTCCTTCGTCGAGTTCCGGCAGGAGAACTCCTTCCTGATCGTCGCCGAGCGGACCAATGCCAATGGATCGCGGAAGTTCAAGCGGCTCCTCGACGAGGAGAGCTGGGACGGCCTGGTGAGCATGGCCCGCGAGGAGATGCGCGACGGCTCGCACCTGCTGGATCTCTGCGTCGACTTCGTCGGCCGCGACGGGGTGCGCGACATCTCCGAGACGGTCTCGCGCTTCGTGCGGCAGGTCAACGCGCCGCTGATGCTCGACTCCACCGACGCGGCGGTGATCGAGGCCGGGCTGAAGCGCTCCGGCGGCCGTTGCATCGTCAACTCGATCAACCTCGAGGACGGGGAGCGGCGCTTCGACGAGATCTGCCCCCTGCTGCGCCGCCACGGCGCCGCGTGCGTGGCCCTGACCATCGACGAGGATCCGCAGGCGGGGATGGCCAAGACCGCGGAGCGCAAGCTCGCCATCGCCGAGCGGATGCACGCGCTCTACACGGAGAAGTGGGGGCTCGACGAGCGCGACCTCATCTTCGATCCGCTGACGTTCACCATCGCCACCGGCACCGAGGAGGACCGCAGGCTCGGGCTTGAGACGCTGCGCGGCATCGAGATGATCGCCCGCCGCTTTCCCGCCTGCGGCATCCTGCTCGGGCTTTCGAACATCTCCTTCGGACTGCGCCCCGCGGCCCGCGCCGTCCTCAACTCGGTCTTCCTCGACGAAGCGCGGGCGCGGGGACTCACGGCGGCGATCGTCCACGCCTCGAAGATCCTCCCGCAGAACCGCATCCCCGCGGAGCAGTGGGAGGCGGCGCTCTGGCTCATCCACGACCGGCGCGGCGACGAGCGGCCCGTCGGAACGCCGGAGTCCTTCGATCCGCTGCTGCACTTCATCTCCCTCTTCCCCGAGGGCGAGGAGGCCGCCGCCCCGGTCTCGGCGGAGTCGCTGACCCTGGAGGAGCGCCTTCAGCGGCACATCGTCGACGGCGAGCAGAAGGGGCTCGAGGAGACGCTCGACGAGGCGCTCGGGCGCTACGGCCCGCTGGAGATCATCAACGACCACCTGCTCGCCGGGATGAAGGTCGTCGGCGAGCTCTTCGGCTCGGGCAGGATGCAGCTTCCCTTCGTGCTCCAGTCCGCGGCGGTGATGAAGCGGGCGGTGGCGCTGCTCCAGCCCCACATGGAGAAGAGCGGCGCCACCGGACAGGCGAAGGCGAAGGTCGTCCTCGCCACCGTCTCCGGCGACGTCCACGACATCGGCAAGAACCTCGTCGACATCATCCTGAGCAACAACGGGTACGAGGTCATCAATCTCGGCATCAAGCAGCCGCTGACGGCGATGGTCGAGGCATGGCGGAAGGAGGGCGCCGACGCGATCGGGATGAGCGGGCTGCTGGTCAAGTCGGTCGGGATCATGGAGCAGAACCTCCATGAGCTGAACCTCATGGGCGTGCAGGTGCCGGTGCTCCTCGGCGGCGCGGCGCTGACGCGGCACTACGCCGAAGGTCACCTGCGCTCGATCTACGGGGGACCGCTCTACTTCGGTCGCGACGCCTTCGAGGGGCTGGCGATCTGCGACGCGCTCGCCGAGGGGCGCCTCCGCGAGATCGACGACGCGATCGACGTCCGGCTCGGAAAGCGCGCGGCCGTCGAGGCGAAGGTGGCCGAGTCCCGGGCGGCGCAGCCGGTGGCGACGGTCGCCGAGGCATCCTCGGTGCGGCGCGACGTCGTCCTCCCCCGGGCCCCGTTCTGGGGCGACCGGCTGGTCGAGGAGCTCGACCTCGACGACATCTACCCGTTCATCAACCCCAACGCGCTCTTCCGCGGGCAGTGGGGCTTCAAGCCCGGCGCCGCCGGCGACGACGAGTACAAGCGCCTCATCGACGAGACCGTCCTGCCGATCTTCGAGCGGATGAAGGCGACCTGCCGCGACGAGAAGATCCTCCGGCCTGCGGTCGTCTACGGCTACTTCCCCTGCAACGCGGAGGGCGACGATCTGGTCGTCTTCGATCCGGAGGATGCGCGCCGCGAGATCGAGCGCTTCCCCTTTCCGCGGCAGGCGTCCCAGGGGCGGCTCTGCATCAGCGACTTCTTCCGGCCGATCGAAAGCGGAGAGCGCGACGTCGTCGCCTTCACCTGCGTGACCATGGGGGTCGAGGTGAGCCACCGGGCGCGGCAGCTCTTCGAGCGCAACGAGTACACGGAGTACCTCTACATGCACGGCATGGGCGTCGAGACCGCGGAGGCCCTCGCCGAGCTCTGGCACAAGCGGATCCGCGCCGAGCTGGGCATCGGCGGCGACGACAGCCCGAGGATCCGCGAGCTCTTCCAGCAGAAGTACCGCGGAATCCGCTACTCCTTCGGATACCCGGCCTGTCCCGACATGAGCCACCAGGAGAAGCTCTTCCGCCTGCTGCGGCCGGAGCGCATCGGCTGCGTGCTCACCGAGAACTGGCAGATCGACCCGGAGCAGTCGACCAGCGCCATCGTCGTGCACCATCCCGAGGCGCGGTACTTCTCGGTGTAGGAGAGCGGCGAGCGAGGACGCGAGCCCGAGCCTGGGCAGCGGAGCCGGCCGCATCGCCGCGCCATCACGGGGCCGCAGGCGACCGGCGCCGAGAACCGTCGTACCCGCTTGTACCCGGTCGTACCCAGTCGAGCCCCGTTGTGGGTAGGTGCACGCAGGTGAGTCGTCCCATCCGGGACGTCGTGTTCACCGATCCTCAAGCGCGACGCGCCGCCCGCCTCGGCGGACGGGCGGCCGTCGAGGCCTCTTCTGCTACCCTGCCGCCCGAGGTGCGCTCTCGAAGCCCGGTCAGCGTCGAGCGATGGAGGAGACTGGCTTCCGCGTCGGTCTCTCGTGGAGCGACGAGAGTCGCCTGTGCGAACGTCGTGCAACCAAGTCCCGGGCCAGCCAGTTCCGGCCCCCGGGTTCTGGCCTCGAGTTCTGGCCCTGTGCTTTCACCCGCGTGCTCCCACACCCGGGCTCTCACCCCCGGGCTCTCGCCCCGGGGCGCGCACCCCAGCGCTTTGACCCTCGCCGGCTGACCGATGCGGGGCCTTGCTCCGGCACCGAACCTCTGAAGGGACCCTGAACAGCCTCCGGCGCGGAGCGTGCATGCGCAGCCCCAAGGTCTTCATCAGTTACGCCCATGAGGACGAGGCCTTCAACGCCTCGGTCGGTGACCTCGCCGAGTTTCTGCGAGGCGAGGGGTTCTCGGTGATCACCGACCACGACCATCGGGACACCGTTCCCCCCCAGGGCTGGACGGCCTGGATGCAGCACGAGATCGAGGAGGCGGACTTCATCCTCGTCGTCTGCACTCCGACGATGAAGGATGTCTTCGAGCGCCGCCGCGGGCTGCCCGTCCGGGGGGTCACGATCGAGAGCGCCTTCCTCATCAGCCTCATCCGCAAGAGGATCACCGACAACCACTCCTGCTTCCCGATCCTCCCGTCCACGGCGACCGGCGCCATGTTCCGGTGCTGCTGGAGGAGTTCTTCAACGACCATCGGTTCCCGGATGGACAGGAACGCATCGTCCGGCTTCTGTGGGCCACTGATCGCCGGGTCCATCCAGAGGCGAACTTTCCGATCCACGCCACCCCAACCGTTCGGAGTGCGTCCATGCAGACCCATCACGAGGAGATGACCGCGGAGAGGCTGCGCGAAGCGCCGCTGCTGGTGAGCGCGCTCGAACGCGAGTTGAGTCTCCCTCCCATTCACGACGAATCGAAGCGGATCGACCGGCTCATGGCCTCGTTCTGCGATGCTCCCGGAAGCGCCGACAAGGTCATCGCCCGGTTCCAGCAGATCCGCCGCGCCCTCGGCGAGGCTGTGCGCCACTGCGACGCCTCCACGACATCGGAGTACGAGCGCGTCACTGCGGCAGCGGTCGCGCTCTACCTCCGTTGCGCCTTCCATCTCATCGATGTCACCATCGGGACCCGAGTCATCCGCGTCCCGACCGACGAGCGACTGATCTGCGCCATCATCGGCGCTGCCCTCTCCGGGGGCCGGCTGGAAGTCGATCTCGACGGCGGCGGCCCTCTGCCGAGTCCCGACGGAACGCCCGCCATCCGGGTGCCTGAGCGGGGCGACCAGTGGTGGTTCGCCTTCGAGGTCGAGGTCTATCGAGTGGTCATGGACGACGATCCGGATGCACCGGCCATCGCTGAGCGCGGAGTACCATTCGACGATCGCCAACGTGCTGCGCTCCATGCCCGACTCAGGTCGATGACGCAGGTGCACCGTGCCGCCTTCACGCTGGTGGTTCACGGCTTCACCGACGATGCCCGAGCGGAGGCCTTCACCAAGGCTCACGGTGTGCACATCGCGGTTCCCTCGCTCGAGGAGAACGCTGCGTCGGCAGTCATTCTGGGGATGTCCGTGCATGATCTTCTGTACGAACTGGTGGAGTTCTTCAAGGAGGTTCGGGGTCGAGGACGCAGAGGTGCTCCCGCTGGGGCCTCCTCCCGCTCGGATGGAGCGAGGCGGGCACCTCGGGAGCCTGCTCCATCCAGCTCCGCGGCGCCTCCCACATCGCCCGGTCCCACCCACTCGTTCACCGTCAACGTGCACGCTGGCCGGGACGCGGCGACGACCATGGCCGGTGGGGTCGCCCAGACCGGGCAGGGCCACCAGGCTGGCTCGGGGGATCAGTCCGGCACCGGGAACCAACAGGGCACCGGCAATCGTCTCGGCGACGAGTTGCACGTCGGCGTCGACCTCGCGCCCATCCTCGCGGCCATCGAGGTCGTCCGTCAGGAACTTGGTGCCATCAGCGATCCTCGCGCCAAGGTCCGCCTCGAGACCAAGGTCGAAGAGCTCGAGGAGGCCCTGAGTTCTTCGCCGGCGCCAGAGCCAAGGCGCCTCAAGGCCCTGTTCGAGGGCATCAAGACCACCGCCGAGACCATCAACGCCGGCGGAGCGATTGTGAAGGCGTGCAGCGCCGCAATCGGCTTCCTCGCCAAGTACGTCCTCTGAATCCACCACCCAGTGCCACCCCATGCCCTCCCACCCATTCCAGCAGCATCCGTTTGAGAGGATCCATGACCGTGATGTCACGCGCCTTCCGAAGTCCGACCGCTTCGGGGAGGCCGGCCATCGCTGGAGCGAATCGGAGATCGAGGCCCTCGTCTTCGCCTGGGCGGCAGGTCGGCCCCTTCTGGTCCGGGGCGAGGCCGGCTGCGGCAAGAGCCAGATCGCCCGTGCGGCCGCGGCGGTGATGGGTTCCGGGGAGCCATTCTGCGAGGTGATCCACCCGCGCTTCGAGGCCCTCGACCTCCTCTATCGCTTCGATGTCGTGGAACGGCTCGCCGATGCCCAGGTCGAGCGCCTGGACGAAACGAACGAGCGCTACGTCAAGCGCGGGGCCCTCTGGCAGGCCATTGACGCGGTCAGCGACTCCGGACCAACGCCGGTGCTCCTGGTCGACGAGATCGACAAGGCGGACGCCGATCTGCCCAACGCCCTGCTCGAGGTCCTGGGCAACCGAAGTTTCGTCGTGCCCCACCTCAAGGAGAAGGTGAACGGTGTCGAGCGACCTTTGGCCATCGCCCCGAAGGGTGGGCTCATGCCCCTCATCATCATCACCACCAACGAGGAACGGGAGTTGCCACCGGCCTTCGTCCGCCGCTGTGCGGTGCTCAACCTCAACCCTCCGCAGGGGGACGCGGAGTTCATGAAGTGGCTCAGGGAGCGAAGCGAGGCCCACACTCACCTTCACATCGACGGGACAGTTCGGGAGAGGGCGGCAAAGCAGGTGCTTGAGGATCGAAAGGAGTGCGAGCAGGATGGCTACCCCACCGTGGGTCTTGCCGAGTACCTCGATCTCCTGCACGCCCTGCACGCCTTGACACGCGACCTGGACCCCGAAGGGCGTCGATCCGTTCAGCTCGATTGGCTCGACAAACTGGGTCGCTACGCCCTCGTCAAGCACCCCAAGCAGGATCAGCGGCGGGCACCCGTCGGCGACGGCGCCACCGAGCAGAGGACTCCGAAAGGATGATCCGGCCAGATCACGCCTCGCCCGACCCGGTCATCGGAGGCGTTTCGAACGTCCGTGCCGCCCTCTGCCGAGCCGACCTCCTCCGTCGGATCGCCGGGCCTCGAGACGGCGAGCGCACCGTGGACGCGCACGGCCTGGCCCTCGACGACGGGGCCCACTGGTTCGGATACCGAAGGAAGCCCGAGATTGTCGATCAGCCCGAGCACAAGCCCGTGGGAGACCGGGAGACCGGATCCGCCACGACCGCCGTCTCCCACCCGCGTCTGCCCCCGCGCGTCTCGTCGCTGGTCGCCGTGACCGAGCGGAGGCATCGGGAGCCGGAGACCGGCGAGGACACCCTGGAGGACGGCGCGTCGCATGAGCCACTCACCGAGGAGGAACTGAAGGCCAAGGAGCCAGATCCGCTCTACGGCCATGACCACCTCGTTCCGAAGTCGCGGCTCATCCCCTCGCTCAAGCGCCATCTCTCCGCCCTGCGCGCCGGTCCGATCGATCTCGCAGCCCTCACCCGGCTGGTCGCCGAGCGGCAGCCACTGCGCCGGATTCCCCGCCGCCGCACCACTCGCTGGAGTCCGGAACTGGTCGTCGTGTTCGACCGCTCGGAGCGGCTCGGGCCGATTCGATTCGATCAGAACTTCCTTGCCAAGCTCCTCCGTGACGAGTGCGGACGCTCGGGCCTGTCCCTTCGCGTCGTACCCGGACCGCCACCCCAACGCTGGCGCGAGTGGCGGTCGAAGGAGGAGCTCCGACCATCCGTTCTTCCTGAGAGACATTCATGGCGCCCCCTTCCGCGCGGCACGCGCGTTCTCGTGGTCAGCGATCTCGGCCTCGCAGGCCGACGCGCGCCCGAGCTCCAGATCGCATGGCAGGGCTTCCTGGCGTCGCTCGTCGAGCGAGGGTGCAAGCCGGTGGTCCTCCTGCCCCTGGGGGCCAACCAGGTCGATACCCGCCAGTACCCAGGCGTCCTCGTCCTCCGCTGGAGCCCCGACTCGCGGATGCGGCCGGAGCGCACAGGCGGCCGCGTCGAGGCCGGCACGGAACCGGGACTCACGGAACTTCTGGCCATGGTCGCGGGAACGCGCTCCACCGAGCCCTCCCTGCTTCGGGCCTTGCGTCGGCTGAACCCGGTCGCGCCGCACAACGCGGGGCTGGAGCTCGCCGTGTGGTCTCACCCCGACATCGTCACCGGCTCAGCAGCCCAGTTCGTCTCGACGGAGGTCCAAGAGCGGCACAAGCGCGTCCTCGAGTCGCTTGCACCAACGCTCCGCGACAGGCACCTCAACGTGCGACGTCGATACCACGCCCACTTCCGGGCTGCGGTCTCCCATGAGGAGGACTGGCTTGCTGGTGTCGAGGGCCCCTGGCGAGAGTTCTTCGAGCGTCTCATCGTCACGCTTCGCGACGGCGCCCAGGTGCCGAGCGGATCCGAACTGGGGTCCTACGCCGAGCGCGTCGTCGGCCGGGCCAGTCCCGCGATGATCCGCCGCAACCCCCGGGCCTACTACCGCCTGGTCCGCGAGGCCCGGCGCGGGGCGGCGGCACGAGGCTGCACTGTGCAACTCCCCGGCCACGTCGACCCCGCCGCGGTGGCGAGGGCGACTCCCGAGGGAGGGTCGGTCTCGGCGAGGCTCGTTGAGGATCGCCTTGGGCGGATCGAACTCGATCCAGCCGCCCCGGATGGGACGAAGATCGAACTCGCCGACCCCCTCGTCGTCGACAGTGGCGGCTTCGTCCTCCGGCCCGATGGTGACGGCGACGGTCCTTGGCACGACCTGCCGCGCGGCGCCACGCTCATCGCCAGCGGTCCCGCGCCGGTGAACGTGGCGATCGAGACCTCGAGCGAGCGCTTGCGGCTTCAGCGGGTGCTCCGTCCGCTGGGCTGTGCGGGATGGGGCCGAGGTCGCGATGGCCTCTGGGTCGAGACCGCATCGCTCGGGTCAGCCCGGCACCTGTGGCGGCCCGAGCATCTCGCCTTCGAGTCCATCGAGGGCGGTCCACAACGCGGCTGCGCCCGAGTGGTCGCCCAAGGCCTGACTCGCGTGGCGACCGCGTGGGGCGAGCGTGTCGAACTTGCCTTCGGCATCGACTCACCTTTCGGTGTCTTCGCCGACCTCACCTTGGCGTCGGCTCGGAAGGCTCCCATCGTCCAGCGTTTCCGCTGGATCGAGCCTGGGGAGTTCGAGATGGGGTCGCCGGAGGGCGAGGATGGCTCTTCGGACGAGCGCCCGGCTCATCGCGTGGTGTTGACGCGAGGCTTCTGGCTGGCGGACACGGCGTGCGCGCAGGGGCTGTGGGAGGCGGTGATGGGAGAGAACCCGAGTTCCTTCAAGGGCGTGGATCGGCCGGTGGAGCAGGTGAGCTGGCTGGTCGTGCAGGAGTTCCTCGCCAAGCTGGAGTCACTGTTTCCGGGGATCGGTGCCGGTCTGCCGACGGAGGCTGAGTGGGAGTACGCGTGCCGAGCGGGGACGCGGACGCCGTTCTGGTTCGGGGAGACGATCACGCCGGAGGTGGTGAACTACGACGGGAACCAGCCCTACGGCAGCGCCGAGAAGGGGCTGTATCGGCAGGAGACGGTGGATGTGAAGGCGTTGCCTTCTAACGCCTGGGGTCTGTACCAGATGCACGGGAACGTGTGGGAGTGGTGCCGGGACGGGAGGAGGTCGTACGCCGACGGCGAGGCGGTGAATCCGGTCGGCCCGGATCGCTTTGAGGAGGCCCGCATGGTTCGTGGCGGAGGCTGGATGAACTTCGCTGGGAACGCGCGCTCGGCCCTGCGGAGCGACTTCTATCCGGGCTTCACGCTCAACCACCTGGGCTTTCGGCTCCGCCTGAGGTCCTTGGGGTCGGGTCCGGCCCGGCCGCCTGCGGAGCAGGCGGAGTAAGCCCGCGGAGCGGGCCATCCTCCGGGGGGGGGCGGCCCGGAGGGCCGCGCGCCGAACCCGGAGGGTGAGGCTTCGCGCAGGGGCGGGCTTCGAAGTTGGCTCGGAGACCTCTTCTCTGCCCGGCGCGGCACCACCCCAAGCAAGGAATGACCCATGTCGTACCACTTCTTCTCCATCCGAGCCGTGGACGCCACCGCCGACGAGGCGCACCTGAACGCCTTCCTCGCCGCCCATCGCGTCGTGGCGCTCCACTGGCAGTGGATCGATCAGGGGCTGGAATCCCGCTGGGTGGTTCGGGTGGAGGTCGCTTCGGGGGTCGGGCCACTGCCGGCGTCCCTCAAGCGAGAGGGAGGCGGCGCCTCCAAGTCGAAGGAGGCGATCGACTATCGGGAGATCATGCCGCGTCCTGCGCGGCGGCGCCTGGCACAACAACGCCAGGAACGCGCGCTCGGCCTACCGGAACGCCAACCACCCGGGCAACGCCAACCACAACCTGGGCTTTCGGCTCCGCCTGAGCTCCCTGAGAGCGCCTTTCAGAATGAGCGCGGCAGCGGGCACGCTGAGAGGCGCTCGAAGACCCCGTCGCGCGGATGCGCGACCACCCAAGGACCAGACCGGCGTCCTGCGCGTGATGCTCGGCCCTGCTCGGCGTCACGCCGAACCGCAAGGCCCCTCGGGGTGCTGGTAGGCGCCGTGGATTCGGCCCGAACGCTCCCCGGGGGGCCGCCCCATTCAATGGCCCGGCGGATCGCGTTGGCGGAGGGTTCGCACGGCCTCTTCGCCGCGGCGCGTTCGCCCGAAGCTGCTTGGCCCCGGCTCCTTCGCGCTCCAGCGCCACTTCCGGACGCCGAGGCAGGAGACAAGGGGCGCTGGCGTGTGAGTCGGCCCGTCGTGACCACGGGGCCGGTGCCCGGTTCAGGGCGCCAGCGGGGGTGGCGCCGATGAGCGTCGCGGGAGTGGTTCGCCCCGACTCGATTCACGCCGTGCTTCCGGCGTGGCCGACCGCGTTCGGCGATGATCTCTGCGGCTGGTGGAGCGACATCGAGGTGCCGCGACGCGATGGAGAAGAGGCGGTGCGGCAGCGATTCCGCTGGATCGAGCCTGGGGAGTTCGAGATGGGGTCGCCGGAGGGCGAGGCCGAGCAACGCGACTTCGAAGGCCCCCGGCACCGGGTGGTGCTGACGCAGGGTTTCTGGCTGGCGGACACGGCGTGCACGCAGGCGATGTGGGAGGTGGTGGTGGGGAAGAACCCGAGTCACTTCAAGGGTCCGGATCGGCCGGTGGAGCAGGTGAGTTGGCTGGACGTCAAGTCGTTCCTGGCGAAACTGGAGACACTGCTTCCGGGGCTCGGTGCGGGGTTGCCGACGGAGGCTGAGTGGGAGTACGCGTGCCGTGCGGGGACGCGGACGCCGTTCTGGTTCGGAGAGACGATCACCCCGGAGGAGGTGAACTACGACGGGAACCATCCGTACGGCGGCGCCGCGAAGGGGCTGTATCGGCAGGAGACGGTGGACGTGAAAGCGTTGCCGGCGAATGGCTGGGGTCTATATCAGATGCACGGGAACGTGTGGGAGTGGTGCCGGGACGGGAGCAGGTCGTACGCCGAAGGGGAGGCAGTCGATCCGGTCGGCCCGGAGGGCTCGGAAGGGAGCCGCGTCCTGCGCGGCGGCGCCTGGCACATCAACGCCTGGGACGCGCGCTCGGCCTACCGGCTCGCCATCCCCCCGGGCCTCGCCTCCCGCTCCCTGGGCTTTCGGCTCCGCCTGAGGTCCTTGGGGTCCGGTCCGGCCCGGCCGTCTGCGGAGCAGGCGGAGTAAGCCTGCGGAGCGGGCCATCCTCCGGGGGGGCGGCCCGGAGGGCCGCGCGCCGGAGCGGCTGGACAGGGTGACGCTCACGCGCTTCCCCTGTCGTCGGGCGAGGTGACCGAACGTCGCAGCAGTCAACGTCGCGGTGCCGAGACCGAGCGCGTGACGAGCGAGTTGCGATCGCTTTCCCGGGCAGGGCGATGGCGCCGACCCTCCCCGTCCGCCCGGCGCTCGCCGCCACGCTCGGCGACGCTCACCCAGCCCCGCCCACGCAGCGTCGCCCACGCAGCCCCGCTCACCTGGCCTCGCTCACCCGGCCTCGCCCACCCGGCCTCGCCCACGCAGCCTCGCTCACGCAGCCTCGCCCACCCGGCCTCGCCCACGCAGCCCCGCTCACGCAGCCCCCCAGCTTGCGGAGGTGCGCGCATCGGGCATCGTCCGCTGGCGTCGCTTTCGTGATCGCCGCCGCGGTTGCCGTTGCCATCGGGCGCCGGTTCGCGTCCGGTCGCTATTGCCACGCTGCGAGCAGAAGGCCGAGGTCGGCGCCGTCCACGATGCCGTTGCCGTCGAGGTCGCCGGGGCCGCCGGTTCCCCACGCTGCGAGCAGAAGACCGAGGTCGGCGCCGTCGACCGTGCCGTTGCCGTCGAGATCGGCCGGGTCGCCCGGCGCCGGGCGCCAGATCGCGATCGAGTTCGGCGAGATGCCCTGGGTATCCACCAAGGGGCCATTCTGATTCAGCGAGCCGTCGACGCCGATGGTGAACGAGTACACGCCGCGCTGGCCGTCGAAGATCGTGTCGCGGTCGGTGGCGAAGAGCAGGTCGCCCGAGATCGCGATCTCGCCGAGCGAGCCCTGGAAGCCGACGTCGAACATCACGCCGATGTCCACCAGAGCGCCGTCGGGTGCGATGGCGAACCCGCGGATGGTCGCATCCGTCCCGTGCCCCACGTAGGCGTAGCTTCCGTCACCGCTGACGGCGACCTGCTTGGGCGACTGCCCCGGCGAGATCCACGGCGAGCCGGGGATCGGCGTCAGCACGCCCAGCGCGGCGTCGATCGTCCAGCCGCTGATCATCTTGCCTCCCGCGCTGATCCCGCCGCCCGAGTAGATCCGCGTGCCGTCGGGAGAGACGCCGAGACCCAGCGGGTAGACGGAGCCGTTGAAGGCGGTCGATGTCTGCGTGAGCGAGGACCCTTCGACGACGAACGAGCGCACCGTGTTGGACGAGGACTCCTGGGTGAAGAGCAGCTCGCGCGAGGGATGCACCGCGATCCAGGAGTTGAAGCCGCCGCTGACGGCGCTGTCGCTCAGCGCGGCCTGGCCCTCTTCGGGGTCGATGGTGTAGAGCAGGACGTTGTTGGCCGTGTTGGTCGAGGTCCGGGTGACCGCGAGGAGGCCGTCGTCGACCCACTCGACATCGAGCGGGCTGTCGGGCGTGTCGAAGACGAAGGCGAGCGCGATCCCGGCGTCGGGGAGCACTTCGAGAACGGAGATGCGCTCGACCGTGGTGCTCGCCGTGGCGTGGCTCACCGCCAGCCAGCGGCCGTCAGGCGAGATCGAGATCGAGTACGCATTGAGACCCGGATCGAAGAACTGGAGGCTGGGAACGCTTCCCAGGACGAGCTTCTGGCGGAAGGCGAGCGAGCCGTCGGGAGCGATCGTCAGCGACGAGACGGAGCCCTCGAGGTTCCCGTTGTTGGCCACGAAGATCGCCGGGACCGAGGACTGCGCCCATCCGATGGAGGTGGGCAGGGCCGCAAGGAGCAGGGACGCGAGCCGCAGGGGCGCGGCGGAGCCGGTCGATGCGCGGAGGGTGACGTTCGGGGTCTTCATCGCGGGGTGCCTCGAGGTGTCGGTGCGGGTGAGGGATCTGCGGTGGCCGGGCGCTGCCGGCGCTTCGGCGAGCGGGATTCGGGGGTCTCTGCTCTAATGGTCCATCATGCCTGATCGTCGTAAGCGAAGTGGCTTCGAAGCCCGGTGGATCGCGCTCGGCGTCGCGCTCGGCGCCGGCGCCGGCGTCTACTTCGGGAGCATTCCCGTCGGCGCGGGCCTCGGTGCCATCGGCGGTCTCGCCGTGGCCCTGCTCCGCGCCGCCCGCGGCTGGCGCACCGGGCATGAGATCTACGACGACGCGAAGCCGGGAAGGGGACATGACCGGCAGCACCCGCACCACCATCAGCGGCGGTAGCGCCGGGAGCCCCGCTCAGCGGAGGATCGGCGCCAGGCGCACGGCGCGGAAGTGGATCTCGGCGCCCTCGCTCTGGAGGGCGATCGTCCCGGGCACGACCTCGACATCCCACGCCCGATTCAGCTCCTCGCCATTGACGCGGAGGGCGATGTCGCTTCCGTCGACGACGATCTCGTACTCGTTCCAGGCGCCGACCGGGTTCTCGTTGCCGTGGGTCTTGCGCGTGTTTCGGCCGCGGGTGCGTTCGGGGTCGGTGGACATCCGCACCTCGTCGATGTTCCAGAAGTCCCCCGCGCTGCCGCTGTGGAGCTGCGCCTCGACGCTCTTTGGCCAGACCTTGTCCTCGCCGACGAGGCGCAGGAGCACGCCGGAGTTCCCCGGCTCCTTCCCTTCCGGCCAGCGCCACTCGAGCTTGAGGACATAGCTCTCGAAGGGCTCCGTCGTCCTGATGTACCCGGCGGGCTTCCCGGCGCAGATGAGCACCCCGTCCCGCACCGACCAGACCTGCGCGGGATCGGTGCCGTCGGGGAGGAACCCGATGAGCCCATCGAGATCGCGGCCGTTGAAGAGGGCCCGCTCGCCGGGCATCGCCGCGCCAGTGTCGCGCAGCTTGATGGTGCGGAACCAGACCTCGTCGCCGTGATCCTGAAGCGCGATGTGGCCGCGCGGACGGACGCCGAAGCCTGCGTAGTCCTTGAACTTGCTCGCCTTGATGAGCTGCGCCCAGTCGTCGCCATCGACCCGCAGGTCCACGACCTTCACGTCGTTGAGCCAGTGCCGCAACCTCCCGTCGCGCAGGAGGATCCGGGCGGAGTTCCACTCGCCTGCGGGGCGGAGCACCTTCGTCGGCGGCGGCGCGGCGAGGTCGTAGAGGGCGCCGGCGGAGTGCGGGTGGCTCGGAGCGAGCCCGTGTCCGTGGTCATCGAGAATCTGGAACTCCGGACCGGTCTGCCACGGGGCGCCGTGCTCCTCGATGACGCGGTACATGATCCCGCTGTTGGCCTTCGGCGTGGTCAGGAACTCGAGCGCCAGCTCGAAGTCGCCGAACTGCTCGGTGGTGATGAGATCGCCGCCGCCGCTGCGCACCTTGAGCACGCCCTCCTCGACGCTCCAGCCCTGAGCCGGGAAGCCGTCGCGTCTGAAGCCGCGCCATCCTTCTCCGCTGCGTCCGTCGAAGAGGAGCCGCCATCCGGCGGCCCGCTCTGCGGGAGTGAGCGTGTTCGGCGGCGCGATCGCGGCGCTGGTCGCGGGAGCCGCCGGGGGCGTTGCCGCTCCTGCGCCCCCTGCGGCGGCGCCCAGGGCGGGGGTGAGCGCGATCGCCGCCGTCGCGAGCGCGGCGAGCGACCTGCGGCGCACGCAGGCGCGGACCGCTCGAACTCCGGCGCTGCGCCGGCCGACGGCGGTCGGCACCGCGATCGGCGGAGACGTCTGCGTCGCGGGCCCCTGCGCCGTGCTCTCCATCGTCGTTGTGGTCATGGTGCCCGGAGGATACCGGCGATCGTCCCCCCGGCGAAGCGCTCGTCGACGGCCCCGGAGGGCTGCGCATGCGGATCCCATCGGCGTGCTGCGCGTCCGTACGGCGCGCGGCGCTGGCCTTCGGCCCTCCGGTCCGATCCCGAGCGGACCCCGCGCGAGAACCCGAGACGGTCCCGAGTCGCTCCTGAGACGCGCCCGGGCCTGCGTGGTACGCTCCGAGCGTCGTGGACCTCGTCGCCCTCAAGAGACGCATTCGCAGATCCGCCCTCGGCCCCGTCGCCGCCCGCCTGTACAGGCTCTTCCTGCCGCGCTCGCTGCGCGAGCGGCTTCACGAGAACGCCCAGTACGACGAGCAGACGATCGCCGTGATGAGGCGCGTCCTCGCCCGCGACTCCTGCGCCATCGACATCGGCGCCCACAAGGGCGACATCCTCGAGAAGATCGTGGCGATCGCCCCAGCCGGGCGACACATCGCCTTCGAGCCGATACCCCACCTCGCCGAAGCGCTTCGCGTCCGCTTCCCCGACGTGACCGTCCACGCCGCGGCGCTGAGCGACGCGCCGGGAACGGCAAGCTTCAATCACGTCGTCGATGCGCCCGCGTACAGCGGGCTGCTCGAGCGCGACTTCGATACGCCGGACCCGGCCATCGAGCGGATCGACGTGAACGTCGAGACGCTCGACCGGACGATTCCCTCCGAGGTGATCCCGGCATTCGTGAAGATCGACGTGGAGGGGGGGGAGCTGCCGGCGCTGCGCGGCGGGGCGGCGATGCTGCGGCGGGCGCGGCCGGTCGTGGTCTTCGAGTCCGGCGCCGCCTCGGCCGCCAAGTACGGCGCCACCGGCGAGGCGATCTTCGACTTCTTCGACCGCCTCGGCTATCGGGTCTCCCTGATGCGCTGGTGGCTCGACCACCGGCCCCCGTTCACCCGCGAGAGCTTCGTCGAGAACTTCAGCGGCGGCGTCCACTACTACTTCATCGCGTATCCGGCGTGACGGACTCCGGAAGCAGCGCCGCGCCGCACTCGGCAGGCGCCGCGATCGAGGCGATGGGGGGCGCTTCGACGGCGGCCGGCCGGGGCGGAGCGGCGGCGTCGCCGGCGTCTCCGCGACCGCGCGCGAGGGAGAACCGACGGGGCAGCGAGATCAGCGCCACCGCGAGGAGCACGACGCCGGAGGCCACGAGCGTGCGCGGCGTGAGCATCTCGTCGTTGAGCATCGCGCCCAGCGCCAGGGCCACGACCGGGTTGACGTAGGCGTAGGTCCCCACGGCCGCGGCCGAGACCTGTCGAAGCAGCCAGATGAACGCGGTGTACGCGATCAGCGATCCGAAGAGGACCAGGTAGCCGTACCCCAGCGCGGAGGAGAGCGACACCGCGCCAAGATCGAACGCGGCGAGCGGCTCGGTGGCGACGCTCCAGGCGCAGATCGCGGCGCCTCCGAGGAGCATCTGGAATCCGGTGGCGACGAGCGGATCGGCGCCGGTGCCCCGCGGGTCGGCATCGCCATGACCGTCAAGCGCGGCGCGGTCGCGCTCGCCTTCCGTCGAGGCGCGCGGCGCGCCCATCCGCGCGCCGGACTTCGAGAGCATCGAGCCGCACGCCCAGGCGAGCGTCGCGACGAGCAGCGCAGGAACCGCCCATCCGGGGAGCCCCGCGGTCGACGGCGCGGCGCCATCTCCAGCGCCCCGAAGCAGCACGATGCCGCAGAAGCCCACGACGAGCCCCGCGATCGTCCGCCGCGCCACCGGGCGGCGGTCGCCGAGCCACTGGAGAAGGACGAGCCAGAAGGGCGTCGTCGCGATCATCACGGCGACCAGGCCTGTGGGAGCGCCGTGCTCGATCGTCCAGACCACGACCGCGTTGCCGAGCCCGAGCATGAGCACCCCGACGGCTGCGGCCGTCGCGAGATGCCTCGCCACGGCGCCGCGCGGCTGCGCGAGGAACCGACCCAGATCGCCGCGCTGCCAGAGCCATGCGAGGAGGAGCACCCCGGCGAACGTGAACCGCGTCCCCGCCATGAGAAACGGCGGGATGCTCTCGATGGCGACCTTGATGCCGAGGTACGTCGAACCCCAGATGAGGTAGATCGCCGCGAAGGCGAGCGCGATCTGCACGCGACGGAGCGCGTCGCTTCGGGACGAGGCTCCACCGAGTCTCCGCGCAGCCGCGGCGGCCGCGGCGGCCGCGGCAGCCGCGGCGGCCGCGGGGGCCGCGGGGGAGCGGTTCGGCTCCGGAGCCTCCGGCAACTGGACGTCGCGCGACATGAACCGCCATTGTTGGCGTGACCGGTCCCTGCCCGCTCCGTGCCCGTTCCGTGCTCCGCTTCGGGAACGCGGTGCCGGGGGTTCCCGAGCGATCGGCGGGCGCGGCTGCCCCGCGGCACCGACTTCGCAGCGCCGGAGTCGGTGCCGCGGGGCTCGACGGCACGGGGGTCGCACAGTCCGCGACCTACCATCGCCGCGATCGCAGCACGCGTAGCTCAACGGATAGAGCGTCGGCCTTCGAAGCCGAGGGTTGGGGGTTCGAATCCCTCCGCGTGCGTTGAGGGGATGGGCCCGGAGGCGCCGAGCTCACGCCGTCGGGTTCGCCATCCGCCCCATGAAGAGGATCGCGCCGGAGGCGGTGTCGCGGATGATGAAGAGGAACGGGCGGTCGGCGCGGAAGACCGGCGTGAAGGGCATGTCGCGGGGCGGCTCCACGGCGCTCCCCGGTGCCGCCGAGACCGCCGTCGCCGCCGCGGCTTCGGTCCCTTCCTCCGTGACTTCGACCCAGCTCTTGTGAAGCACGGAGCCGATGAAGAGCCGCTTGCTCGGGTCGTCGCCGGAGGAGATCCCCGGAAACTCGGCGCCGCCATCGACGGCGGTGTCGACGAACGCCCTGGACATCCCGAGTCCCCTGAGCGCTCCTGAGAGCTCATCGTTCCATGCCAGCGCGAACCGCGGAATGGCCACGTCCACGGTGCGCCGATCGAGGCGACCGAGCCAGGACTTCAGCGACTCGGGGCCAAGCATCGACTCGATCGCGCCGAGGCCCGATGCCGAGCGCGGGGCGATCACGACCATCGAGAGCGCGCCGCCCTTGTAGGGGAGTTCGATCATCGAGAAGCCCCCGTCATCCGGGTAGGTCGCCGGTCGCGCGGCGGGATCGACGGGCACGCGCCGCGGCGTCTCGAAGTGCTCGCCCCGGCCGGTGAACGCGGCATAGCCGATGGAGGCTCGCGCGGGATCGTGCATCAGCTTCGCCGGCGTCGCCGTCCCGTCGGCCCGCGTGAAGGGCTCCTCGCGGGTCCGCTCCGCGTCGAAGGGATCGGCCCACTCGCCCCGGAAGTAGATCGCGTTGGTGATGACGAGGGCGATCTCCGGGCGCAAGGCGCCTTTGGGAATCATCTCGGCGATCCGGCCGGAGGTGCGCTTCGCGACCCAGTCGTTGATCCGCTTCCGCGACCCTTCGGTGTCGCCGCGGATGTCGAGGTTGGTGAGACCACCCCCGTAGAGGAGGTCGATCTTCATCACATACGGGAGCAGGACATCGAACGACCGGTCGACCCAGAGCGAGCTGGCGATCTCCAGCTCGAAGCGGTCGAACGCCGTGAGCAGCCCGGCGAGCATCGCATTCTGTCTTTCGGCCGCCTCGGCGAGGCGATCGAACTCCGTCCAGTTCTGGGCTTCCGCCATCGATCGACCGCGCGCCTCGAGCTCAGCGCGCTGGGCGCGGACCTGTTCGATCTGTGCGCGGACCTCGGGCGGGGCGGCGCCGGCGGCGACGCGGAGCTGTCCGATCAGGGCCGCATGCCCCCGGTGCACCGAGTCGATGGAAGCCCGCTCCGTCGTGGAAGCGGGAAAGCGCAGCACCGCAGCCATCTGCGAAGCGGTCTCGCCGGCGGCGCCCTCGGCGGTCATGGTCAGCGCCATGGCGACCGAGAGCGGCGAGATGAAGAGGTTCTCCGAGGTCGCCTGGCTTCTCAGGGCCCGATAGAGATCGAGCCCGAAGCCGTTCGTCGAAGCGACCGCGGCAGCCAGGTCCGCCGGCGACCCGGCCACGACGATCTCCGACGCGGAGACCCCGGGCGTCGACCTGGTCGGCGTTGCCGCGGACAGGTCGGGGAGGAGCATGACGGCCGAGATCGCGAGAAGCGCGACGGCGCGACGGCACCAGCACATGGTGAACCTCCTTGGCAGATCGATCGTGAAGATGGCGCGTACCCGAACGCGGGAGATGGTACGGCGATCCGGGCGCGACCAAGTCTCCGCGACCCGCTATCGTGCCCTCCGGAAGAGGCCGCTCGGCGGCGAACGACTGAACTTTCACGCACTCGGAGAAGACGCCTTGGATCAGGGCTCAGCGGGACATGTCGGCACGCTCATGCAGGGGAAGCGAGGTCTCGTCGTCGGCGTCGCCAACGACCGCTCCTACGCGACGGCGATCGCGGAGCGGCTCCTCGCCCACGGCGCCGAGTGCCTCTTCACGCACCTCCCCGGCGAGAAGATGGAGCGCCGCGTGCGTTCCGCCATCACCGAGCTCGGCGTCGAGAACCCCTGGATCGCGCCCCTCGACGCGGGCAGCGACGGGGACCTCGATGCGGTCTTCGCCCGGATCGCGAAGGAGTTCGGCACGATCGACTTCCTCGTGCACTCGATCGCCTTCGCCGACAAGGAGTGGCTTCAGGACGGGCGCTTCGCGGGGACGCCGCGGCAGGTCTTCACCCAGGCGATGGACATCTCCGCGTACACCTACGCGGCGATGGCCAATCGCGCCGCCCCGCTGATGTCGCGCGGAGGTTCGATGGTCGCGATGAGCTACTACGGGGCGGAGAAGGCCGTGCCCGGGTACAACGTCATGGGCGTCGCCAAGGCTGCGCTTGAGGCGACGACGCGCTATCTCGCGATGGAGCTGGGACCGAAGGCGATCCGGGTCAACGTCATCTCCGGCGGCCCGCTGCGGACGATGAGCGCGATGGCCGTCGGCGGCTTCTCGGAGATCCTCGGCTGGGTGGAGAAGAAGGCGCCGCTGCGCCGCAACATCTCCGGCGGCGAGGTCGGCGACACGGCGCTCTGGCTCCTGAGCGACCTCGGCAGCGGCGTCACCGGACAGACGATCTACGTCGATGCGGGGTACTCGATCGTGGGGCTCTGATGGGAGGAGGAGGGACCCCACCGAATCCAGCGGGAGCCCCCGGAGCCCCCGGATCCCCCGGAGCCCCCGCAGTCGGCGCCCCCGGAGCGGCGCCGCGAGCGCTCCTGCGGCTGCCGCCGCGGGCGCTGGTGGGCATGGTGCACGTCGGGGCCCTGCCGGGCACGCCGCGGGCGCGCGAACCGGTCGCCGCGATCGCCCGCCGCGCCGCGCAGGAGGCCGCGACCATCGTCGATGCGGGCTTCGATGCGGTGATCGTCGAGAACATGCACGACGTTCCCTATCTCGCGCGCGATGTCGGGCCGGAGATCGTCGCGGCCATGACCGCCGTGGCGGTCGCGGTCCGCGAGCGGGTCGCAGCGCCGATCGGGGTGCAGGTCCTCGCGGGAGCGAACCGCGCCGCGCTGGCCGTCGCGCTCGCCGCGGGCTGCGAGTTCGTCAGGGCGGAGGGCTTCGTCTTCGCCGGCGTCGCGGACGAGGGGCTACTCGCCGAGGCCGACGCAGGTCCGCTGCTGCGCTACCGCCGGGCCATCGGGGCGGAGGCGGTCGCGGTCGTCGCGGACATCCTCAAGAAGCACACCAGCCACGCGATCATCGGCGACCTCGACATCGCCGGCGTAGCCCGGGCGGCCGCGTTCTTCGGGGTTGACGGGGTGGTCGTCACCGGCGACGCCACCGGCTCCGCGGTCGCCGTCGAGGACCTCGCGGCGACCCGCGCCGCGGTGGAGCTTCCCCTCCTCGTCGGCTCCGGCGCGACGCCGGAGTCCCTCGCGGCGCTCTTCGCGCACGCGGACGGGGTGATCGTCGGATCCGCGATCAAGCGCTCCGGACGCTGGGAGGATGCGGTCGACGCGGAGCGCTGCGCAGCCTTCGTCGCGGCCCGTGCATCGCTGCCGCGCCGATGAGCGCCGCGCGCTCTCGCTGACCGCCGCGCTGCCGTCTCGTCCGGCATCGCGCTCCGGAGCGCCGAACGGCGCGCGCGCCGCCGGCTACCCCTCGAAGAGGCCCGCGAGACGGTCATCGAACCACCATGGTCCGGGATGGTCGAGGACGTCGTCGGGAACGACGCGACGCCGCAGCGCCGTCACGAACGCCTCGATGCCGCGCTCCTCGTCGGGGCGGCCCGGAGGCAGCGCGATGGCGCACTCCGCGCCTTCGACGGCGCCGAGATCGGCGCGGAGGGCGATTCGAAGATCCGGCGCCCGCCCGCCGAGAGCGCTCTCGGCGGGCCAGCCATGCTCGGCATCCGCTGCGGCGACGATGAGATCGGCGGCTGCGACCTGCCGCGCGGCGAGCTCGCTCGCCTGCCGATCGATCGCGTGCTCCGCCGCATCGGCGCTGAGCTGGGCGCGGATTCCGGGCGTGTCCTGCCAGAGCACCGCGACGCCGTCGATCACGAGCGGCGTGGCGACGACATCGCGGGTCGTTCCCGGAAGGTCGAGGGCGATGGCGACCTCCCGTCCCGCCAGCCGGTTGATCAGGGTGCTCTTGCCGATGTTGGCGGCGCCGACGATCGCGACCCGAGGCGGGACGAGAAGGCGGCGCAGCCAGACGGCACGCCGGCGGATGGCGTCGAGTTCGGCGGAGCCGTCATCGGTCCCGGCAGGCGCGGCGCGAGCCGCCGAGGCGCGCGGCGCCCGCGGCGTCGCGCGGGCCTCGAGAGCGCTGCGCCAGCGGCGCGGCTGCTCGAGCAGGAGGTCGATCGCCCGCGGACTGGCGGCTCGTCCGAGCGCGTCGAGCATCAAGGCCTCGACGAGGTCGGCGGCCTCGGGCCAGCGGGGGGGCGGAGCGCCGCCAGCGGCCGGCGCAGCGATCGTCACGCCGAGGGCGGCGAGGCGTCGGAGGATGAGCGCGACGATCGCCGGGCCGCCGTGGGGCATGATCTGGAGCACGTCGCTCGACGGGCGCGCCACGAGCACCTCGTCGACCCCCCAGAGCGCGACGAGCCGCCGGGCGCCGAGTGCGAGAGGTCGGCCGCCGACGATGGCGGCGAGCGTCGCGCCATCGGCGCCGTGGACCTCGATGATGGCGATGGCCGCCGGATGCGGTCCGCTCGCGAGGGTGGCCATCGGAGCGGCGACGGGATCGTTCACGGCGGCGGCTCTTCGGCGGTGCGGGGCGCGCGTCCGGCGGGCGATCACCCAGCGGGGCGCCCGCCGCGCGCTGCGCGGATCGCGGCGGCGATGCCCAGGAGCGTCAGCTCGGGAATCACCCGATCGACGAGCTCATCCTCGCCGAAGATCGCTTGGGCGTCGCCGCCGGTGGCGATCACGGGGGGGAATGCGCCGTAGCTCGTCGCGTAGCGCTCGACGAGCTTCCAGACGAGCCCGCGGATGCCGTGGAACACGCCCTGGAGCATCGCCTGGCGGGTGTTGCGGCCGAATGCTCCGTCGTCGGGAACCGCGAAGGCGACCTCGGGCAGCGCGGCCGTGCCATCGTGCAGGGCTGCGAGCTGCATCGCCGCGCCGGGGGCGATCGCTCCGCCCTGAAAGACGCCCGATCCGTCGACGAAGTCGACGGTGACCGCGGTGCCGGCGTCGACGATCACGCAGGCGCTGCGGAACGTGTCGTACGCGGCCGCCGCGTTGAGAAGCCGGTCGACGCCGGTGAGCGTCTCAGGATCGAGCTGGGTGCCGATGGGAACATCGAGATCCTCGCCGATCCGATAGACCTCGCCCGTGATCCCCTCCAGCCCGGAGATCAGCGCCGTCGCGAACCGATCATCCACCGCCGCCACGATGATCGCCGCGCCGGGCGCACCGGCCACGGCGTGCCAGGCCTCCGAGATGCTGCGGACGACGGCGTCGAGGTCGGCGTTGGACTCCCGCGCGGTGCTCGTGAGGCTTCCGGACTCGAAGCGCCCGACGGCGGTCCGCGTGTTGCCGACGCTCACGGCGACGAAGTTGAGCTCGCTGGGTTCCTGCATCGAGGGAGATCGGTCGGAGGAGCTGGACGTGAGACGGCCGGGGAAGCCAGAACGTCGGCGCCCGCCGCGCGCGTGCGCGGGCGGGTCAGGGCGCGGCGAGGACCGCAGCCGAACCGATGGCATCGGGGAGGGCGATGCCGCATTGCGCTGCGATGCGCCGCCGGGCGGCTGCGAAGAGCGTCGCCGCCGCGGGACCGCAGGCGCCCTCGCCGACCGGCCGCCCGTCGAGCTGGAGGACGGAGGCGACGATGCGACGGCTGCTGAGGAGCATGATCTCGTCGGCGCAGCGCAGCTCCTCGACATCGATGGGGCGGTGCTCGAAGGCGAAACCGCTCTCCGCCGCTGCCGCCTCTGCGAGCAGTCGGGTGACGCCGTGGAGGATCGGAGGATCCGCGTCGACCGGAGGAGTCGCGAGCCGGTCGCCGAACCGGGCGAGGACGTTGGTCGAGGTTCCCTCCGCGATCCGGCCGCCGCGATGCAGGATCGCCTCGAACCCGCTGAACGGCCGTCGCAGGGCCGCGCCCGGCGCGTCGTCGGCGCCGGCCGAAGCCCGAGCGTCAGATGCGGTCGGCCCCGCGCCGCCCGGTCCGACGACCTCGGCAAGGCGCTCCTCGGCGTCGAGCAGCGCAAGGACGTTCCCCATGAGCGAGATCGTCTTGATGTCGCAGCGCTTCCAGCGGATCTCCTCGATGAGCACCGCCTCGACGGGCTCCGGACCGGCGAACTCCGGAAGCGAGCACATCGGCGCCGCGAAGGCGGCGACGGTCGGCTTCATGCCCCGCGGCGGGACGTGATGGCGCGACGGGGCGACGCCGCGCGTGACCTGAAGGTAGACCGAGGCATCGCGAAGCCCTGCCGCATCGAGCAGCGTCCGGCAGATCAGCGGCATGCTCGCCGCGTCGAAGCCCTCGATGCGCGACGCGCGCAGGCTGCGCCGAAGCCGCTGGACATGGTCGTCCATCTGCACTCCGACGCCGCCGAAGAAGCGAACCAGCTCATAGACGCCATCCCCGAAGAGAAACCCGCGATCGAGGATCGGGACCCTTGCGTCCTCGACCGGCAGCACTGTTCCATCAAGCCAGGCGAGCATCGAGGCGGAGTGTAGCGACGGCGGGGGCGCGCGCGAGCGTCGCGCCCGCGCCCCGCCGTCGGGCATCCGGAGTCGCGTCGGCGCGGCGGCATCGCATCGCGCTCGGCGGAGACGATCTTCCGGGCGTTGCCCCGCGGGACAATGAAGAACCCCGGCGCGGGATGGGCCACGCCGGGGCGGAGGGAGAGACGCCACAAAGCGGCATCTCAGGAGGTCGGGGCTGGGCGCCGCATGAACGAAGCGAGCGGCCTGCCGGCGCCGCGCGAGCGTGGCGGCCGACGCGATCCATGCGTCGGCCGCCTGCCGGAGGCGATGCCGTTGGAGGAAAGCGGAGTGTCGGAGCGGCCACCCCGAGAGGGCCTTCGGGGGTTCGGGTGATGCGCAGTCCCTGCATCGGCCCGACAGTTGCGAAGAGGGTCCATCCACTCGCCGACCGTCTTCTCTCCGGAGCTTCTCCGCTTCCCTCCGACGGCGTCGGGGCGCCCGTCTGCGCGGGCGGGGTGGCCGGGCGATCGTCGGAGCACGACCGCCCGGCCGGAACTCTCTCGTCGACGGCGGCCGACGCCGTCGCGGCCGACCATGGCGACGCGCTCGCCGAGCGCTCGGCAGCGCTCGCGGAGATCGCGGCAGCGCTCGCCCGGGTCATGGTCGTCCTGCTCGATCACTGGCCGCACCCCAGTTCCGTCCCGCAGTTCAGGCACTTGTAGCAGACGCCGTTGCGAACGGTGATGTGACCGCAGTTGCGGCAGGGCGGGGCGTCGGTCTGGAATCTCTTATGCGCGGCCTCGATCGATCGATGCGCCGCGCCGACGGAGCTTCGTTCGACGATGATCGTCTCGTCGTGCAGCGCAACCGTCCGTTCGCCCGTGACGGCATCGCGAAGGACCCTCCGCTCCGTCGTGTGGGTCTCGAGGGAGCGGCTCTCGGTGCGCACGGCCGTGGCGGCACGCGCCTCGCTCGGAGCTCCCGGCGCTCGCACGACGGCTCTCGCCCGAGAAGCGCCGGGCGCAGCGGCATCGCGGTCCTTCCCGTTCGTCGCGGTCGTCTCCCCGTCCATGCCGCCGCGCGGCTGCGGCCCGCCCTCCTCGGAGCTCCATCGACCGATCGGGTCCGTCGGCCCGCGATCGGTCGAGTCGACGTCCATGGTCTCCTCGGCGAGATCGAGGCGCGGCGCGGGCTGGCCCTGCGGGAGGGCCGGTGAGTCGTTCCACGAGATGTCCTCCGTGACACGGGGCTGGGTCCATGCGCCCCGGCGGACGTGACCTGCCTCATCGGCGCCGCCGAAGCCGTCCGGCTCCGGCTGCGCGGGGGTCTCGCGCCGCGGAGCGTGCTCGGCTCGGTAGCCGGGGATGAACTGCATTCCGAGCCACCTGAAGATGTAGTCGACCAGGCTGCTCGCGAGGGGGATGTCGCGGTTGGTCGTCACGCCCATCGGCTCGAAGCGCTGGTATGCGAACTTGTTGACGAGGCTCTGAAGCGGCACGCCGTACTGGAGCGAGACGCTCGTGGCGGTGCCGATGCAGTCCATCAGTCCGCCGATCGTGGAGCCTTCCTTGGCCATCGTGATGAAGAGCTCGCCGGGCTCGCCGTCGTCGTACAGGCCGACGGTGAGATACCCCTCGTGTCCGGCGACGTTGAATCGGTGCGTGACGCTGCGCCGCGTCTCGGGCAGGCGGCGGCGGAGCGGCCGATTCTCGATCTCCGCGAGCCGTTCGCGCACCCGCGCCTCGACGAGGCGGTCGATGACGAGCCGATCGACCCGCTCGCGCTCGACCCGCTCCTGCGCGTCCTGCTCCGGCCTCGCCCGCTCGGCCGCGCTCTCACGCGCCTTCGTCCCGTCCTCGGTCGCCGCGGCGCTCGGCGCGGGGGTCGATCCGGAGGACGTCGTCGAGGTCGAGATCGCAGCAGCCATCGCCTCGATCTCGACCAGCACTTCCCCCCGTGCGGCCTCTTCCTCCGCAGACTCCTCCTCGGCGTCGTCGAGCGCGTCGGCCTTGGTGTTCAGCGGCTGGCTGAGCTTGCAGCCGTCGCGATAGAGGGCGTTCGCCTTCAGGGCGAGCTTCCAGCTCTCGATGTAGGCCTCCGAGATCGCCTCGACGGGGGCGTCGTTGGGCAGGTTGATCGTCTTGCTGATGGCGCCGGAGATGAACGGCTGCGCCGCCGCCATCATGCGGATGTGTCCCAGCGGCGCGATGAACCGGGTCCCGAGGGGGCCGCAGGTGTTGGCGCAATCGAAGACCGGCAGATGCTCGGGCTTCAGGTGCGGCGCGCCCTCGATCGTCTGCGTGCCGCAGATCGTCCGGTTGAGCGACTCCGCCTGATGGCGGGTGAGCCCCAGCGCGAGCAGGCCGTTGAACCGCGCCGCGAAGGCGGCGTCGCTCCGGGCGCGCTCCGGATCAAGCGCCAGTCCGCGGAGGACCGCGTCCGGCATCGACCACGCCGAGAAGGCGAAGCGGAGCTCGAAGAGCCTGGGGAGCTCGTTCTCCAGCGCGACGAGCTGCTCGCCGGTGTAGCCCTTGCCGCGGAGGAACTCCGCGAAGGTGCTGCGGGCCGGGGCGGCTTCGCCGGGTCGGGCGGCCGGGAGCGGGACGTCGAGGCTGAGCGTCCCCATCACGTGGCGGTGGATGTCGTCGATCTCGTTCTCCGCATAGCCGAGGGCGCGGAGCGCGGGCGGGAGCGACTGATTGACGATCTTGAAGTGCCCGCCGCCGGCGAGCTTCTTGAACTTGGTCAGCGCGAAGTCCGGCTCGACGCCGGTCGTGTCGCAGTCCATCAGCAGGCCGATCGTCCCCGTCGGCGCGATGACGGTGACCTGCGCGTTGCGAAAGCCGTGCTTCTCGCCGAGTCGCAGCGCATCGTCCCAGGCGGCCACCGCGCGATCGAGGATCGCCCCGGGCTCGCTGACGCGGATGCGCGGGGGATCGGCGACGAAGATGCCGTGATCGATCGGCACCGGCGGCGTGCGCAGCCCCTCCCACGCGTCGGAGTCGCGGGCGACGCCGCGGGCGGCGCGGCGGTGGTTGCGGATCACGCGCAGCATGGGATCGCGGTTGGCCTTGTAGCCGGCGAAGGGGCCGAGCTCCTTCGCCAGTTCGGCGCTGGTCGCGTAGGCGCGGCCGGTGAGGATCGCGGTCAGCGCACCGCAGAGGGCGCGGCCTTCCTCGCTGTCGTAGGGAACGCCCGCCTGCATGAGCAGGGCGCCGAGGTTGGCGTAGCCGAGCCCGAGCGTCCGGAAGTTCCACGAGAGCTCCGCGACCTCGCGCGACGGGAACGCCGCCATCAGCACCGAGATCTCCAGCACGACCGTCCAGAGCCGGATGGCGTGCTCGTAGCCGTCGAGGTCGAAGCGCCGCGTCGACGCGTCGTAGAACCGGAGCAGGTTCAGCGACGCGAGGTTGCACGCGGTGTTGTCCAGGAACATGTACTCCGAGCAGGGATTGCTCGCGTTGATCCGTCCGCTGGCCGGGCAGGTGTGCCAGTCGTTGATCGTGGTGTCGTACTGCACCCCGGGGTCGGCGCAGCGCCACGCCGCGAAGCAGATCTCGTCCCAGATCTCGCGGGCGCGGAGCGTCGCCGTCGGCGCGCCGTCGGTCCGGCGGCGGAGCGTCCAGGTCCCGTCGCGCTCGACCGCCTCGAGGAAGGCGTCGTCGAGGCGCACGGAGTTGTTCGAGTTCTGGCCGCTGACGGTCTGGTACGCCTCGCCGTTGAAGTCGTAGTCGAGGGTCAGCGCCATCCTCCTGGCGAGTTCGCGCTGCTCCGCGGGGAGGTGCTTCATCCCTTCGACCATCGCGGCGACCTTGAGCTCCTCGCGCACCTTCCAGCGGACGAACTCGACGATGTCGGGATGATCGACGTCGAGACAGACCATCTTCGCGGCGCGGCGCGTCGTCCCTCCGCTCTTGATCGCCGCCGCGGCGCGGTCGCCGATGCGGAGAAAGCTCATCAGGCCGCTGCTGCGCCCGCCGCCGGAGAGCGGCTCATCGGCGCCGCGGAGCTGGGAGAAGTTCGTTCCCGTCCCCGACCCGTACTTGAAGAGCCGCGCCTCGCGCGTCCAGAGATCCATGATCCCGCCCTCGTTGACCAGATCGTCGCGGACGGGCTGGATGAAGCAGGCGTGCGGCTGCGGATGCGAATAGGCATCTCCGGCGAGGGCGGCGCGGCCGGTCTTCGGGTCCGCGATCCAGTGTCCCTGCGCGGGGCCCGTGATGCCGTAGGCGGTGTTGAGTCCCGTGTTGAACCACTGCGGGCTGTTCGGCGCCGCCATCTGATGCAGGAGCGTGTAGGCGAGCTCGTCGGAGAAGGCCTCGGCATCCTTGCGGCCGTCGAAATAGCCGTGCTCCTGACCCCACTGCGTCCAGCAGGCGACGAGGCGATGGATCACCTGCCGGACGGATCGCTCGGGGCCCGTGACCGGGCGGCCCTTCTCGTCGAGACGGGGCTTGCCCTTCTCGTCGAGCTGCGGCACGCCGGCCTTCCGGAAGTACTTGCTCACCACGATGTCGGTCGCAAGCTGGCTCCATCCTGCGGGGATCTCGGCGTCCTTCATCTCGAAGACGACGCTGCCATCCGACGACGTGATGCGCGACGATCGGCGCTCCCAGCGAACGCTCTCATAGACGTCGGTGCCTGCCTTGGTGAACCTGCGAGTGATCTTCATCGGTCGTCCTTGCGCCGCTGGGAAGGTGGGCGAGCGGGAGGTGGGAGTGCTTCGCGAGTCAGCGAAGGGGTCGGGAGCACGCGATCGTCCGGAGGGGCGATCGGGAAACGGGTCGGCTCGACGCGGAGCGCAGGCATCGGAGCAGGCGGGCCGGTCGGCGATGCGATGGCCGCTCAGGCGCCCGCGCCGAGCGCATGCATCGGAACCGAGACGGCCGGAAGTCGGTCTTGGCCGCCGGGCCGGAACGCAGGGTCGCCTGCGCTGCGCTCTTCAGGCGCCGGCGAACCGGCGGCGCGCTGGCCCTCGCGGCCGGGAGACGCATCCTCCGAGTCGACTGCGGGCAGCGTGAGACCGGGCTGATCCTGGTACTTGCCTCGCTTGTCCGCGTAGCTGGTGGCGCAGACCCGGTCGGCCTTCACGAAGACCATCTGGGCGATGCCTTCGTTGGCGTAGATCTTCGCGGGCAGCGGAGTGGTGTTGCTGATCTCGATCGTGACGCGTCCGCGCCACTCGGGTTCGAGCGGAGTGACGTTGACGATGATCCCGCATCGGGCGTAGGTGCTCTTGCCGACGCAGATGGCGAGCACGTCGCGCGGGATGACGAAGCTCTCGACCGTCTCCGCGAGGGCGAAGGAGTTGGGCGGGATGATGATGTGGTCGCGCCCCGTCTCGGCGGTGTCGACCGAGATGAACAGCTCGGGGTTGAAGCTCTTCGGATCGATCACGGCGGCCCCGCCCGTGGTCGCGTTGGTGAAGATCTTGAAGCGGGTGCCGAGACGGACGTCGTAGCCGTAGCTGGAGACCCCGTAGGAGATGACTCCGGGGCGCCGACGTCCCTCCTCGAAGGGCTCGATTCCGACCAGTTCTCGAATCTGCGTGTCGCAGAGGACGCCCATCGTTCACTCCTCGCTGCCGTCAAAGGTGCACTTCGAACCCGCGGTGGCCGTCGGGGACGCGACCGCCTCGGTGCTTCTGTCGCCGGGGCTCACGCGCTCCCGTTGTCGCGCGAACCGCTCGGTGGTTCCGGCCGATGGCCGATCGGGAGCCGAGCGGGAACGGAAACCTGCGCGGGAGCGCACTCGCGGGGACCGAACCGCCAGCTCCCTGAATCGAGTCACGCGAAACCGGTCAGGCTGGCCACGGAGCGCCGGCAGCGCTCTGCCAGCGCGTCCGTCGCGGCGGGTCGCAGAAGCCGCGCAGGGCCCCGTCGCTCGGCCTCGCACGTCGCGCCGCGCCCTCTGCACGCGTCCGTGCGCCCGATCCACCAGTGGAGCGAGCGCGTCACCGACGACGGCCGGACCAGCGGTGGCCGGGCCGATCTCGGCTGGGCCGTTGGCGCGTGGACCTCTTCCGCCCCAGCGATCTGGATCCCAGTGACCTGGAACCCAGCGATCTGGATCCCAGCGATCTGGATCCCAGTCAGCGGTGACCGGGTCGGCTGGCACGGGAGCGTCTGCGACCAGCCGAGCGGTGACCGGACCGTGGGGGACTGGGTGCGATGGGCCACGAGAAACTCCCTTTCGGGTGAGCCTGCCGGTCTCAGCGAGTGGCAGGCTTGGATCGCATGCCGCGCCGGCCGGAAAACCGAATCGAACGAGGGCATCCTACCCCAACCAGTAGTGGATGCAAGCGACACTTCCACGAAATCTAGGGCCGGAGGGTCAGCCCCCGCGCCCGGCTCTGCGAGGTCCTCCAAGTCCTCGCGATCGAGGAGCTTACCGCCGTCCGGAGGGACCTGCGTCTGCCACCTGTGGTGGTGGAAAAGCTGCCAACACCTGGCCAACCACCAGATGTCGTGCGCTCCAAAGCCGCGACCCGGCCGACGTCGAGGAGTCTCCGTCACGGCGTCCGCGCGACGCCGCAGAAGGAGCCCGGCAGGCTGGCGACAGTGGTGGCCCTCGGCGCGGGGCCCGCCCGTCCGGTCGGCAGGCCCGGCGGCCGGCCTCCGACGAGCCGTGAGGGGCCCATTCTCGGCTGGCCGCCGAGCCTGCCGACCTCGTACGAGACTCGACGTGGTCGGATGCGCCTGGGCGGCGAGACGCCGCCGTCAGCAGTGCCTGTGGGGTGGCCTCGCTTGGCCGAGTTGAGGCGGACGCGTTTGGCCGGACCAGGATGGCCTTGCTTGGCCGAACTGGGGTGGCCTTTGCAGGGCGGCCCTTGAGAGCAAGCGGCCACGTCGCCGCGCGCTGCGCCCGATCGACCTGCATCGTGCCGCAGTTCGCCCACACCCCGGCGACGTCGGGCGTTGTCGCGGCAGATCCCGCTGCGGCGGCCGACAACAGACCCTTCGGCCCTGGCGAATGCGGCCGGGATCCTCCGCCGGCACTTCTTGATCCCGATCGGTGCAGCCTGCGCGCACGGTGTCATCGTGCAAGTCGCCCCGGCGCTCACGGAAGGCGAGGCCAGCGGTGCAACGCGCGCGGCAAGTGCCTCGTCCCCTCAGGCAAAGTCGCGCTCCAAGAGAGTCCGCAGCGCCATTCGCGCCCGATGAAGTCGGACCTTGACCGCCCCCGGCGTGATGCCCAGGAACGCCGCTGTCTCGTCCGTGCCGAGTTCCTCGATGTCGCGCAGCATGATCACCGTTCGGTACTGGGCGGGCAGCATGTCGATGCGACGCCGCACGAGATCGCGGCGGTCGCGATCCATGAAGATCTGCTCCGGCGAGCCGCCTCGCTCCTCCGCGCCGCTCCACCCCGCCCCCCGCGGGCGCGGATCGAGACGATGACCGGTCGCGTCGAACTGCGGCAAGAGCTCGTCGAGTGAGACGGTCGCGCCCCGGTGGCGCCGGCTCTTTCGCAGCCGCATCAGCGCCGCATTGATGAGCACCCGGTGCAGCCATGTCTCGAGACTGGACTCTCCCCCGAAGGAACTGATGCTTCGGAACGCGGAGAGGAAGGCGTCCTGCACCGCGTCGTGCGCCTCGGCCTCGCTTCCCAGCAGCCGCCGCGCCGTCGCCAGCAAGCGTGGAGAGCAGCGACGAACGAGCGCCTCGAACGCGGCATCGTCGCCGGCTCGCAGCTGTGCGAGAAGCCCATCGGCGATGGCTGAGTCCGGGGAGGAACAGGTGGCGTGGGGAACCATCGCGTGTCTCCTGCGCTTCCGAGCCGGCTTACGGCACCGCTCTCGGCAAGCGAGAGTCACAAGTGGCAAGATGTGTGCCAATCCAGGCGCACCCCGCGAATGCGCGAAAACATGCGTGCTCGAAGTCAGGAATCGTGGTGGGCTGCCGGCGGAATCGCGCGCGGCACCTCACCACCCACGGCCCGTCGTGGCGAGTCACGAAATGTCGCGGGGAGGCCTGGAGATCGCGAGTCGCTTCATCCGGCTGCGGAGCGTGTTCGGGTGCATCTTCAGGCGCGCGGCCGCCCCGCGCGGGCCGTCAATCACCCACTTCGTCGCAGTCAGCGTCGCGATGACGTGCGCGTGCTCCACGCTGCGGAGCGATGCACCGTCGGTCGAGGCATCACGCACGAACCCCTCGCGCCCCGTGTTCAGTTCCCTGAGCTGCGCCGGAAACGACTCCGCCGGAATCTCCAGGGCAGGCCCTGGCGAGAGTATGACCGCTCGCTCGATCACGTTCTCCAGCTCACGCACGTTGCCCGGCCACGCGTATTCAATCAGGCGGTGCATCACCTCTTCGGGAATGACCGAGATCTTCCGGCCGACGCGCGACGCAAAACGGCGAACAAAGTGCTCAGCAAGGGACCGAATGTCCTCGCGACGCTCGCGGAGCGGCGGGACGCGAATCGGGAAGACGTTGAGGCGGTAGTACAAGTCCTGCCGAAATGAACCATCCGCGACTGCGGCGTGCAGGTCGCGATTCGTCGCGGCGATGATGCGAACGTTCACCTTCACTGTCCTGCTTCCGCCCACGCGCTCGAACTCCTGCTCCTGGATCACGCGCAGCAGGCGCACCTGAACGTCCGTCGGAAGCTCGCCCACCTCATCGAGGAACAGCGTGCCGCGATCGGCAAGCTCGAACCGCCCGGTCCTTCGCTCCACCGCGCCGGTGAACGCGCCTCTCTCGTGGCCGAACAGCTCGCTTTCCACCAGCCCGGAAGGGATCGCCGCGCAGTTCACCTTGATGATCGGGTGATCTCTCCGGGGCCGGGCGCTCGCCGAGTGCAGCGCGCGCGCGATGAGCTCCTTGCCCGTCCCGGTCTCGCCTGTGACCAGCACCGAGGTGTCGTTCGGCGCGACAAGTCTCACCTGCTCCAGCACCTGCCGAAGGGCCGCGCTCTCGCCGACGATCTCGTCGAAGTTGTGAGACGCCTTGATCTCGTCCTGCAGATAGGCGTTCTGCCTCTGCAGCCGCTGGCGTTCCTGCGCCGCGAGCACGCGATCGGTGATGTCCACGAGCATCGTGCGCGTATGCCTGCCGTCCGGCTCCGGCCGAGACCAGCGCTGGATCCACACCGGCATCCCGTTGTCCTTGCGGCGCAGCTCCAGCTCGATGAACGGCAGTTCCTTTCCGGCTCGCTCCGCCTCGATGGACCGACGCACGCGCTCCTGATTCTGCGGCGTGTTCGCGACCAAGGTCAGGCCGACGGTCTGCGTCACCTCCTCGGGCTTGACGCCGAGGATCTCCAGCGCGGCGCGATTCGCGCTCACGAAGCGCGTGTCCGTGTCCTCATAGACGTAGCCGATCGGCGCTTCCTCGAAAAGAAGGCGGTACAGGCGCTCGCTCTCGGCAAGCCCGCGGCTCAGCTCGGCCACCTCGGCCGGCGCGTCAGCAGCATCGGCGGCGCGCTCCTTGGATTCAGCGTTCGGAGGACCCGTCTCGGCCGCAGCTCGACCAGACCGCCTGGGCATGGCTGCATTCTACTGCGCGAAGGGGTGTTCCTTCTGAAGAGAGCTCCGCCAGCGAACCGCCGCTCCGCCACATCTCCGGGGGGAGTTTCCCGACATGATGCGGCCCGCTTCCGGACTGCCGCCCCCCGACTCTCGGCTGCAGGGAACGCTCCCCGGCCTCGAAGGGCACTCCCGTCCTCCGGGACGCTCGCTCCGATGAGCGGCTCAGCGCCCGAACCGAGGATCGAGCGCCGAGTGAGCTTGCCCCGGTCCGGTGATCCTGACGGATCAGTACGCGTGGGCGGGGGTGGTCTTTCCGCAGGGGAACGACGTGACCGTGAACTCTTTCGGCCTCTCGCCGACGGACGGATGGGGACTGATGGGAGGCATGGGATTTCCTCCGCCCAACACCATCATGATGCAGTTCGATGCGCCGAGGCACTCCATCGCGATCGAGCATCCTGGTGCCGCCCAGTTCGATCTGTACCTCGGGGACATGCTCGTCGGGCAATCGATGAACTTCTTCGGGCCGACCTTCGGGAGCAACTTCGCCGGAATCATCTCGATGGCGGCGTTCGATCGGGTCGAGGTCATTCAGCCGCTGAGCGGCATCTCCTTCATCGACAACCTCTACTTCGGCGCCCCGATTCCGGCCGGCCCGGGCGCGGTGCTCTTCGGTGCCGCGGCGTGGTGCGGCGGCGCGAGGCGCAGGCGCGCAGAACGACCGTGCCCGGGCGGGATGCGACCTGCGCGGCCGATCTCAATGGCGACCTCCGGATCGACGGCGCGGACATGGGCCTGCGTTCGCAACGGCGCCGGCGCGGGCGGTCGGGACGGCGGCGGCGTCGGGTGGCGGAACTTCGCCAGAACGTTGAATCCGTCTCGGCGGATTGGGGCGTAGGTCGTCGGTCGCCGTGCGACTCCGAGCCCGGAGCGGCGGGGGTCGTTCGGCGCAACTCCGCCCCCGTCCGTTGGCTGCGCGGTCGACGGATCTCCCTGATTCCCATCGGAGAAAGGTCACTGATGAACGCTGTCCCCCACCGCGACGCACCGATGCGTCGAGAGTCCCGCCTCTCGCCGCTCGCGGCGACCGTGCCCGCCTGGTTCCTCCTCGCAGCGGCGGCGCCCTGCACCCTCGTCGCTGCGGACCTGCTGGTTCCCGAGCAGTTCCCGACGATCCAGCAGGCGATCGGGGCGGCCCAGACCGGCGATCGCGTGCTGGTGGCGCCGGGGACCTATGTCGAGGCGATCGACTTCCTCGGCAAGGCGATCGTGGTCGAAGGCGTCGCGGGGGCCGAGGAGACCTTCATCGTCGGTGCCGGAACGCCCGGCTACGTCGTCACGATCGCGGGCACGCCCGCCGGCGCTCGGGCTCCGGAGACCGCGCTGCGCGGCTTCACGGTGACCGGCGGTCTCGGCCAGTCGGCCGCGCCGGGGGGCGGCATCCGCGTCGCGGGGGCGTCGGTCACCATCGATGCCTGCATCGTCGGCGTCAACAGCGGCATCTATGGCGGCGGACTCGACGCCTTCGACGCCGAAGTGGTCATCCTCGACTCGATCTTCGACGCCAACTACGCCATCCTCGGTGGCGGGCTCGCCGCCGAGTACTCCGCGCTCACGATCGAGCGCACGGGCTTCTTCCGCAACATGGGCGTCTCCGGCGGGGCGCTCTACGTCGGCGCGGTGGAGGCGGCCCTTCGCGATGTCGAGTTCGACGGGAACGCCTCGACGCAGCTCGGCGGCGCGATCTACGCGCTGGTGACGACCTTCGACGCCGCCCGCCTGGCGCTGACCGACAACGGGCTCGCCGCACCGCTCGAGCACCCCAACGGACAGGTGAACGGCCTGGTCTTCTCGACGCTGGGCGGCGGCGCGATCTACGCCTCGAACTCCTCCGGCCGGATCGATGGCGCCAGGATCGTCGGCAACACCGCCTACGCCGGCGGCGGCATCTACGTCGCCTCGGGAAGCGCGGAGCTCGAGTTCGTCAACGCCCTCGTCGTCGGGAGCGTCGCGGGACTCGGCGCGATCTACTGCAACGGGGCGAGCCCGCGCTTCGTGAACTGCACGATCGCCGACAACGCGAGCTTCGGCGTGTTCACGAGCTTTGGTTCGTTCCCTCAGGTCGCCAACTCGATCATCACCGGTCACACGTCGGTCGGTTCCACGGAGATCGCCGGCAACGGCACGACCTTCGTCGCCAGCTCGCTCGTGAACGGCGCCGTCTTCGGCGCCGACATCGAGGGGGGCGTGATCTCGGCCTCGCCGCTGCTCGACGCCGAGTACGTCCCGCTCCCCGGATCTCCGGTCATCGACGCGGGCAGCAACGCGCTGGTCCCGGCCGGCGTCGAGTTCGACCTCCTCGGCAACGCCCGGATCGCTCCCGGCGTCGATGAGCCCGGCGCTCCCGCGGTCGTCGACCTCGGCGCGATCGAGTTCGCCGCCGCGCCGAGCGACCCACCGAGCGGCTCGGAGGGCCCGAAGAAGGGCGATCTCGGAGGCGGAAGCGATCCGACCGCGCCGCGGCCCGATCGCGAGGCCCCCGGAGTTCGCCGCGACCGCGGCCCGGCTCAGTCGACTGCCGCTCGCCGCTGAGCTTCGCTGACCCGCGCCGCCCCTCCGCCGCCGGAGCGGTCTCCTTCCGAGGCGGGAGCGCATCGACCCTTCGATGCGCTCCCGCTCGGCCGTTCTGCGACGGAAGTCGCGAGAATCTCCGGCGTCGCCGCGGAGCGCGACCGGCGGGGAGTCGGCGAGCGGATCGGTGCTGCCCGTCGAGCTGGTCGAGCGAGCGCGGCGGCAGACGGCCCCGCGCGGCGCTCCGCGATGCCGATGGAGTGACCTCTCGCGCCTGGCGTCGGGTCTCGCGTCGGGTCTCGGGGGAGGCCGCTTCCGGTCTCGGCGCGGGGTCTCGGGTTGGGGCTCCGGGTTGGGGCTCCGGGTGGCCTTCGATGGCGGGGTCCTCGTCGTCAGATGCGGGACCTCCGAGCGGCGCTTCGGTTGACGCGCTCGCTCACGCCCTCGCTCCAGCGCCCCGTGTCCTCTGCGGCTGGCGCTCGTCGCGGCGCCGTGCGGCGCCGACGCTCGCGTCCCTCGCGTCCCTCACGTCCCCCAAGGCTGGGCCGCGCTCCAACCAGAGCAGCGCCGCTGCCGGCAGCGGCGCTGCCGAGGTGAGCTTCGCCTCAGGCTGCGAGCGGCGCTGCTGCGCCGACGCTCGCCGCGCGCCAACGATCGGAGCGATGCTCACCCGTCTGCTCTCCCGGATCACGACCACCCAGACCGACGAGGCGCTCCTCGCCGCTCGCCCTGGCCGACTCGGCTGCACCTCCAAGGCGGCGGTGTCCAAGGCGCCGGCATCGCGGCGGAGTGGCGCACTGCTGAGTCTCGCCGCCGCGGTCGCCGGCGCATCGTCGGGCGGCTGCACGACCGTCTGGGAGCGCAACTTCGACGGCGCCGCGATGCCCCCGCCGATCTCCGCCGCCGACGTGCGCGTGCGCGAGGTGCCGTGGGAGCGGATCGACGCCGCACTGGCGGAGCTTCGCCAGCGCCTGATCGCGAGCGACGTGCCCTACGACGAATGGACGCCGGAGCAGAAGGCGGCCGCGAAGGTCACGCTGCTTCGGGGACTCCAGGTGACGCAGGATCCCGCGCGCGTCGATGTCCTCGGCAGCTCGCAGTTCCGTTCGACCGACCCGCTGCGGCCCCAGGATGGCGAGCTTGCCTCCTTCGCCGGCCGAATCGGCGCCAACCTCGTCGTCTGGTCCTCTCGCTTCGTCGGCAAGGGCGACCGGGTCGTCACCGAGCCGGTGACGACCTTCGGCTCGGTCGGCTATCCGCGGTGGGATCCCATCTCCGGAGACCGCTGGCAGGCGTGGGGCGGAACGGCGACGACGTGGGTTCCGGTGGTCGTGCTCGCCGACGAGTACGCGTGGTCCGCGTTCTTCCTGCGGACGCCGTGAGTCGCGGCGCCGGCGCACGCGGCGCAGGAGTCGGCCCGGCGCGCCCGACTACCATCGCCGCGCCCATGCACCCAAGCGATGAACTGCTCGCCGGCCTCACCGAGGCGCAGCGTGCCGCGGTGACGCACGTCGACGGCGCGCTGCTGGTCCTTGCGGGGCCCGGCTCGGGGAAGACCAGGGTCATCACGCGGCGCACCGCGTACCTGGTCGCGCACGGCATTCCTCCATGGCAGATCCTCGCGGTCACCTTCACGAACAAGGCCGCCGGGGAGATGCGCGGCCGGATCGACGAGCTGCTGCCGCCCTCCGTCGAGGGCACGCGCGGTCTCGTGGTGAGCACGTTTCACGCCTTCTGCGCCCGCGTGCTGCGGCGGCACGCCGAGGCGGCGGGCGTCGATCCCTCCTTCGTGATCTACGACACCGCCGATCAGCGCGACGCGATCAAGGAGGCCATCGCCGAGGCCGACGTGAATGCGCAGAGCTTCTCCGTCGCCACCGTCGCCGCGGCGATCAGCGCCGCCAAGAACGACCTGCTCGACGCGGAGGATCTCGCGCGCACCGCCCAGGAGTGGAGCGCCCGTTCCATCGCCCGCGCCTACGCGGCGTACGAGTCGATCCTCTGGCGGGCGAAGGCGCTCGACTTCGACGACCTGCTGATGCGCACGGCCCGGATGCTGGTCCGCGATGCGGACGTCAGGCGGGAGCTTCAGGAGCGGTTCCGCTACATCCTCGTCGACGAGTACCAGGACACCAATGCCGCCCAGTTCATCGTCGCGAAGGCGATCGCCGAGGCTCACGGCAACCTCTGCGTCGTCGGCGACCCGGACCAGTCGATCTACGGATGGCGCGGCGCCGACATCTCCAACATCCTCGATTTCGAGCGGCACTTCCCCGGCGCCGCGGTCGTCCGGCTCGGCGAGAACTTCAGGTCCACCGGGAACATCGTCGCAGTGAGCTCGGCGCTGATCGCGAAGAACCGCCGTCGCAAGGCGAAGGAACTCTTCTCCTCGGCCGCGGCCGGACCTCCGGTCCGCGTCGTGGCGGGCGACGATGAGCACGCCGAGGCGGGGAGCGTCCTGCGGGCGATCCGCGCGTGGACGGGGGAGGGTCTGCCGCTCCGGGAGATCGCCGTCCTGTACCGGATGAACAGCCTCAGCCGCGTGATCGAGGCGGTGCTGCGCGACGCCGCCGTGCCCTACGCCGTCGCCCGCGGCACGGCGTTCTTCGATCGCCGGGAGATCCGCGACGCGCTCGCCTATCTCCGGCTCACGTGGAACCCGGCGGATGGCGTCAGCCTCGACCGCGTCGTGAACGTCCCGCCGCGCGGGCTGGGGGCGAAGTCGCTCGCGGCGCTGCGGGCGCACGCGACGCGCCGCGGCGTGCCGCTCCTCGCCGCGCTCGAGGATGCCGGGAGCGTCGCGGGCGTCTCCGACCGCGCCGCGGCCGCGGCGATCGGCGTCGCGTCGATGATCCGCCGCTGGAGGGACGAGGCTGCGCGCAGCGGCGGCGTCGACGCCGCCGCCCTCGCGGCCCTGGTGCGCAGGATCCTCGACGAGAGCGGCCTTCTCGAGCATCACGGCACGCCCTCCCGCCGCGAAGAGGAAGAGGGAGTCGACCGGCTCGGCAACCTCTCGGAGCTGGTCTCGGCCGCGAGCGAGTTCACCCCCTCCGACGAGGGGAGCACCGCGGTGCGGCCGCTCGCGTCGCTCTTCGACCTGCTCGGCGCATGGCTCGAGACGGTCGCTCTCGTCAGCGACGCCGACGCGATCGATCCGGAGCGCGGCGCCGTGACCCTGATGACGCTGCACGCCGCCAAGGGCCTCGAATTCGACGCGGTGGCGATGATCGGCCTCGAGGAGGGCGTGCTGCCGCACGCGCGCTCCGCCGAGCGCGATGCAGAGCTCGAGGAGGAGCGCCGCCTCTGCTACGTCGGCCTGACGCGGGCGCGGCGGCACCTCCAGCTCTCGTGGGCTCGGGGCCGCACCCTCCGCGGCGTCTTTCAGCGCTCGATCGCCAGCTCCTTCCTCGACGAGCTCCCTGCGGAGAGTCCGGGCGTGCTTGAGCGCCTCGATCGCGCCGCGGCGCGGCGCGGGAGCCTCCTGCGGCAGGCGGGATCCCGGCGCGGCGCCTCCGACGACGATGCGGTCGACCCGATTCCCGAGGACGACGTCTGGGAGGTCGACGTCTCCGAGGATGCCGCCGAAGGGCATGAGGGCGACGGTCGCGGGCGCGCCGCAGCGACGATCGTCGTCGGCTGCATGGTCCGCCACCGGATCTTCGGTCTCGGCCGCGTCCGCTCGATCCTGCCGCGCGGCTCCAGCTCCTCGGCCGTGATCGACTTTCAGTCCGTCGGCACCAAGACCCTGATCCTCGCCTACGCGGGGCTTGAGCGCGTGGGATGAGCCCTCCCGGGCGACGGCGGCGCGGCGGGGGGCTCCCTGCGCGGACCCGAGCGGCGCGCTGTCAGCGGGCCGCGGCGGCGCCCCGCCCTTCGTCGGCGCAGGCGCCGGTCTGCCAGAGGACGAAGCTCCAGAGATCGGCGGCCTCGCGGATGCGCAGGGCGAGCGGCTTCCCCTGTCCATGGCCGCCGTCGCGGTCGACCCAGAGCAGGACCGGCGCCGCGTCGGGCGTCGTCGCGGCGAGGCGCTGCATCAGGGCGGTCATCTTCCGCGCATGCAGGGGATGCACGCGGGTGTCGTTCTCGCCCGCGGTGATGAACATCGCCGGATAGCGAACGCCCTCGCGCAGGTTGTGATAGGGCGAGTAGGCCCGCAGCCACGCGAACTGCTCGGGATCCTCCGCGGAGCCGAACTCCGGGATCCAGAAGCGGGCCATCAGGAACTCGTGATAGCGGAGCATGTCGAGCAGCGGCACCATCGAGATCGCCGCCGCGTAGAGATCGGGTCGCTGCGCAGCGGCGACGCCCGTGAGCAGCCCGCCGTTGCTCCCGCCGAGCACGGCGATGCGCTTCGGAGTGGCGTAGCCCAGCTCGATCAGCCGCTCCGTCGCGGCGTAGAGGTCGTCGTAGACGTTCTGCTTGCGGTCGCGCATCCCCGCTTGGTGCCACGCTTCGCCGAACTCCCCGCCGCCGCGGAGGTTGACTTGCACGAAGACGCCCCCGCGCTCGAGCCACGCGAAGCGCTCCGCGCGGAAGTTCGGCGTGAGCGAGACGTTGAAGCCGCCGTAGGCGTAGACCAGCGTCGGGTTCTCGCCGTCGAGGGAGAGCCCTCTTCGATGCACGATGAACATCGGCACGCGGGTGCCGTCCTTCGAGGTGGCCCACTCCTGCCGCACCTCGATGGTCGAGGGGTCGACAGCGACCTCGGGCCGCGCCCAGAGGGAGCGCTCGCCGTCGGCGAGGTCCACCCGATAGATGCTCGAGGGGTCGTTGAAGCTGGTGAAGGAGAGGAACGCCTCGGTGCGGTCGTCGTTGACCGCGATGCCCGCGGAGCCGATCCCGGGAAGCGCGAGCGGTCCGAGGGGCGTTCCGTCGAGGCGGAAGCGCTCGACGATCGAGGCCGCGTCCTTCTGATAGGTCGCGACGAGCATCCCGAGCGCGTGACTCACGCCCTGGAGCACCGCGTCGGCGCGCTCGGGGAGGACCGTCCGCCAGCGAGCCGGATCGGGGTCGGTCAGGTCGACCGCGACGCAGCGCCCGTTCGGCGCGTCGACGGTCGTCGTCATGTACATCGTGTCGCCGATGATCGCGGCGGGATCGGATCGGCCCTTGAGCCCGCGCGCCAGCGGAACCGGGGCGAATTCGCCGCTGCGCCGCCACGCTCCGACATCCACGACGTCGAGGTCGTTGCGGCTCCATCCCTCGGTCAGGCCCATGGTGATCCAGCGTCCGTTCCGGGCGAGGATCCCGTAGGGAATCCGGCTCGGCTCCGCCTGCTCGGCGAGGATCGGATCGTGGCGGTGATGCCGTCCCAGCTCGTGCCAGCGCACCGTCCGCGAGTAGGGGTTCGCGGGGTCGCTCAGGCGGGTATAGAGGAAGGCGTTCCCCTCCGGCGCCCAGCCACCGAAGCCGACCTTGCCGGGGATCTCCTCGGGAAGCCATGTGCCGCCGTCGACGTCGAGCACGTGCAGCGTCGTCATCTCGTCGCCGGCGTAGCTGAGCCCGAAGGCGACCCGCGAGCCGTCGGGGGAGGGCACCCACCAGTCGAGCGCATAGAGGCCCCGATCGTCGAGGGCGCTGACATCCAGGAGCGCGAAGGGCTGGCCGTCATGCCCCTCGCGCATCAGGAGCGTCGGCTGGTTCTGCGTGCCGCTGCGCTCCGTGTAGAAGTAGCGGTTGCCGCGCGTCACCGGCGCCGAGACGGCGCCGACGGTCATGAGCTCCGCGAGCCGGCTCTCGAGCGCAGCCCGGCAGGGAAGCGCATCGAGGACGGCGCGGGTGTGGTCGTTCTGCGCGGTCGTCCACGCCGCGACCTCGGCGGAGTCCTTCTCCAGCGCCTCGAGCCAGCGGTAGTCGTCGATGAACCGCTCGCCATGGAGCACTTCGCTCACCGGACGCGCTTCGGTCGGCGGCGGCGCCTGCACCTGCGCCGGGGCGGAGGGAGAGGCCGCGGCGACCGCCCGGATCGCGCCGGCCGATGCGGCCGGCGAGGGAGACGCGGCGTGACACGCCGCGCCGACCATCGCGGCGATCGCAGACGCGACGAGGAATGGACGACGGTCCGGAGTGAATGTCATGGCGCGGAGTGTAGAGAGATCGCCGCCGCCCGCCGCCGCTCTCCCGCCCTCCGGTCGGTCGCTCCGCGGGCGGCGCGGAGCTCGGCGGTCGATCGACGCCGCGCTACCAGAGCGTGCGCAGGCGGATCGTTTCCGGGACCTCCGCGAGCCCGCGCTTGACCGCTTCGCCGCCGACCGGATCGACGTCGAGGATGACGTAGCTGACGTCTCCGGAGGACTGGAGATGCTCCGCGTTGATGTTGACGCCCAGCGTGGCGAGCATCGTGTGCATCCTGCCGAGGACCCCGGGAACGTTGTGATGGAAGTGAAGGATGCGGTGCTGGTCGGGCCGAAGCTGCGGGAGATCGACCTCAGGGACGTTGACGGCCGTGCTGGTCGAGCCGTTGCGCGCGAAGCGCACCAGCTTCGCGCAGACGTCGCGGGCGATGGCTTCCTGCGCCTCCTCGGTGCTGCCGCCGATGTGGGGCGTGAGGATTACGTTGGGGAGCCCCGCGAGATCGCACGCGAAGGGACAGCTCGACTCCTCGGGCTCGGCCGGGAAGACGTCGATCGCGGCGCCGCCGACATGGCCGGCGCGGAGCGCCTCGGCGAGCGCCGGGAGGTCGACGACGTTCCCGCGGGCGTTGTTGATGACGAAGGCGCCCGGGCGCAGCCGGGCGATCTCGGCCGCGCCGAGGAGCCCGCGGGTCGCCGGGGTCGCGGGCACGTGCAGCGAGACGACGTCGGCGGAGGCGAGCAGCTCTTCGAGCGTCGCCACCGGTCGGGCGTTGCCCATCGGCAGCTTCGGCGAGATGTCGTGGTAGAGGACGCGCAGGCCCATCGCCTCGGCGAGCACCGAAACCTGCGAGCCGATGTGCCCGTACCCGACGATGCCGAGCGTGCGTCCCCGAACCTCGCGGCATCCGGAAGCGGACTTGTCCCAGCGTCCGCCATGCAGCGCCGCCGACTTGTCGAAGAGGCGGCGCGAGAGCGCGACGACCTCGGCGATGGTCAGCTCGGCGACGCTGCGCGTGTTCGAGAAGGGGGCGTTGAAGACCGCGATGCCGCGGAGCGCCGCCGCGCGGAGATCGACCTGGTCGACTCCGATGCAGAAGCAGCCGATGGCGAAGAGCCTCGGAGCTGCGGCGAGCAGCTCCGAGTCGACGCGCGACTTGGAGCGGATGCCCACGAGGTCGGCGCGGCCGAGGACCTCGATCAGCCGTTCGCGCGGCAGGGCGTGGGCGTGCCGCTCGACGGTGAAGCCGGCCTGCGGGAGCAGCTCCTCGACGATCGGGTGAATCCCCTCGAAGAGGACGGCGTGGAGCGGCTGGCCCGATGTCGAGATCGCGGCGCCGCCTGCGGGAGTCGCGCTGGGTGAATCGGCGGGGGCGGCGGTCATGGGGTGGTCATGGGGTGGTCGGCAGGGCGTCGTTGCGGAGTCGTTCCGGCGTCGTTGCGGCGTGATTGCGGCGTGATTCCGGCGTGCTGTGGACGGGGCGCGCGGGTGTCGGAGCCGCAGTCGATCGTGGCGCGGCCGGCGCACTCCGTTCGAGCGTGCGCCGCTCCCGGTCCTCGGGTTGCCGCGCGCTGGGCCCGCTCGCCGACGCGGGCGCCGGGCCGCTCGGCCTATCCCACGATGTCCGGCAGCTCGAAGAGCTCTTCGGTCAGGTTCCGCGGCCCCGAACCGCCGATCAGCACGTCCGCCTCGTAGTGGACGCTCATCGAGCCGTCGGCCGTGAAGATCGGCCACGCGCCGCGCGTCGAGCGGATCTCGGTGCTCGACAGGGCGATCATCGGCTCCACCGCGAGCAGCATCCCCGGCTCGAACCGCCGGAACGCCTCGTTCCACTCGCCGTGATAGGACGGCTCGACGTTCGAGATGAACGGCGCCGCGTGGAGCGTGCGCCCGTACCCGTGGCCGCCGAGCCCGCGGACGAGGCAGAATCGCCGCTCCCGCTCGACGTGTCCCTGCACCGCGCGTGCCCAGTCGACGAGCGGACGGCCGGGGAGCATCGCCGCGACGCCGCGCCGCAGCGACTCGCGCCCGCAGGCCATCAGCGCCAGCGCGGTCTCGTCGGCGTCCGCGATGGCGTAGGTCCAGGCCGCGTCGCCGATGAACCCGTCGCGCTTGACGCCGATGTCCACCTTGAGCAGGTCGCCGCGCTCGAGGCCGCGCCGCGTCATCGTGTGGGTTCCGTGGACGATGCACTCGTTGAGCGAAAGACAGGCGTGGCTCGGATAGGGGGGAAGCCCCTTCACGCGGTAGCCGAGAAACGCGCTGCGGCAGCCGAGCTCTTCGAGCGTCCGGGCGACGGCTGAATCGATCTCGGGAAGCGTCATCCCGATGCGCAGCAGATCGACGAGGCGCCGATGCACCTGGACGACCGCGGAGGCCGCAGCCTCCGCCAGCTCGATGTCGCGCGCAGCGGTGACGAGCATGAGCCGCGATCGTAGCGAGCACTCCGGCGCTCCCTGGCGTCGCCGCCCGCTCGGCCGCCGTGGCTTCGGAGCCGGTGGCCCCTTGGCTTCGGAGCCCAGTGTCTTCGGAGCCCCTTGGCTTCGTCGCAAGCCTGACGAAGCTCGATGCTCCGAACCAAGAGGCGACGAAGGCCGGACGCCGACGGTCGCGCTGCGGGGCTTCAACCCCGAACGGCGAGGGAGGTGAGCGACGCGCGCGTCGACGCCGCGAGACGCCCCTTCGGGTGACTGCGGCAGGCGAGTCCCAGCGCTGGAGTGCGAGGGTGTCTCGGTCGCTACGCCCGCGTCGGCACGCGCGATCGGGGCCGCTCGCCGTTGCCACCGCGGGCCGGTCCGATGTCGTCGGCTGCATCCGAAGGACCGGCCGAGTTTGTTCGATCGAATGAGCTGTTTGAATCGGCGGGGCTGGCGCGCTCGGCAGGATCGCCGACGTCGTGGGGATCGCTCGGGTGGAGAGACTCGGCGGCAAGGTCGGAGCGCGCCGCGGCGCCCCACCGAGCCTCGACGAGGGCGATGCCCGTGACCGTCACGTGCAGGAGCGCGAAGAGCTGGATCACCATCGTGTACGTCGCGTGCGAAGGGGCCGGACCGCCGAGAAACGCGAGCATCGCGCCGGCTCCGGCGATCCCCAGCGCATATCCGATACTCCCCGCCGCGTGGCCTGAGGCCATCGCGACGGCGCCTTTGCCGGTCCGGGCGGCGAGGGCCATCCCCGTGGGCATCAGGGCGCTTGCCGCGGCGCCGAGCACGAGGAGCGTCGCCGCGATGGCGACCGGGCTCGCTCCGCCGACGATCGGAACGACCGCGAGCGCCGCCGCGTAGACCAGCGCGGCGACGCTCCGCGCGTAGAGGTTGCCGACGCGGTCCGCGATCCGGCCCGCCGGATAGGCGCCGAGGGCCATGAGCAGGAGCGGCACCGCGAGGAAGCCTCCGACACGCTCTTGCGGCCACCCCATGCGCGCTGTGAGGAGCAGTGGGATGGTGACGGTGAGAAGGCCGCCGAGCATCCGGTCGCTCCCCATCATGAGCGCGACCGTCCAGAGCGGGATGCGCCGCTCGCGGGCGATCGGCGCCACCTCGACCGCCGGACAGCTCGCCACCGAGCGTCGCATCAGCCGCCTTCCGGAGATCGCGAGCAGGGCCACGGCTGCGCACGCGGCCGCCCCGACGGCGAGGACGGTCGTCGGGTCGCCGATTCGTCCGCCGAGCAAAGCGCCGGAGGCGAGCCCCAGCATCAGGACGGTCGTCGCGACGCCAAGGCGACGCCCCTGCGTGCGCGTGCCGCCTGCCTTCGCGGTCAGATCGAGCAGCACCGCGAAGGCGATCATGTCGGCCACGCCTTCGAGAGCGCGGAGTGCCATCGCCGCGGCGAAGCTGGTCGAGAACGAGATCCCCAGCAGAAGCAGGGCGTTCGCTGCCGCGGCGACGGCGACCTGGAGCGCCGGAGCGGAGCGCCGTCGCAGCGCGGCAAGCAGCGGGATCGCTCCCAGTGCGCCGAGCAGGTTGATGCTCATGAACCAGTGCGCCTGGGGCGCGGTCGCGCCGAGTCGGTCGATGACCAGCGCCTTCAGCACCGGCGGAAGCATCGCGTCGGGCAGGCACGCAGCGAAGAGCAGAAGCGATGTGAAGGCCAAGGCGCGCCGCGACGGCGGCCGAGCGCCGAGAAAGTCGCTTGGATCTGGAGCGGCGGGGCGCTTGTCGAGCGCACGGGGAACCGGAGCGCCGGTCATGACGGCGCGACCCGCCGAAAGGTGCGGTGCGCGGCGCGCTCGCGCCCCGCGGGCGCACCGGGGACGGGGATCATCACCGCGCTCGGCCCGGGCGCGGCGCTGGGTCGGGACGGGCGTCCGACTGGACGGCCGTCGTCCGGCCCGCGCGGGACCCGTCCGCGAACGCTCGCTCGGCGCCGGCGAGAGCCTGTCCATGCTCCGTCAGGCGCGAACTTCGGCCATCGACTGCCTCTCGTCACGTCTCAGCGTCTCGCGCAGCGCCTGCGGTCACCCCGTTGGCGGCCCCTCCGGAAAGCCCGTCGGAGAGCGAGGCCAGGATGCGACCGATCCTCTCGAACGCCTCGATGGCCCCGGCGATCACCCGCTCCTGGGCCGTCGGCTCGACGACGGCGTCGTTCATCCGCGCCTTGAACTCGCGCCAGTGCGGCATCGGCGATGCGCCGTACGGCGACTGATACGCCAGTCCCTCGTCGGCGGTCAGGCCGTACGCGCTGGCGAGATGACCGCGCAGGACCGCGGCGCCGAGCGTGCTGCCTTCGAGGACATAGAGGGCTCCGAGCAGTCGCAGAGGATCGCGCTCGGCGGCGCGGCCGATCGACTCCGCGAACTCGCTCGCCGGACCGATTCCGGCGTCGTCGAAGGCGATCCCGCGCCGCGCAAACGCCGCGAGGTCGCGCTCGAGGAGCGGACCCTTCGCGAGATCGTTCCGCCAGACGCTGCGCACCTCGGGCTGCGTTGCCGCCGCGAGCGCCGACTCGAGCGCGGCGTGCACGATTCGATACGCTGCGAGCTGGCCGACGAAACGCTCCACCGGGAGGCGTTCCGCGACCATCGCTGCGCTGAACGGAATCGCCTCCGTCTCGTCGTGGGCCTTGCGGGTCTCGGCCTTGAGGCGATCCATCAGGCTCGGTTGCTGAGGCATGGCCGCGGGCTGAGGCGTGGCCGTGGGGTGAGGCATGGCCGAGGGGTGAGGCATGTCTGCGTCTGGCTGCGCGGACGGCGCAGGCCCTGCCAGAGGTCGAGTGAGCGCTGGCGCTGCCTGAGGCACTGGCGAGTCCGGTTGAGCGGACGCGGGGCTCGGCTGGGCTCTCGCGGGCGCCGGAGTGCCGGCCGCCCCACCCAGGTGCTGGAAGGGGCATCCCCCTGAGGGTCCTTTGGCGGTGGATGTCATACGCGGGAGGATAGTGCACCTTGTTGAGACCGCGTCTCAATGCCGGCGGCCGAGCGCCCGGCGAGGCGACGTTCGACGCCGGACGGCGCCCCTCCGCGCGGACGTCGAGTGCTGAATGCCACGTCACCCGGCCCAGTCCCGGGACGGTCCTGAGTGCGAAGGGTTCGGCCATGCGGGTATGGCCATGCGGGTGCCGTCATGCGCGGGGTGTGGCGCGTCCTGCGCAAGGTGTGTCCACTTCTGCGCAGGGTGTGGCCATGGTTGCGTCGTCGCGCTGGCGCCAAGTCTTATAACTGATCCGCAGGCCCAAGCCGCGAGCGGCTCGGGAGTCCGCAGGGTGTGGCCTTGCGTGCGCAAGGTGTGTCCATTCCCGCGCAAGGTGTGTCCATGCGCACGGGCGGCGAGGGTCTCGGCCGCGCAGGGTGTGTCCGTTCCTGCGCAGGGTGTGGCCATGCGTGCGCAAGGTGTGTCCACTCCTGCGCTCACTCCTGCGCTCACCGCCCGCCCGGCTCCGCCGATCGCGCTGCTCGCCCCAATCCCGCCGCTCGTCCCGCTCGCCCCGATCGCCCGAGTCCACCCGATCGTGGTGGCGTCGGCGAAGAGCGAACGCCACGACGCCCCTCAGTCGCCCCGATCCCGCCGCCCGCCCGGCTGCCCCCGCTCGCCCCGGTCGACCCACTCGCCCCACTCGCCCCAGTTCCCCCGATCGCGGTGGTGTCCGCGACGAGCGAACACAACGACGCCCCCTGATCCCCCTGATCCCCCGGATCCCCCTGATCCCCCTGATCCCCCGGCTCCCGCCGACCCCGCGGCTCGCCCGGCTTACCCAATCGCTCTGCTCGCCCCGACCCCGCGGCTCGCCCCACGCGCCCCATCGCCCCGATCGCCCCACTCGCCCCATCGCCCCGACCCCGCGGCTCGCCCGACTCGCCCCAATCGCCTCAGTCGCCGCGTCCGTCGCGCGGCGATGATCGCTTGCGGCTTCGGGCGTCCGGGCATATCTTCCACGCCCTCGACCGCCGTCGGTTCGACGATTCGGCAGCCGCTTCCGCCGCGTCGCCGGACGCCGTTGCCCCGATCGCCAGCCGCGGCGGCTCGCGTTCCCGCTCCGACTCATGGCGCCACTGCTGCTGTACGCAACCTGTGCGGTTGGAGCGATCGGCCTCTACATCATGTTGAGGCCCGGGGCGCGGAGCGTGAAGAACCTCGGCGGGCTGGTTGCCTTCGCAGCCGTCGCCTATCTCGCAGCGCAGCTTGCCGCCGGGGCCGGCGCGACGCTGTGGGACTTCCCCGTGCTCTTGGCGATCTTTGCCGCGGTCGCCGTCGCCGCCGCGGCGCGGATGATCTCTCACCCGCGTCCGGTGTACGCGGCGCTCTACTTCGTCCTCGTCGTCATCGCTTCCGCCGGGCTCTTCGTGCTCTTGCACGCGGAGTTCATGGCCTTCGCGCTGATCATCGTCTACGCCGGGGCGATTCTCATCACGTACCTCTTCGTGCTCATGCTCGCCCAGCAGGCGGAGAGCGAGGAAGACATGCGGGCCTTGGCGGAGTACGACCGCCACCCGCGCGAGCCGGCGGCGGCTGTCTTCGTCGGCCTCGTGCTCGTCGCGGTGCTCGGCGACGCCCTCTTCGGGCGGACGCCGGAGGGAGAGACTCGCCCGGGACAGCCGTGGCCGACCGCGGACGTCAGTGCGGCGGAGTCGCGAGCGTGGGCCGACCTCGACGCGATGCCGCGGGCCCGCAACGCGGCGATCGCGACGATCGCCCCGGGCTTTCAGAGGGTGATCCGCAGGGAAGACGGGGGTGCGATCGCGGTCCGCGACGGCGTGGCATCGGTCGAGATCATCGATGCTGCCGGTGCGACGCGGACGATCGAGCTTCCCGACTCGGCGCGGCCCGGCAACACGCAGCGCGTCGGGCTGGTGCTGGTCGCCTCGTTCCCCGTGAGCCTCGAGCTCGCCGGCGTGATCCTCACGATGGCGATGTTCGGCGCCGTCATCCTCGCCCGGCGGCAGGCCGAGCTCGGCGACGAACGGCGCCGCGAGGCCGTCGGCGCGCGGCGGCGGGGGTTCGACGAGACCGACCCGGAGGCGTTCGATCCCGATCGGGCCGCGCTCGAGCCCGGCGATCCCGACGCGCGGGGTCGCTCCGGTCCGGCCGGGGGAGGTCGCGCGTGAGCACCGCCTTCGCCGCGCCGATCGAGCAGGCGGCGCTGCCGCTCTTCGCCGCTCGCCACGCCTTCGTGGGCGTCGACCGCGCCGCAGGGATGGACGCGGCGGGGCTCCACCTCGTGCTCCTCCTCAGTGCGGTGCTCTTCGGGCTCGGGCTGATCGGCTTCCTGGTGCGCCGGAACATGATCCTGATGTTCCTCTGCACCGAGCTGATGTTCCAGGGTGCGGCGCTGGCGATGATCGGCTTCGGCAGGATGCACCTTGATCTCTCGGGACAGGTCTTCGTGATCTTCCTCCTCACCGTGGCTGCCGCCGAGGCGGCGCTCGCGCTGGGGCTCGTGGTCCTGCTCTTCCGGCATCGGGAGACGCTCAGCGCCGAGGCGTGGTCGGAGCTCCGCGAATGAGCCCCTTCGCGCTTCTCGCCGCCACCGGCACCGCAACGGTCCCGATCGACGCCGCCAGCGCGGCCGCGGCCATTCCCGCGGCGATCGCGCGGCCGGAACTCGCGTGGGCGGGCTGGATTCTCTGGCTCCCGGCGATCTCGGCGATCCTGTGCACCGCCTGCGCCGCCTTCCGCGTCAAGGGGAAGCTCCCCGCGTGGATCACCATCGGCCTGCTTGGAATCGCGTCGGTCCTCGTCTTCGCCCTGTACGGACGCGTGGACGGTCCGACGACGATCCACCTCTTCGACTGGATCGACATCGCGTGGACCGGGCGAGGTCCCGACGCTCCGCGCGAGGGGATCGTCGCGAGCTTCGCGTTCTACGTCGATGGGCTCTCGCTGCTCTGGATGTGCTTCGTCGTCCCGCTGGGGACGCTGATTGCGCTCTACGCGAGCGAGTACATGGAGCCGGACGTGGGGCGAGGCTACCCGCGCTTCTTCGCGGGCGTGAGCATCTTCCTCTTCGCCATGAGCTGCCTGGTGCTCGGCGACAACCTCGTCCTGCTCTATCTCGGCTGGGAGGGCGTCGGCTTCGCGAGCTACCTGCTCGTCGGGTACTACTACACCAAGCCGAGCGCGGTCGCGGCCGCGAAGAAGGCCTTCATCGTCAACCGCGTCGGCGACCTCGGCCTGGCGCTGGGCATCTTCCTCATCTGGCTGAACTACGGCACCGTCGAGTACGACGGTCTCTTCCACGCGCTCGCCGCCTCGGGAGGCGAGGGAGAGGCGGGCTGGTCGGTCCGCGCGATTCCCTTCCTCCTGATGCTCGCGGCGTTCGGCAAGAGCGCCCAGCTTCCGCTCTACGTCTGGCTTCCGGACGCGATGGAGGGGCCGACGCCGGTCTCGGCGCTGATCCACGCCGCGACGATGGTCACCGCGGGCGTCTACCTCATCGCCCGGACCTATCCGCTCTTCCACCTCGATCCGCTCGCCCTTCCGCTGGTCGCGTGGGTCGGCGGCCTCACCGCGCTCTTCGCGGCGACGATCGGGATGGCGCAGCACGACATCAAGCGGATCATGGCGTACTCGACGATCTCCCAGCTCGGGTACATGTTCCTGGGGCTCGGCGCGATCACCGCGTACGGCGCGGTCTATCACGTCTTCACCCACGCCTTCTTCAAGGCGGTGCTCTTCCTCACCTGCGGCGCCATCATGCATGGGTTCGCGGGGCAGCTCGATCTCCGCAAGCTCTCCGGCCTCGCGTGGATGCCCGGCTGGAGAGTCGTCGCGTGGACGATGCTCGTGGGATGCCTGGCGCTGGCGGGCTTCCCGGGTCTCTCAGGCTATTTCTCGAAGGACCTGATTCTCGCGGAGGCGTTCGTCTCCAGCGAGACGCGTCCGGGCTGGGGCTACGCGTTCCTCGGCTGGCTCGGCCTGGCGACCGCGGCGATGACGGCGTACTACGCGTTCCGCGTCTGGTTCCGCGTCTGCGCCGGACCGGTCCACTTCGAGCCCGGCGACGAGGCGCATGACGCCGCGGAGGACCATGGCGGCCACGATGGCCACGCTGACCACGCTGGCCACGCGGCCGCCGGGCACGACGATCACGGCGGCCACGGCAGCGGGGGCTTCCATCCCCACGCGCCGCGCCTGGCGATCAACGGGGTCCTGGTGATCCTCGCCATCGGCGCGGTCCTCGCGGCGCTTCCCTGCTTCATCGGCGGCGACGCGGCGCACCCCGGGTGGGTCGAGTGGATGGCCGCCCGCAGCAGCGCCGCCTCCGGCGTCCCGCCGCACGACGTGCACGCGCACCCCGCCGCCTTCTTCGGCCTCGATCCGCACAAGGCGATGTACTACGTCTCCGCGGTCTTCGGCATCGTCGGCCTCTCGATCGCGGCCTGGCTGCACCTGCTCGACCGCGGCGCCGCCGACAGGCTGCGCAACGCGCTCCTGGCGCACCCGCTCCTGCGCTGGATTCCCCTCGGCGCCGAGCGGAAGTGGTACGTCGACGAGCTCTACGACATCGTCATCCGGATGCCGCTGTGGTTCCTTGGCCACGTGCTCGGCTTCATCGACCGCTACATCGTCGACGGCCTCCTCGTCGACGGCATCGCCCGGATCCCGCGGTTCTTCGGCCGCTTCATCCAGCCGCTCCAGAACGGCGTCCTCCAGGGCTACGCCGTCGCGATGGCGGGCGGCATCGCCTTCATCGTCGCGGGAGTCGTGGTCCTCTTCTGGATCTGGAGGCTCGGCGCGTGACCGCGGCGCTCTTCATCCTCATTCCGCTGGCGGCGGCGATTGCGGCCGCGGCGGTTCCATCGCGGCTCTCGCATTGGGTCGCGCTGGCGGGCTCGATGGTCCTGGTCGCCCATGGCCTCGTCGCGGCGGTGTTCTTCGGCGCCTGGGGGACCGGCGCGTTCGCCCTCGCCTCCGAGGCGACGTGGCTGCGCCCCCTGGGCATCGAGCTCGCGCTCGGCGCCGACTCGGTCGCGATGGCGCTGGTCCTTCTCAACTGCCTGCTGCTGCCGCTCTGCGTCGCGGGCTCCTTCACGGCCGTCCAGGAGCGGCAGCGCGAGTACTACGCGTGGATGCTCGGTCTCGCGGCGGCGGTGAACGGGGTCTTCCTCGCCCGCGACGTCGTCTTCTTCTACATCTGCTTCGAGTTCACCCTCATCCCGCTCTTCTTCCTGATCGCGATCTTCGGCGGACCGAATCGCGAGCGGGCGTCGATCAAGTTCTTCCTGTACACCTTCACCGGCTCGCTCTTCACGCTCGCGGGCCTGCTCTACGTCGCCTGGCAGGCGTCGCTCGCCGCCGACGGCGCGTGGACGTTCTCGATCGCGGCACTGACCGACTTCGCCTCGACGCAGCTCTCCGCAGAGCAGCAGGGGATGGTGCTGCTGGCGCTGATGGCAGGCTTCGCGGTGAAGGTGCCGCTCTTCCCGGTGCACACCTGGCTGCCGCTGGCGCACACCGAGGCGCCGACGGCGGGGAGCGTGCTTCTCGCGGGCGTGCTGCTGAAGCTCGGCACCTACGGCCTCTTCCGCTTCGCGCTGCCGATGGTCCCGACGGCGGTGGAGGAGTACGCGCCGTTCATCGCGACGCTCTCGATCATCGGAATCCTCTACGCCGCGCTGATCTGCTGGGTGCAGGACGACGTCAAGCGCCTCGTCGCGTACTCGTCGGTCAGCCATCTCGGCTTCTGCGTGCTCGGGCTCTTTGCGCTCAACCCGGTCGGCGCGCAGGGCTCGGTGCTCTACATGATCAACCACGGTCTCTCGACGGGGGCGCTCTTCCTCTGCATCGGGATGATCTACGAGCGCTTCCACACCCGCGACATGGACGCGATGAGCGGGCTCGCGCGGCGGATGCCGGTCTGGGCGTTCTTCATGGTCTTCTTCACGCTCAGCTCGCTCGGGCTCCCCGGGCTCAACGGCTTCGTGAGCGAGTTCCTCTGTCTCTTCGGCGCCTTCATCAGCACGCGCGACGCGACCACGGGCTATCCGGGCCCGCTCGGGCCGTGGTACGCGGCGATCGCGGGCCTGGGGATGATCCTCGCCGCCATGTACCTGCTCATCATGCTCGGCAAGATCGTCTTCGGACCGCCGAAGGTGCCCGGCGGAGCGGGTCACGGACACGACGACCACGGCAGCCCCTCGGCGCTGCCGACGGACCTCTCCCCCCGCGAGATCGCGGTCCTCGTGCCGCTTGCGGTCCTCTGCCTGGCGATCGGGCTTCAGCCGAAGCCCCTGACCGACGCGATCGAGGGCAGCGTGATCGAGACGCTCCGGCCCTACGCGCGGCTCGCGGTCGCCGCGTCCGAGGCGCAGCCGGAGGGCGGGTTCGTGCTCGCTGAGGGGATCGACCGCGCGACCGAGCGGGCGACGCGCCCGCTGGTGAGCCAGCGCGAGCACAGCCGGCTCGCGGGCGCCGAGGAAGGAGCCGCGCCATGAGCGTCGCACCCGTCCTCCTCGCCCAGGCCGATGCAGCGGGAGCAGCCGCGGTGACGCTCGCGAGGCTGATCCTCGTGGTGCCCGAGATGGTGCTTCTGACGGGAGCCGTGGTCGCGACGATCCTCGGTCTCTCGCGCAGCCGCGCCCTCCGCGATGCGACGCCCGCCGCCGTGGTGATCTCGCTGCTGGCGGCGATGCTGCTGGTCCCGCTGGTGCACACGCCCGAGCGCGCGGAGGCGGCAGGGCTCCTGATGCCGATGCTGGGCAAGCCCGTCCGAATGGCGATCTGCGCCATCGGGGCGATGCTCTGCCTGGTCTCGATCGGACTCGTCGATCGCAGGATCGAGGCCGCCTTCGCCTCGGGCCGGGCGGCGTTCGATCCGATCCGCGTGATCCGCGGGGAGTACTACGCGTTCTTCCTGCTCAGCGTGACGGGCCTGATGCTCGTCTCGACGGCGAACGACCTGATCTGGCTCTTCCTCGCCCTCGAGCTCACCTCGCTGCCGACCTACATCATGGTCGCGATCAGCCGCCCCTCCCGGCGGGCCCTCGAAGCGGCGGTGAAGTACTTCTTCCTCGGGGCGCTGGCGACGGCGACGTTCCTCTACGGCTTCGCGATGCTCTACGGCGCCGCGGGGACGCTGATCCTCACCGAGATGCGGGACGTCTTCGCGGCCCAGGCGGCCGCCGGAGGTCTCGGCATCCTCGCGGTGCTCGGGCTGATCCTGGCGATCCTCGGCGTGGCGTACAAGATCGCCGCAGCCCCCATGCACTTCTACGCGGCGGATGTCTACGAAGGAGCCGCCTCTCCGGTGACGGCGTTCCTGGCCTTCGTTCCCAAGGCCGCCGGCATGCTCGCGCTGATGCTGCTGCTCGGCACCGTCGGCTGGCACGGACACTCGGTCGTCGACGACTCCGGCGCCCGGATCTTCCACGACGGGCTCCCGCGCGCGGTGCTCTACGCGCTCTGGATCATCGCGGCGATGACGATGACCCTCGGGAACGTCGGCGCCCTGCTTCAATCTTCGGCGAAGCGGATGCTGGCCTACAGCTCGATCGCCCACTCCGGGTACATGATCATCGGGCTGATCGCCGGGCCGGGGCTCGGGCTCAACTCGGTCCTCTTCTACCTGCTCGCCTACGGCGTGATGAACACCGCGGCGTTCGCGATCCTCGCGGGGCTGGAGCGCCAGGGCGAGGAGATCGAGTCGCTCGCCGATCTCGCCGGCCTTGCCCGGCGCCACCCGCTGCTCGCGGCGGCGATGGCCATCAGCGCCGGATCGCTCATCGGGCTGCCGCCGCTGCTGGGCTTCTGGGGGAAGCTCTACCTCTTCATCGGCGGCATCCAGGCGGGGCAGATCGGACTGGTCATCATCGCCTGCATCAACAGCGCCATCAGCGCGTGGTACTACCTGCGGCTGGTCGGACTGCCGCTGCTCTCTCCGCCGACGCCGCAGGCCGAGGCGGTGGTGCCCACGCCCTCGATCTGGCCGCGGGTCGCTGCGCTCTCAGGAGCCGCTGCGATTCTCCTGCTCCCGCTGCTCGTCCAGCCGCTCGTCGAGGCGGCGCAGGGCGCCACCTCGGCGACACCCGCCGACTTCGCGGTGGTGCTCCGCGGCGCCGGCGCGCCGGCGCCGTGACGCGCCCTCGCGGCCGCTCCGCGCGCCTGGCCTCGGAAGCGCAACCGCAGGGTGCCGCCCGCGGCGTCGCCGCAGTGCTATGTCGAGGCCCGAAGCCGAGCTGCGACGCCGCCAGAATGCCGCATCCGGGCGGCCGCAGCAGACGAGTCCCAGCGCTGGAGTGCTCGGCGCAGGGCTCTCCGGCACGCTCACTCCGGACACGAACCCCAGCGCGACAGCAGGATCCCGAGGTCGGACCCGCCGACCGTGCCGTCACCGTCGAGATCCGCGATCCCGGCACCGGCGGAGCCGAGGCTCTGCGTTCCCCACGCGGCGATGAAGAGCCCCAGATCGGCCCCGTCGACGGTCCCGTCTCCGTTGAGGTCGCCCTGACAGTCGGGGACGATCAGGCCGCCGCCGATGATCGCCGGATCTCCGAAGAGATCCGCCGGCGCGTCCTGCCACGACGGCGTCGCATGCAGCGCGGGGTCGAAGTTGGTGCGGCTCCGCGCGATCCGCAGGACCGGCCCGATCGCGACGCCCTCGAGCGCGTGACCGAACAGCTCGCTCCAGCCGCCGTCGAGGCCGCGCGCAAAGAGCCGCGCGACTCCCTCGTCGGCGACGTGCAGCACGCCCGCGTCGTCGAAGTCGATGCTCGCGGGAGCCGTCAGTCCGGCGATCATCGCGACCGCGACCGGCGCCGAGGCGCCCGTCGGATCGAGCGCGAAGGCGGTGAGCGCACCCTCGTCGCGCGAGGCGATCCAGACCGTCGTCGGGTCGAGCGGATCGATGGCGATCGCGGCCCGGGGACTGGTGATCGCGCCTGCGGGGAGCGGGTGGACGATCGCGGGCGCACCGCGCTCGAGCTCCTCCGCGAGCTCGACGATCGACGCTCCTCCGTCGTCGCCGAGGGTGAGCACGACGACGCGATCGGTGGCGTCTGCGAAGGCGATCGCGGCGGGAACGCCATCGAGGGACGCGGTCGCGAGCCGCTTGCCGGTTGCCGAGAACGTCTCGACGACCCGCGCCGCCGGATCCATCGTGAAGAGCGCCGCGCGCCGCCCGAGGACGAGCCTCGTCGCGTCCGTCGCGGCGAGGGGCGTGATCTGGAGTCCGCCATCCCCGAGCGGGTCGATGTGGACGAGGCTGGCCGGGCCCGCACCGTCGGATGCCGTCAGCGCGTACCACCCGACGAGGTCGCGATCGATCGCGAGATCGACGAGGGTCGCTTCGCCGAGCGGCCAGGACGTCTCCGCGCCGGGTGCCCCGGTCCCCGCGAAACCCGCCGCCATGGCGACGCTGGAGATCTCGGGGCCCTTCCAGAAGGCGCCGAACTTGGGGCGGATCGCGAGGTACCCACCGAGCAGTCGGCGCACGGGATGGGCCTGGCCGGAGGTCGAAACATCGAGGGGCGCCCCCGGCGAGGCGAGCACCGTGCGCGACTCGAGGTTGATGGAGCTCCACGCCTCCCCGGGCAGGCCATCTGCGATCAGGAAGTCCTCCTGCGAGCAGTCGTAGAGCCGCGAGGCGTACGGGGATGGCGCGGTGGGATCGCCGTTGCCCTGCGCTGGATCGCGCGCGAAGAGCAGGCGGCTGTTGCCGCTGGCGAGGATCTCGTTCAGCGTCACGCTGTGGCCGCCTGAGCGCTGGTAGATCGGCGTCCCGAAGAGCGTGCCGGCGGGGACGTAGACGCCGAAGCTGACGCAGAGCACGGCGCCCTGATGCGCGATCTTGCCGAGCGTCGTGAACGCGATCGGGGTCTCGGGCGGAGCGTGGTATTGCGTGGTCACGACGAGCTTGCCCGCGGCGCCGGCGAGCCAGCCGAGCGAACCCTGTCCGGTCGGATCGAGCACCGTGGCCTTGAGCTTCGCGTAGCTCGTCCCGCAGGGCTCCTTCGTGCAGATGCCGTCACCCTCTGGTCCGCCGGGATCGAGACAGTCGGGATCGTGGGGCGGTGCCGCGCCGGGGCCGACCCCCGCGGCGACGCCCATCAGGCCGATGAGCCCGGTGTAGATCGGGAAGGCCCCGGGCGAGGCGTGGTTTCCCGGCCCGGGCACCACCTGCGGAAAGCCGTGGTTGGCGATGTACATGAGCAGGTTCATCACCGATGTCGGCACGCAGTAGCAGATCCCCTCGTTGGGCAGTCCCGCGCGGATCTGATCCTGATCCGGAACGCCGATGCGGCGATGATGGAACTCCGACGAGGAGCTCCACGTGTTGATGACGACGTTGGCCGGAGCGGCTGCGGCGATCGCGAGGGCGCAGCCGGCGACCGCGCGCGAAGCGGGGTTTGGAAGTGGCACGGGGAGGCTCGATTGGGGTGAGAGGCGAGTCGGGGAGGGCCGGGCGAACGGGGAGCGGCAGGCCTGCGAGCGCCTCCGCGGGGCGCGGCGACGGTCCTGCCCGACTCCGCCCACCCTGCGGGTTCCATCCGGAGAGGGCGGCCGGACCTTGCAGATGCGCATCGGCTCTTTTGCAAGGAACCTGGCGCGGGCTCGGCGCCGCGGCGACTCAGCGACTCAGCGACTCGGCGCCCAGCGATGCCGTCACGGGCGGTCGGCCCGGACGCGCCACGGGGACTCGTCTCGCGGGAGGCGTGCATGCCGGGCGCCCGAGCTGACCTCGAGCGGCCCGGTGACGCAGGGACACTCGCGCGCGTTGCTCACGCTCGCGGGGCGGGCTTGGGTGAAGGCCTGCTGAGCGTCTGCACCGCGGTCCCCGCGATCGCGAGGGCCGCCCAGAGCGCCGTCCACGCCGCCGTCGCGCCCTGAGCGCCGCCGAGACTCGGCGTCGCCTCCCGCTGTTCATCGGGCTTCGAGCCCGGCTCCGGGCCGCTCTCGGATGGCCGATCGGACGCGGCGCGCGCGGGCATGATCGCCGCGGTGCCGACCGCGATGCAGCCGACGAGGAGCAGGCTTCCGACGAGCGCCGTGGTGACTGCGGCGGTCCAGCGGCTGGCGACGACGCCTACGCAGAGGCCGATGAAGGCGCACATCGCGGCGACGGCGACCATCAACGTCCGCAGCGGACGCGACGCCGCCCTCCACTGGGCGATGAGGAGATCGCCGACGGCGCGCGGCGGCGCCAGCGCGGCCGCCATGCCGACCCTGAACTCCGGCCTCCGGAATGGCTCCGCGAGATCGCCGTGGGAGGCATGCGACACCTCGGCGCCCGGACCCGGCGAACTCGGCTGCGCCCGCCCGCCCGTCGGATCGGGCCCGCCCCAAGCGTCGCTCCCCCGCGCCCGATCGACGCCTTCGATTCCGAGCGAAGTGCGCAGCGCCGCGATCGCCTTGACGACGGCTTCGCGCTGGTCGAGTCCGGGGCCGTTCGAGTCTGGACGTGCGGCCGCTGCGCCGGGGCCCGCCTGGTGCTCGAGCTGAACCCACCCCCGTCGCTCCGCGCTGGCGACCGCGAGCCAGCCCGATGCGGCGAGCACCGTCGCCAGCGTCGCTGCCGCGGCGAGTCGAGAGGAGAGCGACGCGAGGATGGCACCCAGCGCTCCGCCGCCGATGGCGCAGGCGACGACGGGAACCCCCGCGGGAAGGGACTCGCCGAGGATGGCCCCGACACCGCCTCCGGCGGCAAGGCCGACGATTCCCAGGAGCAGGGGAAGCAGCCGCGCACCCGCGAAGGTGAGGAGCACGCCGATGATCGCGGCGACGGCGACGAGGATCGCCAAGCCGGGCGAGAAGCTCGAGTGCTGCGCCAGCGACACGGTGCGAGAGCGTAGAACCACTTCGGCGACGGTCGTGGGCCCGGCAGGGGTGCAGCGCAGGCCAGTGCTCGCAGAGACGCTCCGCCGCTGCCACCAGCCTGCGGGAGCGCGCCGCCCATCGCCGTCGCCGGTCCCCCTGCGCCCGCCCGCCTTGCCGGAGCGGGCTCCCTTGGGGCAGTGTCTGCGTCCCGGGACACCCTCCATCTTGAACTGGCGGCGGTTTCCTCTATATTCGACTCGATGCCTGGGCCGAAGGTGCCTCCGGACTGCGGGGGCCCTCAGGCGAAGTGCGCGTCGGCCGTCGGTGGCGACATGGCCGGGGTGTGAACGCGTCGGGCAGGGTGGTGGTCGCCTGCGTGCGGAATGGGTGGAGGCTGGGTTCTCACTGGGTTCACGCTGGGTAGCAACTGGGTACCAACTGGGTAGTACGTGGATTGGGACGAAACAGTGGGGCGCCGCCCCACGGTCGGCGGACGCGTGCGCGGCCGACGGCTTTCCATGAACGAGACGCCTCCTGCGGAGCGCGCAGGGTGCGTCGCACTGTGCGCTCTGCATCGCACGTCCCGCTCTCCGAACGCGACGGTCGGGAGAGCCCTCGGCTGGTCGGGGCATCGCGGTCGACGCGAACGTCGGTGGCGGCGACCGCTTCGCCGCCGTGAGCCGCATCGGGCTGCCCGAAGACGGAGGGGGACTTTCGGGGCGGAGCCAGAAAGGGGAACGGGATGAACTGCAACGATCGTGTTCGGTCCCGGCGCGAGCCGGGCGAGGCGAACCTCGGCGCAAGGCACGCAACGGCTGCCGTCGAGTCGACGGCGCGAGCGTGCCCATCGAAGGCCTCCTTCCGCGCTCCGGCGAGCGCGGGATGGCTCCGGGCGTGGGCGCTCCTCGCCTTCGCTCTCGCGGTGGCGCTCTGCCCCCCGGCGGCGAAAGCCGGAAGCGGACTCGGCGCCGCTCCGGTCGGAGCCCTCGCCATCGTCGCCCTCGCAGGCGGGGATGGCGGGGGGTGTCCGTGGGATCTCGATGGCGACGGCTTCGTCGACAGCTCCGACCTAGGAGTCCTGCTGGGAGCGTGGGGCGGGTCGATCGAAGGCGTCGCCGTCGACGGCGGCGCGCTGGGATCGCTCCTGGGGTCATGGGGTCCCTGTCCGGGCGTCCCGGCAACCTGCGATCGCGTGATCGCAAAGCTCTGGCGCGCCGTCGCGAAGCTCGACCGCGCCATCGCCAAGCTCGAGTCGCTTCCCCCGGACGCGCCGCCCGAGGAGCGGATCGAGCTGGTCGATCAGGTGATCGCGCAGGTGAAGGACGTGCTGCTTCAGATCGATGCGGCGCAGGGCCAGTTCGAGGAGCTGGCGGGAAGCGACGGCGCCTGCACCTTCGGCGACCTCCAGCGCGCCATCGAGAAGCTCGGCGCGGCGAAGGCGCTGCTCGAGCGGGCGCTCCTGAAGCTCCAGATCCTCCGGGATCCGTTCCTGCCCCCTGAGCTCGTGGAGAGCTACAGGCAGCAGATCCTGTTCCAGCTCGGGCAGGCGCGGAACCTGATCCAGATGGCGCTTCAGCAGCTTCAGCCCTTCCCGGCGTGCGTCGATGCGGACCACGACTGCCTCACGGCCGGGACCCCGGGCTGCACCGATCGGTCGTGCTGCGCGCTGATCTGCTCGCAGGACCCGTTCTGCTGCGAGGTCGCGTGGGACGAGATCTGCGTGACGGAGGCGGCGATCGACTGCTACGGGAAGAGCGACTGCTGCTTCGCAGGGAGCGCTCCCGGCTGCGGCGACGGCTCCTGCGAGGGCGCGGTCTGTGCGGTCGATCCGTTCTGCTGCGCCGTCTCCTGGGACTCGCTCTGCGCCGAGCAGGCCCGGGAGCTCTGCGCCGTCTGCGGCGCGTGCGGCGGCGCGGGGGCGGAGTCCTGCTGCGCGCCCCACGGCACGCCGCTCTGCGACGACGCGCTCTGCTGCGAGGGGGTGTGCCTCGACGATCCCTTCTGCTGCGAGGTCGAGTGGGACCTCCTCTGCGTCGCCGGAGCGGCCTCCAATCCCAACTGCGGCTGCACCTTCTCCGACTCCTGCGGAGCGGGGGGAGACTGCTTCGAGGAGCATCGACGCGCCGGCTGCGACGATGCGGCCTGCTGCGAGCAGGTCTGCGCCTTCGATGCCTACTGCTGCCTCTACGAGTGGGACGGCCTCTGCGTCGACGAGGCGTTCGGGCGCTGCCTTGACAAGCCCTGCCAGACCTCGAAGGCGAGCTGCTTCGGGACCAATCCCGTCGGCGGGTGCAACGACGAGGGCTGCTGCCTCGCGGTCTGCAACATCGATCCCTCGTGCTGTCTCGAGGCGTGGGACGTGCACTGCATCGCCCTCGCGAAGGACCTCACCTTCGACTGCTTCGCCGAGTGCCCCTGTCCGCCCTGGCCGACGGCTCCCATCACCCAGGGGCCGGGCGCCGGCTTCGCGACGCCCGCATGCGCCGGAGCCAACCCGCTCCCGAAGTTGCAGAACGGCCTGCTGCTCTGGGGAGGGCAGGCCGGGCAGAACGTCGGCGTGCTTGAGTCGTCGTCCCTGACCAAGGTCAAGCTCGTCCGCGCCATGGGCCAGGCGGAGGGCGACGTCTGCTGCAAGAAGTGCCGTGTCGGGTTCATCCAGAACCTGCTCGCCTCGTCGCGGGTCGGGATGTACGCAGGAGGCGCGACGACGACGGTGGTCTTCGAGGGCGAGGGATGCACCCTGCCTCTCAACGACTCCACCGCCCCGCCGTTCTACAACGGTCCCGGAAACGTCACCTCGACGGGCAACGCGTGCGATGCCGAGTTCTCCGTCGACATGCGCGACCGGCCCGGCGGCGCGGTGCCGCTCTGCATCGCGGGCAAGAAGCTCGAGCGCTTCACCGCGACGGACACCTTCGTGACCTGGCTGGCGCTGGAGTGCCCGGCCGGCTCGGGGAACTTCACCTACCTCTACCACTGGGAGTGGACCAACTCCCACGACTGCAAGATCAAGAACAACGACTGCCTGACCGCCGAACTCGACGGTCCGCACGTCGCGTGCGCGACCGTCACCGCCCATGGCGCCGGAAAGGGCGCGAACGACCCGGTCCTCGCCGGCAAGTCGCGCAACGAGTGCGCCAAGGTCAAGAGAAACGGCTTCTGACGTCCTCGGCGCCGCCGGCCAGTCGCGCTCCTGCACGCGGAGTGCCGCGGCCGGGACCGCACGCGGCTTCCGGCGCCCAGCACTCCAGCGCTGGGACTCGTCTGCTGCGGCCGCCCGGATGCGGCATTCTGGCGGCGTCGCAGCTCGGCTTCGGGCCTCGACGTAGCACTGCGGCTACGCCGTCGGCCCGAAGCCTTCGCTGCTCCTTGCCAGAAGCCGCCCCGAGCTGCCTCGCGACGACGCGTTCCAGCGCTGCAGTGCTAAAGCGGGCTCCGGGCGACGGGCCTTCGCCCTCCGCGAATGGAAGCGGGGGGCGGAGGCCCGTACCCGTCCGCGTCGCCCCGTCGGGCGATCACGCGCCGCCGGGGGCGGCGAAGCGCTTCAGCTTGATGTTGGTGCGGTGCTCCTCGGTCTCGGCGCCGCTGGGCGTCTGGCCGTGCATGTAGTCCAGCTCGAACGTCTGGTGGTCCTTCTCGCCCTTCTCGAACTTCTCGCGGTTGATCCGCGCGGTCTCGCCGCGCTTGCGGTTGAAGGTCGCGACCTCCTCCTGAAGACGCGGGTTCGAGGAGAGATCGGCGTAGCGGGGAGCGAGGGACTCCGCGACGTCCACGCGGAGCGGCGTGAGCATGCAGATCGGATCGCCCTTCCGGAACCACGCCTCGCGGTTCATCGCGATCATCTGCCAGTTCATCGTGAACGTAGTGCTGATCCAGTCGGTCTCGACGAGACCGTCGAGGGGGTGGGCGTTGTGCACCCAGAAGTTCGTCGCCCCGCGGACGAGCAGCGCCACGCCCGGGGGGGTCCGGAAGACCCACGGCAGCATGAAGGAGACGATGCCATGGCCGAAGTGGCTGAGCACGGAGCGTCGGAAGTTCTCCGGGCCCTCGGTATGGCGGATCGTCAGGGCGTCCACGCCCACCTTGCCCGTCCACTTCACGGCGAAGGTCCCCGGGCTGCGGACGATCCAGCCAAGCTGGTTCGCCATCACCAGCGGAAGGCAGCGGTACGCGAAGCGCCCCGTCGTGTTGTCCATCCACTCGCGCCGCGCCGAGGAAGGCTCGAGCGCCCATCCCTCGTCGTTGGAGTGCCGGTAGGCGACGAGCTCGCCCGGCAACCCCGTGGCGAGCGTCTGCGGCGTCCCATGTGCGACCGGACATCCGGTCGGCGTCGAGGAAGTCGTTGCGGGCGTGGTGCTCATGGTGGTGCGAGGCGCCGTCGCGGGTTCCGGCGACGCGGGTCGGGAGGCTTCGCCTCCGGGCCCGGTCGCTCGCATGCGCTGCGAGCAGGCGAACGAGGGAGAGTATAAGAGCGCGCTCCGGATCGAACGCGCCCGGCGGTCGCGCGGCCGCGCTGAGGGAGGTGACGCAGCTCGCCGCGCGGATCGCCGGCCTGCGCACGCTCGGGAGCGCCCGCGCCTTCGAATCCCCGCAGGCGCGTCGCCGCGCTCACCGGCGCCCGACGAGCCGCTGCACGGCGACGAGGACCACGAGACCCGCAGCGCTGACCGCGGCGCTCATCGCCATCGCTTCGCCCAGCTCCCCCTGCTCGAAGCGGGAGAAGATGAAGCTGCCGGCGGTCTCCATCCCGGGGGGCAGGAGCATGACCGAGGCGACGAGGTCGCGCAGGCATGCGACGAAGGTCGTCGCCCATGCGGCGATCAACCCGCCTGCCACCAGCGGGAGCACGATCCGCGCGGCGATGCGCCTCCGCGTCGCCCCGAGCGTCGCCGCCGCGAGCTCGAGCCGCGCGGGGACCTGGCGCATCGCGGCGTCGCCGAGGCGCAGCGCGTCGGAGAGATAGAGCGCGACATATGCCACGAGGAGGATCGCGGCGGTGCCGTAGACCGGAACGGGCACCCAGGGGGCATTCCACGCGAGGATGAGCCCGACGGCGACCACGAGCTTCGGCAGCACGCGCGGCAGCGTCCCCAGCGCGTCGAGGATCGGCGCCAGCCGACCGGCGCCGCGGACGGAGAGCCACGCGATCGGAGCGCCGATGGCGACGCAGGCGCTGGCCGCGACGGCGCCGAGCCAGAGGCTCGTCCAGAGCGCCGTCGCCGCTCCCGCCCCCGGCGTGACGAGGGCCCGCCAGTGCGCGAGCGTGAGCGTGCGCTGGCCGTCGATCCAGTCGCCGAGCACGCTTGTCGAGAGGATCGCCGCCGCGGGCAGGAGCGTGCCCGCGAGCGCGATCAGGGCGAACCACGCCCACGCGGCGAGCTGTCCCAGCGCGCCGAGCCGCCGTCGGGCGCCGAGTCCGCCCGGGCCGCGTCCGCCCTCGGCGACGCGCCCGCGGAGCAGCGTGCGGTTGACCGCCAGCGCCACCACGGCCATCGCCAGCAGCAGGGAGGAGAGCGCCGTGGCGAGCGGCAGGTCGACCGGCCAGCTTGTGGCGAGCTGGTAGATCTCCGCCGGAAGCAGGAGCACTCCCGTCCGCGGACCCAGCACCGCCGGGATCCCGAAGTTGGAGATCGCGTCGAGGAAGACCAGCAGCGCGGCATTGGCGATCGCCGGAAGCAGCAGCGGCAGGACGATCCGCAGCAGCACGCGGAGGCGTCCAGCGCCGAGGCTCTCCGCCGCGAGCTCGAGGCGCAGGGGGATCGCGAGCAGCGCATTCTCGACCGCCAGCGCGACATAGCCGAAGGCCGCCAGCGCCATCACGAAGGCGATTCCCCAGAACGAGAAGAACATGGGACGCGCCAGGTCCATCGCAGCGGCGCCTGCGGGACCGAGCCGGCCGAGGAGCGCGTCACCCGTGCCGCTGGGCTGCATGAGCAGGATCCACGCGATCGCGAGGACGTAGGGCGGCGTGAGCAGGGGAACGAGCACCAGCATCCGCGCGAGCGATCGCCCCCGAAGGTCGGTGCGCGCGAGCAGGTACCCGGAGGGCACGCCGAGCAGCGTCGCCAGCGCCGTCGCCGCCAGCGCCCAGCGCAAGGAGCCGAGGATCAGCTCCGGGAGTCCTTCGGTCGTCGCCATCCGGCGCCACGGATCGAAGAGGCCATCGAGCCGTCCTTCGAGAATCCGCGGCGCCACCGACTGGACCACCAAGATCGTCACCGGCCACGCCACGAGGATCGCCAGCAGCGCGGCGAGTCCCGCCGCAAGCGGCCACGGCGGGGCGATTCCCGAGGCGCGCGGGCGACTGGGGTTCCGGGGGTTCCGGGGGTGCCGGGGGTGCCGGGGGTGCCGGGCACTCCGGGGGTCGTGAGGGTGCGGCGACACGGGCCTCGTCATCGAAGGCCCTCACACTACAGCGCTGGAACTCGTCTGCTGCGGCCGCCCGGATGCGGCATTCTGGCGGCGTCGCAGCTCGGCTTCGGGCCTCGACGGAGCACTGCGGCTACGCCGTCGGCCCGAAGCCTTCGCTGCTCCTTGCCAGAAGCCGCCCCGAGCTGCCTCGCGACGACGCGTTCCAGCGCTGTAGTGCTCATCGTCGAGCGGCCTCCTCCGGAGCGCGCTGCGCCGGACGCGAGGTCTGCGGACGCTCGATCTGGTACTGGAATCGCCGCAGGATGCGGACCTGCCGCTCGAGCGCGAGGTCGAGGTCCAGCGGCAGTTCCCGCGCCGGCATCGGACGGTCGAGCGCCGCGCGGAGCGTCGCGTCCGCGGGGATCATGCGCGCCTCGGCGATCAGGCGCTGACCGGCGGGGGAGAGGCAGTGGGCGATGAACCGCCGCGCCTCCTCGGCGCGGCGCGTCCCCGTGAGGATCGCCGCCGGGCGCGGAACGACGGGGGCCCCGGAACGCGGAAAGTGCAGCCGGATCGGCGCCCCGCGGTCGATCTCGCGGAGGACGAGATAGTCGACCGCGCCGATGATCGCGCGATACGTGCCCGCGGAGAGCCCTGCGAGCGCCTGGCTGTTCGCAGCCGCGAACTCGAGCCCCATCCTCCTGGCCTCCGCGAAGCACTCCCATCCCGCTTCGCCGCGCTCGAGCAGGTACGCCAGCACGAAGTCGGCCGAGGTGCCGGAGCGGATCGGCGACGGCATCACGATCGAGCCGCCCTCCGCCGCGAAGTCGCCGCAGAGCGCCGCGGTCCAGTCGAGATCGCTTGCAGCGTCGAGCTCGTCCTGACCGTCGAGCTCCTCCCGACCGTCGAGATCGAGCCGGCCGGCGCCGGGGATGCCGGCGCCGTGCCGGGCGCTGTCGGAGCGCGCCTCGAGGCCGCGCCGAAGGTCGCGCGCGCTCCCGTCGTCCCGGAGGGCGATGCCGACGGCGGCGGCGCCAAGCGCCCGATACATGCCCTTCGGGTCGTCCCACGGCGAGGCCGGCGCGTCCGACTCGAGCTGAAGCGCCATCAGCCGCCCTTCGCGCGCGAGGTGCTCAGCCGCGAGGGCGCTCGCGAGCAGGATGACATCGGCGCGGCGGTTGTGGCGCTCCGCCTCGAGCCGCGCCATGAGCTGGCCGGTCGTCGCGGAGAAGAGGTCGACGGGGATGCCGGTCTCGGCGGTGAACGAGTTTGCGAGCGCCTCCGCGAGCCCGCGCGGGCCGGCGGCGTAGACGACGAGCCGCCGCGGCGCCTGCCGGTCGCTCTCGCGGCAGGCGGGGAGCAGGACGGGCAGCAGGAGAGGCAGCAGGACGAGCAGCGGGGTGGAGAGGCGTCGCGCGCGCATCGCGTTCATGGATCGATCCGCCGGATGGCACCGTGCGGGATCCGCGCCGCCGCCCGCTCGCCTGCGCGGATCGCCACCGTCGAGAGCCCGCGGAGGGAGAGCCCTTCGTCGAGGAGCAGGACGACCTCATGGCGATCGCCGAGAAAGAGCGAGCGCTCGCAGATCCCCTCGAACCCGAGCTCGTCCGCCGCGCTTCGCGCGCCGGACGCCGCGCCGCACGGCTCGATGCGGACATCCTCGCGGCGGAGGAGCCACGCGGCGCGATCCTCGGAGTCGAGCCGCAGTCGCCGCCGGGCGGACCCGTCGAGCACCGTCGAGGCGCCGACGAAGCTCGCGACGAAGGCGTTCCGCGGCTCGCTCCAGAGCGTCGCGGCCTCCGCGAGCTGCTCGATCCGTCCGCGGTTCATCACCGCGATTCGATCGGCGATGGCGAAGGCCTCCGACTGGTCATGCGTGACGTAGAGGCTCGTGCAGCCGAGCCTGCGGAGCAGGAGCGCGAGCTCGTCGCGCAGCTCCTCGCGCAACCGCGCGTCGAGGGCGCTCAGCGGCTCGTCGAGAAGCAGCACGCGCGGCTCGACCACGATGGCGCGGGCGATCGCCACCCGCTGCTGCTGTCCCCCCGAGAGGGTCGGCGTGCGCCGCGCCTGATATCCCGCCAGGCCGACCATCGCCAGCGCCGCATCGACGCGCTCCCGAAGAGCCCTTCCCGCGACGCCGCGGACGCGCAGACCGAAGGCGACGTTCTCGCCGACGCTCATGTGCGGCCAGAGCGCGAAGTCCTGGAAGACCGTCGCGAACTTCCGCAGCCGCATCGGGAGATGGCGCCCCGCCGCGGGATCGTCGAGGATCTCGCCGTCGCAGCTCACCCTTCCCTCATCCGGCGCGAGCAGTCCCTGCACGATGTTCAGCAGCGTCGTCTTCCCGCATCCGGAAGGACCGAGCAATGCGACGCACTCCCCCCGCGCCAGCTCGAGCTCGACGCCATCGAGCGCCGTCGCGGCGCCGAAGCGCCGGACGAGCTGGTGGCAGAGAAGGAAGGGGGGTGCGGGCATGAAGGAGGTGCGGAAGGGAACGGAGAAGGGCGAAGGCAACGCGCGGCGGGCGGTCACAATCTGAGGGTCTTCGATCTTCATGCCGCTTCAATGGGGCCGCGGCTCATGAGCCGCGGAGGGGGCACGCTGCCGTGTCCGGTGCCGCCGAGCGGGTCGCTTCAATGGGGCCGCGGCTCATGAGCCGCGGAGGGGATGTGTCATCCGCGGACAAGGGAACCGAGCCCGCTGGCTTCAATGGGGCCGCGGCTCATGAGCCGCGGAGGGGTCCATCCGGCGGCACCGCCCGTCGTCGCGGTGAAGGTGCTTCAATGGGGCCGCGGCTCATGAGCCGCGGAGGGTCTCCGGTCTCGACGCGCATCTCGCGGATCGACCCGAGCTTCAATGGGGCCGCGGCTCATGAGCCGCGGAGGGGACGAGTTGCGGCGCGCGATGAACGAACCGATCGTGCTTCAATGGGGCCGCGGCTCATGAGCCGCGGAGGGGCCTCGTCGTTCGGCACGGGGTTGTCATACGCCAAGCTTCAATGGGGCCGCGGCTCATGAGCCGCGGAGGGGGAGGAGGGCGGAACTGGAGAGACGGCCTACGCATTGCTTCAATGGGGCCGCGGCTCATGAGCCGCGGAGGGTCGGCCTCCCGGACCCAGCGCGATTCCATCGCGCGGCTTCAATGGGGCCGCGGCTCATGAGCCGCGGAGGGCCGCGCAGTGGGTGCAGATCGTGCCGCATCCGACGGCTTCAATGGGGCCGCGGCTCATGAGCCGCGGAGGGGTCGCGGGGGCGGGAAACGCTCCATCCCTCAGAAATGCTTCAATGGGGCCGCGGCTCATGAGCCGCGGAGGGGCCACCGCGGCGTGCCCATCGGCGTACATCGCATCGCTTCAATGGGGCCGCGGCTCATGAGCCGCGGAGGGTCGGCGGTCGCGAGGATAT
>CALMPF010000068.1 GCA_937871505.1 uncultured Planctomycetia bacterium | reverse complement strand
GCAGGCGGGCGGGGCCGGGGGGGGGGGAGGTCGGGGTCCCCCCCGTGCGGACGCTGGCGGGGGCCGGGGGGGGGGGGGGCGGGGGCCCGCGCCCCCCCCCCCCGCCCGCCCCCCCCCCCCCCCCCCCCCCCCCCCCCCCCGCCCCGCCCCGCCCCGAATCGACCAGCCGTGCGCCGCCGTCGCGCCATCTTCCGATCGATCGCCATCCCCGCGCTGGCAATCGCCGCGCTGGGGGGGATCCTCGCGCTCGATGGCGGCGACGACGACGCGGACCTCGTCGTGGTGCATCGCGTGGATGTCTTCACGCTCGACCCGCAGCGCATGAGCTACCAGCAGGACATGCGGGTCGCGATGGCGCTCTACGAGCCGCTCTGCGTCCTCGACACCGAGACCGCGGAGCCGATCCCCGGCGCCGCCGCTTCGTGGTCCCTCGCCGAGGACGGCGTCACCTGGACCTTTGCGATCCGCCCCGAAGCGCGCTGGAGCAACGGCGATCCTCTCGGAGCCGCGGACTTCATCGCCGCGTGGAAGCGGGCGCTCCTGCCCGACCTTGCGACCGACTACAGCGGGCTCTTCTTCCTCATCGACGGCGCAGAGCCCTTCTTCGCGTGGCGCACGGAAGCGCTCGCACGCTTCGCGGCGGGCGATCGCGACGAGGCCGCCGACGCTGAAGCGCTCTGGCGCCTGACGGAGGATCGCTTCGCCGCCGAGGTCGGGCTCGCCGCCCCCGATGAGCGCACGCTGGTCGTGCGACTGCGATCCGCGACGGCGTACTTTCTCGATCTCGCGTCGCTGCCGGTCTTCTCGCCGGTCCACCGTCCGACGCTGGAGGCTTTCACGTCGATCGATCCGGAGAGCGGGCGGATCCGCATCGACCACGGCTGGACGAGGCCGGGCACGCTCGTCAGCAACGGTCCGTACGTCCTCGAGCGGTGGCGGTACAAGCGCGACCTGCGCCTGCGCCGGAATCCGCTCCACTGGAACGCTGACGCCGTCCGCGCAGAGTCGATTGCGATCTTGCCGCTGGAGGATGCCAACACGGCGGTGCTCGCCTTCGACGCCGGAGGCATCGACTGGGTGACGGACGTCGTCGTCGAGTACCGGGCCGATCTGCTCGAACAGCGGCGTCGCTACGAGGAGCGCCACGCCGCGCTGATCTCCGAGCTTCGGAGCGCCGGGCTCGAGGGGGACGACCTCCTCGCCGCGCTCCCTCCGCCGGATCGGCGCCGGGGCGAGCGGCGGACGATCCACGCCTTCGATGCCTTCGGCACCGACTTCTTCTCCTTCAACTGCCGACCGCAGCTCGCGGATGGGCGCCCGAACCCGTTCGCCGACCCCGCGGTGCGCCGCGCCTTCGCGATGGCGGTGGACAAGCAGGTCCTCGTCGAGCAGGTCACCCGGCTGCGCGAGCGGATCAGCGGCTCGATCGTGCCGCAGGGGTCGATTCCCGGTTACGAGCCGCCGCAGGGACTCCCCTTCGATCCGGAGCGGGCGCGGCGGGAGCTTGCCGGGGCCGGCTGGACGGACCGCGACGGCGACGGGCGCCTGGAGGATGCCGAGGGCCGCCGCTTCCCCACGGTCGACCTGCTCTACTCGACGGGGAACGCCCGATACCAGGACCTCGCGCTGGCGATCCGCGACATGTGGCAGCGGCTCCTGGGCGTCTCCGTGGAGCTGCGGGCGAAGGAGGGGAAGTTCTACAAGGACGACCTCAAGCGCGGGAACTTCATGGTCGCGCGCGGTGGCTGGTACGGCGACTTCGGCGATCCCACGACCTTCCTGCTGCTCTCCCGCACCGGCGACGGCAACAACGACCGCGGCTTCTCGAGCCCGCGCTTCGACGCCCTCCTCGACGAGGCCGAGCGGGAGCGCGATCCCGCGCGCCGCTTCCGCATCCTCGAGGAGGCCGAGCGGATCATCGTGGAGGAGGAGCTGCCCATGCTCCCGCTCTGCACGTACCGCACGCTCTACCTCTACGAGCCCGGCGCCCTCCGGGGGCTGATGACGCTCCCCCGGCTCGAGCAATATCTCGGGCGAATCCACCGCGAACGCTGAGACATGCGGGCGGAGGAGCCGGTCAACGGAAGTCTGCCGTGAGCGCCCGGGACGGGGTGCACGAAGCCCCGCGGGGCGGGTCCGGCGCTGCCCTTCCCCGGGGGCCGAACCCCGGGGGCCGAACCCCGGGGGCCAGAGTGCAATCGCTCTCACTCGATCGCCTCAGCGCTGCCGCTCATCTGTCTCAGCGCTGCCGCTCGGATGGCAGAGCGCTCTCGCTCAACTGGCACAGCGCTCTCGCTCAGACGGGGCGGGGGCGGGGCTCGCCGAGCAGCGCCGCCTGCGCGTCCGCGCGGTAGCTGCTGCGCACGAGCGGGCCGCTCTCGACCACCCGGAAGCCGCGGGCGAGCCCCTCGCGGCGGAACTGCTCGAAGCGCCCCGGTTCCACCCACCGGGCCACCGGCAGGTGGTTGCGGGTCGGCTGGAGATACTGGCCGATCGTCAGGACGTCTGCGCGCGATGCACGCTGCACGTCATCCATCAGCTCCGCCACCTCGTCGTCGCGCTCTCCGATGCCGACCATGATCCCCGTCTTCACCACCACGCCCCCCTCGCGAAACCGGCGCAGGACCTCGAGCGACCGCTCGTAGCGCGCCTGCGGGCGCACCGCGGGGTGCATCCGCCGGACCGTCTCGAGGTTGTGGGCGAGGATCGTCGGCTGCGCCGCGACGACGGTGGCGATCGCCGACTCGTCGCCGGCGAAATCTCCGACGAGGCACTCCAGCGACATCCACGGACAGGCCGCCTTGACGCGCGCGATCGTCTCGGCCCAGATCGCGGCGCCGCCGTCGGCGAGCTCGTCACGGTTGACCGAGGTGATGACGACGTGCCGAAGCCGGACCCGCGCGAGGGCCTCGGCGACACGGCGCGGCTCGTCGAGATCGAGCACCGGCGGCCGTCCGGTCTTCACGTTGCAGAACCCGCAGGCGCGGGTGCAGGTGTCGCCGAGGATCATGATCGTCGCCGCCCCGCGCGACCAGCACTCGCCGATGTTCGGACAGGAGGCCTCCTGGCAGACCGTGTGGAGGCGGTGCTCGTCGATGATCGCCTTCGTCCGCAGGAACGCCTCGCCTCCCGGCGCCTGGGCGCGCAGCCAGGGCGGCTTCCGTCCCATGCGGAGGTGCTGCGCCCCGCTCTCGCGGTTGTTCAGCACCAGTTCCCCGAGACTCACCACCGCGTCGCCGACCGACCGCGCGGTGTCCCCGCCGAGCGGACGCGGATGGCGCGCAAGCGTCCGTTCAAGCGCCGTGGGGGCCGGGCCGGAAGTTTCGGAAGTCGAGGGGAGCACGACGAGCGCGATCGTAGCGGGCGATGCCCCAGCACCGTCCCGGCGGTGCGGTGCTTCATGAGCGGTCGGTCGCGTCGCCCTCCCTTCCCCCGCGACGCGCCCCGTCAGTTCTGCCCAGCGAGCTTGCGGACGGTGAACATGAAGGTCCGCTTCATGTTGGAGTGCATCGCCAGGACGAGTCCGCCGTAGACGATGGCCGCGAGGGCGCCGCCGACGATGAGCGAGAGCTGGGCGCCCTGCTCGATCGTCTGGCCGATCATGGCGCCGGGCGACAGGGCCGCCGCGAGGAGGTTGATCGGATTGAGCGCCGTGACCACGGCGCCGAAGATCGCGATCGAGCGCCCCGCAGCGAAGCCGCAGAGCCCGACGGTGCCGGTGATTGCCAGCGCGACGCCGACGGCCGCGACCACCGATCCGATCGTCCCCTTGCTCCGGATCGACCACTGGAGGCCGATCATCACGCAGAAGGCGATGAACGCCGGAAGCATCAGCATCATGGCGACTGCCGCCTCGGGCAGCACGACCGGAACCGGGATCGTCGCGGTCGAGTTGGCGATGCGCTCCTGGACGGTCACCGAGGCGCTTCCGAGGCCGCCGACGAGGACATAGAGCGCCGCGAGCCCGAGCGAAGCGAGCGGAACGACGATCATCGGCAGCAGGTACTGGATCAGCCCGCGGAGCTTCCCCGCGAGGTAGGGCCCGGGCTGGATCGGCGTCGTCAGGATGATGTCCAGCGAGCCATCCTCGCGCTCCTTGCTGACCGCGACCGCCGAGAGATTGAGCGCTGTCAGCACGATGACCACGATCTCCGCGCCGACCGTGGCCGCAAGGGCGAGCCGCAGACCCTCGGCGCCGATGCGACCCGCGCTGAAGAGCCAGAGCAGCGCCACCGCAACGCCGATGCCCGCGACGACGAAGGCCCAGCGTGCGAGCACGGCGCCCGCGCTGGTTCCGCGGGAGGTGCTCTCTCGCCAGACGATCGGGTTGGTCCCCACGTGCCGCGGCGGGCGCTCGCCGCCCTTGGCCGGAAGCCGCAGCAGGCGCCGCCAGACCGGCACGGCGCCGGTCTTGGCGCCGATCACGCGCAGGCGAAGGGTCGAGAAGAGCATCAGCCCCGCGCTCAGGATTCCGCAGAGCCAGGAGAAGGTCGCCACCGGGCTGCCCATCCACCGCCGCTCGAGCCAGCCGGCCTCGACCCCGACGAAGTCGCGCGGGATGTAGCTGTTGGTGAAGAGCAGCGCCTCGAGCGCGAGAAAGGGGTTCAGCGGCGTGAAGACCGTCGTAAAGTGGGCGCTCGAGCCGACGCCGACCGGTTCGCGGAGCCAGCGGTCCGCCGCATAGGTGGCGAAGAGGTACATCACCACCGCGACATAGAAGACGAAGACCGCCCGTCGGCCGGCGGTCCGCGTGACGCTGAGGGTGACGGCGATCGACGCGACGAGGAGGGCGCTGCCCGCAGCGATCGCGTAGCTGAGGAAGATCGAGCGCCCCGGCACGCCGCCATACGACTGCGTCAGGGCGAAGAGCGGCAGCGTCGAGAGGAGCAGCGCGAGAACGAAGAAGAGCCTTCCGAAGATGTTCCCGAGCACGATCTGAAGCGCGTTCAGCGGCGTCGTCAGGAGAATGTCCCAGGTTCGCGGATTCGCCTCCTGCGCGATCGCCCCGGCCATGAAGATCGGCGTCAGCAGGCAGATCAGCCCGATCTGCCCGAAGCTCACCACCGTGAAGGCGTCCGCGCCGTTCTGGGCGAGATCGCGCACCGAGACCGCCCCCGCCGAGCCGCCCGCGATGGCGAAGAGCAGCACGACGATCATGATCGCCAGATAGCCGGCGCGGATGTAGAGATGCCGCAGCCGACGCGAGCCCCCCTGGATGAGGCGCATGCAGATCGGGTTCAGCGGCAGCAGCCGAAGGAACCAGTCGAGGATGGCCGGCATCGCGGCGGCAGTGTACGGACGGGGCACGGCGGGGAACGGCCCGTGCGCGCAGCGGTCCGGACGAGGGTCCCGTCGCCCGCGAGAGCGCGGCGGCGGAGCGTGCGCCGCTCGCGGCGCGTGCGAGAGCCCGCCCACGCAGCGCAGTCGCCGCGGCCGCGGCCGGGCGCTTGCACTCCAGCGCTGTCGTGCTTGGCGCCCCGCTTCGGCTTGACCCCCCCGACGCCGGTCTATATTGATTGACGTTCCCGGCCCGCCCGCGCCCTGTCGCCGGGCGTGTTCCGTTCCAGCCGCAGCGCGGCGTCTCCATCGCCCCCGGACTCGTCTCCGCAGGCGACCACCGCGCCCCTGTGGCCCGGCGCTCCGGCCCCGGGCGGTCTCGGAGAGATCGTCTCGCGCCGCGCCGCCGGATAGATTCCCTCTGTTGCCCCTTCCTCCCGTCCGGGCCTTTCGAGTTCGTCGATGCCGATGGCTGCACGAGTCATGCCCGGTCCGCTTTCGAGTCCCGGGCGGCGCCGCGGTCAGTCCCCTGCGGAGTCCGGCGTTCGTCGCGGACGCCTCCGGAGGCGCTCGGCGTCACGTCGGCTCGGCGGAGCGAGCTGAGCCGGGGCGGCACCGGCGGAGCCGTTCGCGATCCGAACGCTCAACGACCGGCGCGCAGCCGGCCGCCGAAGGGATTCTGAGAGGCGGAATGCGCTTGGACCACGACTGGGCCGCGAGTCGGCCTCAGGGCGGCGATCGTCCCAGCGCAGCCGCGCCGTGCCGCATCGATCGCCCGGGAACCCGAACCGGCCGCACGCCCGCGCCTCGGCGCCGGGGTGCGGCAGCGTGGAAGCTCGCGTGCACGATCTTGCCCCGGTCATCCTCCTCGCAGTCGACGCCCTGACGATCGGGGTCGTGGTCGCGGCGCTCGTGGTCGGCGCCGTCCTCGGCGCGCTCATCGAGGGGCGGCTTGTCCATCGCACCCTCGCCAGCGCGAAGGAGGAGGCGTCGGAGATGCTCCGGGCGGCGAGCGTCGAGGCGGATGCCATCCGCCAGGGCGGCGAGCTCGACGCCGAACGCCGCACCGCCGAGCGGCGCCGGCTGTTCGACCTCGAGATCGCCAAGGGGCTCTCCGAGATCAAGGAGAGCCAGGCCCGCGCCATCCGCCGCGAGGAGACGCTGGACCGCAAGCTCGAGCGGATCGGCGAGCGCGAAGCGAAGCTCGAGCGCCGCGAGGCCGCGCTCGAAGAGACCGAGGAGCGGCTCGAGACCGAGCGCCGCGCCGCGGAGGATGCGCTCGCGGAGATCAGGCGGCGCCTTGGCGAGATTGCGGGCATGACGACCGAAGAGGCGCGCGAGGCGTTCATGGCGGAGGTCCGCCTCGAGGCCCAGCATGAGGCGGCGCTGGAGATCCGTCAGGTCCTTGAACGGGCCGAGGCCGACGCACGGAACCGCAGCCGCGAGATCACCCTCATGGCGATCCAGCGATTCGCCTCGGAGCACGTCGCGGACTCGACGGTGCGCTCGATCAAGATCCCCTCCGACGACATGAAGGGCCGGATCATCGGCCGCGAAGGGCGGAACATCCGCGCCATCGAGCGCGCCACGGGAGTCGACATCCTCGTCGACGACACGCCCGGCGTGATCAGCGTCTCCTGCTTCGATCCGATCCGCCGCGCCATCGCCGCCGAAGCGCTGACGAAGCTCGTCGCCGACGGCCGCGTTCACCCCTCGCGCGTCGAGGAGATCGTCGAGCAGGTGCGCCGCGACATCGGCGAGCGGATCTCCAAGGCCGGCGCGGACTCGGCCGTCGAGGCGGGCGTGCGCGGACTGCATCCGAAGATCGTCGAGGCGATGGGGAAGCTGCACTTCCGGACCAGCTACGGGCAGAACGTGCTCCGGCACTCCATCGAGGTCGCCTTCCTCAGCCAGATGATCGCCGACCAGCTCGGGCTGAACGGCTCGATCGCGCGGCGAGCGGGGTTCCTTCACGACATCGGCAAGGCGATGGACCACGAGATCGAGGGCGGTCACCCCGCCATCGGCGCCGAGTTCGCGCGCAAGTACGGCGAGAAGAGCGACGCCGTCCTCAACGCCATCGCGGGCCACCACTCCGACGTCCCCGCGACCACGCCGTACACGCCGATCGTGATGGCCGCCGACGCGCTCAGCGGCGCCCGCCCCGGCGCGCGGCGCGAGTCGATGGAGATGTACATCAAGCGGCTCGAGCAACTCGAAGCGATCGCCCGGGAGCAGCCGCACGTCGAGGAAGCCCATGCGATCCAGGCGGGGCGCGAGGTGCGGGTCATCATCGACGCCCGCAAGGCCGACGACACCGAGGCCTTCGCCGTCGCGCGGGCGATCGCCAAGCGCATCGAGGAGGAGATGACCTTCCCCGGCGAGATCAAGGTCACGGTGCTCCGCGAGGTCCGCGCCGAGGCGACCGCGCGGTAGTCGCGCTCCGAGCGCCGCGATCTCGGCCGGATCCGATCACGCTCGATCGGCGGCGCCGCCGGGCGCGCGGCGAGCGGTTAGCACTACAGCGCTGGAACTCGTCTGCTGCGGCCGCCCGGATGCGGCGTTCTGGCGGCGTCGCAGCTCGGCTTCGGGCCTCGACGTAGCACTGCGGCTACGCCGTCGGCCCGATGCCTTCGCTGCTCCTTGCCAGAAGCCGCCCCGAGCTGCCTCGCGACGACGCGTTCCAGCGCTGCAGTGCTAGACGCGTCCTCCGTACGATCCGGCGTTCCGATGGAAGACCCACGATCGAGTGACTCGCGCGCGACGGCAGCCGCCGGAGCGGCGCCGGCGGACGAAGCTCCGCCGATCGCGGTGATGTGGGCCGAGTGGAAGCGCCGCCAGCGCCGATACGTCCAGGGGCAGGCGCTGATCCTGCTTCTCGGCGCCGCGCTGGTGGGGTACATGGCGTGGTCGACCGCCTCGATCATCGCGAGCGCTCCGGCCACCCAGCTGCCGTGGTTCCGGCCCGCGCTGCTGCTCTTCCCGCTGCTCGTCCTCTGGTGGCCGCTGGTGACCGCGCTCTCGCTCCGACGGGCGCTCCGCGCGCTCAGGAGGGTTCCCCTTCACGATGGCGCTCTCTGCTGGAACTGCGTCCTTCCGCTTCAGCCGGATGGAGAACGGCGGCGCTGCCCGCGCTGCGGGGTCCGCACTTCCGCAGGCAACGCCCGGACGTGGTGGGAGCAGTCGCAGGTCTCTCCGGTCTGGGCCGCGCGCTGGCGATCGCTGCGCCGCGGGAACCGCCGGCGCTGGCGCCGCAGGGTCAGGTCGACGTTCGCGTGGCGGTTCCGGCGCCATCCGCGACTCCGCGGCACGATCGTCGGCGGCCTGGCGATGCTGCCGACGCTCGCCGCGATCGCAGTCGTCGGGGCGTTCGTCGGAAGCGTGGCGCTGGTGCCGTGGGTCTTCGTGCTCCTGATCATCTTCGGGGTGACGGGCGCGCTGGCGGGGCCGAGCCTCGGCGGCGTCGAGCGGCTCTGCACCGCGTGCGGCTACGGCGTCGGCATGACCGGCGAGAAGCCGCAGCGCTGCCCCGAGTGCGGCGCCGACTGGCGCATCGTCGGAGCGACGCGGATCGCCACCCGACAGGAGCGGAAGTCGCCGAACCCGGCGGCGGCGCTGGCCATGTTTCTCGGCATCGGGCTGGTCTTCGGCTGCTTCGTGCTCGTCATCAGCCGCCCGGACTGGATCGCGCGCCCGCTCCCGACCGGCGTCCTCGCGATGCTCGTCGGCGAACCGCTGCTCGGCGCGGGCGCCGCGGCCGAGCTTCAGCGGCGGCCGCTGACGGCCGCCGAGGAGCGGCGCGTGATCGAGCGCCTCCTTGTGCTTCGGCGGAAGGGAACGCTCAAGGCCTTCAGCGCCCGGGAGGTCCTCGATCCCTTCGTGCTCGCGGGCAGGGTGCCGGCGGATCTCCTGCGTCGGTACCTGGTGGAGTCCGCCGACCTGACGATCGAAGCGCCCGAACTCTGGGAGGGTCGCGGCGTCCTTGTGGCCCGGATCAGGGTCGCGGACCACTCAGGCGCAGGGTCTTCGCCGAACGTCGGCGCGCTCTTCGGCGGCTGGACGATCGACGGCCATCCCGCGCCGGGTCCTGCAGGAGCCCCCGCCTCGATCATCCACGCCATGCTCCTGCTCGACTCGGGTCGATCCCATGGCGGCATCGTCTACTCGCTCGCTCCGGAGCTGCGGATCAAGCCGGAAGAGCTTTGGACCCTCGGGATCGATCTCACGGCGGGAGGGACCCTCCAGCTCGCCGCGACGGCGTGGTTCGTGCTCGCGCCGGGTCACTTCGGCGGGGCGGTGGTGCAGTGGAATGCCGACGGGAGTCCGGTCCCTCCTGCGGGGTCGCTCCTCGTCGAACCGGTGCGGGTCGAACGCAGCGTCCGGGTCGCCCCGATCGCTCCCCGGTGAGGCGCCACGAGCCTCCGGCACCGAGCTGGAGCGGCGCCGTTACGAAGGCGATACGGTGCGGCGCCGATGGCGATCCCGCAGCGGCGTACCGTCCGCAAGCGATCGCCCGGCGCGACGGCGGACTTCGCAGCCCACCGCGGTTCGCGCGACTCGATGACCGCCCGGCCAGGGCTGCTGCCCGTCCCACGTTCGCGCCGCACCGCGCGGTCAGTCGCTTTCGAGGACCCCATCATGCTCTCCCCTTCGCTCGCCGCAACGACCTTCTTCCTCGTCGCCTCCATGAACACTCCCCTTGCCGCTCCTCCCGAGCCGGGCGTCTCGGTCACCGTCTACTCGAGCGCCGACCCGACGGGCTTCGATGTCCAGCAGTTCGTCGGCCAGCAGCGCCTCGGCGGGAACCCGAACTTCGCCTGGCAGGTTCCGGGGTTCGGGGTCGTCAAGGAAGTCCGGAAGATCACGCTTGCGCCGGGCCAGACGGAACTGCGCTTCACCGACGTCGCCGCCTTCATCGATCCGACCACGGTGAGCTTCGCCGACCTCGGCGACGGCAAGGCGACGGTCCTCGAGCAGAACTTCGAGTTCGACCTCGTCTCGCCGGAGAAGCTCCTTCAGCGCTATATCGATCGCCCGGTGCGGCTGGTCCGCTTCAACGGCGAGGCCCGCGACGAGATCGCCGGCATCCTGCTCTCGGCCGCGGGCGGGCAGCTCGTCGTCCGCGTGGGAGACTCGATCCAGATGATCCCGCAGCAGGACACGCAGGTCGCGCTCGGCGAGCTTCCCGGGGGGCTCATCACCCGTCCAACGCTGGTCTGGAAGCTCGCGGGCGCCGCCCCCGGCGATCGGCTCATCCGCACGACCTATCAGACCAGCGGAATCACCTGGAAGGCCGACTACAACCTCGTCCTCTCCGAGAACGAGACCACGGCCGACCTCGCCGCGTGGGTGACGCTCCTGAACCTCTCCGGCGCCGCGTACCCGAATGCCACGCTCAAGCTCATCGCGGGCGACGTGCAGCGCATTCAGCCCCGGCCCCCCGCACCGATGATGCGCGGGAGAGCCGAGCTGGCGATGGCGGTCGCCGACGCGGGCTTCGAGGAGAAGTCCTTCTTCGAGTACCACCTCTACACGCTCCCGCGCCGGACCGACATCCTCTCCAACACGTCGCAGCAGATCACCCTCTTCCCGACGGCCCGGTCGGTGCCGGTGCAGAAGATCCTCCTGCTCGACTCGCTCGCGGGGTTTGGCGACATCGGCTGGGGCCGCGATCCGTTCACAGACCGATCGATGGGCATCGGAGACCCTGCGCGGTTCGACGTGATCCTGCGGTTCGTCAACGACGAGCAGAGCGGCCTCGGCCGACCGCTGCCGCGCGGCAGGGTGCGCGTCTTCAAGCAGGACGACGCGGACGGAACGCTCGAGTTCGTCGGCGAGGATCTCATCGACCACACGCCGCGCAACGAGAAGGTGCAGCTTCGCGTCGGCCGCGCCTTCGATGTCGTCGCCACGCGCACCCAGGTGGACTTCACGCTCGACTCGGGGCGCCGGACGATGACCGAGACGATCCGCATCGAGCTGCGCAACCGCAAGACCGTCGCCCAGGACGTGCTCGTGCGCGAGCGGCTCTTCCGCTGGTCGACGAGCGAGGTCGTGCGGTCCACGCCGGAAGCGCGGCGCGCCGACGCGCGGACCCTGGAGTGGGACATCAACGTCCCCGCGGACGGCACATCGATCGTGGAGTACACGGTGCGGTACACCTGGTAGCGCCCGCGACGGCGCCGCGGGTCCTGCCAGGGCCCGATCGACCCTCGCCGCCCGCTGCAAGGCGCCCGCGCCCGAGGCGGCGGCGCTTCCGCAGATGCAGACCCTCTCGACCATCCGCGAGCTGCTCGCGGCCCGCGGACTGCGGCCCAAGCACCGCTACGGGCAGAACTTCCTCCACGACCAGAATCAGCTCCGCAGGCTGCTCAACGCGGCCGCCATTCAGCCGGGCGAGCTCGTGCTCGAGGTCGGTCCCGGCACCGGGACTCTCACCGAGGCCTTGGTTGAACTCGGCGCGACGGTGATCGCCGCGGAGCTTGACGCCGACATGGCCGCGATCGTCGACGAGCGTCTCGGGGAGCGGATCACGCTCCTCCGCGGCGACTGCCTCGACGGCAAGCATGCGCTGGCGCCGGCGCTCCGCGCGGCCCTCGGCGGCCGCGGCTTCGCGCTCGTGGCGAACCTCCCCTACGGCGCCGCCACGCCGCTCATGATGACGCTGCTGACCGAGCACCCGGAGTGCCGCGGACAGTTCGTCACCATCCAGCGCGAAGTGGCGGATCGGCTGATGGCGCAGCCCGACCGCAAGCAGTACGGACCGCTGACGGTCACCGCGCAGGTGATGGCGACGATCGAGCCGATCGGGACGATCCCGCCCTCCTGCTTCTGGCCGGCGCCCGAAGTGGTCAGCGCGATGGTCGCGATCCGGCCGCGCAACGCGAGCGCCGTCGACGACCCGAAGGCCTTCGCCTCATTCGTCCAGCGCCTCTTCGCGATGCGCCGCAAGCAGCTCCGGGCGATCCTCGGGAAGGCCTTCCCGCTCTCCGAAGAGTTCAATCCCCGGCAGCGCCCGGAGACGCTCGACCCGGCGCAGCTCGTCCGACTCTGGCAGGCGGCGCGGGCACACGCCGAGGGCGCGGGCTGAGCCGCTGACCTGGGGATCGGGCGGAGAGCGCGCCGGATCGGCCGGAAGTCCACGCCCCCCCGAGCGCCTGCCGATCGCGGGGGCACGGTCGCGAACCGGTCAGCGGCGCCGACGTCGGCGCGCGAACGCCAGCGGGGTCAGCAGTGCCAGCGCAGCGGGCGACGGGACGACCTCGATGGTCATCTGCGAAAAGACCACGCCGAGCGGATCGAACGGACCGTCGCTGATCGTGAAGTTGAAGTTGGTGAGCCCCGTGAAGTCGTAGGTGCCGACTGCGTCGAGGATGTCCAGCGACGGGATCGTGCTGCCGAGATATGTGACGGAGAACTGGTCCCGGAGGGCGCCGAAGCCGCCATTCGCGGAGAGCGGGACGCCCGTAGGAAAGGCCGTATCCGTCGCGATGAAGAAGCCGTCGACGGCGGGATCGTTGTTGCGGAGGACGAAGTACGGCGTCGAGGCGGCCGGAAACGGCGACTGAAGACCCAGCGTCGCAGCTCCGACCCTGTAGACGTATGACGCCTGATCGATCACGTAGCCGCGCGTCGGGAAGCTCGGGTCGTTGACGAAGCTCGCGGAGTCGAGCAGGAACGAGATCTCGACGGCGCTGCCGGCGCCCTGCCCCGCCAGCGGGCCGGACTGGAACTGGTTGTACTCGACAACGCCCTCGATGGTCACCTGAACGAGTGCGGCGTTCGCGGCGCAGGCGAGTCCCCCCGCGATCGACGCCGCGACGAGAACGTGAAGGTGGCTGGTCATGACGGTTTGTCCTTCGGTTGAAGCCGGCACCGATGATCGTCGATGCCGATGGGATCGGAAGCCTGCGCGGCCCCCAACGCGGACCAGACGCGGCACGAAGTTGATCGCCGGAGGGATCGCTCGCGGTGCGGCGCCGGAGCGCCTTCCGGCGCCGCGGCAGGCCGCCGTGCCTCGGCCATCGGCGCGACGCTCCGCGCGCCGCCGCCGCTGCTGAACCTGACCGGTCAGCCTCCCCACGCGCCGAGGAGGAGCCCGAGGTCAGCCGAGTCGACATCGCCGTCGTCGTCGATGTCCGCGCGGCGGCGATGCTCCAGGGTGACCGTCGCGGCGCCGCCGCTCACCCCGTCGCCATTGCCGTCGATGGGCACCCCGCCGGCGACCGAGACGACACTGTCGGCAACGGTGATCGTGTAGACGTCGTTGACGAGCGGAACGCCGAACCCGATCAGCATGAACCGGGTGTTGGAGCCGACGACGGAGAACGGAACCGGCATTCCCGCCTCGTTCAGCACCGAGACGTCGCCCGACGAGAAGAGCACGGGCTCGTCGAAGATGATCCGGGCGCTGCTGAGTCCGGCGGGGTTCGTGAAGACGCCCTGGGGCCCTGCGTTCGGGTCGTGGCAGAGGATCGTCGGGCCGGGCTGGGCCGCGGCGGGCCGGATCCGGTAGATCGCGTTCGCGTCGGAGACGAAGAGGGCGTTCCCGTCCTCCGCAGCTGCGATGGAGCCGATTCCCGTGAAGCCGGTGGCAAACGGCGCGTGGGCGCCATCGGCGTCGACGGTCTGGACCTGCTGCGAGACCTGCTCGGCGACGTAGATCATCGCCCCGAGCGCCCCGCCGACGGAGATGTCCATGTCGCGATAGAACCGCGTCGAGAGCGGCACCACTGCGGTGAGCTCGGTCCAGGTCAGGTTCGGCAGGAGCGCGTAGATCACCGTCTTGTTGTCGTCGTTGTCCGAGTCCGCCAGAAGCAGGCGGTTCCCGTAGACGCCGGTCGTGTCGAAGCGCATCGAGTAGATGTCCAGATCGGTTCGCCCGGGCGGCAGCACGTTCTGACCGAGCACCGTGGTCTGCCAGCCGGGGCTCGCATGCCAGAGCGACGTGCCGTTGCCGATGTTCTGATCCTCGAGATACGCCCCCGGCAGGTAGCCGCCGCCTTCGGTGAACTCGAAGAGGAACGCGAGCTTGTTGCTCGGCCCTCCGACCGGGCCGAGCACGGAGTTGATCGCGCCGCCCGGCTCCACGACGAAGAACTGCGTGGTCGTCGAGGTCGCCGTCTCTTGGCGCACCGAGAGGTGGAGCTTGTGGCCGAAGAGCCCGGTGCGGTCGAACCGGATCGTCAGCACGCTGCTGCCCGCATTCGAACCGCCCGTCGCCGCGGGGAGGAACCCGGGCCGGACGCCGATCACCTCGACGCCGCTCGGAGAGAGCCGGAAGACCGTGAGAATCCCCGCCGCGTTGAGGTTCGCCGCGACGAGACCGCTCCCGTACGCAGGGTTGCTGATCGACTCGAGCCGCGGAGTCGAACCGTCGATCTGGTCGAAGAGGACATCGACCGCGAACCCCGGCGGAGCGACGACCTGGGCGAAGGCGGGCGCCGCCGCGCCGACCAGAGACGCCATCGCGAGGACCGCGGCCCGCGCCCAGCGCCGGGGTCGGATGCAGGATCGGATCCAGGGCGAGCTCTGAGATGAGCTCCCCGCCCGGCTCCCGGATCGGTTCCGGTGCTGGTTCCTGGGTGGGTTCAGGAGTTGGTTCCTCGATCGAGAAGCAGGAGGCGTGCGCATGACAAAGTGCTCCTTCGGGTTGAACCCGCGACCGGCGTCACCGCGCATGACGGAAGCGACATGGCGGTCCACCGCGATTATGGCAATCCTCGGGCAGCCCGTGGGCGCTTGCAGCCGCGCAGCCGCCCGTCCACTCGCTGCGCCGTCAGCGATCGAACGCCATCCGGACGCGGTTGCCCGGATCGACGTACTCGACCTGGCTCATGTACGCCCTCATCAGCATCAGCCCCCGGCCGGAGGGGATCTCGAGGTTCTCCTCCGCGGTCGGATCGGGCACGCTCGCCGGGTCGAAGCCCTCGCCCTCGTCCTCGACCTCGACCTGCACCCGATGTGGCGATGCGTTCCAGGCGAAGTGAACGCGCTTCTCCGGGTCGTTCTTGTTCCCGTGGCGGAACCCGTTGTTGATCGCCTCCTCGACGGCGAGGCGGATCGCGAAGCGGCTCGATTCGTCAAACTCGAGCCCGCGCAGCGCGTCCAAGAGCTCGGCCACGGCGGCCTCGATCTGGTCGCGATCGTCCCGAAGCGTGTGCCGTCGTTCCATCGTCGGGGGCGCCTGGATCAGGCTCCGATCAGGCTTCGACTGGCCGGGCCCCCCCGACGCCCCGGCCGCGACGAGCGCCGCCCCGGGTCGCGGGTCCCGTCCCTGTCGGATCAGGCGAAGCTCTTCAGCGCGTCCGCCGCGGTCTCGTGGATGTGGAAGAGCCGCGTCAGCTTCGTGATCTCGAAGACGGTGTGGATCTGCGGCTTGATGTCGGAGAGGCGGAGCTGGCCGTCCTTCGCGTCGACCTTGTGCCGGAGCGTAATGAGCGTGCCCAGCGCCGCCGACGAGAGGTGATCGACGTTGCCGAAGCTGATCAGGAGCTTCGGCTGCACCTGTCCGTCGACGACCCTGCCGATCTCCTCGCCGATCTGCTGGATGTTGGCCTCATCGAGGATGTTCCGGTCGAGGAACTCGACGCGAGTCACGCCGTTGACGTCGACGATCCGCAGGCGGGACTGGGATGCTGGCATGGAACGGGGGCTCCTTCAGGCAGCAGGACGGGCGACGGGCATGCAACGACGCGAGGCCACGGGGGCTACACACTGGCCCGCGCGCGGAGCGAAACGGAGGTCGAGACCAGACCGGGCGGGTCGGCAGTCTCGGACCAAGAGTAGGCCCCGCGGGAGTCGGGCTCGTCCCCGCCGAAGAGACCGGCGTGCGGCGACGCGACCGCCCGGCTCGCCGTCCGCGTCGCGGCCGACTCTCACACCGGCTGCTCCGCCCGCCGCGGCCTCTCGACGAACCGGGTCCCACGGCACGCTTTCGGCGCGGGTCCCGCTGAAGTCGGGCCGATCGACGACGTCGTTCAGAAGCCGCCGCCCATCTGGCCGGAGAGCTTCGGGAAGAGGCGCTCCTCGTCCTCCTGCTGGATGATCACCTCGGGACGGATGAGCAGCAGCAGCGTCGTCTCGTCGCGGCTGCTGAGGCGGTTGGTGAAGAACCGGTTGATGTACGGAATCTTGGAGAGGACGGGCACGCCGACCTCGACTTCGATCTCGTTGACCGCCCGCTGTCCTCCGAGCAGCGCCGTGCCCTTGTCGGGGACGGAGACCGTCGTGCGGATCTGGGTGCCCGCGACGCGCGGAAGCTGGATCTGACCCTCGAAGTTGGCCGCCCGGCCTCCCGCCAGACCGCCGCCGCCCGCGGCACCGGTGATGGTCACCGTCGCGAAGTCGACGTTCTGGTTGAGGTCGAAGGCGACGGTCATCGTGACGTAGCGGCGGTCGGCCGAGATCACGCCCTCGATGTCGAGCACGAAGCCCTCGCGGACGACGCCGAGAACCGGCTGGAACGCACCCGACGAGTCGCCGGTGGCGGGGATCAGGTTCGAGACGTAGGTGATCGAGTTGGCGACAGCGACCCAGGAGCGCTGACCGTTGAAGAGCGTCAGGCGCGGCGCGGTGAGCGCGACCGTCCGCTGATCGGCCTGCGTCGCGGTGACCAGCAGGTCGACCTGGATGTCGTCGAGGTACTGCACGCCGAGGGTCAGCGCAGGCGTCCCTGCCGCGGCGAGTGCGAAGTCGCTCAGGCCGCTTCCGGCGATCTCCTGGAGGGCGTCGATGGAGTTGTTCACGAGGCCGATCGGCGAGAACCCGCTCGTCTGGCGGACCGGCGGCCCGACGGGGCCGGTGACATAGGTGATGTCGGTCGGCGGGACGCCGGTCGGCTGACCGAAGAGGTAGCCGGTGCCGAAGGTGTTGGCGTAGGGAACGCCGGGGATCGCGGAGCCGTCGGTCGGCGGCGCATTGGTCGCCGTGGGCGTGTCGAACACGATCGCGTCCTTCGGCTGGCCGGACTGGCCGAAGAAGTCGCTCAGCTGGAAGTTCGGGTCGATCGCCCGAGCCTGCTGGAACATCGTGTTGTTGGTGTTGAAATAGAGGTCGAGGTCGACGCCGACCTGCTCGAACCAGTTGGTGCTGACGGTGAGCAGGCGGGCCTCGACGTTGAGCTGGAGCGCCCGGATGGCCCGGAGCTGGGTCAGCAGGCCTTCGATCTCACGGTGGTTCCGCGGGGTGTTGGTGATGATCAGGTTGCCGTTGAGCTCCTGAAGCGAGCCGGTGTCGCCTCCGAGCTCGCGCCATCCCTCGGGATCGACCTGCCGCTGGATGATGTCGACGATCTCCCGCACCAGCTCGTCGCGCGGAATGCGCATCGGGTCGCGGCCGGGGCTGCCGAAAGGCGTCCCGCCGCCCTCGCCGCCCTCGCCTGAACCGAACCGGCCGCCGGCTCCGGCGACCGCCTGATTGCCCTGGCGGATCGCCGAGTCGATGTCGAAGCGCGGGGCGTTGTCGAAGTACGGGACCTGGAAGAGAAGGTCGCGGATGTCGTAGACGAGCGTCATCGTCTTCTTGCGGAGCGACGCCTCGCTCGAGATGACGAGCATCCCCTTCTCGATCGAGAACTGCGGCCGCTCGAAGTCGCTGGTGCCGACCTGCTCGAGGATGCGCTCGAGGGCGATCATGCCGGACGTCCTGCCGAGGTGGAGCTCGACCGGATCGCTTCGGCCGACGCCGATGAGGTCGAGTGCCTTCCAGTCGACGTAGACCGGCACTTCGGCGACCTGCCGGATGTAGGCGACGACCTGCTCGAAGGTGCTGCCCTGGCCGATGTCGACGGGGATCGTCCGCTCGAGGGCGAGGCGCACCTGGCGGTCCGAATCGGACTCCCGGAAGCCGGCGGCGAAGGTGCGTCGAAGCGAGAGGTCCTCCCAGTCCTCCGGGTACTCCATGATCCCGCTCATCGAGCGCGGACCCGGGCCGTCGAGGTTGGTCCGGGGCGGAACGGTCCCCGCCATCGCCTCGCGCGAGAGCTGGTCGTAGGCGAACTGCCGCCGCCTCTGGATGTCGACCATTTCGCGGTAGGACTTCGTCGTCTGGAGCGCATCGCGGAGGATGAGCGCCATCGGGTTGTTCGGGTCGAGGAAGAGCGTCTCGTCGACGACCTTCAGCGCCTCGTCGTACTTCAGCTCCGCCTGGAGCTGCCGGACTCGGCGGATGTTCTCCTCGATCAGGCGCCTCCGCTGCTCGTCCTGGCTCGCCTGCTCGCGGGCCTTGTCCTCCTGGGCGACGCGGCGCTCCTCCTCCTGTCGCACCAGGTCGGCGCGCTGCTGCTCCTCCTGGATCGTGTCCAGGAGCGCGTCGGCGCGGCCGCTCATCGTCTGGAACTCCGACTCGCTCAGGACGGCGCGGTTCTGGTTGATCTTCACCTTGGCAGTGATGACCGAGCGCTTCGCCTCTTCGTAGTCGCCTCTGGCCCGAAGCTCGTCGGCGCGCTCGAGGGCGGCATCGAACTCGACGTTGGCCCTCTGGCGGAGGACATCGAGCTCACTCCCCGCCTGATCGATCAGACCGCCGCGGTCGAGCGCCGCCTGGGCGCGGGAGAGGCCGTCGCGCGCCTCCTGGCTGTCGGGCTGGCGCACGAGGACGCGCGTCCACGTGTCGACGGCGCGCTGCCACTGCGACTCGCGCATCTGCTGACGCGCCTGGTCGATCAGCCGCTGAACGTCGTCCTGCGGCGCCGCGAGGGGCGCCGCGGCGACCTGCTCCGCCAGCGGCGGCGCAAGAGCTGCGCCTGCCGCGAGCGTCGCGATGATGAACGTCCCCTGCCCGATGCGCTGCATTCCCGACGAAAGACGCGAACTCATGGTGTCTCCCTTGGACGGCCGCCCGGTGGCGTAGATCCGGTCGCGGCAGGTGTCCAGGCCCTCACGCATCGGCGGCGGACCGGGGCAGGTCCGACGCCGCGATCGGCGCCGACGCCGATCGAGACCGCGCACGGCCGAGGCGAGCCGGCGCACGACATCCATGTCGGGCGAATCGCCGGATCGCGTCTCGGTCGAGACGCAGGCGTTGGGGAGACTACCGGAAGATTCGGGGAGGATGCAAGCCGAGGGAGCAGCGCCGCCGGCGGGCGCCCCGACCGGCCCGCGGCAGGCGCCCTCGGGCGTCGGACGCGCCGGACCCCGGCACGCCGCTCACGGAGCCGGGAGGGCGCTCGACGTCCCCGCCCCCTTCGCTCGGCTCATCAGGGCGACGAACTCGTCGAAGAGGTAGGCCGAATCGTGCGGTCCGGGCGAGGCTTCAGGGTGGTACTGGACGGCCATGATCGGCTTGGTGCGGTGGCGAAAGCCCGCCAGAGTTCCGTCGTTCAGGTGGACATGGGTCGGCTCCCCGCCCGCTTCCCGCAGCGATGCCTCGTCCACGCAGAAGCCGTGATTCTGGCTGGTGATCTCCACCCGCCCGCTCCTCAGGTCGCGAACCGGCTGATTCGCCCCGCGGTGGCCGAACTTGAGCTTGTAGGTCCGGGCCCCGAGGGCCAGGGCCAGGAGCTGGTGTCCGAGGCAGATTCCGAAGGTCGGCACCTCCCCCGCGACTTCGCGCAGCGTCGTCACCGTCGCCTCGACCGCAGCGGGATCGCCCGGACCGTTGGAGACAAAGAGCCCGTCGGGGCGTCGGCGGCGAATCTCCTCGGCGGCGATGTCGTGCGGCGCGAACTCGACCTCGCAGCCGCGCTCGACGAGGTGCCTGTAGATGTTCCGCTTCGCCCCGCAGTCGATGGCGAGGACTCGAAAGGCACCCGCATCACGCCCGCCCCCCCGCCCGGAGGACGGTGTCTCGCCCGGCCCGCCAGCTCCGCCCGTTCCGCCAGCCGCGCCGGGCGCGCGACTCCCTTCCCGTTGATCGGGCAGCGCGGCGCGGCGCGCTGCCGCGCCGCAGGAATCGGCCCACGCGCCCAGTCCGTCCTCCCAGCGTCCCGAAGTCGTCGGGCTGACCGCCGCAGCGAGGTTCAGGCCGGACATCGACGCGGCCGACGCAGCCTCGGCGACCAGCTCCGCATCGCTGCGCCGCTCGTCGACGCTGAGCACCCCGCGCATCACCCCCGCGATCCGCAGCCGCCGCACCAGCGCCCGCGTGTCGATGCCCTCGATCGCGGGCACACCGAAGGCCTCGAGCCACTCGGCGAGCCCGCGGGCCGCGCGGCAGTTCGAGTGGATGCGCGAGAGCTCGCGGACGACGAACCCGGCGACCTGCGGCCGCGGCGACTCGATGTCCTCCGGGGCCACGCCGTAGTTGCCGATCATCGGGGCGGTCATCACGAGAATCTGACCGGCGTAGCTCGGGTCGCTCAGCGCCTCCTGATACCCGCACATCGCCGTGTTGAACACGACCTCGCCGGCGCTCGCGCCGCCGGCCGTCCGGCCGAAGGCGCGACCTGCGAAGACGGCCCCGTCCTCGAGGACGAGGCGGGCCGGGACGAACGAGAGATCGACATCGGGCATCGCGGCCGAACGGTAGCGCACCGGTGCGGCGCCATCGGCCGGCGATGCCGCGTGCAGGCCCTGCGCCCGCTCCGCGCGAGGTCGAATCGGTCTCCCGAGGCAGCGCGCTCTACGCTGCGGTCGATGAGCGATCTGCCGGGTCTCTTCGACGCCCTCGACCCGATCGACCCGCGGGCCGAGCGCTCCAAGACCCCCCCGAGCATCGTCCGCGTCGCGGTCGAGCGCGGCTTCGATCGCTCCCCCGACGGGCTCTCCTACATCGCGCCGGCGTCCCTCGGCCCTCTCGCACCGGGCGATCGCGTTCTCGTTCCCCTCGGTCGAGGCGATACGGCCACGGCGGGCTTCGTCATCGAGCTGGAACGCCCCGGAGACGCGGAGCGACCCGCGACCGCGGCGGCCGTGCGTCCCGAGCCTTCCGATCTCGAGGGATCGGCGGCGCCGGCGGAGCGGGCGCGCGCTGATCGCCCGCGCCGGCTGAAGCAGATCCTCGACCGCGACCCGGCGGGAGTCTCGCTGCCGAGGCCTCTCGTCGAGCTCGCCAATTGGCTCGCCGCCTACTACGTCGCGCCCATCGGCGTGGTCTTCGGCGCCTTGCTCCCCGGTGCGGTCAAGAAGCGCATCGGCGTGGTCACCCGGACGCTCGTCGACCTCGCCGAGGCGCCCAAAGCGGCGAAGCCGACAGGCGATGCCGGCGATCGCATCGGCGCTGAGCGATCGGCGGACGCCGGCGGCTCAGCGCATTCGGGCGAGGCGCGCGGCGTCGCCGCCGCGGCCGAACCCGCAGCGCCGACCGACGCGGCGGAGTGCGCCCGGGAGCGCGGCCGCCCCGCGCGCCCGGATCGCCCCGCGCACGCCCGAACATCGCCGCAGCAGCGGGCGGTCCTCGCCCATCTCGCCGGGCTGCCCGAATCGGAGCGCCCCATCGAGATCGGACGCCTCGCTGCACTCCTCGAGCTGGGTTCCCGCCGTCCGATCGAGGGACTGATCCGCCGCGGCCTTCTCGCGGCGACGCGCCGCACCGCCATCGAGGCCGCCTGGGGCCCGCAGGCGCTCGATGCGGCGCCGCCGCGGACATTGACGCCCGCGCAGGCGCAGGTCGTCGATGCGGTCGCCGCGACGCTCGACCGGGGCTACTCGGCGCACCTGCTCTGCGGCGTGACCGGCTCGGGCAAGACGGAGGTCTATCTGCGCCTGATCGAGCGCGTCGTCGCGGCGGGGCGGACCGCCCTCATGCTCGTGCCCGAGATCGCCCTGACCCCGCAGACCGCCGGCCGCGTGATGGCGCGCTTCCCCGACAGGCACGTCGCGATCCTCCACTCCGGCCTCTCCGCCGCGCAGAGGAATCACCAGTGGTCGATGGTCGCACGGGGCGAAGCGGCGATCGTCCTCGGGGCGCGCTCGGCGGTGCTCGCTCCGATTCCGGAAGGGAGACTCGGCCTGATCGTCGTCGACGAGGAGCACGACGCGTCGTACAAGCAGGATCAGGCGCCGCGCTATCAGGGACGCGACGTGGCGCTGCGCCGCGGACAGCTCGAGCGCTGCCCGGTGCTCCTCGGCAGTGCCACGCCTTCGCTCGAGAGCTGGCACAACGCCCATGAGCGCGCGGCGATGGCGCTGCACCGGCTCCCCGAGCGAGCGCCGGGACTCACCGTTCCCCGGATCTCGATCGTCGACTTCCTCGCGGAGCGCCGCGCCCGCGATCCGGCCGACCGGCGCATCCACCTGATCGGGCCGACGCTCGAAGCCGCCCTCGCGCGGACGCTCCGCGACGACGGACAGGCGATCCTCCTGCTCAACCGCCGCGGCTGGGCCAACTACATCGCCTGTCCCGATCCGCGCTGCGGGTGGAAGCTCATGTGCGGCTCGTGCGACGCCATGATGGTCTGCCACGTCGACCGCACCCTCGACGCGGGTCGCTACGTGCGCTGCCATCACTGCCTCGCGGAGGAGCGGCTCCCGCCGACCTGCCCGCGGTGCGGCAACCGCACGACGGTCTTCGGCCTCGGCACCCAGCGCGTCGAGGACGAGCTGGAGCGCACCTTCCCGTCGCTGCGGTCGGGGAAGACGATGCTCCGCGTCGACGCTGACACCGTCGAGCGCGCTTCGGCCCTCCACGACGCCCTCGCGCGCTTCGGCCGCGGCGAGGTCCGCGTCCTTCTCGGCACCCAGATGATCGCCAAGGGGCTGGACTTCCCCGGCGTCCGGCTCGTCGGCGTCATCAGCGCCGACACCGCGCTGGCCCTCCCCGACTTCCGCAGCGCCGAACGGACGTTTCAGCTCGTCGCGCAGGTGGCGGGCCGCTGCGGGCGCGGAGCGGGTGCGGGCGAGGCGATCGTCCAGACCTTCGAGCCGCACCTTCCCGCGATCCTCCTCGCCGCGGCGGGCGACTACGAGGGCTTCGCGACGACCGAGCTCGAGGATCGCCGCCGCTGCGGTCTTCCCCCAGCGACGCGCATGGCCCGCATCGTCGTCCGCGACGAGGATCCCGACCGCTGCGATGCGCTTGCCCGCCGCCTCGCCGACGGGCTGCGCAGACTGCTCCCGACCAGCGAGGGCGCAGCGCGGCGGCGGTCCGACGAGACGCTCACCTCGCCGGAACCGCCCTCGCCGATCGAGATCCGCGGGCCCTTCCCCTGCGCGATCGCGCGCATCGCCGGACGGCACCGCCGTCAGATCGAGATCCTCGCGCAGCGCCCCGCCCCGCTCCAGACCCTCCTCGCCGAGGCCCGCAGCGCCGGCATCATCATCCCCGGCGAGCGCGTCGCCGTCGATGTGGACCCGAGCTCGATGCTCTGACGGCCGGATGGTCGGTGCGGCCCACACAGCCTGTGGCGAAAGTGCTTTGCAGGCGAGGGCGAGCGGGGAGGCGAAGATCGAGGAGCCGCGCCGAAGCAGCATCGGCAGTGATGCAGGCGAGTTGCGGCGACGATGAGATTCGCCTGTCCGCTCGTCCGCAGCCCGAATGACCTTCGCCGCAGGCTGCCAGCCCCTTCGCGCAGTCGCTCGAACTCGCCTCGATCGACACCGAGACTCCGGATCCACCCGGGACGCTTCCATGCGATCAGGCGGTCCTCCGGTCCCAGCCGGAATCGCTCGCGGAACTCCGCGGACCGTGCCTTGTCGCCGAGCGCCTGCGTCAGGGCGGCGGCGTCCCCTCGCACACGGCGCAGAGGTTCTGTGCCTTGAACGTGCACGAGGGCTCCCAGTTGTGGTTGCAGCAGTAGGGATCGACGGAGCAGACAAGCAGGCAGCAGGCGAGGTCGGTGCACCCCGGCTCGAGCTCGAAGTTGAAGGCGCAGCAGTCGTTGGTGCTCTGACCGCACGACACCGGCCGGCAGAACCCGCAGAACTGGCTCGCCCACGTGGCGCAGGACGCATCCCAGGCGATCTCGCAGCAGGAGGGATCGAAGTAGTCGCAGACGAACTCGCAGCAGAGGGCGTCGTTGCATCCGGGCACGCCGGGGGTGCTCGCGCCGGTGAGGCAGCAGTCGTTGCCTTCCGGCTCACCGCAGCCGGCCGGCGGCGGGCAGCCGCAGGCTGCCTGCGCGGCGTTCACGCAGATCGCGTCCCAGCACGATTCGCAGCAGAACGGATCCGTGGCGCAGATCGCGTTGCAGCACGGGCCGTCGTCGCAGCCGGGCCCGGCGCGCGCCGCGCAGCAGGACGCCTTCGGTTCCGCAGTGCAGCCCGCCGCCGGATCCACAACGCCCCACGCGACGAGGAGCGCTCCGAGGTCGGCGCCGTCGATCACGCCGTCGCCGTCGAGGTCGCCAAGGCACGGCGACCGCCCGGCCGCAGGCGGGCACTCGCCCCATGCGCCGAGCAGCACCCCGAGGTCGGCGCCGTCCACCATCCCGTCACCGTTCAAGTCAGGCGAGACCGGAGCAGGGGCGCACTCGTCGGGAATGCCGTCCTGGTCGAGATCCTGGCTGAACCCCGAGGCGATGTCGCAGCCGTCGGCGATGCCGTTGCCGTTGCAGTCGATCGGCTGCGCGCCGGCGACGACGTGGACGCGTCCGTTGAAGCCGGCATGGCAGGGGTCGCCGACGACGACGATGTCGCCGTGGATCGCGACCGAGGCACCGACGCACGCGCCGTCGATCCTCGCGAACTGATACACCTGTTGCCAGATGCCGTCGACGAGCTTGTAGATGTAGGCCGCTCCTGCCGCCGTGGCGACGCTGTAGTCGGCGTATGCCCCGACGACCAGAGTCTTCCCGTCCTCGCTCAGGGCGAGATCGCAACCGAATCGGGCCGCCCCCGCTGCCGCGGCCGGGACGAGGATCTGCGTCAGCACCCATCCCTGGCCGTCGTACGCGTAGAGGTGCACGGCGCCCTTGTTGCCGGCCGTCCGCTCTGCGCCGACGGCGAGCGTGGCGCCCGACTCCGAGAGGGCGACCGACGCGCCGAAGTTCTTCTGACCCGTGGCCGAGTCGGTCGGCGCCAGCTTCTGCTCGAACTCCCAGTGGCCGCGCACATGTCGATAGACGAATGCCGCACCTGTAAAGGAGTGTGAACCGTTCACTCCGATGGCGCCCACCACTGCGACGTCCCCGGCGATGGCGACATCGCTTCCAAAGTAATCAGCGACGTTCGGCATCGGCATGGTCAGCTCCTGCTCGAACGTCCAGGTGCCGCTGAGGCGGCGATACACGTAGGCGCCGCCGTAGGGGGGCTGGATCGCGGCGCCGACCAGGATCACGTCGCCCAGAATCGCAACGGTCCGCCCGAAGAAGCCACCGAAGCCCGGGATCTTCTGCTCGAGCGCGAACTGACCGTTCTCGGCTCGGTAGACGTACGCGGCTCCGTCCCCCGCGGCGTGGTTGTCACCGACGACGAGTCGCTCGTCGTCCATCGCCGCTCCGCGGCCGAACGTGTTCAGGTTCGCCACCTCGCCCGAGGAGAGGACGGCTTGAAGCGCCCAGCCGCCATGCGTCCGCCGGAACACCCGGGCCGTCCCTTCCAGATACTCGTAGACCGGGGCGCCTGCAACGAGCAGTCCGGACCTCACGGCGACAAAGCGGCCAAAGTCCTCGTAGGTGTTTGGACTGAATCCCTGGATTGACTGCCATTCACACTGTGCGTGGGCCTCGCCTGCGAGGAGGCACAGCCCGACGCCGATGGCGGCGGCGCCTCGGAGACGCCGCCAGAGCTGTGGTGACAGGAGGGACATGGGGTTCATATCGGTGCCTCATTGGACAGCAGAACCGGAACCGTGACACCGGCGGTCGACATGATCGCCCGGTGCGCCGTGGCAAGCGACGGTCATCACTCCTCGCACGGATCGGGGAGATCCGCAAAGAAGACCACTGAACCTTGCTGCGCCAATTCGGGCGATTCCTCGTCGGCCAAGACACCCAGCACCGCAACGGTGCCGCGGAGGGCGAGCGTCGATCCGGCGCCATCTCCGATCGCAGCCTCCGAGGACTTGAGAATCCTGATCTCCGACCAGCCCGACGTTCCACGTTGATAGAGGTAGGCCTTTCCGATGTTGTCCAGACCGCCTCCGGCGTCGAAGCCAGGAGCGCCGACGATCACCCTGTTGCCGCTGATCTCGACGAAACGGCCGAAGAAAAGGCCATTCTGGGTCGGTGGCTCGGCGCACACTGGTGTCTGCGCGGTGGCAACGCTACCGACGAGGAACGTCGCGGCCAAAGCGGCCGAGAAGTACTGCGCCCTGCGGCGCGGCGCGGTGACGAGCTCATGCTGGCTCCTTCTTGAATCAGAGGTGCGGGCTGCGGCCCCATCCAGCGTCTCCGGATCGCTCCCGAAGCAGGTTGGCGCAGCCCCCGCATTGGTCGCAAACTACCCGCTCTCACACCCCGCGTCCACGACAACTCGATCGGAAACGCGAGGAAGTGAGCTTCAGGTGGGGGCTTCCGACTCTTGAATTGGCTGGAGGCACCCAGGCCGACGCCTCCAGCCGGGCCAGAGCCGGCTCCTTGGGGCCCGGGACGACCACGCGGCCCGGAAGCCCCCGCCGCTGGACCGGCTCAGAGAACCCGGCTGGGGCCCTCGCCTCCGGCGACGTCGCACCCGCATGCCGGCTGAAGGCGGCAGGCCTTGCCCACTCGTGAGCCTGGAGCGGCGGAAGCGGAAAGCCCCGCCCCATCGTCATCGCGGCGCGTGTCGTGCGGGGTCGAGCGGCGGCGGCTCCGGGATCGCGCCGGCGATGAGCGTCCTGCGAGAGCGCGGACCGCGAGCGGACTCCAGACCGGGTCTCCGCACTCCCACCCGTTCGCGTGGTTGCGTCGCTTCGTACAATCGCCGTTTGGAGCCCTGCCGGCCCCGTGCGGTGCGGGTCGGGGCTCCGTGTGCGCTCGATCCCTGGCCTCCCGGCCCGTTGCCGCGGAGCGGGGCGGGCGGCGAGATCGAGGCAACGAGGGTTTCAATGTCCCAGGCTGGGTCCCACCCCGGGTCGCCGACCCGCAACGCGCAGCAGGATGGCGGTTCCGTCAACGGCTGGAACGGCGAGTACGTCGAGGAACTGCATCGGCGATGGCTCGCCGATCCGGGCTCGGTCGATCCGCAGTGGCAGCAGTTCTTCCGCGGCTTCGACCTCGCGATTGCGCTCGGCGCCGACCGTCGCGGCGGCGGCGCGGCGCCCATTCCCTCGCCGGCCGCGGCGCGGACCGAGGGCGGCCATCGCCGGCAGGAGCGCGTCGACGAGCTGATCTACCAATACCGCGACATCGGCCACCTCGCGGCGACGCTCGACCCCCTCGGCAGCGTGCGGCCGTTTCCCGAGGAGCTCATGCTCGAGTCCCTCGAGCTGACCGAGGCGGATCTCGACGAGCGCTTCGACCCGGGCGACCTTCCGCTCGACGCGCCCGCGACGCTGCGGTCGATCGTCGAGCTCATGGAGGACACGTACTGCCGCTCGATCGGGGTGGAGTACATGCACATCCAGGATCGGGAGCGGCGACGCTGGCTCCAGCGCCGGATGGAGGGGACGCGCAATCGGCCCCAGGCGTCGCCCGAGCTGAAGCGGCGCCTGCTCGAGCAGCTCGCCCGCGCGGACACCTTCGAGAACTTCCTCGCCAACCGCTTCGTCGGCAAGAAGCGCTTCGGCCTCGAGGGCGGCGAGTCGCTCATCGCGATGCTCGATCAGTTCCTCGAGCTGGCCCCGCCCAACGGCGTGCAGGAGTACGCCCTCGGCATGGCCCATCGCGGCCGACTCAACGTGCTCGTCAACATCGTCGGCAAGACGTACGCGCAGGTCTTCACCGAGTTCGAGGAGGCGTGGATCGAGGACTTCGTCTCCGGGGGCGGTGACGTCAAGTATCACCAGGGCTACAGCGGCGTGCGGACGACCGGCTCGGGCCATCCCGTGCAGCTCACCCTCGCCGCGAACCCTTCGCACCTGGAGTTCATCAGCTCCGTCGTCCTCGGCCGGACGCGGGCGCGGCAGCGACTTCGCGACGACGGGCAGCGCGAGGCTGTCATTCCCGTCCTGATCCACGGCGACGCGGCGTTCCCGGGGCAGGGCGTGGTCGCGGAGTGCCTGAACCTGATGCGCCTGGAGGGCTACACGGTCGGCGGATCGCTGCACCTGGTCATCAACAACCAGGTCGGCTTCACCACCGATCCGCGCGACGGCTTCAGCGGCCGGCACTACTGCACCGACATCGCCAAGATGGTCGATGCGCCGATCTTCCACGTCAACGGCGACGATCCCGAAGCCTGCGCGTGGGTCGCCCGGCTGGCGCTGGAGTATCGACAGGCGTTCCACAACGATGTCGTGATCGACATGCTCTGCTACCGCAAGCACGGGCACAACGAGACCGACGAGCCGATGTTCACCCAGCCGACGCTCTACCGGAAGATCAAGGCGCAGACGCCGGTCTTCAGGCGCTACGCGGAGCAGCTCGTGGCGGAGGGGTTCATCGGTCCCGAGGACGTCGAAGCGCTCGCAGCGGCGGTCTCGGAGCAGATGGACGTCGCACAGAGCTCGACCAAGGAGCGCCCCGTCGATCCGACGATCGATCCCTTCTCGGGACGCTGGGCGGGCTTCGTCGCGCGATATTCGTTCGATCAGGTCCACACCGCGGTCGAGCGGCCCCGGCTGGTGGAGCTCTCCAACGCGCTGGGGAGGCTCCCCGCGGGCCACTCGGCGCACCGGAACGTCGAGCGGCTCCTGGAGTATCGCCGCACCGCGGTGGAGCGCGACGAGCCGATCGACTGGGCGATGGGCGAGATGCTCGCGTACGCGAGCCTTCTGAGCGAAGGCCACGCCGTCCGGCTCACGGGGCAGGATGTCAAGCGCGGCACCTTCAGCCACCGCCACGCGGTCATCTTCGATCAGGAGAGCGGCGAGCCGTTCGTCGCACTCTCCAACCTCGGGCCGCAGCAGGCCCGCTTCTGCGTGCACAACAGCCCGCTCACCGAGGCCGCGTGCGTCGGGTTCGAGTACGGGTACTCGCTGACCGACCCCAAGATGCTCATCCTCTGGGAGGCGCAGTTCGGCGACTTCGCGAACGGCGCCCAGGTGATCATCGATCAGTTCATCGCCTCGGCGGAGATCAAGTGGCAGCGGCACAGCGGACTCGTGCTCCTGCTCCCGCACGGCTACGAGGGGCAGGGCCCGGAGCACTCCTCGGCGCGGCTGGAGCGCTTCCTCCAGCTCTGCTCCCACCAGAACATGCAGGTCTGCCAGCCGACGACGGCGGCGCAGTTCTTCCACCTGCTCAGAAGGCAGGTCAAGGTGGACTTCCGCAAGCCCTTGGTGGTGATGACGCCGAAGAGCGCCCTCCGCAGCGCCGCCTCGACCTCGAGCGTCCGCGAGCTCGCCGAGGGTCGATTCGAGTTCGTCATCGATGACGCCTCGGCGACCGATCCGGAGCGGATCAACCGCGTCGTGCTCTGCTCGGGCAAGGTCGCCCACGAGCTGGTCGCCCACCGCGGAAGGTCGGGCCGCGACGACATCGCGATCGTCCGCATCGAGCAGCTCTACCCCTTCCCGGAGGAGCAGCTCGCCGCGGTGCTGGCCCGCTACGGCGACGCCGAGGTCGTCTGGGCCCAGGAGGAGCCGCGGAACATGGGCGCCTGGCGCTTCATGCAGGCGTGCCTGCGCGAGCGCCTCGATCTCGACGTGGTCGGGATCACCCGGCCCGCCAACGCCTCGCCGGCGGCGGGCAGCAGCAAGATGCACGCTCAGGAACAGGAGAAGCTGCTGACGGAGGCCGTCGGGCTGCCGAGCAACGTGGTGTAGCGGTCGAAGCCCTTCGCCGGATGCGCGGTGCGGCAACGGCGCGACCGCCAACGCGCGGCGTGTACCCTCTCACGCCGGTCTGACCCGGAGCGCCGGCGTGAACGAGACGCCCTGCAACCGGCGCTCGGACTGGCTTTCGGATCGGCTCTCGAACTGGCCCCGCGGCCGGCCCCGCCCTGACCTCGCAGCCGACTCCACCGCTGGGCGCCGACTGGCCCCGATCCCGCTCCCTCGATGCGCCCCGACCCGGCGCCGTTCCGATTCCTCAGCGATTCCATGTCCACTCAACTCACAATCCCCAGTCCCGGCGAGTCGATCTCCGAGGTCCGCCTCGGCACCTGGCACAAGCAGGATGGCGACTGGGTCGAGAAGGATGAACTGCTCGTCGAGATCGAGTCGGACAAGGCGACGCTCGAGCTCCGCGCGCCGGCGGCCGGTCGGCTGGGCGTGAAGGCCGCCACGGGAAGCGACCTCCCCGTCGGCGCCGTGGTCGGCGAGATCGACACGGCGTCGAAGCGCCCGGCGGCGGCCGCGACATCCGGCCCGGCGGTCGGCGGGGCGACGACCGCCTCCGCCACCGCGATCGCCGGCGCCGCTTCCGGGACGACGGCTTCCGGGTCACCTTCGTCCGCGGCATCGGGTTCCGGTGAGCCGCGGGCCACTTCCGTCGCCCGCAAGATCGCCGCGGAGCGCGGCGTCGACCTCGCCTCGGTGCAGGGGACGGGCCCCTCGGGACGGATCACGCGCGAGGACGTCGAGAGCGTCGCGCGGCAGCCTGCGGGGGACGCCGCAGCGCGAAGTGCGGGGTCGGCGTCGCTGCCGTCATCCGCCGCCCCCGGCGGAGGCGCAGCGACGGTGCCGGGTGCCGTCCACGCGAGCCGCGGCGTCCGCCGCGAGCGGATGACCAAGCTCCGCCTCCGCATCGCCGAGCGCCTCGTCGAGGCGCAGCGCACGGCGGCGATGCTGACGACCTTCAACGAGGCGGACATGACCGAGGTCATGCGCCTCCGCGCCGAGCACAAGGAGGCCTTCGAGAAGCGGCACGGCATCGGCCTGGGCTTCATGAGCTTCTTCGTCGCCGCCTGCGCGTCGGCGCTGCGCGCCTTCCCCAAGGCGAACGCGTCGATCGTCGGGGAGGAGGTCGAGTACCACGACCATGCCGACATCGCCGTCGCGGTCGGCACCGACAAGGGCCTCGTCGTGCCGGTCCTCCGCAACGCCGAGTCGCGCTCGTTCGCCCAGATCGAGCAGGGAATCAAGGAGCTTGCGCTCCGCGCCCGCGACGGAAAGCTCGCGGTCGAGGAGATGACCGGGGGCACCTTCACGATCAGCAACGGCGGCGTCTATGGATCGCTCATGTCGACGCCGATCCTGAACCCGCCGCAGTCGGCGATCCTCGGGATGCACTCGATCAAGAGGCGCCCCGTCGAGGACCCGGCGAACCCGGGGCAGATCGTCCTCCGGCCGATGATGTACCTGGCGCTGAGCTACGACCACCGCATCCTCGACGGCGCGGAGGCGGTCGGCTTCCTCGTGCACGTGCGCAACTGCGTCGAGAGGCCGGAGCGGCTGCTGCTGGGCCTGTAGGACGGTCAGCCGCGACGCCTGCGCTCACGGTGCCGGGGCCGGCGCGCCTGTTCGCTCGAGCATTCCGGAGCGGAGCGCGCGACGGCGTGCGCCGCGGCCGCGCCCATCCGCGACCATCCGGAAGCCGGCTCATCCGCGCGCGAGGGCCTCGCGGACGCGCTCGACCTGCTCAAGTGTGTTGTAGAAGTGCGGCGAGAGCCGCAGCAGCCCGCGGCGCACGACGCCGTGGATGCCGGCCGAACGCAGCCGCGCCAGCAGCGCCTCCGGCGGTCCGCCCTCCCGCGGCGCTGCCGCGACGATCCCGCTGCCGCGGTCGCCGTCGCCGTCATGTCCGCGCGAGAGCACGCGGTGTCCGGCGCCGCGAAGAGCCTCGGCGATCTCCGCAGCGCGGCGGAGGACCTGCGGCTCGACCCGGTCGATGCGCTCGCCGAGCAGAAGCTCGAGCGCCGCGGCGAGTCCGGCGATGCCGACGATCGAGTGGCAGCCCGGCTCGTAGCGCCGTGCGCTCGGATGCAGCCGCGCGTCGTAGCGGTCGTAGTCGAGCGGCGACGCCGTGCTCATGCATCCGACCAGCGGCGGCCGGAGGCGTTCGAGGTGCGCCCGCCGGACGACGAGGATGCCGGTGCCCTCGGGCCCGAGCATCCACTTGTGACCGTCGGCAGCGGCGAAGTCCACCTCCCACGCGCCGCAGCGCACGTCGATGGCGCCGATGGACTGGATCGCGTCGAGGCAGATGAGCCCGCCGAGCTCGTGGGCCGCGGCGGCGAGCCGGGCGATGTCGTGGCGCTGGCCGCTGGCGAACTGCACGTGGCTGATCGCCAGGAGCCGCGTGCGGCGCCCCGGAAAGTCGCGGCGCATCGCTTCGACGACGGCGTCATCGTCGACGAAGAGACCATCCGGACCGGGAGGCACGATCGTCAGCGCGAGGCCATCCTGAATCCGGTGCTCCCACGCATAGCGATTGGCCGGAAACTCCACCCCGGTGGTGACCACGACGTCGCCTGCGCCGAGTGCGAGGCCTGCGGCGACGATCGCAAGGCCCGTCGAGGTGTTGGGCACGATGGCGACTTCGTCGCTCGCGACGCCGAGAAGCTCCGCCGCGAGCCGACGGAGCCGATCGATGGCGACGTATCCCCAGGGCTGCGGGCCATCGGTCGACCACGCATCGACGACCCGCCGCATCGCAGCGGCGACCGGCGCAGGCAGCGGCGCCACGCCGGCGTGATTCAGGTGCGCGTCGCCCGCGAGGACGGGGAAGAGATCGACGCTCCCCGCGATCGAGGGGCGCTCGGCAGCGCCGACGGCCGACGCCGTCGGGGCCTCGGGCGCCGCGCCGGCGCGGATGCCTTCGGCCGATCGGCGCCCGGGCAGCGAAGTGCGCTGGGGCTCCATCGCTCGGAGCGTACGCGGCGCGGTCCGCCTCTCGGCGCCGTGAGAGTCGCCCGCAGCGGCCGGGCCGCAGTCGCTCAACTCCTACCCTCCCGCGATGTCCCTCTCTGACGTCGACTCCGGCAGGAGCGCTCCGGCGCCGCCCGGGCTCCCGAGGATCGCACGGCGGCGGCACGCATGGCTCTTCGGCTGCGCACTCGCGCTGACGGCGCCGCTGCCGTCGAGCGCCGTGGCGCAGTCCCCGTCGCGACCGATGATTCCGGCCGCCTTTGCGCTGCGCGAGGCTGCGGCGCGGGCGGTGGCGGCGGAGTGGCTTCGCGAGGACGAGCGCAAGGACCTCCGCGTCTTCCACGGCGTCTGGGACGAACGCGACCTCGACGCGCCGGACCGGATCGCGGCCGCGGCGCTCCTTCGCTTCGATCTCGATCACCCGGTCTTCGAGGACGAAGCGGCATCGCCGACGCTCCGCGCAGAGTCGCGGCTCCTCGCGGGCGACGCGGAGGCGGCGCTGGCGCTGCTCGACGGCATCGACGGAGTCCGCGCCGCCCGGCAGCGGGCCGAGGCGCTGGAGATGCTCGGAAGGCTCGACGAGGCCGATGCCGAAGTGAGCGCTCCGGTGGCGCTGCTCTCGCGCCGCTCGATCGACTCGGCCCCGGATCTCGTGGATGGAATCCGCGCCCTCAAGCTCCGCGCCCGCGTGCAGGGCCAGCCTGCGCGCGACTTCCAGACGATGGTGACCCTCCTCGGCAGGGCCCATCAGGATCTCGACCGGCTGTACTGGCCCGCGCTGGTCGCGGAGGGCTCGGTGCTGCTGGAGAAGGAGAACCTGCGCGAGGGCGTGGCGGCGCTGCACACCGCGCTGGAGCTCAACCCCCGCGCGACCGAGGCGTGGCATCTCCTCGGTCGCGCGGGGCTTCAGGTCTTCGACTTCGACGGCGTCGAGCGCGCCGTCGCCGCGATCCGGCGCGTCGCCCCTGGGCATCCCCTCGCGGCGCTGCTCGCCGCGGAGATGCGGATCATCCAGGACGACCCCGAGGACGCGCTGCGGCTGCTGGCCCCGGTCCGTCGGCGCTACCCGCTGATGCGGCCTGCGATCGCGATGGAGGCGGCTGCGCACGCGCTCGCCTTCGACGAGGAGGCGACGGCCGAGGTCCTCGCGCTGCACGATCGACTCTCCCCCGGGAGCGCCGAGGCGCACGCCCTCGTCGGGCGCCATCTGAGCCTCCAGCGCCAGTACGAGGCCGCGGCGGAGATCCTCGCCGAGGCGATCCGCCGCCGGCCGCGCTGGGCCGCCCCGCAGATCGAGCTCGGACTGCTGGAGATGCAGTCCGGCCGCGACAGCCGGGCGCGATATGCCCTCGAGTCGGTGCTCGCGTTCGATCCGTTCAACCGCCGCGCGGTGAACTCGCTCGAGCTGCTGCGCCAGCTCGAGGAGTTCACCGAGCTGGAGTCGGAGCACTTCAGGATCCGCTACAGACCCGGCAAGGACGCGGTCGTGGCGGCGCTGATGCCGGAGGCCCTGGACGAGATGCACGCGGATCTCGTCGAGCGCTTCGCCCACACCCCTGAGCGCAAGACGATCATCGAACTGATGCCGGATCACCGCTTCTTCGCGGTGCGGATCACGGGAATGCCCTCCGTGCACACCATCGCCGCGTGCACCGGACCGGTCATCGCGCTGGAGACGCCGCGCGAGGGACCGCCGCACCTGCACCGCGGTCCCTACGACTGGCTCCAGGTGCTCCGGCACGAGTACGCGCACACCATCACCCTCAGCCAGACGCGCAACCGGATCCCGCACTGGCTCACCGAGGCCGCCGCCGTCAGCATCGAGACCGCTCCGCGCCGCTTCGAGACCTGCAGCATGCTCGCGCGCGAGTGGACGGCGGGAACGCTCTTCGACCTCGACTCGATCAACTGGGCGTTCACCCGACCGCGCCGACCGCAGGACCGCAGCCTCGCCTACGCCCAAGGGGCCTGGATGGTCGAGTACATCGATGAGCGCTTCGGCGAGGGCGCCCTCGTGCGGCTGATCGAGCGCTACTTCGACGGCGTGCGCGAGGCCGAAGCGATGCCGCAGGCCCTCGGGATCTCCCGGGAGGAGTTCCACCGCGACTTTCTCGTCTGGGCCGGTGATCAGGTCCGCGCGTGGGGGCTCGCGCCGGAGCCCTCGATGGAGACGCTCCTCGACCGCCTGCGCTCGCAGGACGAGACCGTGCTCCGCGCGATGGAGGCGATGCGCCGGGCCCGGGCCCAGCGCGTCGTCGACGCGCTCGCGGAGGCTGCGGGCGGCGTGCGCATCGCTCCCGACGGCCCGACGCCCGAGCAGGCGCGGCGCGACGCGGACGCATCGGCGCTCTGGCCGCCCGAGTCGAAGCCGCCGGTCGACATCGACGACGCGACGCTCGCCGCGTGGCTGCGGGAGTTCCCCGATCATCCCGACCTGATCGAGCTCCGCCTGCGCCGGCTCGATGCTGCGGGGACCGCGCTCGATGCGGAGCACGAGGCGCTGCTCCGCCGGTTCATCCGGCTGCGGCCGGCCGATCCGTACCCGCACCGCGTCCTCGCGCGGCACTTCCTCGAACGCGGCGAGGACGACCGCGCTCTCGAGCACCTGCGGATCCTCGATGCCTTCGAGGTCCACTCGGCCGCATACGCGCTGGAGCTTGCGCGGATCCAGCGCGACGCGGGACGCCTTGAAGCGGCGCTCGACGCGGCGACCAAGGCCGTTCGGATCGACGGCTACGAGCCCGGGCGGCGCGAGCTGGCGGCGGCGATCGCGATCGAGTCCGACCGGCTCGATCTCGCGCGGCTGCATCTCGAGGCGCTGGCGATCCTCGAGCCGGACCGGGAGATCCACCGTCGGCGCCTCGAGGCCCTGGCGCGGATGGAAGCGGCGGAACGCTGACGCCGAGCGTGCGGGGCGGGCGCGCCGCCCGGGACTGAGTCGCCCGCGGCGCGCGGAGCGCGCGATCTCACTCCGGGCGCGCTCCGCGAGCGCCGCCGGCCGATGGCTTCCACGGCAGATCGGCCACCCCGGCCTCGCGGTTCGCCCGCCGCGCACAGGCGAAGAGCAGGTCGCTGACGCGGTTGAGGTAGCGGATCGATGCGGTCCCGACCGGCTCGACGTGGCTCAGCGAGACCACCAGGCGCTCCGCGCGGCGGCAGATGGTCCGCGCGAGATGGAGCCGGGCCGCGAGCTCGGTGCCGCCGGGCATCACGAAGTGCCGCATCGGGAGATTGCCGCCGTCGACCTCGTCGATCCAGCGCTCGCTCTCGGCGACATGATCGTCGTCGATGCGGACGATCCGGGACTCGTTCGCGCTGCCCTCCGGCGTGGCGAGGTCGGCGCCGATGTCGAAGAGCCGCGACTGGATCTCGCCGAGGATCTCCGCCAGGCGAGACTCGAAGGCCCGCCCCGGATCGCACGCGGCGATCGCCAGTCCGAGGCTCGAGTTGAGCTCGTCGACGGTGCCGTAGGCCTCGATGCGCGGATGATCCTTGCTCACGCGGGCGCCCGAGAAGAGCCCCGTGGTGCCGTCGTCGCCGGTTCGGGTGTAGAGCTTCACGGCGCAGCGTATGACCGGCCGGCGCGACGTGATGCGCGCGGCGCGCCGCTACCTCGCGCCGAACCCGCTGAGCACGATCCACGCCGTCCGCCCCACGATGTAGGCATCGAGCCAGGGCGACATGTTCCGGACGTAGTAGAGATCGTGGACCAGCTTCTGCTGCGTCTCCGGCAGGTCGCCTGCGTAGCCGGCGCGCACCTGCGCCCAGCCCGTGATCCCCGGCTTGACGGCGTGCCTCGCCGCATAGAAGGGAAGCTCCTCCTCGAACCGCCGCACGAACGCGACCTGCTCCGGGCGCGGCCCGACGAGGCTCATCTCGCCCCGGAGCACGTTCCAGAGCTGCGGCAGCTCGTCAATGCGCCAGCGGCGAAGGACGGCGCCGATGCGCGTCGCGCGGGCGTCGTCCTCGACCGCGAGGCGCGGTCCGTCCGCCTCTGCGTCGGGACGCATCGACCGGAGCTTGAGCATCATGAAGCGCTCCCCCCGATGCCCGACGCGCTCCTGGGCGAAGAGCGCCGGACCCCGGTCCTCGCGGCGGATGAGCCATGCGGCCAGCAGAAGCACGGGCGCCGCCGCCACGAGACCGATCACGGCGCCGATCACGTCGACGACGCGCTTGAACGCGGCGTACGGGGGCGGCACCGGCTGGTCGAGATCGTTCTCCCGGAGGTGGACGATCGAGACCTTCTGCGCGAAGCGCTCGTAGACATCGGCGCAGTGGTGAATCGGCGTTCCCTCGATGCCGCGGTCGATCACGAACCGATGCCACTCCGCCGCATGGGGCGCGTGGCGATCGACGACGATGCCGTCGACGGGAAGCGTCCGCGTCGGCGGACGGCGAAGCGGGAGCAGCCGGATGCCGGGAAGCCCGTCGAGAATGTCGACGTGCCCCCCCGGCACGACGGCGAGCGTCGGCATCGCGAAGCGCTGGGATGCGTGCCAGAGCACCACCATCCACGTCGATCCGATCGCGAAGGCGACGCCCAGGAACGAGAGGGAGTAGTAGCTGCGCGTCGCGAAGAACCCGGCCATCACCAGCACGCCCGCCGCCGCCATCGAGGTCGCGGCGATGCTGCTCGACGCCGTCAGCATCGAGGAGCGCCGAGCGACGAGCCAGGCCGCCAGATACGCGCCGACGAAGGCGAGGATGTTGATCCACTGCCCGGATGTCCAGCGCGACGGATCCAGCCCGAACGAGACCGAGAGGCCGACGGCGAGGGCGGGAAGCACCCCGGCCAGCGCAACGGCATGGCTCGCGACCAGCCGCCGCCACGGCGAGCCGCGCGTGGCTGCCGGAGCGGGGCCGACGAAGCAGTCATCAGGAATGGCCCGCTCCCGGAGCGGACCGCGGAGCGGACCCTGACCGGAGCTCGGGCTCGCGGTCTGGCCCGGAGCCGCGCCCGCGAGGCCTGGAAGCACCGGGATGGCCTCGGCGCGCATCGTCGGCAGGGTCCTTCCGAAGTGCGAAGCGGGGCGCGTCCGGCGTGGGGATGGCATCGATCGTGAACTGTCCCAGCGGCCCCGATGGCGTTCGCCGCCGGCTTCCGGGGCACGCGACCCGCACTCCGTGCGGGTCAGGGAGGGAACTGGCACCAGTGTAACGGTCTATCGTTGCGGCCGCTCGCTCGGCGCCGACGATCGCGCCGCCCTTCCCTGTGCAGCACGTCGACCCTCTCGCGAACCCGCCCGCTGCCGCACTGCCCAGCGCGTCCCGCCTCGACCCATCGGTCGGCTGGCGCGACGGCGACGATGGCCACGCCCGGATCGACGCGCCGATCTCGGTGGACTTCACGCATCGGCTGCGCTTCACCCGCGACCTCTTCGATCCGGCGAACCCGATCCTCCGCGAGATCGTCGAGCTCGATCCAGAGAGCCCGCGGAGGGTCCTGGTCGTCGTCGACGCGGGCGTGGCGAGGGCGCGGCCCGATCTCGACCGCCTGATCGAGGCGTACTCCGCGGCGCATCCGGGGTCGATGCGCCTGGTTTCGCGACCGATCGTCGTCGAGGGCGGCGAGGATGCGAAGAACACGACCCACGTCCTCGACGAGGTGCACACGGCGATCCATCTCCGGCGGATCTGCCGCCGTTCGTACGTGCTCGCGATCGGCGGCGGCGCCATGCTCGACGCCGTCGGGCTCGCCGCGGCGACGGCGCACCGCGGGGTCAGGATCATCCGCGTCCCCACCACGACGCTCGCACAGGACGACGCCGCCGTCGGGGTGAAGAACGGGATCAACCTCTTCGGGAAGAAGAACTACTTCGGCACCTTCGCGGTCCCCTGGGCAGTGCTCAACGACGAGCGCTTTCTCGATACGCTCCCCGACCGGGAGTTCCTCGCCGGACTGAGCGAGATCGTCAAGGTGGCGCTGGTGAAGGACGGCGGCTTCTTCGAGTGGATCGAGCGCGAGGCCGAGCGGCTCGCGGCGCGCGAGATGCCGTTTGTCGGGGCCGCGATCCGCCGCTCGGCCGAGCTGCACCTGGGCCACATCGTCTCCGGAGGCGACCCGTTCGAGGTCAAGGAGGCGCGGCCGCTGGACTTCGGTCACTGGTCGGCGCACCGTCTCGAGCAGGAGACGCGCTTCGCGCTGCGGCATGGCGAGGCGGTCGCCATCGGCGTCGCCCTCGACACGCTCTACTCGGCGCGCACCGGCCGCATCGACGGCGCCGACGCGCTGCGCGTGCTTCGCTGCCTCCGCGCGATGCGACTTCCCATCTCCCATCCGAAGCTCCTCGACCCGGAGGTGCTCCGCGGCGGCCTCGAGGATTTCCGCGAGCACCTCGGGGGACGGGTGACGATCTCCGTCCTCGATCGGCTCGGCGCCGCGAGCGATGTCCATGTCGTGGACATCGACACGATGGTGGCCTGCGCCGAGGAGCTTGCGGCTTTCGCCGAGAGCGCCGCAGGCGCGTGATCGCTCCCGATCCGCCGGTGCCGGCTCACCGCCGCCCTTTCACCTGCGCCGGCTTGCGGGTGCAGTTCTCCGGCAGAATTCCGCCGGTCCGCCTCCCCCGTGCGGGCGATCGCCGCCCTCCGCTTCGGCGATGCGAAGTCGGCGCCGGTCGGCATCGATCGCTCCGAACGCACACCCGGATCGGTCGGCGCGGAGTTCCCTCGGCGGCGCTCGCTGAGACGGGGGTCGCGCGGGCTTCAGGACGGGTTGGCGCGACGGGGCGGCACTCGAGCGCAGACGGGCCGGGCGACGATGCGCAGTTCGCTACCATCGCGACATGGCCGCGCAGACCTCATCAAGCTCGGTACGCCTGACATGCCCGGTGCCGCGGTCGAAGGTGGTCGAGCTCTATTTTCTCGAACACCGCGCCAAGCTCCTCGATCTCGCTGCGTTCCTCGACCGTCTCGACCGCGCCGAGGACGACACGGCGGGCGACGACTTCCGAGTGGCGGCGCTCCGCCGCGCCGCGGGCATCCTCGTCGACGGCGTGCCCGACCGGGCGCGGCGCATCCTCGAGCTCTTCAGCGACCGCTCGACCGAGCCGATCGCGCGTGCGCCGATGAAGGGCGCCCTCGGCGCCGCGGAGTGCGCCGCGGTCTCGCCCTCCTGAACGCGCCGCCGGAACGCTGGACGCCCGCTCCGACCCCGCCGCCGCATCCGCCCAGTCCATGTACATCGACCCGCACATCCACATGGTCTCGCGCACGACCGACGACTACCGGCGGATGGCGCTGGCGGGGTGCGTGGCGATCACCGAACCTGCATTCTGGGCGGGCTACGACCGCTCCTCCGCGCAGGGGTTCCACGACTACTTCACGCTCCTGACGGACTTCGAGCCGCGCCGCGCCGCCCAGTACGGCATTCGCCATCACACGTGGCTCTGCATCAATCCGAAGGAGTCCGAGGACGTGGGTCTGGCACGCGAGGTCCTCGCGATCATCCCCCGGTTCCTCGAGTGCCCGACGGTGCTCGGGATCGGCGAGATCGGCCTGAACAAGAACAGCCGCAACGAGCTGACCGTGCTCGAGGAGCACATCGCCCTCGCCGCCAGGCATGACCAGCTCATCCTCGTCCACACACCCCACCTTGAGGACAAGCTCAAGGGGACGAAGCTCATCATCGACGCCCTCCGGCGGAACGGCGCCGTCGATCCCGGACGGGTGCTCATCGATCACGTCGAGGAGCACACCGTCCGCACCGTCCTCGACGCGGGGTTCTGGGCGGGGATGACGCTCTACCCGGAGACCAAGTGCACGCCGCAGCGGGCCGCGGACATCATCGAGACCTACGGGCGCGAGCGGATCTGGATCAACTCCGCGGGGGACTGGGGACACAGCGATCCGCTGGCGGTGCCGAAGGCCCGTCTCGAGATGCGGCGCCGCGGCCACGGCGACGAGACCATCCGCCGCATCTCCTACGAGAATCCGCTGACCTTCCTCGGTCAGTCGGGGAAGTTCGCCGTCGCCACGAAGGCCTGAGCGCCGCGGTGATCGCCGCCTACTGCACCAACGTCCACCCCGGCGCCTCGCTCGACGAGTCGCTGGCGACGCTGCGCAGGGATGCCGGAGCCGTCCGGGCGCTGCTTGTCGCCGCAGGCGATCTCGAACGGAGCGCGCCGCTGGGAATCGGCTGGTGGCTCCCGGCGGCCGCCGCAGCATCGCTCGTCGAGCGCCGCGAGGGCGAGGCTCTTCCGCGCGTCCGGAGCGGCGCCATCGCCGAGCTCCGCGCCGCGCTTGCGGCGGAGGGGCTGCGGATCGCGACCTTCAATGCGTTTCCCCATGGCGACTTTCACGGCGCCGTCGTCAAGCGTGCGGTCTACTCGCCCGACTGGTCGGAGCCGGAGCGCCTGAAGTACACGCTCGACGTCGCCGCGATCGCCGCGGAGCTCGCCCCCGAAGGCGCGTCGATGGGCATCTCGACGCTGCCGTTGGCCTGGCACGGGTCGCATCACCCCGCTCTTCGGCGCCCCGCGTCCGCTGCTGCTGCATCCGAGAGCGACGCGCTGCCGCGCCGGAGGTCGGAGTCGGCTCGTGACGCTCCGGAGCGGGGCCGCCGGCGCCCCGTCCCCTCCGCTCCTGCCGGCGGCGCATCCGGGTCGATCGGCGTCGCCGCAGAGCCGGAGGAGGCCGGTCTGCGAGACCAGGTCGTCCGGCAGTCGGCGGCGGCGCTGGCGGCGCTGACCGAGTCCCTCGCGGCGCTGCGGATGCGCAGCGGCGTCCGCGTCCATGTGGATCTCGAGCCGGAGCCTGGATGCCTCCTCCAGCGCAGCGCCGACGTGGCGACCTTCGTCGCGCAGCATCTGCGCCCGGCGGCGCGGGCGCGGGGGGTCGACGAGACCACGCTCGCCGATCACGTGGGGATCTGTCACGACACGTGCCATGCGGCCGTGATGGGCGAGTCGCAGTCCGCGGCGCTGGCGACGTATGCCGCCACCGGGCTGCGGCTGGGGAAGGTCCAGCTCTCCTCGGCGCTGCGCGTGGACTTCGATGCGCTGCCCTTCGCAGAACGTCCGGCTGCCCGCGCCGCCCTGGGCCGCTTCGCCGAGGCGCGCTACCTCCACCAGACGATCCTGCGCCGGCGCCTCGCGACGGCGCAGCACGGACGGGACGAGCGGGACGAGGAGCTTCGCTTCTACGAGGATCTCCCCGACGCGATCGCGGCGCTCTCCGACCCCGTCGGCGAGTGCCGCGTTCACTTCCATGTGCCGATCCACCTCGACCGCGTCGATGCGGCGCTGCCGGCGCTGCGCACGACGCGCGAGGAGCTCATCGAGTGCCTCGACGCGCTCCCGGCGGGCTCCACGACGCTGGAGGTCGAGACCTACGCGTGGGGTGTCCTGCCCGGAGGGATGCGTCCCGCGTCGCTCGCCGAGGGGATCGCGACCGAGCTGCGCTGGCTCCGCGGCGAGCTCTCGCGGCGCGGATGGGACGCGCCCTCAGCGGCCGTTGACGCACCATGAGCGGAAGCGGCGCTGCGAGGAGAGGCGCGGCCGATGCGCCGCCCGCGCGTGAAGGCGCACGCCCGGGCGACGACCTGCGCCCGGCGGACCGCACCGGGCCGCAGGCGCCCCCGCCGCCCGATCGGCTTCGAGCGTGGCTCGAACTGCTGCGGCTCTCCAACGCGCCGACCTGCGTCACCAACGCCCTCGTCGGCATCGCGCTCGGTCTCGCAGCGGCGACCGCAGCGGGAGATCCCGGCGCCTCGGCGGTCACCGCAGGAGTGCTCCTCCGCGGCGTCGCGGCGGCGACGGCGATCCTCCTTCTCTATGGTGCGGGGCTGGTCCTCAACGATCTGCTCGATCGCGCCGTCGACCGGCGGGAGCGGCCGGGACGGCCGATCCCGTCCGGGAGAGTCTCGCCGCGCAGCGCGGCGATCGCCGCGGGCGCGATGGGGGCCGCAGCGCTGCTCCTGCTCGGGCTCGCATCGACCGCGGCGCTCTGCTTCGGCGCGGCGCTCGCCGCAGCCATCGTCGCCTACGACCTCCTGCACCTGCGCACGGCGGGCGCGGTAGTGCTCATGGGCGCGTGCCGGGCGCTCATCTATCCGACCTCGGCCGCCGCAATCGTCTGGCCGATCGGTTGGACGTGGCTCGCGCCCGCGGTCGGGCTGGGGCTCTATGTCGCGCTGCTCTCGGTGGTCGCGCGCGGGGAGATCGGCGGAGAGCGAGAGAGCCCGCTCCGCGCTGCCGCGATGTTCCTGCTCCCGCTGGTGCCGCTCGCCGCCGCCGCATTCGTGCCCTCATCGAGCCTGCTCCTCGCCCTCCCCTTCGCGATGGCGCTTGTCGCCTGGTGTCAGTGGGCCACGAGCCGATGCCTCGCCGGGCCGGGACGCGTCGGGAGTGCGGTGGCCGCGTGGATCGCAGGGATCGCGCTCATCGACGCGGTCTATCTCGCGCTCCTGAACCACACGTTGCTTGCGCTGGTCGCGCTCGGCGCCTGGGCGGCGACCGCAGCGGCGCAGCGGCGGATCGCCGGAAGCTGATCGACGAGCGTTGCCGCGCTGCAATGTCCCGCTTCGCGCGTACGCTCCGGCCCGATGGCGGCCCGTCACGTCGTGCTCAACGTCGTCGGCCTCTCGATGGGGCTGCTGCCGCGGATGCAGCGCCTCGGCGCGTGGGCCTCCCGACGAAGCGTCCACGCGGTGGCGCCGATGCTCCCGGGGCTGACCACATCGGTGCAGGCGACCTACACGACCGGGCTCGATCCGTCCGGGCATGGCATCGTCGCCAACGGCTGGTACGACCGCGCTCTGGCCGAGGTGCACTTCTGGAAGCAGAGCAACCACCTCGTGGGCGGCGAGAAGCTCTGGGATCTGCTCCGCCGCGCCGACCCGAACGCAACCGGGCCCGCGGTCGCGAACCTCTTCTGGTGGTACGCGATGTACTCCGGCGCCGACATCACCGTGACGCCGCGGCCCTGCTATCCAGCGGACGGCCGCAAGATCCCCGATCTCTGGACGAACCCCTCCGACCTGCGCGACGAGCTCCAGCGGCGCTTCGGTCCGTTTCCGCTCTTTCGCTTCTGGGGACCGGCCGCCTCGATCGAGAGCACGCGCTGGATCGCCGCGGCCGCGCTGCACGTGGTCGAGCGCCGGGGCCCGCGGCTCACCCTCGTCTACCTGCCGCACCTGGACTACCCGCTTCAGAAGCTCGGGCCCGATCACCCGGCGATCGACGCCGAGCTCGTCGCCCTCGATGGGCTTCTCGGAGAGATGATCGAGACCCTCGAGTCCAGCGGCTGCGCCGTGACCGTCCTGAGCGAGTACGGCATCGAGCCGGTCGACGGCGCCGTCGCCGTCAACGAGGCGCTTCGCTCCGCGGGCTTCCTCGCGATCCGCACCGAGCTCGGTCGCGAGCTTCTCGATGCGGGGGCCAGCCGGGCCTTCGCGGTGGCCGATCACCAGATCGCCCATGTCTACGTGCGCGATCCGCGCGATCTCGACGCCGTCGTCGGAGGCCTCGCGGGGGTTCCCGGGATCGCCATGATCCTCGACCGGCGCCTCGCCCCGGGCGCCGAGGATGGGCTCCGCCGCTCGCTCGCCGGGGCGGGACTCGACCACGCCCGCAGCGGCGACCTCGTACTCGTCGCGGCGCGGCGCCGCTGGTTTTCCTATCGGTGGTGGTCCGACGACCGGCTCGCCCCGGACTACGCGCGCACCGTCGACATCCACCGCAAGCCGGGCTACGACCCGCTCGAGCTCTTCATCGACCCGGCGCTTCGCATGCCGAGGCTCCGCATCGCCTGGACGCTGCTGCGGCGGCGGCTCGGCTTCCGGGCGCTGATGGAGGTGATCCCGCTCGACCCGGCGCTGGTGCGCGGCTCCCACGGGCGCATCCCCGAGGATCCGTCGCTCTTTCCCGTGCTGATCACGCGCAGCCGGCACGGCGACGCGCCCGTCCCTGCGACGGCGATCCGCGATCTCATCCTCGCCGAGACGCTCTCCGCGATGGCCTGACGAGCGCACGCCGCGGTGGCGATGGCCGGCAGCCCCGGAGCGCCCCTTCGCGCCGGTGCGAATGGACGCGCTCCGGAGCGCCACGGCGCATTCGCTACCATCGCTCCTGATGGCCCGAACCGCCCGTGCCGGCTCCCCCCCGCCGACGACGCTCGACGCCTCGCTGCGCGTCGTGGTGCTCGCAGGTCCGGAGCCATTCCTCGCGACGGAGCGCCTCGCGGAGCTGGTCGCGGCGCTGCGCGAGCGGCACGGCGACGTGAGCCGCTTCGCCTACGAAGGCGAGTCGTCATCCCTCTCGGCGGCCGACGTCCTCGATGAGCTCCGCAGCTTCGGCCTGATGGATGCCCACAAGCTCGTGGTCGTCTCCGAGGCGGACCGGTTCCTGGCGCGCGACTCCAACCGCGCCCTCTTCGAGAGCTACTGCCAGAACCCGATGGAGGAGGCGACGCTGGTCCTGCGGGCGGCGAAGTGGAACCGCGGCAGACTGGACGGGCTGATCGAGAGGGTCGGCAGGATCGTCCGCTGCGACCCGCCCGAGCGCGGCGAGGAGGCGGTCGCGTGGGCGACGCAGCGGGCCCGCGACGCCCTCGGGCGGCGCCTCTCGAAGGCGGCGGCCGAGCTGCTCGTGATCCGATGCGGCCTCGAGCTTGGACGCCTTGACATGGAGATCCAGAAGCTCGCGACGTTCGCCGGAGAGGGGCGCGAGATCGACGTCGAGCATGTCGAAGCGCTGACCGCGCCGACCCGCGAGGAGGTCTTCTGGAAGGTGCAGGCACCGCTCATGGCCGGCGACGCGGTGGCGACGCTCACGGCGATCGACGAGCTCTACGACCGCACCCCGCCCAGCCGTCTCGACGTGCCGCTGGCATTCTCCATCGTCGATGCGGTCCGCAAGCTCCAGGGCGGCGCGGCGCTCCTGCGCGACGGAGCGCAGCTCCGCGAGGTCGCCGCCGCGGTCGGCATCTGGGGCTCCGAGCAGCGGGCGATGCTCGCCGCGATCGAGCGCGCCTCGACGCTGCCTCCCGAGCGCCTCGCCGGGCTCCTCGACGACGCCGTCGCCGCCGAGCTGCGCACCCGCGGAGCGGCCTTCGATGCGCGCATGGCGCTGGAGGCCTTCGTCGTCAAGGCCGCGCGGATCCTGGCGCCGGAGCGACGCAGACCGGCCTCCTCCGCCGCGCTCGCGCACGCCTCGGTCCGATGAACGAGCGACATCCATGAAGACCTCGCGCTCCGGCACGGTCGATCATCCACCTCGGGAGCATCGGACGTCCGCGCCCGACGCGCCGCCCCGGGCGCCGAAGCGCGATCTGCTCGACCTCGCCGGGATGGACCCTGCCGAGATCACCGCGCTGCTCGACGCCGCGGCGCGGCACGCCGCCGCCGCGACCGGCGACGACCCCCCTCCGCTGGCCGGCCGCGTCGTCGCCAACCTCTTCTTCGAGGATTCGACCCGCACGCGCTGCTCGTTCTCGATCGCGGCCCAGCGCCTCGGCGCCGCAGTGGTCGATCTCTTCGAGGAGGGCTCGAGCATCCGCAAGGGAGAGACCCTCGCGGATACCGCCCGCTCGATCGAGGCGATGGGGGTCGACGCGATCGTCGTCCGCCACGCCGCCAGCGGAGCCGCCCATCTGCTCGCCCGCGCCGTCGCCTGCGGCGTGATCAACGCCGGAGACGGCCGCCACGCCCACCCCACGCAGGCGCTGCTGGACCTGCTCGCGCTGCGCGAGCGGCTCGGCGCCATCTCCGGGCGCCGCGTCGCGATCGTGGGCGACATCGGCAACAGCCGCGTCGCCCGCTCCGCCGTGCATGGACTCGTGGCGATGGGGGCCGAGGTGATCCTGATCGGACCGCCGACGCTGGTGCCGCGCAGCTTCGAGTCCCTCGTCGATCGACCGGGGGGGCGCCCCGGGGCCGTCGGGGTCGCCCATGCGCTCGATCCGGAACTGCCCACGCTCGATGCGATCATGATGCTGCGCGTCCAGCTCGAACGGCAGGCGGGATCGGCGATCTCCAACGACTTCCACCAGCTCTACGGGCTCACCGCCGAGCGGATGCGGAAGCTCCCCGGGCACGCGATCGTCATGCACCCGGGCCCGATCAACCGCGGCGTCGAGATCGACTCCGAGGCGGCGGATCACCCCGGCCGCAGCGTGATCCTCCGCCAGGTCGCGCTCGGCGTCGCGGTCCGGATGGCAGTCCTCGAGTGGGCGCTTCGCGACGCCTGACTCAGGACGCAGCGCGACGCGCGATCGTGACCGCGCCATCGTGCGCCGGCGCCGCCGAGAGGCTGGCGATCGTGCGCGGCGCGAGGGGAAACGTCTTCACGATGCCCCGGAGGTCCTCGACGCGAATCGCCTCGATCCGCGCCAGGTCCGACTCCAGGCTCTCGTAGCGTCCGAGCGCCGTCCAGACCTGGCCGAGGCGCGCCATGCGCCCGGCGGGGCGCTCGCCGGCGAAGGTCGTCCCGGTCGCGAAGCGGCTGCGGGCGCGGACGAGATCGTCGTCGACGAGCGAGTCTGCCAGCGCGCCAAGCTCGCGCAGGACGATCTCCCTGGCCTCCGCGGCGCGCTCGGGCGGGCATGCGAACGAAAGCAGGAACGACCCGTCCCCGTCGCGGGCGTCGTACTGCGCCTGCGCCTCCTCGGCGATGCCGGTTTCCTCCAAGGCCCAGTAGAGCCGCGAGCTGTCGCTGCCGCCGAGGATCTCCGCAAGGACCGCCGCCGCGTGACGCCGGTCGTCCTGCGCCGAGGGCGCCGGGACCGCCATGATCTCGTAGTGGCGGCCCGCCTTGGCGAAGGGAACGTGGATGACGCGCCGTTCGCACGGCGGCTCCGGCCGGAGCCGCGTCGGGGCGGTCCGCTGCCACTGGCCGCAGAGCGACTCGAGCTGCGCGACGATCGAATCGAAGTCGAGCCGGCCCGCCAGGGCCACGACGGTGTTGTCGGCGGAGTAGCGATCGCGGAAGTAGCGTTCCATCTCGTCGCGCTGGAGGGCTGCGATCGACTCCGTCGTCCCCAGAACGCGATGACCGAGCGGATGCGCGCCGTAGTGTGCCTCCATCGCATGCTCGTAGAGGACCCAGAAGGGATGATCGTCGTACATCGCGATCTCCTCGAGGATCACCCCCTTCTCCTCGTCGAAATCGGCCTGCCGCAACGCCGGTCGGAGAATGTCCGCGAGGATCTCCACCGCCTCGGAGAGCCGCTCGGGGAGCGTGTGGGCGTGGAACGCCGTGAGCTCCGAGGTCGTGAAGGCGTTGTGGTCGGCTCCGAGATCGTCGAAGTCGCGATTGACCTCCTCGGCGCTGCGCTTCGCGGAGCCCTTGAACATCATGTGCTCGAGGAAGTGGCTCACGCCCATCAGGCGCTGCTCTTCGTCGCGGGCTCCGGTGCGGACGAAGAAGCCGGCGGCGGCGGTGTGCGCCGCTTCGTCGACCTCGGCGATGGCCGTGAGGCCGTTGGAGAGCGTCGCATGATGGAAGCGGGGCGGCATCGCCGACGAGGGTAGCGGCCGCACGACGGCCGCAGGTCACCCGTGCGACCCGGCTTGCATCAACCGGCCTGAACGGAGCGGAGGGGGCCCGCGGTCGGGGACGGCTCAGGTCGGAATCGCGCCGTAGACGGAGCGCAGCGTCACGGGCTCCTGTCCGATGAGCTCGCGCAGGCAGGCTGCCAGCAGCCGGCCGGCCCGCCGGACCGCTGGACCGCTCGCGGGCGCGACGACCCCTTCTCGCTCGAGCCGTCGAAGCACGTCGATCGTCTCCAGCCTGACGCGCCAGCGCCGCGAGGCTCCCGCCGGGCGCGGAGCAGCGCGGCCGGGTCCGGCGATCACGCCGCCCTCGTGCGGCGCGAAGATCACCACCAGCGGTGAACGTTCCGCCGTTGAGGGCGATGCCCCTTCGACCCCGCTCGGCCCGCCGCTTCCGGGCGACCGCTCGCGGCTGGTCGCGCTCGATTCGCGGCGCTCGTCGCCCTGTTGGACCGACGGCGCGCCCTCCTCCGCGTCCGCGACGTCGCTCCCCGTCGCAGGCGGCGGCATCGACCCGTCGTCAGGGTCGAGGGTCGGACGGACGCCGCCCTCTTCCAAGAGCGTCCACTGGAAGCGGACGAGCGTCGCGTCGAGGAGCTCGCGATCGGCGAGGGCGCGGAGCCCGGCGGCGAACGCGTCGTACGACCGCGGGCGCGACTCTCCCTCGGCGACGAGTCGACAGGCCAGCTCCGCCATGTAGAAGCCCGCGGAGTTCGCGCCCAGAGACTCGCGCAGATGCCGGTGGGCTTCGAGCAGGTCCCAGTCGGTGAGGGTGGCGAGTTCGCGGCCCGGCTTCGTCAGGGCGATCACCCGACCGCGCGCCAGCAGATCGATCCCGCCGCTGAATCGAGCTCGCTCGCGCTTCGCTCCCTTGGCGAGCCCGCGCAGCAGCCCGTGGCCACGGGTGAGGAGGCTCACGGTCTGGCTGGTTTCGGAAAAGTCCCAGTGCCGCACGCAGATCGCCTCGTCGGTGAGCGTTGGCATCGGGTCGGGCGAAAGCGTATCAAGGACTTCGACGCCCCCTCGCGCGGTCGCGGGCAGCGGCGCAGCGCGGAGCCTCCAGTGGCCCGAGCCCGGAGTGAGCTGGTGCCGGAGCGCCCGGCCCTCGCGCGCTATCGCTCCCGGATCGCAGCCGGCTCCGGCCCCGGCTCTGGCGGCGGGTCGGGGCGCTCGCCTGCGAGGACCGCGTCCGCCCAGGCCTCCAGCGCAGCGCGGCGATCGCGGAGCGCCGACCGATCGATCGCCGCTGAGCGCGGCTCTCCCACTCCGCTCAGCGCGCCGTGTTCAAGCTCGGCCATCGTCGCGCGGACGTGGCCGGCGATGGCCCGGTCGCCGGCGCGGAGATCCCAGAGCGTCACCAGGCCGCGCGCATCCGAGACGACGAACCTGTCGCCCTCGGGACTCCACGCCGCATCGAGCAGCTCCCAGCCCGGGGAGACATCGAGCGCCAGCAGCGCCTGGCCGCTGCCGACATTCCACAGTCGGATCTCCCCATCCCACCCCACCGTCAGCAGGTGCTGCGGGCGACCGGGGCGCCATGCGACGCTTGAGACCAGCGCCGAGTGTCCGACGAGCGTCTCGAGCGGACGAAGCGTCTGCGCGTCGAGGAGCCGGACCGTTCGATCCCACGCACCGACCGCGAGCGTGGTCCCGTCGGGGCTGATCCCAGGCATCCACGCGGCCGTCCCCGAGTCTCCTGCCGCAACGCTCTCGAGGACCACCCCATCGAAGCCGGCGCGGACGATGCGATCCTCGCGGCTGACGGCGATGAATGACTCGCCATCCGGGGCCACCGCGACGCCCAGCGCCTCGTTCGACGCCGGAAGCGTCGTCAGTCGCTGGAGCGACGGCGCGGCGAGGACGTGAAACGCCCGGTCGCGTCCGCAGGCGACGAGCAGCGCGGAACCAGGGTGCCACGCGACACCGGCGCCGGTGGCGCTGTTGATTCCGGCGCTGCGCCCGAGCTCGGCGCCATTCTCGAAGTCCCAGAGGATGAGCGAACCGTCGCGCGCCACGCCTGCGAGCATCCGTCCATCGGGCGAGAGCGCGAGCGTCGCCACGCGGGCGGCGAGGCCCGGAAAGCGGCGAATCGGTTCGAGGGTTGCCGAGTCGACCAGCTCGACCAGGCCCGCCGAGGTTCCGTGCACGATGCCGCGGCCGTCCGGCGTGAAGATCGACGTGCCTGGACCGCTCCCCGAGTGAACCTCGCGCCGTGCGCCGTGTCCGGCGAGCTCCCAGACGCGGAGCGTCCCGTCTGCGTGACCGGTGACGACGACCCCCTCGCCGACATGCTCGAACGCAAGCTGTCCCTCGGCGCTCGCGATCGTCCGGACGACTTCGTGCTCCGCCGCATTCCAGACCTCCAAGCGCCACCACCCCGTGCTGAACAGGCGCTCGTCGCCGTCGAAGGCCAGGCCGCGCGTCGTTCCATTGGGCCGACGGACGCTCGCGCGCGACGCTCCGTCGGGAACCGACCAGAAGCGAATGGTCCGATCGCTCGAACCCGAGGCCAGGGTCGATCCATCCGGCGAGAACGCCAGCGCAGGGACCCCGGCTGCGTGACCGGCGAGCGTCGCGACAACCTCGCCGTCTGGCTTGAGGAGCCGGATGAGACCGCCGGCCAGGGCGACCGCCACGAGCCGCCGCGTCGGATCGAAGGCCACCGCCGTCGCCCCGGCGCCGATGGCGACCTCGCCGAGCGGATCCAGCGCACTCGACCAGCGCCGCATCGCTCCGTCCGGCCCGACCGAGACGAACTCCGAGGGTCCGGTGACCGCGATCCCGCGAACGCCGCCGCGATGCGCCCGAACCGAGCCCTCGGCAGCAAGGTCGGAGGCATCGAAGGTCGAGAGCAACCCTTCGCCATCGGCGACGATCAACGTTCCATCGTCGAGCACCACCGCGCCCGCGACCTCGCCTGCGAACATCTGCTCCGATCGGCTGAGGACGGCTCCGTCGGCGAGCCGGATCCGCGCGAGCGGGCCGCGCTCTCCCACGGCGACCGCTTCGCCCCGGCCCATCGCCGCGATCGCCCGGATCGGCAGGTCGAACGGCCGCCAGGTCGCGACGCACGCCTGGCGCTCGTACATCTCCCAGAGCGCGTGATACGCGCTCTCCGCGGTCGCCGTACGCAGCAGTTCGGGCCAGATCAGCGCCTCTGCGGCCCGGAGCTTCCCCGTCCGCGCGAAGAGCCGCCCGCGCTCGACGTTGCTCGCGCTGAGCTCCTCTGACGCGATCCTCGCCAGGCGCGCGTTGAGCCGCGACTGACCCAGGGCGTAGAGGGAGAACGAGGCGAGGCCGACGAGCAGGAGTGCGGCGGCGGCCACCGGCCCGCGATGCCGGCGGATGGCCTTGCGCAGGACGTAGTACGCCGAGTGCTGCCGCGCCTGGATCGGCTCGCCGTCCATCCAGCGACGGATGTCCGCGACGAGCTCCTGCGCGGACTGGTAGCGACGCTGCTTCTCCTTGTCGAGCGCCTTGTGGACGATGGTCTCGATGTCTCCGCGGCACTCGCGGCGAATGGAGCCGAGTCTCGGCGGATCGACCTCGCGGATGATGCGGGCCGACTCGGGGATCGACTTCCGGGCGAGATCATGCGGCAGCCTCCCGGCGAGCAGCTCGTACAGGATCACTCCGAGCGCGTAGACATCGCAGCGAACGTCGACCTCGTCGGGGTCGCCGGAGACCTGTTCAGGGCTCATGTAGGGCAGCGTGCCGACGAGCTGTCCGATCGACGTGAGCTGCGTCGAGACGTCGGCATCCCCTTCGACGACGCGCGCGACTCCGAAGTCGAGGACTTTCGGCTGTCCTCCCGCATCGACGAGGATGTTCGCAGGCTTGAGATCGCGGTGAATCACCCCGCGCTGATGGGCGTGCGCCACCGCGTCGCCGACCGCCGCGACCAGGCCGAGGCGTTCGCGCTGGTCGAGCGAGCGCTCCCGCGCATACTCGACAAGCGAGACACCGTCGACGTACTCCATCACGAAGAAGGCCTGATCGGGCCGATCGGCATCGCCGGCACCGGCCTCGAAAATCTGGGCGATGCCCGGGTGCTGGAGACGCCCGAGGACATGGGCCTCGTGGGCGAAGCGGCGGAGCATCCGCCGCGACGCGAAGCTCGAGCGGATCACCTTCACCGCGACGCGCCGCCGCGGGATCGCCTGCTCCGCTTCGTAGACCGTGCCCATGCCGCCCTCGCCAAGGAGCCGGATCAGCCGGTACTCGCCGGCGAGGAGCGGGATCGGCTCTCGGGGAAGCCGCTCGCGCCCCGATGCCGCGCTGCGGCCGATCGTGCGCGGTCGCACACCCGGGCCGGCAGCTCCTTCCGGAGCGCCCGACGGCGCGAAGCCTGGATCGGGGCTTGCGTGGCGCCCCTCTCGATCGCCGCCGACCGCCTCGGCCAGCCGGGCGGCGCCGGTGCCGACCCCAAGTCCCGGGCCTTCATCCGCGGCAAGCATGGCGGCGAGCTCGTCGGCGAGCGCGGGGTCGTTCGCGCGACAGTTCTGAAGGAGCTCCGCGCGAGCGCGAAGGTCGAGTCCGATCGCCTCCTCGAACCCCTTCATCAGGCGGTCGAAGCGATGCCGCGCCGGATCCTCCGCGCCGATCTGCGTCTTGGAGGCTGGCTGAGGCTCGCCACCCGAGGCAGGGGTCGCCCCGCCGCCCGGGGTCCGTCGCCGTTCGCCCCCGCGGGATGCGCCGGATGGGATCGGAACGTCCTGCACGGTCGATGGTACGGATCCGACGCGCACTCTTCGCCCACGCCGAGGCGATCTTCGCTCGCCCGAGCGCCCGGCGCCCTCCGAGGTCGCCGCCCTGCGGGTTCGACGTCACGCTGTTCGGCGCTGACGATCCCGAGGGGAGCAGCGCGGCGGAGGGGCCGCCGGACGCGGTTCGCGCCCGTCCACTGCGGACTGCGGGCCCTGCTTTCGTTGAACGGGAGGAGCCTGCGACTCCATGGCCACCCCTGCGCCCGCGGCCCTCGCGGCTGCGCCGGGCGTCCGTCGGAGCGCGGCCATCGCCGCACGCGCCCCGCCGACCAGATCGTCCCATGCGGATCACCCGCCATCCACTGCTCGCGCCGGTCGACGGCCTTCACGTGATCCCCCCCGACGAGCTCGTCATCGCCAGGCTCGGCGAGAGCCACGCCCTCGTACGACCGGTCCTCGACTCCGTGATCGACCGCGTCCTCGACCGCGCCGCGGCGCTGGTTCCCGCCATCGCCGCCATGCTGCGCGGCGAGCAGGGACGGGAGCGCGCAGCGGTGCTCCGGCGGAGCGTCCGCGCGACGCTCGAACTGATCTTCGATCGCGTGAGCGCCCATGAACCGGTCCATGACCTGCTGCGCGAGCTCGGACTCCGGATCACCGCCGCCGAGATCCGGCGCGCCGAGTGCGCCCTGCTCGCCGCGGTGTTTCAGGACGCCGTCGCCGAGTCGCTCGGCGAGGCATGGACGCCGATGTTCGCTGAAGAGCTCCGCCGCGCCCTCGACGTGGCGATGGCGACGATGCTCGAGGCGGATCCCGCCGCGCGCACCGCGCCCCGAGGCTCCGGAACAGGCGCGCCCCGCAGTTGGTTCGGTCGATCGACTGGCTAGCGCTCCAGCGCCCCTTGGGTCCGTCGCGAGGCGATCGGAAGCGGATGTTCTGCAAGGAGAAGCGAAGCAGATGGGGCGCCGGTGGCCCCGCTGCGGGCCATCAAGCACCAGCTGCGAGCTTCGACGCAGCAGAACGCCGCTTCCGGACGCCGCAGCAGGAGACAAGGGGCGCTGGAGTGCTCGAGAGTCTGCGTCGCGGAGCCGCCCGGCGCCAGGTCGGGCGTTCGGCATGCACCTCTCCAGCGGGACAAGTCTCCATGGAGCGTCCGGGCGGACCTCGCTCGCTCATCCTGCGCGAGGTGTGCGCTCGACCTGCACGGCGTGCGTCCCACTCTCGGCCCGATCGGGTCGTCAAGCGACGCCGCAGCGGGCGCCGCGATGGCCTTGAGCGCTTCGCCTTCCGCTTGCTCGCGTCGGCACGGATCTTCGTGCCGTCGACCGCGATCGTCCCCATACTCACCAGTTCCGCCTCACGCGCGAGCTGCGCGAGCTGGACGAACGCGTTCTCGAAGTCCTTCAGATGACGCTCCCGGAAGCGGCAGATCGTCCGACGGCCAGGTGCGTTGCCGGCCGCCATCGCCCGCAGCGACGGCGGCAGCAGCACCTGATCGGGCTCTACGGCCTGTAGACGCTTCCCAGGCCAGACCATTCGCGCCAGCCACCCGATTGTGTCTTTGGAAACCCGGAATTCGTGAAGACTCTGGCGGAGCGTGCGGGCCGCGTCGGCGCCGAAGATGACGAACCTCCGGGCTCACGACATCTCGGAGGCTGAAGGCGCTCCGTGACGCAGACTCCTCGGTCAGCGGACTCGCTGACGTTCGGCAGGAGTACCGAGTCGGCGAGCGATCACGCGCGACGACGGCGGCCGGCAGCGAGGCCGGCGAGGGCGAGGAGCGTGAGAGCGCCAGGAGCCGGGATCGCCCAGAGGTTGTTCTGGAACGAGAAGTTCGGCTGGATCGGCGCGGTGCCGAGGCCCTGGTTGTAGGTTAGCGATCCCGAGAAGCTGATGCTGACAGGGTTCGCGGCGAGGTCGCTGGCAAGGGCGACAAGCCGCATCACGAAGGTCGCGGCGCCTTGATAGGTCTTGTTGCCGAACAGGTTGGAGATGTCGACGAACGAGGACTGGCCCTGGAGGTTCGGCGGGTTGCTGTTGAACCAGCCGGCGAGGGCCGGGATGCCGGCCTGGTTGAAGCCGGCGCCGCCCCAGTTCGGATCGGCCTGGGTGCTGTTGTTGAAGCCAGCCGCGCCACCGATGGTGACGAAGGTGTCCATGTTCTCCATGCCGGGGGTGACGAACTGGGGCGACCAGCTCGGACCCGGGACGAGGTTGCTGTGAATCAGCAACGGGATAGCGTTGTTGCCGTCGTGGGTCGTAAGCGAGAACTGGACGTTGTAGATGTTCAGGAGCACGTCGGCGAGGCCGTTCGTGCCGTCGAACGTCATGTAGATGTCGGCGACGCACTTGTCGCCGACGACGTACTCGTTCAAGGCGACGCCGGTGAAGGCGGCCGACGCGGCACCCGCGACGACGAGAGAGCCGAGGCTCGAGATGATGAAGTTCTTCATGGAACTGGACCCTTCTTCGAGAGCATCGAGGGAGCGACCTGGGTGGACGCCCTCGCAGCCTTCGCGGCAAGGACGCCCGTTGCTTCAGCGCGTCAACGTACCGCGTCCGCGGGGAACGTCAAGGGCGGGGGACGATCTTGCCATGAGAGTCGAGAGTCAGTCGTTGTCGGAGGCCGCGGGCCCCCCGTACAGACTCAGAGCATCTGCCAGGAGTCTGCGTCGCGGCAAAGTCGACACCCGCTCCAGGGCCATGCGACCATCGAGAACCCCACAGGGGTCCTGAGGTGCCGGAAGCCCCTCACTGTGGCCGCGCGCCTTCCGTGACGCTGACTCCTGGCGCTCCATCGCCAGCACTGCCGCTCAGATCTCCGACGCAGCCTCGATGCACGGCGAGGGGCGCTGCGCTCGCGGCTCGCTGAAGTGGCCGTCCGCCGGAGCGAGCGTGAGATCCGCGGATCAGCGGAGACTCCTGACGAGGGACGTTCCTCGACGGGCGACGGATGCTGGCGAGCGAGGCCCCCCGACGATCGAGGCCGATCGACGCTCCCCGCGCGATGCGGCTGGCGCGGCGGCCCGCCGCAGAGGTCAGCCTGCGGTCGCGGTCCCATCCGAGTCCGTCTCGGTGTCCGCTGCGTTTCGGAAGAGGGCTCCCCATGGCGGCGGAGCGACGGCGGAGAGCGCCACCAGGCGCTCGTCCCACTCCTCCCGCGGGGCTCTGCTCGGGAGCACGCGGTGGTGGACCATCGCGGCCGCTGTCGCCACCGTGTAGACGATCAGCGCCGCAAGTCGATCGCGCTCGTTGAGGCTCTCCTGCGCCCTCCGGGAGGCGCTGCTGCGGATCGCTCGGAGCGCATCGAGGGCCATCGCTCCTTCGAGCAGCGCTGCGGCCGAGCCGCCCACGGTCAGCGCAGCCCGATCGACCTGCGCGACGATCCATGCTCCGGCATCCGGAGCTGCCAGGCGCACCGCGATCGACTCCAGCGGACGTCCGCGCGCAGCGACGCGGAGCAGCGCGATCGACCGCTCGTCGTCGAAGGTCGCGCCGCCCTGATCGGGGCGCTCGAACTTCGCGGATTCGTGGGGTGGTCCAGTCAGGTCCGACATCGCTCAAGCGCCTCCAGCCACCGGTCGACCTCCCGAGAGAGCTCCGCTTCCGGGGTTCCGGTCACCGAGAGCACGCGGCGGACCGCAAGCTGGAGCCTGCTTCCGGCGAAGCGCACCCGGTTCGCGACCTGCCGCTGCGTCAGGCCGTCGCGATCGGCGAGTTCGCCATAGGTCCGGCCGTCGATGACGTGCTCCGTGAACGTGCGCCAGTCATCGCCGCGCCCCGCGCGCTCGCAGGACTCCTGTCCGACCCGCATCACTTCGCGGGCGGCGCTGCGGGCGAACTCGGCGTCGAAGCGATCGCGGACGACGTCGCGCGGCATGCGCCCCGGGCACGCCGCATCGCGCCCGGCGACGATCTCGCGCCGTCGCTGCTCCGATCGCTCCCGACGGATGCGGTGACGAAGGTGGTTCGCGAACGCGACCAGCAGCCAGTGCCTGAACTTGCAGCCTCGTCCGAGCCACGAACTGAGGAACCCGGGCCGACCGACCTTCTCCGCGAAGAAGTCGTTCACGACCGACTCCGCCGACTCGTCCGAGGGGAGGCTGCGGCGGAAGCTGCTGCCGAGGAAGTAGATGGCCAGCGCACCGCCGTAGAGCGACATCACCAGGGCCGCCGCATCGGGCTCGCTTCCAACGGCAAGCAGTTCGCGCACCGATTCCGTCGCGTTCGGAAAGCGATCGGCGCTCTGGTCGACAGACTTCACGGCGCTTGGATCTGACACATGGCGGATCGGGACCGGTCGCACGGGCGGTCGCTCGCCGCGTGTGCAGGACCCCGGAGCGGACCGGGGAGAAGTTGACTCGAGGACGCCCGCCTCGACGACGCTCTTCATCGCCCGTATCCCTCCGGGGAGAAGCGGTGGCCCCGAGATGGGGCCGTCGCCGAAGAGGGACTCCCAAGCGGGCGCTGCGCGCGGCAACTTGACTTTTTTCCGAGGGCGGGCTCCGGGATCGTACTCTGCGGCCTGTTCAAGCGCCCCGGATGCCCTCCCCGGCGCTGCCCGCCTCGACTCACTCCGTCCTCCGCGAGTCGCCGAGCCGAGCGCCCAGCCACGCCCGGGCTGCACGCCAGTCGCTCTCGATCGTCCGCTTGGAGAGCCCGAGCAGATCGGCCACCTCTTCGACGGTGAGCCCGCCGAAGTAGCGAAGCTCGACGATGCGGTGCTTGCGCTCGTCGAGGGCGGCAAGCTCCGCGAGCGCGTCGTCAAGGGCCACCAGGTCGACCAGGGCCGGGCCAAGCTCCTGCGGCGGGTCGACGTCGACGCGGTTCCAGCCGCCGCCGCGCTTCGCCGCCCGGACGCGGCGGGCGTGGTCCGTCAGGATCTGCCGCATCGCGGTGGCCGCGACCGCGATGAAGTGCGCCCGATCGCGAAAGGCGCCGCTCGATTGGTCGACGAGACGAAGAAAGGCCTCGTGGACGAGAATCGTCGGCTGGAGGGTGTGGTCCGCGGGCTGCCCGCGGAAGAGCCCCGCAGCGAGCGCGCGGAGCTGGTCGTAGACGATCGGAAGCAGGCGCCGCGCGGCGTCCGCATCGCCCGCGGCGATCTCTCCAAGCAGGCGGGTCGCTTCGTCGGAGCTCCGCGTCACTTTCGCGAAGCGAGAAGATCGCGGATCTCCGTCAGCAGCTTGACGTCCGCGGCAGGCTCCGCCGGCGGCGCGGCGGCCTGCTCGCGCTCGGCGTACTTCCGCGCGGTGTTGATCGCCTTGACGAGGAGGAAGACCGCGAACGCGACGATCACGAAGCTGATCACGGCGTTCATGAACTTGCCGTAGTCGATGAAGAACGATGCGACCTTCGCCTCGGCGCCCTCGCCGACGATCACGTCTCCGACCTTCGCCTTCATGCCCGCGGGATCCGGCTGGCCCCGGGCGACGACGTAGTCCAGCGGCGGCTTGAGGACATCGTTCACCAGCGACGTGACGATCGTCCCGAAGGCGCCGCCGATGATGATGCCGACGGCCATGTCGATGACGTTGCCGCGGATGGCGAAGTCGCGGAACTCCTTGAGGATGCCCATGTCGTCGTCTCCTGGCTGCTGCGGTGTGCGGACCGCCGCCGTCGCCGCTGCGCGGCGCACGGGCGGACCGACTCAGAACTCGTAGTCGACTCCCGCGAAGAAGCGGAAGTCATTGTGGTCCTGTCCGGGATCGACGTCAGAGTCGTACTCGTGGCGGATTCCGGCCGTGAGGCTCAGCGGCGAGTCGTTCGAGAACTTCCAGTTCCAGCCCGCGGTGTTCACCCAGCGGTACTCCGGCCAGTCCGTGAGCTGCGGATACCAGATGCTGCTGAAGACGATCGCATTGTCCGGCGCGATCGTCCACTTGCCCTCGGCGCCGAGCAGACCTTCGAGCTGGATGTCGTCGTTGACGCTCTTCCACTCCTTGTTGAAGCCGATGCCGCCCAGCGCGCTGAGCGTGAACGGCTCGTCGACGAGGAGCTTGTAGCCGACGCCGACGTGCCCGGTCAGCCGGTACAGCCAGGAGTTGAACTCGTCGTAGTCGAAGCGGCTGTCGACGAAGAAGAAGTAGCGCTTCTCGGGGAACAGGAAGTCGTTGCGGCCCGCGATCGAGAACTTGTTGTCGCTCTTGTCGCCGCCGCTGCTGCCGAAGAAGTACGTCCCTTCGAGAAAGGTCCGCATCGTCGGGACCTCGCGCAGCGCGGTCAGCCGCGTCGTCACCGAGATGTCCTGCGTGTTGCCCGCGGTGCCCGAACCGGCGAGCGTGAAGCGGAACTTCCACTCGCGCGGCGGGGGCGCCGGGATCTCGGCCGCGGGCGGCGGCGCCGCCGCCGGGGCGTCTGCCGCGGGCGGAGCAGGCGGCGGAACAGCGGTCTCGAGCTGCGCCGCGCGGGCCGCTTCGGCCGCCGGGCGCGAGAGAAACGTCACGGTCGCCCGCGGCACGGTCACCGTGCCGAAGACCGCATGGGTGAAGGTGACGAAGTCCTCCCCGACGTCGACGATGTCGACCGTCAGGACGTCGCCGTTGGAGAGCTGGATGCTCTCGGCCGCAGAGGCCGGTGCGAGCGCAGCTCCCGCCAAGGCGATCAGGGCGGTGGCGAAGTGGCGGGCGGATGGCATCGGCAGAGAGGGTCCGCAAAGGCCCGCACGCCGGATCTCGGATGCGGGGGGGAGTCGGCGCATTCACACGTGGCTGCGGAGGTGCGACGCGTGGCGAAGCTCGTCCCGAGAGGGACGCCTCAGGACGCAGGCAAGGTACCGTCGCCTCCGAGAATCGCAACTCGACGCAGGGGTCCGACGAGTGCGGTGCGGGAGTTCGGGACGTCGCGTCCGCACAGCGCACATCGCGCGCCCCGGCCCTTCATCCCGCGGTGGAGGCGCCGCCAGGAGCTTGCGTCGCAGGCTCGTAGCACTCCAGCGCCCCTTGTCTCCTGCTGCGGCGTCCGGAAGCGGCGTTCCGCTTCCGACCGCCTCGCGACGGACCCAAGGGGCGCTGGAGTGCTCGGTGGGTTCTCGCGATGGGCTCTCGAGTCGACGTCTCCACACCGCTCCGCGCGGCACGACGGCCGCCCTCGCGAGGGCGGCCGTCGGTGATGACCCCTAGGGGATTCGAACCCCTGTTACCAGGATGAGAACCTGGTGTCCTGGACCAGGCTAGACGAAGGGGCCGGGAGCGGCGTGCGCCTGTCGAACGCTGCCGCGGACTTCAGGGACCCGGGACGGGGTGAAGCCTGCGTCGCGTCGACGGGAAGCGAGGATAGCCCGGCAACCGCGACGGTCAACACATGTGGTGCGTCGGGAGGGCCCGGCCGGTTCGGCTCGGTGCGGAATTCAACCACAGATGCCCGGTGGAGACTGGCCCCGCGTCCCGACGCGGGGGGTGCTTGGCGGAGCCGTTCCTGCGGGGGACGATCGCCGACAGGCCGCGGCTACCATCGGCCCGTCTTTCGCCACCCAGCACCCCCGTCGCGGCGAAGGCTGCGGCGCCGGAGATTTCCCGATGATTCCAAGCTTCCCGCCCCGCGAGGGGCAGGCGGGCTTTCTGTACCTTCCTCCGTTCCGCGTCCAGGGGATCAGCGTCGCGGGCGAGGAGACCGTGGTGCAGGTTCCGGAACTCGACGTCTGCTTCGACATCGGTCTCTGCCCGAGGATCGCCCTTCCGTCGCCGACGGTGGCGCTGACGCATGCGCACATGGATCATGTCGGCGGTCTGCCCTACTGGTTCAGCCAGCGGGCGTTCCAGAAGCTCGGTCCCGGGCGGTGCGTCTGCCACCCCGAGACGGCCCCGGCGCTGGCGGCGATGATGCGGGCCTGGATCGACGTCGAAGGGCAGCGGACGCCGCACGAGATCGTCCCCCTGGCTCCGGAAGCGGAGATCATGCTCAAGAACAACATCTGGCTCCGGGCGATCGAGGTCAGCCACACCGCGCCGGCGCTGGGGTACGCCGTCATCGAGCGGCGGAGCAAGCTCCGCGCCGAGTTCCGCGATCTCCCGCAGGAGCGGATCCGCGAGCTGAAGTCGCGCGGCGAGCAGATCACGCAGACCGTGGAGATCCCCCTCGTCGCGATGACCGGCGACACGGAGCCGGGTCCCTTCCTCTTCCGCGACGAGTTCGCCAACGCCGGCATCGTCATCACGGAGTGCACCTTCTTCGACGCCGACCACCGGTCGCGGGCCAGGATCGGCAAGCACATCCACGTCGAGGATCTCGTCGGACTCTTCCAGGCGTGGCGGGCGCCCGACGTCGTGCTCGTGCATGTCTCGCGCCGGACGACGATGGCCCACGCGCGGGAGCGGATCGCCGCGGTGCTCGGCGACCACGCGGCGCGAGCCCACCTGCTGATGGACCATCGCACCAACCGTCAGCGGCTTGAGCGGCAGGCCGCCGAGGCGAGCGTGAACGAGGGAGCGGCGGACGCGCCGGCGGATGGTTGACGCTCGCCGTGGCGCGTCGTATGGTGCCCCCCTCCCGGCTCCGACCGCTCCAGGATGGGACGAGCGGCATCGGAGTCATCGGAGAAGCGTCGACGAGCGTGGCGTGATGCTCCGCGCGCCGTCGTCGCACCCTTCGTCGCGTTCGGTCGCCCTTCGTCCCGTCAGCAGCAGCGACGCGAAGATTGCTTCGGGCCACGCCGTCGGCCTGCGGATCAGTGCGTCGGGGAAGGTCCTCCATGGCTCGACCGGAGCCCGAGTTCCGGAGCGCGATCCTCGCGTATCTTCGGAAGCATCGGCCTGAGATCTGCCGGCACTGGTTCGACGAGATCGAGCCGGTCCTGATCGCGTCGGGCACGGTCTTCCTGCTCGTTCGCGAGCCGGTTCAGCTCAACTTCCTGCGGCGGAACTGCGTGCAGCCGTTCACCGAGGCGGTGCAGGCGATCACCACTCAGCTCGTCGGCGTGGAGTTCGTCGACGAGAAGCGCGCCGAGGAGCTGCGGTCGGCGTCCGGCGCGCTGGCGCCGCGGGCGCCGGCGGGCGCCGGAGCGGAATCCGACGATGCTCCGGTCCTGCTGCCGGACAACACGTTCGAGAACTTCGTCGTCGGCCCCTGCAACCAGCTTGCGCACGCGGCATCGGTCGCGGTCGCCGAGCGTCCGGGGAACACCTACAACCCCCTCTTCGTGCATGCGGGCGTCGGCCTCGGGAAGACCCATCTTCTCCAGGCGATCTGCCGGAAGCTGCTGACCGACGATCCGCGACGGAAGATCGGCTACCTCTCCTGCAACAGCTTCATGGAGCGGTTCACCGAGTGCGTGCAGAGTTCGCGGATGAGCGAGTTCCGCCACCGCTTCCGCGGCTTCGACGTCCTCGTCATCGACGACATCCACGACCTGAGCAGGAACGCCCAGAGCCAGGAGGAGTTCTTCCACACGTTCAACGAGCTCCAGCAGTCCGGGCGTCAGGTGATCCTCAGCTCCGACGCGAAGCCCGACGAGATTCCTCAGATCGAGGTCCGGCTGGTGAGCCGTTTCGGATCCGGGCTCGTCGCCGAGCTGGAGAGGCCCTGCTTCGAGACCCGAAAGCGCATCCTGCGGCGCAAGGCCGCCCTGCGCAATCTCGCGCTTCCCGATGACGCGGTCGAGCTGATCGCCGACCGCCGCCACGGGAGCGTTCGCGAACTCGAGAACGTGCTTCTCACGCTGCTCCTGCACGCGCAGGCGGGCGGCCACGCGATCACGCGGGAGCTCACCCTCACCGTGCTCGGCGAGCACGGCGGCGGTGCCCGCGCGATCACGATCCACGACATTCTCGAAGTCGTTTCGAGCTACTTCAACGTCCGGCTCGCCGAGCTCACCGGCCGGCATCGCCCGCGCTCGATCGTCCTTCCGCGGCAGGTCGCGATGTATCTCGCCAAGAAGCTGACCCACATGAGCTTCGCGGACATCGGCGCCTGCATCGGCGGGCGCGATCACACCACGGTGCTTCATGGATATCGGACGATCTCAGAGCGCGTCGCTGTCAGTGCCGACCTGGTCCGAAACCTGGAGCAGATCGAGCAGCATCTTCAGCAGCGGGTTGCACCCCAGGCGGCTTCGAACACAACCACGCCGCAGATCGCTGCGGGCTGAACGGGTCTCGGGCGCTGGGTGATGAAGACTGGGTTCCGAGCGCTGGCTTCCGGGGTCTGGCTTCCGGGGTCTGGCTTCCGGGGTCTGGCTTCCGGGGTCTGGCTTCCGGGGTTTGGGCCCCGAGGGTTGGGCCTGTCAACTGCTGTCGTCTGCCGTCGGGCAGCGCCCCGCGTGGTTGCTTCTGGTGGTGGACAACTTGACGAGAACTCCAGGGTGGCAAGGTCCTGTCGACAGCAGCCGACTGCCAGCGACAGCAATCCGACAGGTTCAAGGAAGGTTCTGCACACCTATGCCTGTGATGCAAGTCCTTATGAGAGAGAGGTCTTTATGATCGCGTTCACAGGTTGTGCACCACCCGCCGCGGGCTCTATGAGGGTGATGAGAATTACTCTCACCCTTCTCATCACAGCTCGGCGTCCCGAGCCAGCGCTGTGGACAACCGGTGTCGGTCGGCTCCGACGGGCGATCTGCCGGCTCCCCGGCGAGATGCCCGATCGTCACGGGGCACGGGTAGGGGAATCCGGGGCTTGGACCACGCGGGCGCTCTGAGATCGGCTCAACCGACGGGTTCCGCCGCGACTCTGACAGAAGGGACAGAAGGCGGTCGTCCGACCGGCAATGCTCGCTTGTCGGATGGTCGAGCCGCAGCGGGGGCACGGAGCGCCTGCCTGTCCGTAGACCGCATGCTGCGTCCGATAGGTACCGGCGATTCCGTCGACCCCGATGTGATCTCGGATCGTGGAGCCGCCGGCTTCGACGGCGCTCGCGAGGATTTCCCGCGCCGCCCGCAGGAGCGATCCGACGGAACGGGTCGGGAGGCGCCGCGCGATCGACCGCGGATCGATCCCGGATCGATGCAGGATCTCGTCGGCGTAGATGTTGCCGATTCCCGCGATGACGCGCTGGTCGAGCAGCACCGCCTTGATGGTCCGTCGAGTGCGCCGAAGCGACTGCGCCATGTGGGCGGCAAGCTCGGCGGGATCGCTCTCGAGCGCATCGGGGCCGAGCGCGCACCACGCCTGCCGGCGATGCTCGTCGAGCGTTCGGTTCATCCAGAGCCCGCCGAACCGACGCGGATCGTGAAAGCGCAGCTCGGTTGCCGTCGAGCCGCCCTCGCCGAGTTCGAACCGAACCTGCGCATGGGCATGCGGCAGCGGACGGCTTGCAGGCGCCGCGAGGATGATCCGCCCGGCCATGCCCAGATGCAGGCCCAAGACCGCTGCGCTCGTTTCCTCCGGCTCGATCCCTCGGCCGCGGCGCGGGCCTTCGTCCGACCCGCGGGTGAACTCCAGCGCGAGGAATTTCCCATGCCGATGCACCTCGCGAAGCTCGGTGCCGCGAAGACGTCCCAGCGGGTCCGGAGCCGGCGCGAACGCGCTGAAGCGCAGCATGTCGGCGCGGATCAGCGTCGCATCGACGACGACCGCGCCGATCAGACGCGCTCGGAGACCGCGTCGGACATGCTCGACTTCGGGCAGTTCGGGCATTCTCGCGGAGGATAGAGACGCTTCCGCAGGCGATGCGCCCTGCGACGCCGTTGCGCATGCGCCCGCGCACCGTGCCGACTCGCAATGCCCGCTCGCAGCGCGTGGGCATCGACGCTTCGTGCAGCGTCGCGGCGCTACCCTCGGCAGGCGCTGAGGGGGCGGTCGCCGGGCGCGACACCCAGGTCGCGTCCCCGAGTTCCATCGATCCGTCCAGCGGCAATCGGTCGAGCGGCCGGTCCCGTCAATCGCGAGTCACGCAGATCCGAGCTTCGCCCAATGTCCGAAACCACCCAGACAGGCAGCCCGTCGATGCCGACCGACCCCGAGGCCGCCGCCGCGGAGGTGCAGGCCACCTTCGGACGGCTTCGGGACGCGGTTCACACCGTGATCGTCGGCCAGGACGAAGTCCTCGACGAGGTCCTGATCTGTCTTCTCTGCGGGGGACATGCCCTGCTCGAGGGGGTGCCCGGTCTTGCCAAGACGCTCCTGATCTCGACCCTCGCCCGCACGATGAGCCTCGGGTTCTCCAGGATCCAGTTCACGCCGGACCTCATGCCTTCGGACATGACGGGGACCGAGGTGATCGAGGAGGACCGGACGTCGGGATCGCGCGAGCTGCGCTTCGTCAAGGGTCCGATCTTCTCGAACGTGATCCTCGCCGACGAGATCAACCGCACGCCGCCGAAGACGCAGTCGGCCCTGCTCGAGGCGATGCAGGAGCGGCAGGTCTCCGTCGGCGGCGTGCAGCATCGGCTTCCGGCCCCCTTCTTCGTGCTCGCGACGCAGAATCCCATCGAGCAGGAAGGCACCTATCCGCTCCCGGAGGCGCAGCTCGATCGGTTCATGTTCAACATCCGGGTGAGCTACCCGACCGAGGAGCAGGAACTGCGAATCGTCCAGCAGACGACCACCGGCAGGCCGGCCGAGCCACCGCGGATCGTCGGCGGTCCGGAGGTCCTGCGGATGCAGGAGCTTGTTCGCATCGTGCCCGTGGCGGACCACGTCGTCCGCTACGCGCTGCGGATCGTCAGGGCGACGCGCGTCGCGGAAGCCGACGCGGAGCTGCCGCAGATGGTCCGGCAGTACCTTGCGTGGGGCGCCGGACCGAGGGCAAGCCAGTTCCTCGTCCTGGCAGCGAAGGCGAAGGCGATCCTCGCAGGGGCGACGCACGTGCTTCCGGAGCACGTCCAGTCCGTTGCCCTGCCGGTGATGAGGCACCGGATCATCACGAACTTCAACGCGGAGGCCGACGGCGTCACGTCCGATGCGATCGTGCGGCACCTGCTCGAGACCACGCCGCTCGATCGGAGCGATCCGGCGCTGACGCGCCGGATGGACGCGGTGATGCGATAGCTCCCGAGCCGCTGGGCCATGGCCACCACACCGTCGACCACCCCCCGGGCGATCCAGGCCGAGCAGTATCTCGCCCCCGAGACGCTTGCGCAGATCGCCCCCTTCGAGCTTCGGGCGAAGATGATCGTCGAGGGGCTGATGAGCGGCATGCACCGCTCGCCCTATCAGGGGCAGGCGGTCGAGTTCGCGCAGCACCGCGCCTACGTCCCCGGAGATCCTCTCCGACACCTTGACTGGAAGGTCTTCGGCCGCTCCGACAAGCTCTATCTCAAGCAGTACCACCAGGAGACGAACCTCGATGTGGTCGTTCTCGTCGACGGCTCCGGATCGATGACGTACGGATCGCTGAAGACGAAAGAGGGATGGGGCGGGACGATCGCGGGGGCGACGACCGGCACCTGGACGAAGTACGACGCCGCGACCGCCCTCGCCGTCGCGATCGCGTGCCTCTGCCTCGGGCAGGGCGACCGCATCGGCGTGGCGGTCTACGCCGACGAGCTGCGGACGCCGCTGCGGCGGAGCAGCGCCCGCGACCAATGGAAGACGATCGTCCAGACGCTCTCGACTCAACCGGTCGAGTCCCGCGCGAATCTGGTCAAGAGCGCCGAGCAGGCGCTCGGAAAGGTGACCAACCGGGCGCTCTTCATGGTCATCTCCGACTTCCTCGACGATCCCGAGGCGATCCGTTCGGCGCTGGCGCGGTTTCGCCACCGGCGCGACGACGTCGTGCTGCTCCAGATGCTCGATCGTCGCGAGATCCTCTTCGACTTCGACGCGGAGGCCCCCTTCGAGGGACTCGAGGGAGAGGCGCGGATCGTCGTCGAGCCGGATGCGTTTCGCGGCGCCTATCTGGAAGCGCTCCGCCGCCAGTGCGATGCCGTCGCCGCGGCGGCGCGGAGCTTCGGCTTCGACTACCTCCGGCTCGACAGCCATGAGAGCGTCGGTCCGGCGCTCTCGCGGCTGCTGGCGCGGCGCGGCGCGCAGGCGCGTCGGGGCAAGCGCTCATGACCTTCGTCACGGCATGGCTGGCGGTGGCTGGAGTCGCGGCGGCGGCGCTGCCGATCGCGATCCACCTCTTCCTGCGCCGCCGCCGCGAGCCGGTCCGCTGGGGCGCGATGCGGCTGCTCGAGGAGGTCCTCCGCCGCCAGCGCCGTCGCCGCCGACTGGAGCAGCTCGTCGTCCTCGCGCTGCGGTGCCTGGTGCTTGCCTTCGTCGGGGCTGCCGTCGCCGAACCGATGCTGCGCGGGTCGATCGTCGGCGACCGCGCCGGAGGCCGGCTCATCCTCTTCGTCGTGGATGACTCGATGACTTCGGGGCTGCGCCCGTCCGCCGATGCGCCATCGGCGCTCGAGCGGCACGTCGACGCGGCGGCCGCGGTCGTCGAGCGGGCCCGCCCCGGCGACCAGATCGGCATCGTCGGCGCTGCGGTGCCGGTCCGCGACCTCCTGCTGCCGCCGACCTCGGATCACGCAGCGGCTTCGGCGGTGCTCCGGTCGCTGCGCCCGCTCGAGACGCCCGCGTCGATCCCCGAAGCGCTCGCGGCGGCATGGGCCGCCGTCGGGCGCGACGAGGTCGATGGTCGCGCCGTGGTGGTCAATCTCCTCAGCGACTTCCGCCGCGGGACGACGACGCTGGAGGATCCGCTTGCGGCGGCGCCGGCCGGCGCGAGCTCATCGCGCCCCCGGGAGCTCTTTCTTCGCTTCTCGACGCCCGCCACCGACGAGGTCGCCAACGTCCAGGTTGTCGGGATCGATCCCCTGCGTTCGCTGCTGATTCCCGGCCAAGGTGACGGGAGCGGCCAGGTGACGGTGCGCCTGGCGCGGTTCGGGCCCCTTGACGGCGGGCGCACGCGCGTCGCCCTCGAGGGCGAGGGGCTTGCGCCCACGGCGCCGCGCGAGGTCCGGTGGGAGCCGGGGCGCTCCACGCTCTCGGTCGAGTTCCGGATCGAGCCCCGCAGTGACGGAGCCGGCTCGGCGGGTCGATTGCCGGGCGGGGAGTTCGGCGGCGCTCTGGGCGTCGTCGCCTCGGTCGCTCCCGACGCGCTGCTCCCGGACGATCGTTTCGCGGCGGTGCTTCAGGCCCGGCGCGCGGTGCGGGTGGCGATGATCGACCGGCGGACCTTCGGTGCAGAGCTCTCCGTCGAGCGGCTTTCCGCGGGACAGTGGCTGGCGCGGGCGCTGCGACCGACGGATGCGGCGCCGATGGAGCTCTTCGTCGAGGATCCCACGCGCCTCTCCGCCGCGGCCCTGCGCGCGGCGGATGCGGCGATCGTCGTCCGGCCCGACCTGCTTCAGGCCGATGGGCTTGCGGCGCTCCGCGAGCTGCTGCGCCGAGGCGGGCTCGTCTTCGTGGTTCCGCCGGGCGAGGCGACGGTCCACCTCTGGGCCGAGCGGTTCGTCGAGGCGATGCGCCTCCCTTGGCGCATCGGCATCGAAGTCGTCGAGTCGCCGGAGGGACTTGTCCTCGACGAGCGCCAGCGCTCATCGCCGCTGCTTCGCCTGATCGAGGCCGAGCTTCCGGCGCTGATCGCGCCGGTGCGCATCCACCGTCGAATTCCGATCGAGCTCGCCGATGGCGGAGGCGAGCGCGTGCTCGAAGCGTCGGGAGCGCCGATTCTCGTCGCCGGGCTCGCCCGCGACGAGCGCGACGCACCGCTTCCGGGGACGGTCGTCCTGCTTGCGACGGCTCCGGAGCTTGGATGGACCGACCTGCCGGTGAAGCCGCTGATGGTGCCGCTGGTGCAGGAGATCGTCCGCCAGGGAGTCGGGCTTGGTCAGGAGGGGCTGCGAGGCCGGGTCGGCGAGCGGCCGATCACCGGCCCGTCGACGACGGCCCTGGTCGCGGTCGTTCCCGACGATGTCGGCGGTCGCGCCGAACGACCGGTCCCGCGGATCGACCTGCGCCCAGCGGAGGACGCCACGGGGACGCGCCGCGCCGGGATCGTCGAGCGATCCGGCCTCTACCGCCAGCTCGACGCCGCCGAGGTCGAGGTCGGCCTGCTCGCCGTCAACGTCGATCCTGCCGCCGGCGACACGACGCCGCAGTCGGTCGAGAGCGTCGAGGGGTGGCTCCGCAGCAGCGGGGCCTGGAGCGTGCTCGATCTCGACGACCCGGGCGAGGCCCTGCGCAGCGCCGAGAGCGCCCTGCCGCTTCCCTGGTTCCTGCTCGCGCTGGCGCTCGCGTGCGCAGTGGCCGAGACCATCCTCTCGCGACGGTTCTCGCACGTCGAGGGCCGGGCCACCGGCCCAGCGGAGGCGGCGGCATGAACTCCGGCCTGCTGCGACGACTGCTCGGGATCGAGACGATCCCCGCCGATGCGGCCGACGTGCGCCTCGGATGGGAGCACCCGCTTCCGACGTGGGCGTGGTTCCTCGTCGTCGTGGTCGCCGTGGGGCTGGGGTGGTGGGCCTACCGGCGCATGCGCGGTCCGACGGCGGCCCGGGCGGTCCTCGGAGCCGTGCGCGGGGCGCTGCTGCTTCTCCTGGTGATCCTGCTCTGCGGACCGCTGCTGGTCGAGCCGCGCGAACAGGTCGAGCGCGACTGGGTGATCATGCTCGTCGATCGCAGCGCCTCGCTCGAGGTCGCCGATGCGCCCTCGCCGGCGCGCCGCGCCCGGATCAGCCGCGACGAGCAGCTTCGCGCGGCGCTCGAGTCGGCGCGTCCCATGCTCGATCGTCTCGAGTCCGAACGGGTTGTCCTCTGGCTCGGCTTCGACGGCAGCAGCTTCGATCTCCGCCGCGAAGCGGATGACGCATCGCCCCTGCTCGGCGAGGCATCGGGCTGGCGCACCCGGATCGGTACGGCGCTGGAACAGGCCCTTCAGCGCGGCGCGGGCCGACCGCTTGCGGGCATCGTGCTGATCTCGGATGGCCGCACCACGGAGCCTCCGTCGCGCAGCGTCGTGAGGCGGCTTCAGGATCTCGCGGTGCCGGTCTTCGGGGTCGGCCTCGGGTCGGCCGAACCGGTCGGAGATCTGGCGATCCGCCGTGCCGCGGCTCCCCTGCAAGCCTTCGTGCGCGACACCGTCCCCGTGGTCGTCGACGTCGAACGTCTCGGGGTCGCGGCACGGGAGCTGGGCGCGGAGGTCCGGCTCGTCGATCTGCGCACCGGAGCGGAGCTCGACCGGACGAGGCTTCCCGGAGGAGCGGCCGGTCGCGACCTGGAGACGGTCACACTGATCGGCCGCAGCGACGTGGCGGGCGAGGCGTCGTGGGCGGTCGTGCTCGACGTCGAAGGTGAAGACCTCGTCGAGGAGAACAACCGCCGGGCGCTCCTCGTCGGCCTGGTCGACAGGCCGGTGCGCGTGCTCTACGTCGACGGATACCCGCGCTGGGAGTATCGCTATCTCAAGAACCTCCTGGTGCGGGAACCGTCGATTGAGAGCTCGGTCCTGCTGCTCTCGGCCGATCGCGACTTCGCCCAGGAGGGCAACATGCCGCTGCTGCGCCTGCCGCGCACGGCGGATGAGTTTGCGCCGTACGATCTCGTCGTCCTCGGCGATGTTCCCTCGAGCTTCTTCACGGCGGCGCAGCTCGAGATCATCCGCACCGCCGTCGCCGAGCGCGGGATGGGACTGCTCTTCATCGGGGGTCAGCGCTCGATGCCGTCGTCGTGGGGCGATTCGCCGCTTGCCGACCTGCTTCCGATGCGGGCGCCGCTCGACCTGCCCGGCGCCGGTGGTCCGGTCCAGATGCGCTCGACGCCGCTGGCGGCGCGGCTGGGCGTGCTTCGGCTCTCCGACGAGGAGGCCGCGGGCTGGCCGCGCGAGCTCGCCGACGCTGCCGCCGGATGGTCGGCCCTTCAGTGGGCGCAGCGGATCGAGCCCGCACAGCTCAAGCCCGCTGCCGAGGTGCTCGCCGAGACGACAGAGTCCTTCTCCGGGGCGCCGCTGCCGATGGTGATCTCGATGCGCTACGGCGCCGGAATGTCGCTCTACGTCGCCACCGACGAGATCTGGCGCTGGCGGTTCGGCCGGGGAGAGCTGCTCCCGGAGCGCTTCTGGATCCAGATGGTCCGGCTGCTCGCCCGCGAGCGGATCGCCGGCGGCGCGGAGACGGTGCTTCTCGAAGCGGAGCCGCGCCGGGTCGCGCCGGGACAGCCGGTTCGCGTCACGCTGCGCCTCCTCGACGCCGCGCTCGCGGGGCTGGAGCTTGGCGGCGTCGTCGCGGTGATCGAGAATGCGGCGGGCGATCGCGTCGGGGAGCTCGAGCTTCGTTCGACCGGACGCGGCGGGGAGTACACCGCGATGTGGATCGCCGCCGAGGCGGACGCGTCCGGTCTCGGAGGCGGCTCCATCGGGACGCATCGCGTCCGGGTCAGCGACACCACGCTTCCGGAGGCCGCCGACGCCTTCGCGGAGATCGAGCTGCTCCCGCCGGATGAGGAGCGTCGCCGGCCGGAGACCGATCACCCGCTGCTGCGCACGCTCGCGGCGGAGACCGGAGGCCGGTTCCTTCTCCCCGACGAGCTTGACCAGCTCGACGCGCTGCCGCGGCGCGAGATCCGCACCGAGGATCCGGTGACCGAACGGATCTGGAACACCCCGCTGGCGTTGGCGCTGGTGGTGCTTCTCGGCGTCGCCGAGTGGGCGGCGCGGCGGCGGATGGGCTTGCTGTGATCGTCAGGCGCCGCGCCGAAGCGACGCTTCGGCTGCCCGCTCGCCCGCAGCCGCGATGACGCTCGCCACACGCGGCCCGGAGCGCGCTGCGCGCACTCGAGCCCGCTCTGTCGGTCTCGCCGACAGCGCATGGGGCCGATCGCGGGAGCGCCGCTCCACCTCGTTCTCCGAGCCGTCGCGGCCGAGGGGCCGAGACCCGCTACGCTCGGCCGATGAAACCCGGCTTGTCTGATCGTGCCCTTGCGGTCGCTCTTGTGGCCGCCCTCGCCGCAGGGTGCTCCCCCGGTTCGCAGACCGGCCATGACCAGAGCGCGCCGCTGGGTACTTCGCTTCGGGTTGTCGACGGGGCGTGGCCCGATCATCCTCCGGAACGGATCGTCGTCGTCCCGTTCATGTTCGGAGCCGGGGACATGCAGGCGGCCGCCGCATCCGGGACCAGCGCCGGGTTCGGGTTCCTCGCTCGGCGCGAGCAGCGGCTCGCGAGGCGGCAGGCAAGCGACGACGAGACGATGGCCGAGCGTTTCACCGACGCGCTCGTGCGGGACCTCCAGAAGCGCGGTTTTGACGCACGAAGAGCGGCATCCGGAGCGCCGCTGCCGTCGGCGGGGTGGCTTGTGCGCGGCTCGTTCGTCGAGCTGAACGATCCCGCTTCGGCGGAACACATCAGCATCCCGCTGTTCGGCTCGGGAAACACGGGCCGGGTCGGGCTCTTCGTCTCGGTGGACGATCTCGCCGCCGGGCTCCGGCCGATCTTCGAGATCGGCGCCGATGGCGCCGGCGCGGGCAAGCCGGGTGGTGTTCCGGCCCCGGCGACCCTGCCCATCAAGCTCGTTCTGACGCAGGCGGAGCTGAGCGACGACGCCGAATCGCTCGCGACCCAGATCGCTGACGCAATCGCGTCCCGCGGGCGCTGAGCGCGCGCAGCAGGCTCGGCGGCGAGAGCTCCCTGCGATCATCTTCGGGCAGGGCCTTGGTGGGCTGGCCCCGGAGCGCGGAGCTGCGAAGAGCTGTCCCCAGAACGCCAGCCCCAGAGAGCCCGCCCCAAAGAGCTGGTCACACAGGGCTGGGCCCGGTGCATCGACATCCCCCGCGAGCGCCGGAGGTCGGCCGTGACCTTCGCGTGACGGAAGAGAGCATCCGCGGGGGGCGGAGGTTCGATACCCTCCCGCATGGAGCCGGTCATCCGCGAGCTCGAGCGGCTGCGTCGCGTCGGCCGATCAATGCTGGTGGCGCAGCGCGGCGCTCGCGTCGCTGCCGTGGCGCTGGCGCTCTTCGCCGGGCTGGTGATCCTCGACTTCGTCGTCCGGTTCCCCGCCCCGATGCGGGGGCTCTTCCTGCTCGCGGGGCTCGGCGGACTTGCGGCGGCTGCCTGGAGCTACCTCGGGCCGGCCTTCGGCTTCGCGCCGGATCTGACCACGCTGGCGCTCCGCGTCGAGCGGGCGGTTCCGACGCTCCGCGGGCGGCTCGCCTCGAGCGTCGAGTTCTCATCCTCGGGGCTTGATCTCAGCAACGCCTTGGCGGCCCGCGTCGTCCGCGATACCCAGCGAAGCGCCGAAGGCGCCGCGTCGGGCGTCGCCCGCCCGCAACGCCTCCTGCGGTCGCTCGGCGCCCTCGGCCTGATCGCGGTGGCCATCTCGGTGGTTGCGCTGTTCCAGCCTGCTCTTGCAGCGGTGGGTGCAAAGCGCCTCCTCATGCCGTGGACGGACACGCCGTGGCCGCCGCGAACCGGCGTCGAGTCGCTCATGGGCGGAGTCGACGTGCGACCGCGCGGGCCGGCACTTCCGCTCCGTGCCAAGGTGACCCTCGGCGATCCCGCGAAGACGCGCGTCGGCGTGCGCTACCGCGCGACCGCCGACGGTCGGACGGGCCCGTGGAAGACGGCGCTGCTCACGCATCAATCCGACGGCGTTCATGAGCGGCTGCTCGAGACGGACGCCGAGGCGATCGAGTTCCGCTTCACGACGGCCGACGGCGAGACGCCGCTCCAGCGCATCGCGCTCGTGCCGCCGCCGACGATCCGCGACAGCAGGCTTCGGGTGCGGCCGCCCGAGTACGCCCCGCACCTTGCGGAGCGGGATGAACCGCTCGGGCCGGGACTCGATGCCCGCGCGGTTCCGCCACCGATCCTCGAAGGCTCCGCTGTCGAGCTCGAGATCCTCCTCGGAAAGCCCCTGCCGGTTCCATCATCGGCGACGACGGGCGACGAGTGCGAGGCGGCGGCGCTCGATCGCTGGATGCGTCGGACGTTCGGCCTCGGAGCCGCCCTCCCGGGCGCATCGATCGATGCAGCCGCACCGGGATCGGACGCGCCAGATCCCGGCGTCCTTCCCGGCTTCCTTCCCGGCTTCCTTCCCGGCTTCCGGGCGGACGCCGCCGACCCGGCTCGCTGGACTCTCTCCTGGCGACACGCGGGACCGCTTGACTTGCAGGTCCGGCTTGTCGACGAGCACGGGATCGAGTCGCTCGACGAGATCGCGTATCGGTTCAACGTCCTCCGCGACAGCCAGCCTTCCGCGACGATCGTCGATCCGGCGTCGGATGACGTCGTCGCGCCGGGCGCCGCGGTCGCGCTGGTCGCCGAGGCGCGCGACGATGTCGGTCTCGGGCGGCTGGCCATCGAGGTGCGCAGGCTCGCGGAGGGTGGCGCTCAGGGGGACGTGATCGCGGCGTTTGAGCGCGAAGCCGAAGCGCCCGGAACGCTCGCGTTGCGGCTCGAGGAGCGGCTGGCGCTCCAGGCGGTGAATGCAGCTCCCGGCCAGGTGCTCACGATCCAGGCGGTCTCGTCCGACCGGTTCGAGCTCGATGGAGCCCGGCACGACGAAGCCCGGTCGGCGATCCGAACGCTGCGCGTGGTCGGCGAGTCGGAGCTCTCCGAGCAGCTTCGCCGACAGCTCGCAGCGATCCGCCAGTCGGCGATCCGTCTCGACGCGCAGCAGGCGGAGATCGGCGCCGCCGCCGAGGCCGCTCGCGAGCGGCTGGGTGCGCTGCCAGGGGGTGATCGGAGGCAGGCGCAGGTCGGTGAGCGGATCGCCGGTCAGGGCGAGTCGATCGAGGCGATCATGGAGCGGCTGACGCGCAATCGCCTCGACGACCCCGAGCTCGCCGTCACGCTCGAGCTGGCGCGGGATCATCTCGCCGCCGCCGGGCGGGCCTCGAACGCTGCTGCCGAGGCGCTTCGCGCCGAGGAGGAGGCTGCGGCGCGAGGCGGCGCTGAACAGGCGATTGGAGGCTCCGGCGCAGCGAGCGACCGAGAGCGCTCCGAGCCGCAGGTCGGCGAGCGCAGCGGGTCGTCCGCTGAGCGGAGACCCGCGCGCGACGACGATGGACGAACGGGAGCTCAGTCAGGCGACCGGGACGGAGCGGCGCGTCCGGACGATCCCGGGGAGGCAGGCCAACCGGGCCAGCAGGGCCAACAGGGGCAAGCGGGACGAGCCGGGCAAGCTGGGCAAGCAGGACAAGCTGGGCAACTCGGGCAGAGTGGGCAGAGCGGACAAGAAGACCCGACGGGCGGAGGCGACCGCGCCGGCGAGGCCGCGCGATCGACGGGCGAAGCCCCCCCTTCACCGGCCGGCGGCGACCGCGCATCCGGCAGGGAACAGGAGTCCAGGGGGAGCGATGGAGGCAGCACTCCGCACACGCAGCGAGCCTCCGGCGAGCGGCCGGAGCGCAGCGAGGAGCTCGAGCGCCTCGCGGAAGATGCGCAGCGCGAGCAGGAGCGGGTGCGCGACGAGCTGGCAAGCCTGATCGAGCTGCTCGATCGCGACGCGGACGCGTGGTCGCTCACCCGCCAGGTCGAGCGGCTTTCGGAGCAGGTCGAGCAGGTCCGGCGCGAGACTCGGCGCCTCGGAGAGGAGACCGTGGGGCGCGACCGCGAGGAGCTCACGCAGCAGGAGCTCACGGATCTCGAACGCATCGCCGCCGCCCAGCGCGACGCGGCAGATCGCGCGCGCGAGCTTGCCGAGGGCCTTCGCGCCAGAGCCGAGCGGAATCCCGGGTCCAACGATGCCGGGGTCCTCCGGCGTGCCGCTCAGACCGCCGAGGAGCAGGAGCTCCAGCGCGATCTCGAGCAGGCGGCGCGCGACGTGCAGGCGAACCGCCTTCAGAACGCGCAGGGAGCGCAGGCGGCCGCGGCGCAGACGCTCCAGCAGATGCTCGAGGAGCTCCGCGAAGGTCGCCGCGCCCGCGCCCGGGATCTTCAGCGGCAGCTTGCAAGCCTGACCGAGTCCATCGAACGGCTCGTCATCGCTCAGGGAAACGAGATCGCGCTGCTTGAGCCGCTGGCGGAGGGAGCCGGTGCCGCAGGCGAGGATCGGGCCCGCCTGATGGCCATCGACGATCGCGGCCGCGCGATGATCCGTCTGCGCCAGAACACCGACGGCGTCACCGACGAGGCCCGCGCCGCGGGAGGCGAGGTCGAGCGCATCGCCAGGATGCTGGGACGCGCTTCGGTTGCGCAGGGGGATGCCATCGGACACCTCCGCGCCGATCCGGCGCGGCTCGACGCCGCGCTCGAGGCGGAGCTGCGGGCGCTGGAGCGCCTCCAGGAGGCGCTCGACGCCTCGCAGGAGGCGCGCGAGCAGGCCGAGCGGGAGGAGGCCGAGCGCCAGCGCGCCGAGCTGATCGAGCGGTATCGAGAGGCGCGCGGCCGGCAGGAGTCGACGCACGAGCAGACGACGGCGCTGGCGCGGACGGCCGACGGTTCCCGCCGCGCGCTGCTCGAGGCGCGGCGGCTCGGGGCGGTTCAGGGACAGGTGCGCGACCTGATCGCCTCCATCCGCGACGACGCCGAGGCGGTCGCGTCATCGCGCGTCTTCACCCGCGGCCATGCCCTCATGGACGACTGGTCCCGGAGCGCGGAGGCGTCGCTCGCGGGCGGCGATGCAGGTCCCGCGGCCACCGCGCCGCAGCGCCGAGTTCTCGACCTGCTCGACCTGCTCATCGACGCCCTTCAGTCGACGGCGCCGGACGACGAGCCCTTCGACGACGGCCAGCAGCCCGGCGATGAGGATGGCGGCGGCGGCGGCGAAGGCGGTCCTCCGCCGGTGATCCCGCCGCGCGCCGAGCTTCTGCTGCTCCGCGGGCTTCAGGTGGCGATCAACCAGGAGACCCGCGAGATCGACGAAGCGGGGCTGCCGGCGGCGCTCCGCCGGGAACGTCTGCTCGAGCTCGGTCGGCAGCAGCGCGACCTCGTCGAGCTGGCGACCGAGCTGCTGGAGGCGCTGGGCGGCTCGAGATCATCCGAACTCGACGATGCGGCCATCGACGGCGCGGCCCCGATCGACCAGCGCCCGTCGACGCGGCGCCCGCCGCCGCCCGGGTTCGCGTTCAACGCCATCGCAGCCGCGACGCCCCGGCGTGCGAAGAGTCCTGCCGAGGTGAATCGATGAGCATCCCGCCGTCACGGAACTGGTTCGAGAGCGCCGTCGTGCCGTTCGATCCGCAGCGCGGCTCGCGGGCGATTCCGCGCTCCGGCCGAGCGCGTCGTCTCCGGTCCGGGAGCGGCGGCGCCGCGGCGCTCATCGCGGTCGCGGCGGCGGTTCTCGTCCTCTGCGAGGCCGCGCCCTCCGACACCGCGGCACCGCCGAAGAGCGCAGCGGGCGCCACCGAGGCGCCGCCGGCCGCGCAGGCTTCTCCCGGGACGTCTGCTCCGGCTGCACGATCGGCGCCGCCGCGCCGCCGGTCGCTTGACGAGCTGCTGGAGACCGGTCCCGGCGCGGGGCCGAGCGGAGAGTCACGTCCCGAGACTCCGCCTCGGGGCGGCGACGATCGCTCGACGATCGAGGATGCGCCGCCGCGACCGTCCGACGCCGGGGGCGATCCCGCGGATGTCGCGGCGGAACGGCGCCGGGACGAACTGCGCCGAGCGCTCGAGGAGCGGCAGATCGGCGACGCCTTCACCCAGGCGATCGACGCGATGGCGCAGAGCGCGTCGCTTCTCGATGTCCGGCTCGATACCAGCATCGGGACCCAGCGACTTCAGGAGGAGATCGTCGCCAAGCTCGACTTCCTCCTCAATCAGCCGCCGCGGCGCTCGCGCGGATCCAGCAGCAGCAGCTCGTCGAGCCAGCAGCAGTCCTCCCAGCAGAACGTCCCGAACAACCCTTCATCCTCGGCGTCGTCCCCTTCGGAGCAGCGAGAGGCATCGCAGCAGGCGTCGAGCACGGCGGACGGGATCGGAGGTCCTCCGCTCGCGGAGGCGACGCTTGAGGAGCTCCTCGAGGGCGCCGGGGCCGATTGGGGGAACCTCCCGGCCCGGGTGCGCGATCTGGTGCGGCAGGGGCTGCGCGAGCGACCGTCGGGGCTGTACCGGCGCATGACCGAGGACTACTACCGGCGACTTGCCGAGGAGAGCGCTCGATGAGGTCTTCCGTGCGCTTGCCTTCCCTGCGGGCCGTCGCCGGGTCGATCGCGGCTCTCTGGATCGCCTCCGCGTCCGCAGCGGCCGGCGCGGCCCTCGCTGCGTCGATCCCGCTCGCGAGCGCTCCGACGCAGGAGGCCGCGCCGCCGCCGGCGCTGCCGGGAGCGGAGAACCAGCCCGGGCGCGACGAGATGACGCCTGCGCTCGTCGATGCCGTCTCTCGCGGGCTCACGGCGCTTCGCGGGATGCAAAACGCCGACGGCTCGTTCGGGCGGGGTCGGTACGGACGGCACGTGGCGATCACTTCGCTCGCGGCGCTGGCGTTCATGGCCGACGGTCACCTTCCCGGCCGGGGAGAGCATGGCGAGGCGGTCGCCCGAGCGCTGGAGTTCGTCCTCGCCAACTCGACCGAGAGCGGCCTGATCGCCACCGAGGGCTCCGATCAGGTCATGTACGGCCACGGCTTCGCAACGCTCTTCCTCGGTGAGATCTACGGCATGAACCCCCAGGACACGCGGGTGCGCGACGCCCTCGTCCGGGCGGTTCAGCTCATCGTCACGACGCAGAACGACGAAGGTGGCTGGCGCTACAACCCCGTGCCCTTCGACGCCGACGTCTCGGTGACGATCTGCGAGGTGATGGCGCTCCGGTCGGCGCGCAACGCCGGGATCAAGGTGCCGAAGGAGACGATCGACCGCGCCGTCCAGTATGTGCGCGAGTGCCAGAATCCGGATGGCGGCTTCAAGTACATGCTCCGCGGCGGCACGAGCGACTGGCCGCGAACGGCGGCGGGGGTCGCGGCGCTCTTCTACGCCGGCATCTACGAAGACGACGCCATCGACCGCGGTCTGGAGTACCTGGTGCGGACCGCCCTGCCCGGCAGCCCCGGAGCGAGGCGCACGCACTATTTCTACGGCCAGTACTACGCCGTCCAGGCCATGTACCTGGCTGGTGGACAGCACTGGGACCGCTGGTGGGGCGCGATTCGCACGGAGCTGCTCGCCTCGCAGGGCTCCGACGGAGGCTGGATCGACCAGCATCACGGCAGCGCCTACGCGACAGCCATGAGCCTCATCGTGCTTCAGATGCCCAAGCGCTATCTTCCGATCTTCCAGCGCTGAATCATCGCCGCCGTCGATCCTCTCATCACGCGGTGCCGGCTTCCGCCCTGCGGCCACCATCAGTCACGCCGCGGCAGCGGGCAGACGGGTCGCCCGGCAGGAAGCCCGGCGATCGCCCTCGCGCACACCGCTCCCCCTCGCCCGAGCCCTCGTACCCGTGCACCTCAGCCCCGCGAGACTCCGTTCACGTTTCCGACTGCGGCGCCGAGTCGGCCTGCTCGCCGGCCTCGGCGTTGCCGCCGGTCTCGCCGGGTCGCTCGCCGCCGAGCAGGTGATCCTCACCGAGGACCTCGCCCTGCATCGCGGCACGATCCTCTCCGCCGACGGACGCGGGATCGCGTTCGTGCCTTCCGGGACGCTCGGCGCGGAGGAGGCGATCGAGTTGCTCCCAAGCGCCTCCTGCGTCGGGTTCATCGACCTCGGCGTCGGCATTCAGCTCGCCCCGGACGGCGGGCTCCTGCTGCTCTCGGACGGCCAGCGCCTCCCAGGCCGTCCGGAGCTGCGCGGCGGACGCCTGCTCTGGCGGCACGAGACGCTCGGAAGCATCGACCTCGATCTCGAGTGGGTCGACGCGATCGTGCTGAGTCTCTCGACGCCGCTGCCCGTCGCGACCGAGAAGGACGTCATCGTGCTCCGCAACGGCGATCGGCTCGAGGGGATCGTCGAGTCGCTCGGTCCCGAGATCGTGCTCGCCGAGGAGGTCGGCGCCGAGGCCGGGCGACTTCGGATCCCCTTTGAGCGGGTCGCGAACATCGCCTTCGTCGCGCCGCCGCGGGCCGGAAGCGGTTCGCGCATCTGGTTCCGCGACGGGACGGTGCTCGACGCCCAGCGTCCGACGATCGCATCGGGGATTCTCCACGTAGCGGGGATTGCGCTTGCGCTCCCCGGAGGCTCCGGCGAGGACCCGCAGCGTCGCCGCCTCGATGTCGCGTCCCTCGCGGTGCCTCTCCCGCTGGTTCGCGGCGTCCGCTTTGTCGATGCCGCGATCACGCCGGTGGCACGCCTCGAACCGCTCGCGATCGAGGCCCCGCCCGAGCGCTTCTCCGCACCCCCGCCGACCGTGCTCGACTTCGACGCGCCGCTGGGTCTTTCGAGGCTTCGGCTCGCCGGGCCGATGTCTCTGCGGCTCGCCCTTCCTGCCGAGGCTCGGAGGCTGGTCGCGGAGCTCCGACTTCCGGACGAGGCGCTCCCGTGGGGAAGTGTCGAGGTCACCATCCGGGATGTGGAAGGAGTCCGCTACAACGGTGTCCTCGACGGGAACCGACGGCGAGTCTTGGTGGATGTCGAGGTTGCCGGTCGATACCTCGATGTCGAGCTCGGCGAGGCGGAGAATGGCCCCATCGGCGACATCGTGATCGTCGAGTCCGGGCTGGTCAGCAGCGTGAAGCCGCCGACGCCATGACGACGAAGGCGGGTGGCCGGAGAGCCTTCCGGTCACGCCCGCGCTCCATCCCCTCCCGCTCCAGGGTTCTTCGTCCCGGTGGCGGGCCGCTCCCGGCGGCCTGCCGGAACCGGCTCCATCGGCGCCCGTAGACTCCAATCCATGCCCGCGAGTCCGCTCTCCACCCTCTTCCCGCAGTCCTCGGCAACCACGGGGTCGAGCCTGATCGCAGCTCGGTCGGCCGTCGCCGGGCAGCCGTCATCCGCGCGCTCGCGCGGTCGACGCCGCGATGCAGTCCGCGACGCAGTCCGTGGTGCGGGCCCGCGCCGCGGCAAGGCGGCGGTGGCCCTGCTCGTCGGTCTGGTGGTCGTCGGGGGCCTCGGCGCTCTTGGCTGGCTGGCCCTGGACTCCGGCCGAAGTCGCTCGGCGGGATCGGCGGCGCGGGACGTGCACACCGTGGCGCGCGGCGACTTCCGGATCGTCGTCCCCTCCTCCGGGGAGCTGGAGGCGCGGTCGTCGATCAAGGTCGCGAACAAGCTCGAGAGCCGCGCGGTCCTCACGTGGATCAAGCCCGAAGGCGAGATGGTCTCGAAAGGCGATCTCCTGTTCACGCTCGCCGACGAGGAGATCAGGAACCGAATCAAGGACGCCGACGACGCCTTCAAGTCCGCTGAAGCCAACCTGGTCGCGGCGCAGACGGGCCTGAGCGTTCGCGAGAGCGCCGCCGCGAGCGAGTACTCCCGCGCGGAGCTGGCCGTCAAGCTCGCCGAGCTGGCTCTCGAAGCGTGGGAGAAGGCCGAGGAGCAGGCCCGCCGCGACAATCTCAGATCGGCGCTGGAGACGGCGCAGATCAACTACGAGCGGCTCGTGAAGAAGTACGAGGAGTCGCAGGGGCTGGTCGCGGATGAACACATCAGCCTCGATGAATGCGAGCGCGACCGGATCGCGATGATCGAGGCGCGGGCCAGGTTCCAGACGGCGCGGCTCGATCTCGACGTCTACGAGCAGTACACGTTTCTCCAGGACAAGGCCAAGCGCGAGTCCGATGTCGACCAGGCCCGAGCGGAGCTTGGCCGCGTGCAGCAGCGCAACGACGCCGAGATCGGCAACGCCAAGGCGACCCTGGCCAGCGCGGAGCATCGCCTGACGAGCGCCCGCGAGAGGCTGGAGGATCTCCAGCGGCAGCTCGGTCACTGCGCGGTGACGGCTCCATCGAGCGGCCTGGTCGTCTACGCCACGAGCCTGGAGAGCGGGCGCTGGGGCGGCGGAGGCGAGCGGACGCTCCAGGTGGGCACCGAGCTGCGCCCGAACGAGGACGTGATCATCCTGCCGGACACGACGCAGATGGTCGCCGCCGTCAAGGTCAGCGAAGCGCTCGTCGGGCGCGTCCGGCGCGGGCAGCGGGCGACGATCATTCCGGATGCCCGACCCAACGACGTGATCGAGGGGACGGTCGTGAACATCGGCGTCCTCGCGGAGCAGGGCGGTTGGCGCGACCCGAACCGGCGCGACTACACCGTGCGCATCGAGCTGGCGGACATGGATCCCCGCCTCAATCTCAAGCCCTCTATGCGCTGCCGGGCTGAGATCGTCATCGAGGAGGTCGCCGATGTCCTTCACGTGCCGATCCAGGCGGTCTTCCGCGATGGCCGTTCGACGTTCGTCTACGTCTCTGAAGGCGCGGGCGTCGCTCGAAGGCAGGTCGTCGCGGACCGCGCGAGCGAGCTCAAGATCGAGATCGTCGACGGCCTGCGCGAGGGCGAGCGCGTGCTCCTTCGGGCCCCCGACGCCTCGGAGCTCGGACGGCAGCCGACGCAGGTCGCCAGCGCGGCGACGCAGGCCCCGGCGCGCCCCGGCGAGCTGGGTGGCGCGGAGCCGACCGGCGCCGACCGGGCGACCGCGGAGGGTGGCGGAGCGGCCGAGGGCGCTCAGCCGCGCCGCGGGGGCGATGGTCCGCGTCCGGGCAACGGAAGACCGCGCGGCGGTCAGCAGGGTCGCGATGTCGCGGCGACCGCGCCGCAACCCACGTCGTGATCGAGCCGCAGCGGCGTTCCCGGGACGCCGCGCCGCCGACGCGGCAGCGCAGTCGCGTCGACCGGCGTTCTCATGAAATCGGAACGGCCCGAGGGCCGGGCCCGGTCACTCCGGAACGTTGGCGTCTCGCCACGCCTTGAGCACGCCCTGCTCGCGCTCGCGCGACATTCCCGCGCGGAAGCGCCGCTGATCCTCCGGCGACTGCGCGTCGTACCACGTCAGCAGCGCGTCGATGGTCTCGGCGAGGGGGCGGAAGCGGAGTCCAGCGGCGACCGCCTTGGCGTTGTTCCATCGATGGAACCCCGCGTACGCGCCCTCCGCCGGGATCCAGATCGGAAGGTCGGCGCCTGGTCCGACTCCCTGCTCGCGCAGGAACGCGGCGGGCACCCATGTCACGCGCGTGTCGATCGCGGCTGCGGGCTCGCCTGAGGGCTTCGCCGAGGCGGCGCGCCTGCGGGCGACGTCGATGCTCGTCTCGATCACGTCGCCGATCGTCCCGGGGAGTCCCGCGGAGTCCGGCCCGGTCGCGAGGAAGACGCCGACGGCGTTCTCTTCGGCGCAATGGACCATCCACTCGGCGAGATCGCGCACGTCGATCCACTGCACGGGGTCCGCGGGCGATCCCGGCCCGAGCATCTCGCCGCCCTCGCGGGCGCGGAGCGGCCAGTAGTTGAATCGTCCGGTGCGGTCGCCGGGGCCGACGATGAACCCCGGGCGGATGTTGGTCACGCGCCCCGGCAGCGCCGCCTCGGCGGCAGCCTCGCATGCCGCCTTGAGCCCGCCGTAGTTGCGGAAGCCCTCACCCATCGACTCGACCTCAGGGTCGTCGAGCACCGCGATGCCGTACGTCTCATCCGAGTTCGGAGGAGCGCCTTCCTTGAACGCGCTGACGCTCGAGATGTAGATGTACTGCCGGACGCGCGGAGCGAGCAGTTCGGCCGACGCCTTGACATGCCGGGGGTAGTAGCCGCTCGTGTCCACCACGACATCCCAGCGCCGATCGCCCTCGAGCGCTGCAAGACCCTCCCCTCGAAGCGGGTCGCGATCGCCGCGGAGCTTCTCGAGATCCGGGAAGAGATCCGCCCGCGTCCGCCCTCGGTTGAAGAGCGTCACCTCATGACCCCGTGCGACCGCTGCCTCCACGAACTCCGGTCCCAGGAACGCCGTGCCGCCGAGCACGAGGATCTTGAGCGGTTCGGCGGCGCGCTCCTGAGCGGCCGCATCCGGGTGCGCAGAAGCCGGGGGCGCAGGAGCCTGCTCCGGCTTCCGCTCCGGCTGCGGGGGATCTGCCTGCGACGCCATCGTTGGCGCCGCGGCAAGGCTGAGAAGGAGCGACCCGCCGATCCACGTTCGGTGGCCGAGGCGACGGAGAGACGAGCGAAGTGACGTTGGCATGGCGGCGTTGAGTTGAGCGGTGCGACGAGCCAAGTGGACGGCGAACCCGAAGAGCTGGGCCGAAAGGCTGGGCCAGAGCACGGGGCCAGGCGTCGGAACGGATTGGCGCATCCGAAGCGTAAGGCGAACGGTGCCGCGCCCTGCGAACTGCTCGAAGGCGGAGGATGCGCGTGAGCCACGGGATGCGCCGCCTGCCGGCTTCCGTCGCCGGGATCCGCCGAGCGCTCGGCGCCGGCGTGGAGCGTCCATCGTCCAAGACCGGTGCTCCCCCCGACGAGCGCTTCGGCGCATCAGAACGCCGCTCCCGGGCGCCGGACGGCCCAGACTCGGCCACAATGGAGCGCGAGAGCGCCGCGGCCCCGTGGCGAAACTGGCAGACGCAGCGGACTTAAAATCCGCAGTTCGGAAACGGACGTGTGGGTTCGAGACCCACCGGGGCCACTGAGGGAGCGAGCGATGCCGCTGATCGGAGTGCCGCGCGCCGCAGAGCGGAGGCGCCGCTGCGTCTCGCTCCGGGGTCGGAGGCCGGAGTTCGCTCCGCTCTCGCGCTCGAGTGGTCGTTCGGATGTCGCCGCGGCGATACCGTTCCGGCGCGTCCGCACCGCACTCCCTGGGTTCATCTTCATGGGCTTGTCCGTCAACCGACTTCGGTTCGCGCGCCTCCTTGCGCTCTGCGCGGCGGCGTCGCTCTGCCCGGCGAGCGCCGGGCAGGGTCTCGACCCCCGCCTCCCCCATCCGATCTCGGCGGATCAGCTTGCCATGTGGTTCGGTCCGCTCCTCGGAGCGCGCGAGGGAGCCTGGGCTCGCGCTCTCGATGCCCACAGTGAGTATCTCAGGGCGCAAGCGCGATTCCACCGTGAGGAGGTCGAGCCGTGGGTGAGGGCTGGCGAAGGCCGCGACATCGCCGAGGCGGCGCTCACTCCGTCGCGGGAGCGGGCGCGTCGGCGGCTGCTGGGGCGCATCGAGGCGATCGACGGGCAGCTCTTCGACAGGCTCGCTGGAATCGCAGTTCACGAAGTCGTCCCCGTCGTCGACTGGCTGCGCGTCAATCGCCAGCTCGTGACCTGCGAGTGTGGGCTCGACGTCCAGACCCAGGAGGTGAGCTTCTCGCTGTTCTCGGTGAGCGAGCTCGCGGCGCGTCACCTGCCGGTCGTCTGGTCGTCGCCCGCAGCGGCCGGTCCACTGGCGGCGTACGACCGCCAGGTGCTGGCGTCGGGTCGCGCGTTCCTCCGGACCCATCGCGCGTGGCGGGAGGCGATCGAGTCGTCCTCCGCTCTGGGCTCGCCCGCGGATGACTCGGAGGAGGCTGCGGGCCTCCCTGAGTCGGCGAAGTTGATCGATGTGCTCGATGACCAAGGGCAGGAAATGGAGCAGCCGCAGCCCGGGGCAGCACTCGAGTTCGAAGGCGACGATCCATTCTGGCAGGCCAAGGGCGCGGCCCTTGAGTCGCTCGGACGAGGCGCTCACCGGCAAGTCGAAGCGGCGATGGATCCTTCCACGAGGCTGCTCTTCCGCATCCGACTCCTGATTCAGGTCGTCGACTTCATGGACCGGGAGCGGCAGGCCGACGACCGGAGGATGGGTTCGAGGCGGATGATGACGACGGACCAGCCGGTTCGCACGTCGCTGTGGCAGATGGGATCGACGCTCTCGCAGCTCCTCGATCCCTGCGGGGAACCCGCGGTGGACCGCGGGGAGCTTGACGCGGTCGCCGAGTCGGTGTGGAGCAGCAGCGTCGGGCTCACCGAGGAGCTGCTGCGGATCTCTTGGCAGCGCGTCGACGCGCAGGTCGGCCGTCGCGCCCCTCAGAATGAGCGTCAGCAGGCGGATTCCGAGCGACGACGAGTCGCGGCCCTGCGGCAGCTTCGTCCCGTCGTCGCGGACGGGCTCGACGCTCTCGCACGCCTCCCCGGGCAAGGGCCCGCGCCGCCGCAGCCGGTGCGGATCCCGGTCGTGGAGGGGGAGGGCATCCTGCATGCACTCGTCGAAGCGATCAAGCGTGTCGTGTCCGATCGAGCCGGACGCCATTGGGGCCGCATGCTCCTCGATGAGGAGCTGCTCGCGCAGGCATTCGACCAGCGCATGGGCGGGGAGACGCCCGACGACTCCGGGTCCTTCGACCCGGAGCGATTCGCCTCGCTGATGGAGGACATCCTTGCCCCGCCGCTCACGCTCGCCCGCGTCGCAGCGACCCTCATGCCGACGATCATCGCGCCGACTGACGAAGACGGTTCCTGTCCTTCCGGGGAGGGTGCGGATGAGGGCCTCGCGGCCGAGTGGCCGGCCGAGGGCCGTCGTGGCCTGGATTCCGCTCTCGATCCCGATCAGCGCGATCTGCTCGTCGTGCTGGCCGTCCTTCGGGCGGACGCCCTCAGCGCCGCGTGGCCGACGATCGCACGTGTGCTCTCGGAGATCGAGGAGCGCACGAGGACGCCGATGAATCGAGCTGCCGTCGAGTGGGCGATCGCCGCGATCCGGACCATCCGTCAGGCCGTCGCCGGGGCCGAGGAGCGCCTCCTTTCCGATGCCGGTTCGATCGTCGAAGGTGACGACGCCACGCTCCGGCTTCGCCTGCTTCAGCTCTCGACTCGGTTCCAGCGGGCGAAGTGGCCACTCGTGCACGCGCCGTCGATGACCGTGCCGCTGGTGCAGCCGGTCGACCTCGCACGCGTGCTGCTCGCCGAGTTCGGGGCGAGGCAGATCGAGGCGAGCGATCCGCACGCCGCGGCGGCAGCAGCGCTGCTCGCGCGCAGCGACGCGCTTCTGGCGGCGACCGAGCGCACGGGCGAGGCGTTCCTCGAACTGGTGCGCGTCGCATCGGACCGCGATTTCGACCGTGAGGACTCCGTTGAACTCAGGCGCCGCACGCTGCGCCAACAGGACCTTTCAGCCGCGCTGCTCGAGGAGCTTCGACTGCAACGGCACGTGACCGAGGAGATCGCGGCGCGCCTGCCACCCGACTCGGCGGAGCGGATCAGGCGGGCGATCTCCATCGTCAGCGTCCAAGGCGACCTGAGGGAGAGCGTGGAGGTCGACCGGACGCCGCTCGATCATCGGGAGTGGTCCGAGCACGAGGACGCCACGACGATCGTGGCCATGGCTGAGTGGATTGAAGCCGAGCGCCGTCGGCGGCTGGACACCGTCGCCGATCGGATGATCCGCTCCGTGCTCGAGCATGGCTCGATGTTCGGCGACGACTGGAAGCTCCGGCCGACGGCGCACGCCCGGATCAACCGGGAGCTCACGTGGCTTCGATTCGAAGCCGAGGAGATCAAGATCCGCTGCGACATGGCGCTCGCCGCTGTCCTGCCGCCATCCTCCTCCCGCTCGAAGGGGCTGGCGATCCGGGGTCTCGTGGGTCGCTCGCTTCCGCGGGAGCGCGACGTGCTCCTCCAGATCATGAACATCGGCCCCCCGGGCTGAGATCGCCGCTCCCGACCGACGTCGCAGGCGACCCTCGGCGCCGACCCCTGCGGCCGTTCGGCGCGCCCGGCGCCTCCTCCGCCGCCACCCGCGCGGCGACGCCGAAGGGCGCTGGCGCGTGCGGCGGCTTCAGCGCACCCGGAGAAAAACCCCGAGAGCCCCTTGCCGACTTTGTGTATTGGTGTATACTGTCAGTAATACAGTTCACTGAGGTTCTCCGGGGCCGCCTCGACCGTCCTGCCCGCGACCCCCGCGACCCCCGCGACCCCCGCGACCCCCGCGACCCCCGCGACCCCCGCGGCGACCTCCCCCTGCGGAACCATGCTGATCGCGCTCGACCGAAGTTCCGGCACCCCCGTCTTCAGGCAGATCTGCGAGCAGGTGCGCTTCCAGGTCGCGGCAGGTGTGCTCCCGCCGGGGAGCGAGATTCCCTCGACCCGCGACCTCGCCGCCGAATTGGGGATCAACCCGATGACCATCAGCAAGGCGTACGCGCTGCTCGAACAGCAAGGGGTTCTGGAGCGGCGACCGGGGCTCTCGCTCGTGGTGCGCCGTCAGAGCGACTCGTCTCGCCTGGAGTCGAGACGCGAGGAGTTGACCCGGCTGCTTCAGCCCGCCGCAGTCGCGGCGCGCCAGCTCGGCATTGCCGAGGAGGAGGCCGTTGAGATCTACCGAGCGGCGCTGCGAGCGCCGGGAGAAGAGCGATGACCACGACGACGCATGAACAGGACGGCCGCCTGTCTGCTGGCGGGGCCCTCGCGGCATCGCGAGAGCGCACCCTTCGTGGCGACGCGCACGCCGCGAGCGCGACCGATCTCACGAAGCGCTTCGATGACCGGCTTGCCCTCGACCGCGTGAGCTTCACCGTGCAGCGCGGGCGCGTCGTCGGGCTCCTCGGCCGCAACGGCAGCGGCAAGACGACGCTGCTGCGATCGCTCCAGGGGCTGACGCTCCCGACCTCCGGGCGCAGCACGCTCCTTGGCGAGGAATCCGCGACGCTCAGCGACGCGACCCTGGCCCGTCTTGGCGTCGTGCATCAGGAGTCCCGGTTCCTGCCCTGGATGACCGCGCGGACGCATCTGGACTTCGTGCGCTCCTTCCATGAGGAGTGGGACCGCACGCGCGAGCGGCGGCTGATCGATGACTTCGAGCTCGATCAGCGCCAGCGGATCGGGTCGATGTCTCCCGGATCGATCCAGAAGCTGGCGATCATCACCGCCGTCTGTCACCGTCCCGAAGTGCTCCTGCTCGACGAGCCGGCGGCGTCGCTGGACCCGCCGAGTCGCGAGGCGCTCTACGCGACGCTCTTCGACCTGCTGAGCGAGGACTCGCCTGCGATCATCATCTCATCGCACCAGCTCGACGACATCGAGCGGCGGGTCGACTGGATCCTCTGCCTCGATCAGGGCCGGGTGGTCTGCGACGAGGCGCTCGACGTTCTCCAGGAGCGCTTCGCGCAGTGGCGCGTGCTCCCCGCTCCCGGAGATCCCCGGCCATTTCCGAGCGACTTCACCGAGCCGTGGATCCGGCAGGCGACGGTCGATCAGCGGGGAGCGCTGCTCATCGTCGAGGACGCCGATGACCGCCGCACCGCCTTCGAAGCGAGACATGGCGTCGTCGTCGATGCGCAGCCGATCGGTCTCGGCCAGATGTTCCGAATCTGGCTCCAGCCGCCGCGAAGAACGGGGGGCGCTCGATGAGCCTTCCCATGACCCTCCGTCTCCTTCGCGGCGGGGAACCCGCGCTCCGCTGCTTCGGGCTCGCCTGCGTGACGTTCGGCATACTCGTCGTGGTGGACAGGTTCCGCGAGTGGTCGCAGCCGATCGCCGACCCGGCGCTGCTCGCTGCGGTGCGCGTCGGGGTGGTCTCCTTCCTCGCGGCCGGGCTCCTCGGCGCCATCCTCTCTGCGGCGATCTGGCAGGTCCGAACGTGCCCGTTTGCGTGGGATCAGCCGGGGCTCCTCCGCCGCGCGACGCGGGAGCTGCGCGCGGCCGGCGCTCTCGCGGTCCTCCTCGCAGGCGCCGGCGGCGGGCTCGCGATCACGCTCGCCGACGGCGTGGCGATTCAGTCCGGAGATGTCGCACGCGCGCTGATCGCGCACGCTCCGCTGCCGGCCACCGCGGCGGCGCTGGGGTTCGCGGTGGGCCTCTTCAACATGGACCCACCGGCGGCGTGGACACGACCGTGGCAGCTTCCGCCGCTGCTCGCCGCTGTCCTTCCGGTCTACTTCATGGCCGAGATCGCATCGATCCTGAGTCAGGGAGCCTGGCTCTGGCTGCCCGGTTCGGTGCTCGGCATGCTCGCTGCGATCGAGTGCAGCGGCGCGGGGGCGGCGCGCCGTCGCCGATCGCGCCTGATGAGCTCAGCCTGGGCTCCCGAGACCGGCTGGGGGCATGCGAGCGACGCGCGGAGTCACCGAGCTCCGCGAGACGGCGCGGCGAGCACTGAAGCGCCCCTTGGGTCCGTCGCGAGGCGGTCGGAAGCGGATGTTCTGCAAGGAGAA
>CALMPF010000067.1 GCA_937871505.1 uncultured Planctomycetia bacterium | reverse complement strand
TCCGTGCCGATCCTCCATGATCGGCTCCGGGAGGGGTTTTCAGACAGAACCTAGCCGGATCCGCGACGGGGAAGGCGGAGCGTGGCCACGACACCGCGGTGATCCGAGGGGTAGGGAGTGACCACGATCTCCGCCCGATCGGGCCGCTCGCCGACGATCGCGCAGTCGATCAGTTGGACGTCGCTTCCGACGTAGACGAAGTCGATCCGGTCATGGCGGTCGGTGGGGTCGTCTTCGGCCGTCGTCGGCGTCCAAGTCCAGCCGGGTGCGCCGACCTCGCAGGGATGGATCACCCGCCACGCGTCGCGAAGCCCAGCGTCGATCAGCGCGCGGCTCGTCGGGTACGCCACCGCGGCGGGCGCCGCTCCTGCCTCGGCCGCCCGAGGCGACCAATCGAGATGGGAGGGTTCGTTGAAGTCGCCGGTGACCACGACCGGGACGCCGCACGTCAGTGCCACGCCGACCTCATCGAGGAGTCGGCTCACATCGCCTCCCCGGGCCGAACGAGCGGCGTCGATGAGCGCCGCCGGCGTCGAGAGAAACGGGGCGTCGTGATAGGGAATCCCGAGGAGCTGGTACGGCTGGTAGGGGCTCGCGGCGAGGTGGACGTTGAAGACCAGCAGCCTCCGCCCGTCATCGAGTTCGACCGCGCAGCCCCAGCGCTGAGGCGTCATGGAGACGACCGGAAAGCGGCTGATGATCGCGGTGCGGCCTCCCTGCGGCGCGGCGTGCCAGCCGAGCGCCGCTGCGATCAGCGGGGCGTGATCCTCACGAGCGCCGTCGCGCTCGAGACCGTGGGTCTCCTGAAGCCCGACGATGTCGGCCCGCGCCGCCCGGATCACGTCGACCGTCCGCTCGAGCGGTTCGCCTCCGGCCTCGCCTCCGTGCCAGAGGTTGAAGGTCATCACGCGGATCACGATCCCGGAGGACGCGGTGGCGCTCCCGGCAGGAAGGTCGCCGGGCTGCTCCGTCGCGCGGGCCGTGCAGCCCTGCGCGACGACGCCCAAGGCGCCGAGGAGCGCGGTCAAGCGCCATCGCCGAGGTGCGCGGCGTCCGATGCGGCGCACGCCCGAGCGCGCGGCGACGCTGAGGAGCGGGAGCGCACCTTCGACGCGGCTCACGGCGCCGCCGGAGAGTCGACGAGCGGAGCGCCCTCGAGCTCGAGCGCACGGTCGCGCTCGGCCGGTGACCATGTGCGCACCAGTTGAGCAGCGGCAGCGAGCAGCGCACTGCGGTCGGCGAGCCGGAGGAGGTCGCCGCCGCGGGCTGCTGCGGCGTCGCGCGCCGCCTCCGACGGAGCGGCCAGGCCGGCGGCGACGGCGCTCGCCAGTTCCGCTTCGCCCATCGCGCGCGTGACGGCCTCGGGAAGGCCCGGGGTGCCGAAGAACGCGGGCCGATCGACGAGAATCGGAGCGACGCGCGGCGCGCCCGCGGGAGCAGCGCCGGCGATGAGCTCCGCGGGGACGATCGCGACGACGTGCCCGACCGCGCCCGCGGCCTCGGCGACACCGGCGTCAGTCGCGACGACGCCGAAATTGAGTCGCTCCGCGACGACGGCGCCGACGAGGAGGATCGGTTCCTGCGTCTGCCGCGGACGCAGCAGCGATGGGTCGGCCGCGATCACGACCAGCCACCCGCTGCCGACCGTCGGCCGCTCGGCCGACCAATCGGAGACGTAGGGCTCTTCGAGCAGGAACGGCCGCATGAGGACGATGTCCGTCACCGCCGCCGGAGTCGCGGGGAGCGGGGCGGACTCGCCGGGAGTCGCCTCCTGCGCCAGCGCTTCGAGGGGTGCGGCGATGAGGCAGGTCGTCGCCGCGAGCAGCGCGGCGAGGAGCGTGCCGCAGGCGCGGCGCCGGCCGATGGTGCGCTGCGGAGAAGGGCGTCCGGTCGTCACTGAGAATGGCGCGAGGAGGGTCATGGGCGGAAGGCGATCCTGCTTGGGCGAGGTTGGTGCTGGAGGGCTGAGTCCGATGCAGCCGGGGGTATGTCGTCAGACCTTGGAGAGCGTCGTTCGGGCGCGCGTGCGCGACTCATCGAGCGTCAAGCGCGGGCGGTACGGCGTGCGGCTCACTCCGTGGAGAAACGGATGTCGTCGAGGAAGAGCCGCCCCTGAGCGCTCTGCCCGGGGGCGCCAAACTCGAAGCGGATGGCGGTGATGTCGGCGAGATCGAGTGCGGCGCCGCCGGCGAGGAACTCATCGAGGCGGATCCGCACCAGCTCGAACTCCGCCTGCCATCCGGCGCCGGTCCCGAAGCCCGTTCGGGCATAGGTCTGCTGGATGCCGACTCCGTAGGGAGCGAGATCGATCCCGCGCTGATTGCCCGCGCCGTCGACGAGCACGAGTCGGAACGTGAGGTTCCCAAGCTGCGCGAGGGCCTGCGGATGGCGCGTCCCCTGGGCGGCGCGGAACGCGAGGTAGGTGAATGCCGAAACGTCGCGCAGCGCGGGGACGACTTCGAACTCGATGAACGCCGGCCCCGCGAAGTCGAACGCCGCACAGCGCACGGTGTCGCTCGTGCGGGCCCGCGTCAGCCCGTTCATCGGGTCCGTCGTCAGCCAGGTGAACGAGGTGTTGTTGTCATCGGCGAGTCCCTCGATCAGGTTGGACACCGTCCACGTGACCGCACCGCCGGAACTGCTGAACGCGGTCGACGCCGCGGACTGGAAGTTGTCGATGATGCGCTCCGTCGAAGCGGGGCCGGGGCGGAGGTCGTTCACCACGGTCGTCGTCGCGGCGACCGCGGGCGGGCGGAACTCCTCGTAGTGCCGCCAGAGCAGGTCGCGAGCGCCGAGGCTGCCCTCCATCACGTGCGCGAGCAGCGCCGCGTAGGTGACGCGTCCGACCCGCTGGGCCTCGGGACGGCCGATCTCGGTCCCGGCGGGCCCGTTGAAGTCGTTGATCCCGCAGCAGTTGAAGTCGTTGTGGTCGGCGCCGTGGATGTAGGTCGAGACCCGCCATCCCGTCGCCCGCTCGAAGAGGTTGAACGACTGCGCGACGTTGTTGTTCGGACAGCCGCAGACATCGCCATCCGCGGCGCCGTAGAGCAGGTGATAGGGAACGGCGTGCGGGTTGGCGCTGTTGGTGCCGAGGAAGTCCGTCGGCGCGATGCTCGAGACCAGCTTGATGTCGGAGAGCGTGAAGTTGGTCGGCGTGAACGTCCCGTCGAAGATGCGGTCATACGCCCGCACCACGCCCTCGCCGCCGCGGCTGTGCCCGATCCAGACGATCCGGGAGGTGTCGATCAGGCCCGCGAGGGCGCCGCCTGCGATCGTCGCCTGCTGCGCGATCACCGCCTGCGTGTGCTGAAGCGTCGTCGTCGAGGCGGCTTCGACGCCCGCCTGCGTGTTGTTCGCATGCGAGACGACGACGAAGCCGTAGGACGCCAGGTGCGTCCCGAGCCAGTCGTACCAGGTGTACTGATGCCCGTTGCCGTGGCTGATGATCACCAGCGGGCGCGGCCCGAGCGTCGCGAGGTTGCTCGGCCAGTATGCGCGCTGGCCTGTGAAGCCCGCGGTCACTCCGGTGACGGTGTAGGTGGCGGTGGACGTGGCGTACGCGCCGGCCGCGTTGAGGTTGCTCACCACCGCGAAGCCGGGACCGTCGAGTCCATCGATGAGGTCGCCCGCGGAGAGCGTTCCGGAGCCGTCGAGGTCGACGACGATGTCGTAGTTGACGCCGACCTGCGCGCCGGAGGACCCCGGGAGCGTTCCCGAGTCGACGACGAAGACGTTGCTCGATGGAGCGCCGCCGGGGATCACGATCGACTGCGGGCCGGAGGCGCGCACATCGACCAGCGTCGCGTCGTTCGCCCACTCAGCCTCGGAGCGGGCGGCGACGAGATAGACCGTCGCTGCGCTCCCTGCGAGTTCGGGGAAGCGGCCGGGATCGATGAAGATCCGGACCGGCTGTCCGGCATGGAACGCGAACGTGTAGTTGAACCAGGGGTCCGCGGTGAGCGGGCGCCCCGCCAGCGCGAGCCTGACGACCTCCCCGGGTTCGCCGCAGCGCTCGCCGAAAAGGCTGAGGAGGATCCCGAGATCGGCGCCGTCGACGACCCCGTTGCCGTCGAGGTCCGCCGCGGGGGATCCGGTCCCGAAGGCCGCGAGCAGGACGCCCAGGTCTCCGCCGGTGATCACTCCGTCGTTGTCCAGATCGCCGAGGCAGTCGGCGGTCGAGGACGCCGCAGGGATGAGCAGCGGGAGGGTGAGCAGGGCTGCGGCCCATCGGGCAGAAAGCCCTCGACGATGGGGCGCGGCGGGCGGCGCGGAGCCTCGGAGCGTCGGTGTCGCCTCGTTGAGGGGCTTGCTCGAGCAGGTCGGGAGACTCAGTGGCGCGCGTGGAGAGAGGCTGGAAATGTCGGTCATGTCAGGCGGGGCGGGCGGGTGGGCGGGGGAAGTCCAGGAGCGTGGAGGATCAAAGGCTCCCCGCGGAATCGCCTCCGCGAGCGCGGGGCGGTGGATTCGATCGTCGGCCCAAGGAAATGGGCTGCTGCTGCGGCGGAGCCCCGTTCAGGGGAAGGGGGACGCGGCGGGAAGCGGGGTGTGCCGGGTTGGAGACGCTGAGGCCAACGCCGCCGCGCGGCGAGAGGAGGCCGAGACTGAGACGCGTTGCGGAGCAGGACGACGGACTGGCCGAGAACGCCGCTGGGCTGGGAGAACGAACGGGCTGGGAGCACCGACGGGCTGGCACTGCGCGGCGGGCTCGCGAGTGAACTCCGGCTGGTCGCGGCGGGCGATTGCCGTCCTGATGGAACCTCGGACGACGTGCGCGGCTGGGGTGCTCTCGAATACACAGTCGGCCGCCGCCGAGTTCCAGTCAGTTCTGCCGGAGGTTCCGCCAGCCACACGCCAGATCGGGTCCGACGAGGCGGATAGAGCCGACCGCAGCGAGCGGAGCGACAGGACCGACGGGCTCGGGCGCATCGGGTCGGGCCTGCGGTGCCAGAGCCGCCGACCCGATGACTCTGCCAATCGACGTCCGGCGCGTTCCGGGTGCGTCGAAGCGCCCGGCGTCGGGGTGGATTGATGCTGACTCTCCAACGCGAGCTCCGGGAGAGGGCCGGGCGATTGATCGCCAGTGAGGGCAGGGTGAAGCCCACAAGGACGCTTCGCTGGCCGGGGAGTTCCGGCGACGATCCGAGTTGAGAACACCCGTCGCACGGTCGTCGTGCGTCCATCGCAACTGGCTTTGGAATCAGGCTTTGACGACTCGGTGAGGGCCCGACACCGACCTCCGTGCGTCACTCCTCCTTGGAGTCTGCATCACGGAAAAGTCGCCTCCAGCTCCAAGGCTGCGCGATCATCGAAAACCCCAGAGTGGTCCAAAGATGCCAGCGGGGTCCGGGCGTACCAGCGGGGTCCGGGCGTACCAGCGGGGTCCGGCGGTACCAGCGGGGTGCCCGGGGGTACCAGCGGGGTCCGGCGGTATCGGATGCCCTTCGATGTGGCCGCGCGCTTTCCGAGACGCAGGCTCCTGGGAGTCAGGGAAGCTCGCCGACGGCTTGGCGCGGTCCACCGCGCAGGGCCTGTCCACTCCCGCGCAAGGTGTGTCCATTCCTGCGCAAGGTGTGTCCTTGCGCGGCGTAGAGCGGTGCGGCCCATGAGTTATCAGAACTGTCCGATGGCCTCGCCTGGTCCACCGCGCAAGGTCTGTCCGCTCCCGCGCAAGGTGTGTCCATTCCTGCGCAAGGTGTGTCCTTGCGCGGCGTCGAGAGGCGCGGCCAATGAGTTATCAGATCTGGCGGACGGCCTCGTGCGGTCCACCGCGCGAGGTCTGTCCATTCCTGCGCACGGCCTCCCCTCGCGCGGCGCTTATGCGGGTGCGGCATTGCAGCCCGCTTGACACCGCCGCGGTGATGTTACAAGACCATATCTCTGAGCGGTGAGCCGTCCACGGGCGAGCCGAAGCGCCGCAGCCCTCTTTAGGTGGGACGACGGCGGTTGCGTCGCTGCGGGGTTCCGCTCTCGGGGGAGCTTCCGGTGACGCTGCTTCGTTCGGTCCGGGCGCCGCGAGCGCGCTCGCGGTCGTTCCCGCTGACGGGCTCCTTCGCCCGTCGGCCGCCGCCGCCGGCCGGGTCATCTTTGCGTGCGCGGACTTGTCGCCCGCCTCCGTGGCGGTGACCGCGCTGGGCGCGGCGAAGCTCCTCCAGCTCGGCGCGGAGCGCAGCCAACTCGGCCCCCAACGCGGCGGTCCGATCGATCGGGGCGGGGCTGCCGTCAGCGGGGTCGCCGGAGTCCTCCGCGCGGTCGTGTGGAGCATCGGGCGCCGGTCCGGCGACAGCGCGCATGCGCGCCGATCCCAGGCCTCCCAGCGGGCCCATGAACCAGTCGAGCGGACGCGGAGTCGCCGGGGCGATCATCGAAGCCATCCGCTCCTGCCACGCGATCCAGCTCGCGGCGGCGCCGGACATCGCATCGAGCATCGATCGCTGCAACGCCGGGAGCACGCCGCGATTGGCGCGGATGAGCAGGTGCATGAACTCCGGTGGGATCGCCGCGAACTTCGGAGGATCGTGTTCGATGAGCACCAGCGCGAGTACGACCGTGGTGATGTCCTCGCCGGTGCGGCTGTCGACCACCTGCACCCGCTCCCCCGAAGCGACCAACTCGTAGAGCTCCTCGTGCGTCAGATGGCTGCTCGTCGAGCGGTCGTAGAGCCTTCGGTTGGGGTACTTCTGGATCCGCCTGATGCCATCCGCCGCCGTCCCCGGTGGAGGAGCACCGGGCGCTTCGAGCGGGGGCATGACCGCGTCGCGGGGAGCGATGACCGCTTCGCCGGGGGCCTTCGGCGCGCCGCGCGCTGCGCTTCGGCTGACCCGGTCGGAAGGGCGACGAGAGGACGATGGCGGCGGACGTCGTGCGGGGTTGCGGGCCACGGTGCGCTCCTGCGGAACAGTGGGGCTGGTCGATCGGCGACGAACTGCTGGACGCGCCGTCTTGTGAAAGTGGGAGGGGAGCGAGCCGCCCTGCCGAGTCTCTGGAGACACGGGAACGGGGATCGGGAACCGGGAACCGGGAACTGGAAACTGGGAACCGGGCCGCTGGAACTGCGAACCCGGGAAGCGGAGCTGGCCCGCCGAGAGGTTCGGCGGCCGCGACGTCAAGGCCTCCACCTGGGCTCGCCAGTGCCTTCATGCGTCGCGGTCGCTCACGTCCCAGTCTCGCGCATCCCAGGCTTCGGTGTTCAAGTCGTCCGTGTTCGAGTCTCCCGTGCTCAAGCCGCCCGCGCTCGACTCTCGGGCGTCCCGACTCCGGTCCTCTCAGGCCTTCCTCGTGGTCGCAGCGCCGAGGCCGGCCGCTCCGGGCAGCCGCGTCCGGCGCCGAGCTCCGCGCCTCCGGCGGATCCTCGTCGACGAGCGGCGGCGGTTGAGTCCGGCGGCAGGAGAGCATACCGCATCCGCACCATCGGTCTCATTGAGGCGGGTCCGCCCCCGCGGGTGATTGCGAAGATATCCTGATCTTCCGCAGCGCGGAGTGGTCGGTCGGTCGTGCGAACCGGATTGTGCGGTCGCACAAAAAGTCCTTGACGACCTCGATTCCCCGCGGTACTCTTCCGTCTCTTGACCGCGCCTCGGATCACGCCGGGGACTTCACGCAACCACGGCGCCGGCCACTCCGCCGGCCCACGACATCGAGAGCCACGCCCATGTCCACGCCCATGTCCACGACCACCGCCACGCGCGCCACCGAGACCCCCCGTCCGACCGAAACCCCGTCCGCCGCTTCCTGCAACGGCGCCACCGGCGGCATGCCCCAGATGCCCCAGATGCCCCAGATGCCCCAGATGCCCCAGATGAATGACGTGATGCAGAGCTTCACGAGCGCCATGCAGACGTGGATGGCCGCCCAGCGCCGCGTCGCCGAGAGCATGGCCGGCGCGTTCGCCGGCGGCTTCGCGATGCCCGCCATGCCCGCGATGCCGTTCATGCCCGCCATGCCCACCTCGAACGGCCGGACCGCTGGAGGATTCAACGCCGAGCAGCTTCGCGACCGCGTCGCCGGCGCCCTGCACTGCGGCATCGCGATGGCGACGTCGGCTTCGTCCGAGATGGCGAACCTCCTCGGTGAACAGGCCGAGTTCGCCGGCCGCGTCGTCGAGCGGAGCATTGACTGCGCCTTCGGCCCGCACGCCGCCCGCAGCCCGGAGGCGATGGCCGCCACTGGCCGCACGCTCGTGAGCGATTGCCTCGACAACGCCGTCGCGGTCGCCGAGCGCGTGATGCGCGTCGGGACCGCCACGATGGAGCGGATGCAGGAGTGCGCCGGCGTCTCCATGGATGCTCGTCCCGATGCGGGCGCCTGCTGCGGCGGAGCCGCGAAGGCGGAGCCCGTCGGTGACAAGGCCGCCAAGTCGGCCCGGTGATGCCTGCGGGCGGCGCGACGACTGAGTCCCCGTCGCGCCGCCCGCCGATCCTCTCTCCGCTCGCCCCCCGCCCGCGCTCCGTTCGCGCCTCCGCCATGACCACGCCGAATCAGCAGAATCCCGCCGACGCGATGCTCTCCTTCTGGAAGGACGCATGGGCGCGGATGGGCGTCGGGGCCGCACCCGCAGGCGCGCCTGTCGGGACGGGTCCCGCCGCGTCGCCCTTTCCCGGCGCAAGCGGCGCAGACCCGATGGCGTGGATGCCCTCGCCCGAGATGGTCCGCAGGATGCAGGCGGCGTTCCTCGACGCCATGGCTTCCTCGGCCGAGCAGTACATGCGGTCGCCGCAGTTCCTCGAGTCGGTCCGGCACTCGATCGAGTCGGCCACGGAGATGCGCCGCCAGATGGAGGAGCTCGTCCGGCGGAACATGGGCGATGCGATGAAGCCGCCCGGACAGGCGGGCGCCGAGGTGCTTGCGGCGCTGACTGAGATCGAGTCGCGGCTCTCGGCCCGCCTCGATCAGCTTGAAGCGCTCCTTCGGTCGCGGGGAGCGGGCTCAGGTCAGGGCCGACCCGCCGACAGCGCCGGTTCAGACGCCGCGACCGCTCCCGACGGCGCCCCACGCCCGCGCCGGACGGGACGCGGTCGCGACGCCTGAACTCGCTTGACTTCGCCTGATCGAGCCAGCTCCCGCCCGATCCCGGCAGCCCCAGCCAGCTCCAGCCCGTGATCGCCCACGCGAACCGCCCGACACCACGTCCTCCGGGGTCTCCCGACGCGCCGGACCGCACCGCCCCATGACCGCCACCCACGATCGAACGGACTCCTCGACCGCGACGCCCTCGAACCCCTTCGCCGGCGCCCAACGCGCCGCGACCGAGGCGACCACCGCCGCGTTCGGGGGGATCGTCACCGGCTGGATCGACGCGCTGCGTCCTTTCGCCGCCGCCAGTCCGGTCGCCAGCGCGTGGCTCGACGAGTGGAAGCGGGCGGGCGAGCGCGCGGCGGCTTGGCCCAAGGTCGCGGAGATCGTCGGAAAGCGCACTCCCTGGGCCACGCCCCACGACGTGATCGCCACGGAGGGACCGACGCGGCTGATCCGATTCCGCGGCGCCGAGATCGGTTCCTCAGTGCGGCGCACCGTGCCGCTGCTGATGGTCTTCGCGCTGGTCAATCGGCCCTACATCCTCGACCTGCTTCCGCACAAGAGCGTCGTGCGCCAGTACCTCCGCGCGGGCTTCGACGTCTGGATGGTCGACTGGGGAGTGCCGACCGCGGCGGAGTCGACCAAGACGCTCCACGACTACATCGAGGGCACGCTCCACCGGCTCGTCCGCCGCGTGCTCGATGTGACAGGCCAGCCGCAGCTCGACCTTTTCGGCTACTGCATGGGCGGCACGATGACCGCGATGTACACCAGCCTTCATCAGGAGCTGGTCCGGAACCTCACGCTGCTGGCGGCGCCGGTCGACTGGGCGCGCGGCGACTGCTTGCTGAAGACCTGGACGCAGGAGACGGTCTTCGACGTCGATGCGGTCGTCGACGCGTTCCCCCTCGTGCCCTCGGGGTATCTGGGCACGAGCTTCAACCTCCTCAAGCCTGTCGACAACAACTTCCGCAAGTGGATGGGGTTCGCGGAGAAGATGACCGACGAGAAGTTCCTTGAGGAGTTCGTCGCGATGGAGGGGTGGGTCAACGACAACATCCCGATCTCCGGAGCCGTCTACCGCGACTTCGTGAAGTTCGGACTCCAGCGAAGCCTGCTCGCCAAGGGGGAGTTCCCGCTCGGCCCGCACCGCATCGATCTCGGACGGATCACCTGTCCGGTGCTCAACCTCGTCGCCGAGAGCGATCATCTCGTGCCGCGCGAGCAGAGCGACCCTGTCGATCGGCTGGTCGGTTCGTCGGATACGGCGACGCGCTCGCTCCGGGCCGGCCACATCGGCCTCGCGGTGAGCGGGCGGGCTCATCAGGAGTTCTGGCCCTCCGCGGCGGCGTGGCTGCTGGAACGCTGACGCGGCCTCGGCCCTGCGCTCCGCGCGGCCGCCGCGCTCCTGCGGCCGTCGAGCCACCCTCTGTTCCGGCGCGCCGCGTTCGCACGCCCGGCGCGCTCTCCGCCTCGCTCTTCCCCGGATCCCATCTTCATGCAGTTCAGAGACAAGGTCGCGGTCATCACCGGCGGCGCCAGCGGCATCGGTCGTTCGCTCACGCGCATGCTCGGAGAGTTGGGCATCCGCGCAGTCGGCGTCGTCGACATGTCCGAGTCGGTCGAGCCCGCGGTGGCCGATGTCAACCGGGAGCTTGGCCGCGAGTTCGCCTTCTCATTCCGCGGCGACGTGACCGATCCGGCCTTCCGGCGCGGCGTCTTTGCGGACCTCAAGTCGCGGTTCGGGGCGGTCCACATCTGCGTTCCCGGCGCGGGGATCGTCCGCGACGGGATCGCCGTCAAGGTCGACAAGGCCACCGGCGAGGCGAAGCTCTACGACCAGTCGCTCTTCGAGAAGACCGTTGCGATCAACCTCATCGCCCCGGTCTACTGGGCGATCGAAGCGATCGCCTCGGTCGCCGAAGAGCGCTTCCGCCGCGGACTCGGTCAGTGGCAGCCGACCGAAGAGGTCCAGGGCGGAATCGTCTTCATCGGCAGCATCTCCTCGGCGGGCAACAAGGGTCAGGTCTCCTACGCCTCGACCAAGGCCGGTCTCGAAGGCGCCCAGAGCACGCTCGCCAAGGAAGCGATCTACCACGGGATGCGCTGCGCGATCATCCATCCCGGCTTCACCGACACCCCGATGGTCCGCGCGATGGACCCGCGCATCATCGAGCAGCACGTGCTTCCGAACACCCAGCTCCGCCGCCTCCTTCAGCCGGAGGAGATCGCCGACGCGATCTGCTTCCTCCTGCGCAACAGCGCGGTCAGCGGCGCCCTCTGGGCCGATGCGGGCTGGCATCCGAGTGCGTAGCAGGCCAAGCTCGTCCGCAGCCCGAGTGAGTGTCGCCGCAGGCTGCCGGGAGAGCGGCGGCGCCGAAGGGCAGCATCCGCACGCTCAGTAGACGGCGGCGCTCCGGCCCCGCGGCCTGCGCAGCGAAGCGGGAGGCCGCGACGACCTCTCCGGGTCCGGCCGTCACTTCAACGGCTGCCGATCTCCCAGGTGGCATCGGCACGGCGCACCGTCACCGGTCCCTCATCGCTCCTCGAGTGGGAAGCACTGGTCGCGGGGCTGCACCGCGCCCGCGCGTCCGCTGCGCCGGATCTCCGCGAGCCGATGGATGAGGCGCGCCGGTGCGTCCTGCTCTCCGCGAGCCGGCCTCGAGCGCTCTGCCGCCCGCCTGTCTCGGATCGGATCGACTGGGATCGACTGGGATCGACTGGGATCGACTGGGGTCGGCTGGGCTCGATGGGGCTCGGATCGTGGGTTCCGCATGCGACGGGGCGGTTCGCTCCATCCGCATGCGTCGCGCGGGCGTCCGGATCCGCTCCGGCGAAGTACACTCCCCGCCATGAAGCCACTTGAGGGAAAGGTCAGTCTCGTCACCGGCGGCGCCCGCGGCATCGGCCGAGCGATCGCGCTCGGCCTCGCCGAGGCGGGCTCCGACATCGCGCTGAACTATCTCAGCAACACCCAGGGCGCGGAGGAGACGCGGGAGATGATCCGTCGCATGGGTCGCCGCTGCGAGGTCTACCAGGGCAACGTCGCCGACGACGAGACCAACCACGTGATGGGGGAGCGGATCCACGAGGCGTTCGGTCTCGTGCAGATCGTCGTGAACAATGCGGGGATCACCCGCGACCGATCCTTCGGCAAGATGTCCCGGCCGGAGTGGGACGAAGTGCTCGGCGTCAACCTGACCGGTCCTGCGCTGATCACCCACCTCTTCCTGCCGAAGATCCTCGCCTCCGGATGGGGGAGGATCGTCAACATCACCTCCGTCATCGGCCAGATGGGCAACTTCGGCCAGACGAACTACGCCGCGGCCAAGGGCGGCCTGATCGCGTTCACCAAGTCGCTCGCCCGCGAGGTCGCGCGCAAGGGAGTCACCGTCAACTGCGTCGCGCCCGGGTTCATCACCACCGACATGACCGCCGCGGTGCCCGAGAAGGCGCTCAAGGCGATCGAGGATGCGACGCCGGTCGGGCGCCTCGGCAACCCCGAAGAGGTCGCCGCGGTGGTGACGTTCCTCGCGTCTCCCGCGGCGAGCTTCATCACGGGCCAGGAGGTCGGCGTCAACGGCGGGCTCTACATGTAGTGCCAGGGCGGCACGGCGGCGCGCTGGGAGCGCCGTTGTCGAGGGCGGCGAGCGGTCCCAGCGCCCGGCGCCGTCGGCGGCGTCCGCCGCGTCCATCCGGTCGACGTGCAGCGCCGCGAGCGGACTCCGCGTCGCGGCGCCGCGAAGGAGATTCCCGATGTCGAGTGTCCCGGTCTCTGCTCTCGCCGCGTCGCGCCGCCCCTGTCTCGGCCGCCGCGGCAGCGCCGTCGCAGCGCTCGTCGGCTCGATCGCACTGCTCATCGCCGCCGGTCCTGATCGCGGCTGCGAGGCGGGCGGAGGTACGGTCGTCGCATTCGGGGACGAGTGGCTGCTCTCCGACCATGCGTTCGCGACGCTTCCCGAGCAGGCGGCGACGCTCGCCCTCAACGTCGCCGAGTTTCTCGCCGGACCCGGCGGGAGCATCCTCGTCTGCTCGACGAACTTCGGCCTGACCGGTTCGGCGCTGGCGTCCGCGATGGCGACCGCGGGATACGGCTGGACGGTCGATTCCTCGGTGCCCATCTCGCTGGAGGCGCTTCAGGGCTTCGACGCGGTCTACTTCGCAGGCGTCGAGGGCAGCGGCGCGGCGAACGCCGCCGTGCTCGCGGCCTACGTCGCGGCCGGCGGAGGCGTGCTCGTCTGCGCGGGGACAGCCGCGTTCGGCAGCGCACCCGCGGAAGCCGAGGCGTGGAATCCCTTCCTCGTGCCCCAGGGACTGGAGTTCGTCGGTCCATGGTTCCCTGTCGAGGCGACGGTGCCGGTTCCGCTCTTTCCCGGGCCGAACCCGGTGACGTTCGGCGTCTCCACGATCCTCTGGGGCTTCGGTCAGGCCGTCTTCGAGACCTCCTTCGACAATCCCGCAACCAGCTCGTCGCTGGGCGACTTCGCGGCGTGGGGTCTCTTTCCGACCGGGGTCATAGGCGTCGCGGGCATCCTCTGCGGCGGAGCCTGTCCCGGTGATCTCGATGGCAACGGCATCGTCGACGGCGCCGACCTCGGCATCCTGCTCGGCGTCTTCGGCGAGAGCGGCCCGCTCGGAGACCTCACCTGCGACGGCGTCGTCGATGGCGCCGACTTGGGCATCCTGCTCGGGGCGTGGGGTCCCTGCTGAGCGCGGCAGGCAGGCCAGCCGGAGACGCAGCCCGCGCTGCGCCCGGTCGAAGGCGAGCGTCGACGCTGCCGGAGGAGGCATTCGCGCGGCCGCGGCAGCGGACGCGGGGCGCTGCGGCGTCACGATCCTTCGGACTTCGTTCGCGTTCCGCATCCGCGTGCCGCTGACGGTGGATCGGGCCGCCTGCGCCATGCAACGGGAGACCACGGATGGCGGGCGCGCCCGGGAGCTCCTCATCCTGAATCCGGACCTGCATGCGGGTCGCGGGCGGCGCCGGCCGCTCGCGGACGGGTTCGCGATCACCGTGCTCGCGACGATCGGCGGGTCGGAGAGCCCTCGGGCCTCCCTCTGGAGTCGCGTGGGCGAGCCGGAGAGATCGGGGTCGCGACCGAACGGTGGATTCAGACCGTCCCGCGCCTGCCGCGCGGCACCCCGTCCCGCGGAGAGTGTGCGATCCCGGACGCCCGATCTCGGGCATGGGCGCATGCGCGCAGAAGCGCGCGGTCCTCGAACAGCCTCCGGCAGCGCCGGCACGCAGCCTCCCTCGGCGGCGGCGACGACGTGGCGATGACCGAGCGCCCGCGTCCGCCTCGGTCGGCATCGACGAGACGCGCGGCTATCCTCGCTCTCGCTCGCTGCGGGGGCGGTCGCCGCGGACGGTTCCGTGCCTGTCCCCGCGTCGGAGGTCCACACCGATGACCCAGCCCATTCCTCCCGGACGGGACGGCCTGATTCCCCATCTTGTCTGCGAGCCCTGCGCGGCCGCGATCGAGTTCTATGTGAAGGCGCTCGGGGCCACGGAGATCGCTCGAATGACGATCCCCGGCGGCACCAAGATCATGCACGCACAGATCGCAATCGGCGACCGCGTGATCTTCCTCGCGGATGACTTCCCCGAGTTCTGCCCCGACGGCTCCCAGCGCTCGCCCAAGGCGCTCGGCGGAACGCCGGTGACCATCCACCAGTACGTCACCGACTGCGATGCCGCAATCAAGCGAGCCGAGGCGGCCGGCGCGACCGTGGTGATGCCGCCGCAGGACATGTTCTGGGGGGATCGCTACGGCTCCGTGATCGACCCGTTCGGCCATTCGTGGTCCTTCGCGACCCACCAGCGCGACATGACCCCGGCTGAGATGGACGAAGCAGCCCGGGCGACGTTCGCGCAGGGTTGACGGCGGCCGTCCGCCCAGGCGAGGGCTGCGCTCCGCCCCCCGGCAGCGCCGGAGCGCGACGGTCTCGTGCGCGCCGCCGCGCTCCGGGAGCAGCCCGCCGCACGCTGCCGGGTCTCGCAGTGCGGCGCGGGCTGCGCGCGGGCTCAGTCGAATGCGATTCCGTAGCCGGGCGCGACGAGTCCGTCGCCGCGCCGCTGCGTCAGCGTCAGCTCGCCCTCGAGCGCCGCGTCGCCGTCGCGATCGACGGCGACGAGCAGAGGGACGTACTGGGCTGAGGCGAGTCGCATCGGGATCTCGATCCGACCTTCGAGGCGGCGGAACTCGATCACATCGAGGTCGTGACTCCGTGCGGTCCGGATCTCCGGCGGTCGCGGTTCGGCGCCCTGCGCGAGAATCCGCGTTCCCGGCGCCGCGTCGACGATGGTGACGCAGGGTCCGCAGGTGAACCGCAGCCGGGCGCGCTCCTCCAGGGTCACGCCGCAGCGACCGGGCGCAGGGCGGTGCGCGCCGCCGGGCGAACCTCCGGTGCCCCGAAGCTCCGGGAGGGCCATGGCGGCCGCGGCGAGGGCGCGCATCGCCTTCGCATCCGCGAGGTGCACTCGGATCGCGCCGTGACCGCGGAGCGACCGGGCGTCGATGACGAGCGTCGCGACGCCCGCGTCGCTTCGCGTCCCGGCGATCATCCCGACGAAGCCGCTGTCGGCGCCCGAGTCGCCGGCGTCGACGATGGCGATGTTGCGCTGGGCGATGTTGTTGTTGCCCTGGACCGGCGCCGCGAGTCCCCCGATCGGTGCGGGACCGTCGTGCGGGGAGGCATCGACGAGGAGGCACGGGTGCCAGTGCACCGTGGCGCTGCCGACGGTGACGCTTTTCGGCGGGATCAGTGCCGCGGGCCAGGTGAACTTGACGATCGCGTCGGCGCCCGGCGCCAGGTCGTCGACGCGCGTCTCGCCGAGGAGGTAGGTTCCCGGAGTCATCGGGTTGGGCAGCGGGCTTCCGACGTTGGTCGAGGGCTGGAAGTCCGCGGGAAACGCGAACTCCAGTCCTGCCCAGTGCGTCAGCAGCGCACGGAGGTAGACCGCCGGAGCGGGGGCGGTTCCGCGGTTGCGGACGCGGCAGAAGAGCGCATTGTCGCTCCCGCGAAGCGCATTCTGGTGCGGAGGCGCCGCGCCCCAGCCAAGCGCGGGAATCGGCTCCGAGGCATCCTGCCGGACCCAGATGTCCGGACTCTTCCAGTGGGTTCCTGTCGACGGGATCGAGCCGTCGTCGGCGAGGTTCTCGCGGACATGGGCATCCGCCAGCGCGAGTGCGGGATCGAGCGCCAGCTCCACCGCCGCCCGGACGTCGAGCCGGCCGGCCCCGTACCAGCGGCTGTAGTCGATGGCGCCATCCCCGTCGAGATCCTGCCACTGCCCGATGACGTTGGTCTGGCCGGCATCGATCCGGGCGCAGGAGGCGCGGAGCACTTCGCGGACCTGGACCCAGCTCAGGTCGGCACGGGCCGAGAGGATCAGCGCGATGGCGCCTGCCACCGTCGGCGTCGAGTGGCTCGTTCCGCCGAAGGTGAAGGCGTAGTCGTTGCAGGTGGCGGCTCCGGGACAGCCATCGACGGTGCCGGTGCCGACCCGCACGGTCGAGAGGATCGGATCGATCAGCGCCGGCCCGTACGCGGAGTGCGAAGGTGCGACGAGGTCCGGCTTGCGCAGCGCGGTGGCGCCGAAGGGGCTGAAGTACGACCGCCGATCGACGACGCCGGGGAGGTTGCTGTTGGCGCCGTTCTGGTCGGCGTGCGATGAGAACGCGATCGGATCGGTCGGCGCGACGTTGATGCTCGAGCCGACTCCGATGGTCTTCTGGTAGGTCGGCCAGGCGCGGAATCTCGATCCGAGCGGATCGGTGCAGTCGCCGTAGCCGGAGTTGCCGAGGGAGAAGCAGACCAGGCAGCCGCGACCGCCCCGCCCGTAGCTCGTGAGATGGTCGAAGCAGTCGCGGATCGTGTTCGACAGGGCCAGGCCCGTGGACCCCCACGAGGACGAGATGACATCCGCCGACCGGGACGGGAGCGCCGGGAATCCCGCGATGGTCGAACCATTCGCGAAGCCGGCCATCCAGAGATAGAGATCCGCCATGCGCAGCACGTCGGCGGCGCCTCCGATCCGCGCGCCGATCAGGTGGCAGTTCGGCGCCACGCCGGCGATTCCCCGGTTGTTGTCGAACGCGGCGGTCGCAGAGCCTGCGCACTGCGTGCCGTGGTCGCCGCCGAGCGCGGCGAAGGTCTGAGCCGCGATCGGCGTGGTCGCGAAGTTGACGCTCGTGACGAGCTTGCCCGTCCCGTCGGTCAGGGTGGCGGTGAGCTCGGGATGCGTGGGATCGATGCCGTTGAGGTCCACGATCCCGATGGTGACATCCGGCGATCCGCCGCGCAGCTCGGTCGCTGCGTTGCCGAGCAGCTCCCACGCGTCGTCGGCCTGGATCAGTCCGAGGTGAGGCACCTGCGCGAAGAGGTGGTCGTTCGGCACGTACTGATCGGCCTCGAGCGCCACGATCAGGTTCGGCTCGACGTACTCGACCCGACCGGTCCCCATGAGCGCATCGGCGGCCTTGAGGATCTCGTAGCCGGGCTCGCCTCCCGAGACGAGCAGGAATCCGTTCCCTGCATGGCGGACCTCCCGGGCGATGCGGAGGCCGACGCTCGCGGCGAGCCGTTCCGCTTCGCTGCGGCGGACATCCGACCGGAACCGCACGATCAGCTCGCCGAGCAGGCCGACCGCCGGGCGCTTCCCGTGCGCGATCACCCGCGCCACCTGCACAGCGCGGCGCGGCGATGCGATCGCGCTGACGACCTTCCGCATCTGCTCCGGCGCGGCCTGCACGCGCACGAGCGCGTCGTCCTCCGCGGCGCTCGCCTCCGGAAGGACCGAGACGCTCTTGACGCGGAGCTTCCGCACCGCGTCGTCGATCGCCTTCGACGCTCCCGGGCCCGCGACGCGCAGCAGCGCTTCGCCGGGCCGGGGGGTGAAGGAGAGCCGGTCGCTTCCGACCGAGTAGCCGAGCTGGCCGGGCTTGCGCAGCCCGAGCACCACGGTCGTGACCTGGTCGCGAAGCGCCACGCGGTGCAGCTCGCGCTCATGGCCCGGAGCGTCGACCTGGATCGACAGCATCGAGCCGGCGGTTGCGGAGGCGATCCAGCGGCTCTCCTCGGAGCGGATGGCGAGCGCCTTGCCCCGCTCATCCGTCACCGCGACCTGGGGCTTCGGGATCGGGACGAACTCTGAATCGACGATGCGCAGATCGAGCGAGTGCATGGCGAGTGAAGAAGGAAGCTCGCCGCTCCGGTGCGCACCGGATTCTCAGACATGCCCCAAGGGGCCCCCGGGAGCACCCGCGTCCGCGGCCTGTGGCGAGCGCCGCTCGCCACAGGACGCGAACGAACCGCGATGCGTCAGCTCAGCAGGGACCGGCGCCCCAGGCGCCGAGGAGGATCCCGAGATCCGCGCCGTCGACGGTCCCGTCGCCGTCGAGATCGGCGCCGGGGTCGGAGGTCCCCCAGGCCCCGACGAGGAGGCCGAGGTCGGCTCCGTCGACGACGCCGTCGCCGTTGAGGTCGCCCAGGAGCGGCAGCACCGGCGCGGAGAAGCGCACGATCGCCTCGAACGTCGCGCTGGTCTCGAGGTCGCGGAGCGTGACCTCGGCGTAGACCCACGGGTGATCGGAGAAGTCCAGGCCCGGCGAGATGATGGCCGAGGCCTGGAAGTCCGTCACCGTCACGTCGGCCATCCCGTCACCTGTCGAGTCGAAGTCCTCCCCGATCCTTGCGATGGCGACCGAGGAGCAGGGGAGGTTCATTGCGTTGCCGACGAAGAGCGCCCCCGCGAGTCCCGCGCCGGTTCCTCCCTCCCAGATGTATGCGACCCGCCCGAGGTTGTTGATGCTCGCCCAGCGGATCGCCCAGTTGCTCGCGAGCGTGATGCCGTCGATCACGTCGCCGCGGCGCATCGTGATGACGCCGTTGACGGCGAGGAACTCGCTCGTGGCGGCCGGCCCGCTGGTGTTGCCCGCGATCACCCAGTCGCCGGAGTTGTTGATCGACGGCGAGCGGAATGCGCTCCAGTTCGTCGGATCGGCGCCGCCGACGGGGTCGCCCTCGCGCAGCTCGAGAGTGCCGTCCACCCAGATGAAGGCGTCCGCGGCGCTCGGGAGGCCCTGCATCTGGAGCTCGACGATCCGGTGGCTGGAGTCGTCGCTGATGTCGTAGCCGAAGCCGATGCCGGTGGTGCCGATGACGAACGAGCCGACGTTCTGGAAGGACGCGAGCAGCGGCATCGTCGATCCCTGCGGATCGCTTGTATCGGTGCAGACCCAGAGGACGCGCCCCTGCGTCGACCCGCCCGGCGTGGCCGTGAAGCCGCCGATCCACCACGCGGTCCCGTCAGGCTTCATCGTCGGGCGGCTGTTGAAGGTCGCGAACATCCCCGGCATCCCCGGCGCCGGATCGGTGCCTCGGAGCAGCAGTCCGTCGTGCGTGAAGACCGAGTCCTCGCCGTCGGTCGAGGGGCTGTAGATCCAGCCGCCGGAGTCGCTGATGCCCATCGTGCCCTCCGTCCCGGTGAGGACGAAGCTCGGCAGCCCGAAGGCATTGAGCCAGACGACCGAGGCGCCGCTCCAGACGAAGCGCTCGCCGCTCTCGAGGATGCCGGTGAATCCCACCTCGCCGAGGCTGTTGGTGAAGGGCGCATTGACGCTCGTGATCACGCTGCCGTCGCCGCCGGGCGGAGCCGCTCCGGCCCTGGCGACGATCTCGATCGTCGTCGGGGCGAGCCCGGAGTGCGCGAGCGAGGAGAGCGCCAGCATCGAGCCGGCGACGGTGAGGGTGGTTCGTGCGGACATGGTGACTCCATCGGGTGACGCGATCGACGTCGCGCAGGGGCGCTGCCCCCGCGGGGTGCGGCGCGATCCGCTCCGACCTCGCGCCTGGCCGAGGCGACGCGCGCCGCCTGCGGGCAAGCTACCGCATCGGGACGGAATCGCAACGCAATCTCGATCGGCTCCGCCGCGCTTCGGGGTCGAGGGACGCTCGCGCAATCGCCGCCGGCGGCGAAGCGACCGCGGGGCCGCACGAGCGGCCCCGCGGTCAAGCCACGAGGGAGCGAGGGTCGCGCCGACGATGGCCCGTCCGCGCGCGGACGCGGTCACACCTGCGCCGTCGGCGGCGCAGCCGATGGCGAACGTCACGCGGGCTGCGGACGAGCGGAGAGGCGAATCTCATCGTCGCCTCCCCGCTCGCCCTCGCCTGCAAGGCACGTTCGCCGCAGGTTGCTAGCGGAAGCAGGGTCCCCAGTTCGCGAGGAGCACGCCGAGGTCGGCGCCGTCGACGACATCGTCGTCGTTGATGTCGGCGTTGGATCCGAAGTTCGGGCCCCACGCCGCGACGAGGATGCCCAGATCCGCGGCGTCGACGACGCCGTCGCCGTTGAGGTCGCCCGCGCATCCCGGATCGGGGAAGGTGATCCCGGGCCCGATGACGATCGGATCGAGGATGGTCCAGTCCTTCGGGTCGTGCAGCGTCGGATCGAAGTTGCTGCGGCTCCGCTCGACTCGGAAGCTGCGCAGGGCGCATCCGATGGAGGCGAACTCCGAGTCGGCGACCATCTGCCACTCGGCACCGGACTGCTCGAACTCCTTCAGCCCATCGCCGACGCCGACGACGAGGTTGCCGTTGGGACGGAACGTGACCGAGGTCGGCGCGTCGACGCCGGGCAGATCGATGACCGTGGCGACCAGGTCGCCGTCGGCTCCCTTCGACGCCACGAGACGGAAGAGCGAGCCCGAGGCGCCCGAGACGACCCAGAGGGAGCCGTCGCCGGGGTGGACGACCAGCGCGGCGCTCTCGTCGACCTCGACCTCGTTGGGGAGCGCGGCGATCGGCGGCATCCCGGCGAGGTCGGCGGCGACGCGCATGATCACGCGATCGCCCGCAGAGAGCACGACGAGCTCGTCGTTCTCATCGTCGAACGCCAGCGCGGTCCCGGGATGGGGGAGGGTCGTCGCGATCGGGGCGGCGACGCCGTCGGCATCCGGGTAGGCCTCGTCGGAGAGGCTCGGAAGCGGCAGGCCATGCAGCGCGGTGCCGCCGGCGAGGACATATGCAAGCCGATTGCGGCCCATCGCCACCGCGTGCGCGCCGGGAATCTCCGCGATCTCCGCGATCTGTCCGGTGCTCGCCTCGATGATGCGGATGTTGTTCGGCGTCGCCACCCCGTCGGCGGCGGCGTTCTCCGCGATCACGACGACCGCGTTGAGGTCGGCGATGTCGTCGAAGGCGAGCACGTCGAAACCGGGATCGAACTCCTCGCAGAGCAGGCCGGCCTCGTCGTTGCCCTCGCCGCCGCGGCGGATGAGCGCGAGCTTTCCGTCTGGCTTGATCGCCCGCGCCTCCGCCCTGCGGATGAGGAAGACGCCGTCGATGAAGATGAACTTCCCGCCGATGTTGGGATAGGGCGGGAAGAACGAGTCGTTCAGCCGCGAGGTCCAGCGCCAGTAGCCCACGCCGGGAGCCTGGAGCACGAAGACCCAGCCGTCGTCCGTCCAGTAGAACCGATTGCGGAAGCCGCTCTCCGCGTTCAGGTTGGGCACGACGTTCGGCGGGTTGATCGGCTCGTCGGCCGGATCGCGGACCCAGATCGCCGCGAAGGGTCCGGCGCGCTTGATCCGCGAGGCGGTGACGAAATGGGCGTGATACGTCGGGACGACGATGCGGTAGTTGTTCGGCGTGAACCCGACGACCTGGTACTCCTGCCAGATCAGCGCGATCAGCGAGCCGTTGAGTCCGGCGACGGCGAGCTGATCGGTCGTCGGCGAGAAGTTCGCGGAGGAGAGCGCCGCGGTGACGGTCAGGTCGGCGCCGGCGGCCTTGATCCGGCTGCGGAGACCGTTGACGAAGGGATCCGGCCATGTGCCCTTGAGCGCGTTCTCCACGCAGACGCAGGGCATCTGCTCGGCAAGCTGCTGCATCCGCTCGGTCGCGACGCCGTGGTTCGCCGCGGCGCTCCAGTCGATGTCGGCGGCGTCGTTCGGCAGGACATCGGGATAGCCGTTGGCGTTGAGGTACGCGAGGATGTTCAACCCCGTGGCCGGTCCGCAGTACATCATCCCCGGGTAGTCCTGAAGGCCGAGGAACTGATTGAGGCCGTCGCGCATCTGGTCGAAGTCGGTCAGCCCGGGAACGAAGTACTGGTAGTTCCCGGGTCCAAGCCAGTAGCTCTGCTGACCGAGGGCGGAGCGGTCGAGCGGGGCGCAGGCGAGCGCCCCGCCGAGCGCAGCCCCTGCGGCGAGGGCGGCGGGGGCGGTCCGGGATCGGCGGCTGATCGGTCGCAAGGCGTGGGTGCGAGCACTCTTCATGGGTGTTCTCCTGTGGCCGCGCGAGGTGCGGCCAACTTCGCCTCTAGGGGCGATCGATCGCACTCTGACAGGCGTCCCCGCCGCGGCGTGCAGAAAGTCCGACTGAACCCCCGGGAGACCCGATGGCCGGCGAAGCACGGCGGCCGCTTCTCACGGGCCGGAGGCCCGCCGCCGGAGGTCGCGCAGGTCTATCGCCCCGCGTCGACGATCGCGACCACCCGCATGACGGGCCGACCCTCCTCGCGCGATCGCTCGAGATCGACCTGCGCCTCGATCGACCACTGACGATCGTCCTCGGGATCGAGGAGCCACTGCCGCACGCGACCGGTGGACTCGTCGAGCTCGAAGAGCTCCGGGCCGCGGGCATCGGCATCGAGACGGATGGCGTCGTACTGCGACCAGTAGGGCTCGAAGGCCGACGCGATCGCCTCCGGCGAGAGCCCGCGCGGCAGCGTCGCCGCCGCGGCGCCCTCCGGATCGGCGCCTGCCGGTCCTGCGGCGAGCGCCGCGAAGTCGCCGCGCTCGAGCGCCTCGACCCATCCGAAGGCGCGGGAGCGGATCATCCGACGCAGAAGTCCGTCGATGCCCGCTCGGCGCGGCGCCCGCGGGCTCGGGGCGCCGGCAGCGGCGCGTTCGGCTTCGGGAGGGAGCCCGTGCCGGGCCCACTCCTCGCCGACGCTGGAGTCGATCGTCTCGACCAAGGCCGCGAGGTCATCCAGCAGCGCCTGGATCGCGTCGCTGCGCTCGTCGGGCGGCACCGCGCGGGCGAGCACCTTCTGGACATCCGCGAGGTAGTGGTAGAGCGTCTGCTCGTGATGGACGAGATCGAGATCGCGGACGTAGTCGGCGAAGCTGACTCCGCGCTCGAGCAGGTCGCGGGCGACGGACTTCGGGCTCGGCTCGCGGTCGGCGATGAAGGGGTGCCGGGCGCTCCAGGCCCGAAACCAGGCGTCGAGTTCCGCCTCCATCGGCTTCACGTGCGTGATCGCGTCGAGCTCGTCCTTCATCGCGTTGGACTCCTCGATCGACTGCCCCGGCGCCCAGAGCTCCTGGCGCCGCGCCTCGCGGAGCTTCCGCCGCTGGGCATTCAGAACTTCGAGCGGATCGTCCACGATCGACTCGGCGATGGTGAGCACGTCGAGATCGAAGTCGGGGCGCTCCGCCGGCGAAGACCCGTCGGCGCCGCCGGAGCCCGCGCGCCCGGCCGCCCCGCGATCCTCGCCCTCCGCGCGGGCGGCGCCCGCTGCCGCCACCTCCGCGTCGTCGGCGCGCAGCGCCGCGACCGCGAAGCGGACGAAGGGGACCAGCGGACGGTCGAAGGAGTCGATGCACTCGGCGGCGTTCGCGAGGTCGTAGAGGCAGCCCGAATCGTCCGGGGCGTCGAGACGCCGCGCGAGGCCCGACTCTTCGAACGCCGCGAGCACGCGCTCCGCCATCGCGCCGTGCTCCTCCTGCCGCGTCCCCACCGACGCGATGAGGCGCCCGAGCGCCTCCCGGCCGTCCCCCGCGCGCCGCAGGATCTGGAGCACCAGCGGCCCCGTCACCGCGAAGCGCGGAACGAGCCGGTCGATGGCGGCGTCGCGGAGCTTCTCCATCGTCTTCTCGTTCCAGCCCTTGAACCCCGGTGGGGGGCTCTCCGGATGGAACTTCTTCCCCGAGGCCTCGGCCTTCCTCTTCTTGCGGACGTTGGCTACGTCGTGCTCGGGCGGCTGCACGAAGACCGTTCCCATGTCGTCATGGCCCTTGCGACCCGCGCGCCCGGCGATCTGCCGGAACTCGCCCGCCTTGAGCTGGTGCATGCCGGCGGGCCCGCCGCCCTTGGAGAGCTGCGTGAACAGGACGCTCCGGATCGGCATGTTGACGCCGACTCCGAGCGTATCGGTGCCGCTGATGACCGAGACGAGCCCCTGCGAGGCGAGCCGCTCGACGAGGCGCCGGTACTTCGGCAGCATGCCGCCGTGATGCACCGCGAGGCCGTGCGGGAGCAGCTCGCGCAGCTTGCGGCCGAAGGGCGTGTCGAGGCGATGGCGCTCGAGCTCCGCCTCGATCGTCGCGCGCCGCTCCCGCTCCTTCGCATCCAGCCCCTTCGCCTTGAGCTTCGGTGCGAGCTCGGCTGCGTCGCGGCGCCGGAACGAGACGACGTAGAGCGGCACCAGCCCGTCGCGGCGGATCTCCTCGATCGTCTCCATGAGGAGCCGATCGTCCTGATACCTGAACTCCAGCGGAACCGGACGTTCCTTCGAGACGATCGCGACCGCGTCCGCGCCCGTGCGCCGCCGAAGGTCCGCGCAGAGCGCCTCGGGCTCGAGGTCATGCAGCGTCGCCGACATCAGCAGGAAGCGGGCGGACGTCATCTCGAGCAGGGGCACGAGCCACGCCGAGCCGCGCTCGGCGTCGGAGAAGTAGTGGAACTCGTCCATCACCACCCAGCCGAACGGCGCCTCGACCCCCTGGCGCAGCGCGATGCTCTCGAGGATCTCGGCGGTGCAGCAGATGATCGGCGCCTCCGCGTTCACCGTCGCATCGCCGGTCATCAGGCCGAGGTTCGCCGCGCCGAAGGCGTCGCAGAGCTGGAAGAACTTCTCGTTGACCAGCGCCTTCGTCGGCGCCGTGTAGACCGAGCGCCGCAGGTGCGCCGGGACCGACGGATCGAGTCCTGCGTGGCCGCGCCAGTACCGCCCGAAGTGCGCAGCCAGGGCCACGAGCGACTTCCCCGATCCCGTCGGCGTGGCGAGGACGACGCTGCGCTCTTCGAAGATCGCCTCGAAGGCGGCGATCTGCGCGGGGTAGGGATCGATCCCCGACGCCTCGCAATGTTCCATGAAGGCGATCAGGCAGTCGCTCGCCTCCGCCGAGGCCGGTCGATGTGCGAGCAGCGGGGCGGGTGCGGTCACGCCGGGAACATAGCAGGGCGATCGCTCTCTCTCGACAATCTCCCGGCTCCCGGCGATACTCTGGGCGCCTGCCGCGCTGCGAGGCGATGCGAGCGCGTCGATCGCCGCGGCACCGCAGCGCGCGAGCGCGCCTCGGCCGGCGCGCCGGCACACCCGCCCACTTCAGGAGCGATCCGATGCAGAGTCACTCACCGCTTCGCGGAATCTCCGGCTGGCTGGTCCCAGGTCGCACTCTTCTCGCCACGCTCGGCTGCATCGCCCTCGGGGGGCTCTTCCTCGCGGGAGTGCATGGCTGTCAGGGACCGCAGCGGACGAGCAAGTCGTTCACCGAGCAGGAGGTCACCCAGGTGATCGCGCTGCTCGAAGGGGTCGATCCCTCCACGTACCGCATCGTGCTGCCGCGCTTCCGAGGCACCGAGCAGGCGGGGACGCAGACGCTGGGAACGCTCCCGGTCACGGCGGTCCAGCGCGTCGCCTCGTCGAAGCAGATCGCGTTCGACCCCGGCGCCAACCTTCAGGCGATCTTCAGCGCCAACGGCGGCGGCGCCGGATCGCACACCCCTTCGCAGACTCCGGGAACGGATCTCGGCAGGCGGCTCGACGCGATCCTCAGGAACATCGACCGGAACGCATACATCTGGGTGCGGTGATCGGTGCGCCGACCGGCGGAGGCTGCCGGACGCGATCGCCGACGCGAGTGACGCGCTTCCGTGTCGCTCCCGAGGTGGTCGCGATTCCGATCGCGCTGCACCTGGCGATGGTGGCGCTCTTCGTCTTCACCGGATATCCGGGCGACCGACGGGGTCTCATCGCCGACGGCCTGCGCACGTGGCGCAATCTCGCGGGGATCTTCCGCGACTACACCTTCTTCGCGCCGCGCGTGGCGACGGACACGAAGGTCGCGTTCCTCGTCGAGAGGGAGGGAGGCGGTTCGCGCGTCGTGACGCTCGACTCCCCGACGCGCGAGGGGGCGTTCCGGATCAACTGCGTTGTGAACGCATGCCTCCGCGACGAGCGGGCGCGCGATCTCTTCGCGCAGTCTTGGGCGGCGGGCGTGCTCGGTGCGGATCCGGAAGCGATCCGGGTCTCCGTGCTCGCCATGGCCTTCGAGATCCCCACGATGGCCGCGTACCGGGAGGGCGAGCGCCCTCGCTGGCTGCCGCTCTACGCGGGGGCGTTCGAACGTCGCGACCGGTCGGCCGCGGCGCCGCGCGATGGGGGCCCCGACGAGGGCGGCGCCGCCGAGAGCGCGCGAGGGCCGGTCCCGTGAGCGCAGCGTCGCGCGGAGCCGATCCGGCGCCGAGGCGACGCGGCGATGAGCGGCGCGCCGGGCGCTCCGCCGGGCGCTCCGATGCGTCGGGCTGCCTGCTCCTGCGCGCCTGGAGCCGCTTCTGGCGCGGCAGGGCAGATCCTCGATGGATCGCGCTCTTTCGCGTCGGGACCGCGGTCGTCGCCCTGGCGCAGGTCTGGGCCACGTGGCCGATTCTTCAGATGCTCTATGGACCGCACGGGCTGGTCCAGTGGGTCGTGATCGAGTCCGCGGAGGAGACCTGGCTCCCCAGCATCGGCAAGGTCGCGCTGGTCCTGGAGCGGATCGGCATCGGCTTCGAGCGCTCGGTCGAGCTGGTGTTTGCGGCGTACGTCGTCGCGTTGGTCTTCCTCCTCGTCGGGCTGCGGACGCGCGTCGCGGCCGTGCTCGCGTGGGCGCTCCACGCCCTGACGGTGAACAGCGGCTACATCTCGCTCTACGGCGTGGACACGATGCTCCACATCTGCCTCTTCTACCTGATGTGGATGCCGGCGGGCGCTGCGTGGTCGCTCGATGCGCTCCGCCGCGCCAGGCGCCGCGGCGCCCGATCCGACGCCGACCGCGCGCCTGCGGCGCCGGAGAGTGCGACGGCCTCGGAGCGCCCTGCGGCCGCCTCCGCGCATCTCTCGCTGCGCGTCCTTCAGCTTCACCTCTGCATCATCTACGCGAACACCGGCCTCGCGAAGGCGCTCGGCGGGCAGTGGTGGAGCGGCGAGGCGCTCTGGCGGGCGCTGATGCAGCCGCAGTTCGCCCTCTTCGACATGGCGTGGATCGCGTCGGTGCCGCTCCTCGCGACGGTCGGCGGGTGGGGGGTCGTCGTCGTCGAGCTCGGCTACGCGGCCTTGATCTGGCCGGCGCGGACGCGCCGGGCGTGGCTCGCCCTCACGATCGCCCTGCATGTGGGCATCGCGATCACGATGGGGCTGGTCCTGTTCTCGGCGATGATGATCGTGATGAACCTCGCGGCCTTCGGCGCCCGCGTCCCCGCTTCGCGCGGGCTCCCGGGCAGCGTGGCCGCCGGGCAGCGCCCGGGCGAGGGCGCGCACTCTCCCAGGGGAGGCACCGGCGCTTCGGCGCCCGTCGCGTGAGTCGGGTCGTCCGAAGGCGTTGCTGATGCTGAGTCGCTCGGCGCACTCGCCGCGCCGGGCGTTCAGCCCTCCTTTCGGAGATCACCCATGACCCACGTCGTCGCGCCAAGCAGACCCGGTCCTCGAAGCGGCATCGGCCCGTGCCGCCGAGCGTCGCATGCCCGCCGATTCGGCATGCTCCTGATCGCCGCGCTGCTCGGCATCGAGCCGGCAACGGCCGCTGCCGGCGTCACCGCGAGCGTCTCCATCGACTCCGGCGCGCCATTGACGTTTCCGATCGCCCCCAGGGACGCCGGCATGAGCCCGTGCGGCCCGCTCTACGCCGATGTGCTGGTCGCGCCAGGCGCCCGCGTCGGCTGGAACGCCCTCATCGTCGGGGGGGACTACGGTCAGTTCGCCGGAGAGATCATCGTCGCGAACGAGTCGACCGTCGCCCGGAGCTTCGACGTGCGCCTCGTGACTCCGCTGGATCCGGACTCGTTCACGCTGCTCGGCGGCACCGCCAGCCTCACGATGCGGACGCCGTCCGGCGGAGGCTCGATGAGCTCGACCGGGGCGCACCCGGTGGTCGAGGTCGCCATCGACTCGCAGACGGTCGCGGCGCTCTTCGACGCTCCGTTCTCGCTGGCAGGTGCGGGGTGCCTCATGGGAGGACCGGAGTCGTTCGGGGCGCCGATTCCCTCCTTTCTCGGTCCCCCGGTCCTCGACGACGCGGCGCTGCGCACGCGCTTCGAGCTCTCGGCAGGGGCGGAGGTCGCCATCGCTTTCTGCATCTTTGTCGAGCTTCCCTCGACCGCGTTCATCGCATGCGGATGTCTCCCGCCCCCTGCGTCGATCCTCTGCTCCGCGGGCGCCATCACCGAAGCGGAACCCTGCGGAGCCGCGGCCAACGATGGCTGCGCCCTGGCGACGCCGAGCTTCGATTCCATCGCCTGCGGCGACGTGATCTGCGGAACCGCCTTCGCCGCGGGATGCCATCGCGACGAGGACTGGTACGAGCTCGCGGTCACCCAGGAGACGATCGCCACGATCGCCTTCGTCGCCGAGTTCCCCGTGCGCGTCGCGGTCCTGCCGCAGAGCGGAGGCACGCCGTGCGCTCCGATTCCGACGCCGGTGGCAATCGGCTCGGCGCCGGCGGGATTCGCCTCCGAGCTCGTACTCTGCATGAGCCCCGGAACGTACCGGATCGTCGTCGGCGTCGATGCCCTCACCGGCCATCCGTGCGGCGCCGGCGACCGCTACGAGATCGCCCTCGACTGCTGCACCTCGCGCGAGGTCAGCTTCTACGCCCTCTCCGGGAGCTCGACCAATGTCGGGTGGGAGTGGCAGATCGAGACCAGCGAGTTCATCGCGGAGGGAACGGTCGATCCGATCCCGTTCGGGGATCCCGCCATCGAGCTCGCCGAGGCCCTGAAGCAGGCGGTGAGCATGTGGTCGGGCAACGTCTCGTGCGGCCCGATCGACCGGCTGACGATCGTCACATTCGGCATCTGCCCGGTCGGGAACCCCGACACCGCGCTCGTGATGGTCAGCGCCTGCGTCGGGGTCGCTGGAAGCCTCGGGCCCTACCCGATCCTCCGCGTGCGCCAGATCGGCTCGGCCAACTGGTGCGTGCCGAGCTCCACGCCCGCGGTCCTCGCATGCTCCGCACTCTTCGGGTGCGCAGTGAACCCCTCCTTCGTCAGGCTCGAGCCCGTCGGCGCCGACTGCAACCGCAACGGCATCGACGATGCGATCGAGATCCTGACCGGCGACGTCCAGGATCTCGACGGCGACTGGATTCCCGACGAATGCGCGACGTGCGGCGCCGATCTCGACGGGAACGGCATCGTCGACGGCGCCGATCTCGGAGTGCTGCTCGGTTCGTGGGGCGCGCCCGGAGCGGGCGACCTCGACGGCAACGGCGTCGTCGACGGCGCCGACCTCGGGCTGCTCCTTGCGGCGTGGGGCGAGTGCGGGTGAGCCCCGCGATCGAGGGCGATCGGGCGCCTCCCGGTGAACGGGAGCGCGCCGGAGCGCGAAGCGACCCCGTGGGATCGCCCCCGCGCTCGGGGAAGGCTGCGCGGAGGGACGGGCGCTCGGTCCGTCCTTCCGCGCAGCGCCGATGAGACCGTCGCCGACCTTCAGGGGAGGGCGTCGTCATCGACGACTGCGCGCACCGCCGGCGTGTCGAGATCGTCGAACTGACCGCAGCGCACCGCCCAGACGAAGGCGGTCAGCGCGGCGGCGACCATGAGCAGGGCGAGCGGAAGGACGATGTAGAGAACGGACATGGCTCTCCTTCAGCGGGCGGAGCCGCCGATTCCGGCGGAGGCGGCGGTGGCTGAAACGGGAGCTGCGCGGCGGCCGTCCTCGCGGGCTGAGCCGGCGGACGAGGCTCGCACCTCGAACGTCCGGGCTCGCAGCGAGAGAGCGACGACGCTGAGCGAGCTGATCGGCATGATGATCGCCGCCACGAGGGGCGAGATGACTCCCGCGATGCACAGCCACGCGGCAATGGCGTTGTAGCCGAGGGACACGATGAGGTTGCGTCGGATCGCCGCCAGCGTGCGCCGCGAACCCTCGACGAGATCCGCGACGCCCGCGAGTCCCGGCGATCCGAGATGGACGTCGGCTGCGGCAAGGCTGGCCTCGGCGCCGCCATGCACGGCGATGCCGACGGTCGCCGCCGCGAGCGCCGCCGCGTCGTTGACGCCGTCGCCGACCATCGCCACAGGAACGCCGTCGGCGGCGTCGCGCCGGGCGCGGACGTACTCGAGCTTCGCCTCGGGCGTCGCGCCCCCACGCCGCGCATCGGTCCCGATTCCCAGCGCGGCGCCGACCCGGTCGACGACGGACTGGTGATCGCCGGAGAGGATCTCGACCCGCCATCCCATGCTCCGAAGCCGGGCGATCGATGCCGATGCGTCGGCGCGGATCGAGTCGCCGAGCCCGATCGCCGCGGTGATCCGCCCGTCGACTGCGACGAGCACGGGAGTGAGGCCGCGCGCGGCGAACTCCCGTTCGGCCTCGGCGATGCGCTGCATCGGGACGCCTGCCGCCCGCCGGACGAACCCCGGCGAGCCCACCACGATGCGCCGGCCGTCGATCAGCGCCGAGACGCCGCCGCCGACGACCGCGTGGCGGTCGATCACGTCCACGTCGCGCTCTTCGAGGCAGTTTCTGCGATCGCCCCCGGCGTCGGTTCGGCCGGTCGCGCGCGAATCGTGCGCGGCCGCGCGCCGGGCGACGCGGATGGCCTCGGCGACGGGATGGTCCACGTCGCGCTCGGCGAGCGCGGCCAGCCGGAGCGCATCGGGATCGCCCGCCAGGTCGACCACCGCGAGACGGCCCGTGGTGATCGTCCCGGTCTTGTCGAGGAGGATCGTGGGTCGGAATCGACGCCCTTCGTCGTCGCCGCGCGTCCGGGAGGCAAGTCGTTCGAGCGCTTCGCCGCCCTTGATGAGGATGCCGCGCCGCGCAGCGCGGCCGATGGCGACGGTGACCGCGAGCGGCGTCGCGAGGCCGAGGCCGCAGGGGCATGTGACCACCAGCAGGGCGACGGCGCGGTCGATGGCGATCGCAGGTCCGAGGTGCCACCAGATCGCGGTCGTCAGCGCCGCGAGCGCGAGCGCCGTCACGGCGAACCAGCCTGCGAGCCGGTCGGCGAGGCGCACGATCGGCGCCCGGTCCCGCGCCGCCTCCTCGACGAGGCGCATCAGGCGGCCGATCCGCGTCTCCTCTCCGGTCGCGGTCACGCGAACGCGGAGCGGAGCGCCGCGATTGACCGCGCCAGCGGGAACCTCGTCTCCGACGGAGACCGTCGCCGGGAGCGACTCTCCAGTCAGGAGCGATCGGTCGATCGCCGAGGATCCGAAGGCGACGACGCCGTCGGCGGGGATCGAACCGCCCGCGGCGACCAGCACGAGGTCGCCGCGGGCGATGCGCTCGATCGGCACCGCGATGCCCGGGTCGTCGGAGCTCTTGACGAGCGTCGCGCTGGTGGGAGTGAGCGAGAAGAGCAGCTCGACCGAGTCGGCCGACCAGCGAAGCTGGCGCTGCTGGACGTATCGGCCCATCAGCAGGGCGAAGACCAGCACGCTCAGCGAATCGAAGTAGGCCTCGCCGATGTTGAGGATGGTCCCGGCGACGCCCCAGAGCGTCCCGGCTGCGAGTCCGACGGCGATCGGGAGGTCCAGGTGCATCCGCCCGGAGCGCAGCGCCGCGCTCGCGCCGCGGAAGAAGACGCTCCCGGGCCACGCCACCGCGGTGACGCTCAGCCCCATGCTGATCCACCGGAAGAGCGCCGCATGCGCCGGATCCATCGTGCCGAAGAGCCCGGCGTAGAGCGCCAGCGCGAGCAGCATCACGTTGCCCGCGCAGGCTCCGGCGACGCCGAGCCGGACGAGCTGGCGGCGCTCCTCCGCGCGGCGGGCGCGGCGGGCGGAGGCCGCGCGGGCCGGATGGGGGGCGTGTCCCATCCGGTCCAGCGCGCGGGCCGCGGCGGAGAGCCGCGCCCGCAGCGGGTCCCAGCGCACGCGGAGGAGCGATCGGCGCAGGTCGAGCCGGCTTTCAATCACCCCCGGCACGACGCGAGCGAGGCGCTCGACGAGCCAGAGACACGCCGCGCAGTGGACGTCCTCGAGGAAGAGATCGGCCGAGCAGAGGCCGTCCCGCTCGCGACGGACGTGCAGCGCCTCGAAGGCGGGATCGTCGAACTCGAGGTAGTCGCGCCCCGCGACGCGGGCGGCGCGGCCCGGCGCCTCGGCGGCCTCCCGGAGGGCGTAGTACCGATCGAAGCCGCAGGCGCCGAGAAGTTCATGGACGCAACGACAGCCTTGGCAGCAGAACTGCTTCTCCGCGCCGGGCACGAGCAGGCCGCGCGGGACTTCCGCGCCGCAGTGCGCGCACTCTGCCGGCGTCGTCGCGGGAGCGGGGGCGGGGTCGGCGCCGCGGGTCATCGGCGCTCCCGGCAGCAGAGGGGGATGTCGTCCGGCGACGGCACGGCGATCGCGTGCGCGGTGTGCGCGCCGCTTCCGTGCGCCGGGCCAGCGAAGGCGGGGATGCTCATTCGGCCAAGGAGCGTCCAGAGGCCGACCGCGGCGAGGAGCAGCGCCGTCATCGCGGGCATGCTTCGCCGCAAGGGACCGGAGACCGCCTGGATGCCGGCGCCCAGCGCGGCCAGCGCGGGCAGCGTCCCGAGCCAGAAGGCCGCCATCACGACGCCTCCGAGCCACGGGCTCGCGGTGCCTGCCGCGGTGATCGCGAAGGCATAGAGCCAGCCGCACGGCAACAGCGTCGTGAGCAGCCCGATGGTGGCGGCGCGCGGCAACGGCCGCAGCGCAAAGGCGGCGCGATGGCCGGCCGCCACGATCCGCGCGAGCGGACGCGGCACGCGGATGCGCCGCACCGCCACGCCTGCGGTGCGCAGCAGGATGACGACGGCGAAGGCGAGCATCAGGCCTCCGGCCGCGGCCAATGCGACGCGCTGGAGCCCGACCGCGGAGCCGCCGAGATCGACCGCAGCGCCGAGCGTCCCTGCGACGATGCCGAGGAGCGTGTAGGTCGTCAGGCGCCCGAGGTTGTACGCGACGTTGAGCAGGGCTCGCGACGGGATCGCGCCGCGGGGATCGTCGCCGGCGACCGCGAAGGCGACGAAGGCGCCGCACATGCCGACGCAGTGCCCGCTGCCGAGCAGGCTGGCGACGAGGACGGCCCCCCCCAGCGGCAGAGCCGCGTGAAAGCCCCCCAGCGGCAGGGCCGCGTGAAAACCCCCCAGCGGCAGAGCCGCCTCGGAGGCCGGCACGAGCGCAGCAGTCGCGAACGTCTCGATCATCGGTCTGTCTCGGTGTCCGGCTCGATCTGCTGCTCGCTCGTCGCTGCGCGCGCGAGGTCCGCGCGGGCGATGTCCACGTCCATCGGAAGCTCGACGCGCTCGCCGCGCGCGACGATGGTGAGAGCGAGCCGCCAGCGGCCGGATCGGTCGGGACCGGGGGCGACGATGTAGAGCCCCTCGCCGGAGTCGACCGCATCGACCCGGATGCGCCGGCGCGCGTCGGCGTGGTGGAACGCCTCGATCGAGATCGTCGCATCGGCAAGTTCGGCGCCGTCGCGATCCCGCAGACGCAGTCGCAGCGGGGCGCCCTTCGCGGAGGGTTCGATCGCGACCTCCCAGCCGAGGGCGCGGCGAGCGGCATCGGTCTCCATGCGCTCCTGGTAACGCGCGGCCTTGATGTCGTAGCCCGGCTCGATCACGAAGCCGCCGTCGGAGTGGGCGAACCAGATGGTGATCGCGACCACGATCGCGTTGCTCCCGAGCAGCGCGAAGATCATCCCGGGCCACGGCCAGAAGCCGGCGCGCGGCGCCTCTGTCCGATCGATCCGAGGCTGGACTGGAGCATCTGGTCGGCTCGTCGTCGCTGCCATGGTCATCGCGTTCCGCTCCCGTGCGGACCCTGGAGGACGAAGGGGCGCTCGCGACGCAGGCCCGCGCCGTCGGAGACCTCGATCGTGACCCGCCGGTGACCCGTCGCGAGCGCAGCGCGCGGCGCGACGATCAGCACGCCGACCGTGCGGCTCTCGCCCGCGGCGAGGACCGCGGGGTTCTCCTCGGCGTGCACAGCGGCGCTCTCGAGGCCCGCGACCTCGATGAGGTAGCGTCCTTCGCCCTCGGTGCGGTTGACGATCTTGATCCGCGCCTGGTTGCCGATCGTCGCCGAGTCGACCTCGACGAACGTCGCGCCGAGACCGCGCAGCACCGTGAGATCGAAGCCTCCGGTCTGTGCGAGCACGGTCGCGAAGACCGTGAGGATCGCCGCAAGGACCGTCGGATAGAGCACCACGCGCGGCCTGAGCCGCCGCGGCGCTTCGCCTTCCATCGCGGCCTGAGAGCCGTAGCGGATGAGGCCCTTCGGGCGTGCGATCCTCGTCATGACGGCGTCGCAGGCGTCGATGCACTGAGCGCAGCCGATGCACTCCATCTGAAGGCCCCGGCGGATGTCGATGCCGGTCGGGCAGCAGGTCACGCACATGCCGCAGTCGATGCAGTCGCCGGCGGTTCGCGGCGCCTGCGGCAGGGCGATCGCGTTCGCATCGTCCGCGGCGCCCGGGGCGCGCCGGAGCCGGCCGCGGGGCTCGCCGCGGCGCTCGTCGTAGCCGATGATCAGGGAGTGTCGGTCGAGCATGACCGACTGGAATCGCCCATAGGGACAGGCGACGATGCAGGTCTGCTCGCGGAAGAAGACGAAGTCGAAGAGCATCAGCCCGGTCGTCGCGGCCATCACGAGGAAGGCGGCGGGGTGCTCGAACGGCGACTGGCGCACCCAGCGGGCGAGCGTTTCGACGCCGACGAAGTAGGCGAGGAAGGTGTGGGCGACGAAGCAGGCGACGACGACGAAGGCGATGTGCTTGAGGAGCTTCGCGACGGCGGTCCCCTGGATCCCGCGCCGCCGACGGCCGGGCGAGCCATCGAAGAGCCGCTCGATCGGACGGAAGAGGAACTCGAGGTAGACCGTCTGCGGGCATGCCCAGCCGCACCAGACGCGGCCGAGGAGCGCCGTCAGGAGGAAGATCGTCACCACCACCGCCACGAAGCCGAGCGCCAGAAGCAGCGCATCGGTCGGCAGCAGCGTCTTGCCGAGGATGGTGAAGCGCCGCGCGGGCAGGTCGAGCAGGACGAGCGGCCGGCCGCCGACGCGGATGTAGGGAAGGACCGCGAAGATCGCGATCAGCGCCCACGCGACGCTCCGCCGCGCCGTCATGAAGCGTCCGGGCATCGGGCGCGGATGGATCCACCGCCGCGATCCGTCCCGGTTGAGCGTCGAGAGCACGCGCTCCTGCGCAAGCGGGGCGGATCCGTCAAGAGTCTGTCGCGCCGTGGAGGGAGGCATCGGGGAGGGTGCGAGAGGGGCCGCCGTGGTCGCGCGTGCGTCATCTGGCGGGCCAAGGCGGGATCACGCTGCCCTCCGGGCCGCGTCCGGGCGCGTAGGTTCCGCGGAGGCGAGCCGTGTAGGCGGCGAGCAGGATCCGCTCGTTCTGCGAGAGCCGGTTCTCCCACGCAGGCATCGCGCCCGCCGCGGCACCGCGGTTGATCACCGTGAGCAGGTCGCCGAGCGAAGCGACGTTGCGGTAGTGGTCGTCGGTCAGGTTGACACCGTTGATGCCGCCGCCGTCGCGGCCGTGGCAGGCAGCGCAGTTGCCGACGAACATGCCGCGCGCCACAGCCATCATGCGGTCGTCGTTCATCAGCGACCGGATCGTCGCTTCGTCGGGCTTCAGCTCTCCGAGCTCCCCGAAGATCCGCTGATAGGCCTCGGCCTGCGCCGCCTCCCAGGAGTCCTGGACCGTCCACGCGACGGGGCTGAACTGGAAGAACGCGTAGTAGACGACCGAGAAGGCGATGGTGGCCCAGAAGAGCAGGTGCCACCAGCCGGGGACGGGGTTGTCGAGCTCGCGAATGCCGTCGTACTCATGATCGAGCAGCTCGGCGGCCGTCGCGCTCGCAGCACCGGTCGGGGCGGAGCGATCACTTGCGGGCGAGGACATGGCGCTCCTTGGGCAGATCGGCGGGAAGGAAGGCGGCGCGTGCGCGGAAGCGCTCCGTCGGCTCGGGATCGCCGGCCTCTCGGCCGGCCGACGGAGCGTCGTCGAGCGGGAGGTGCGCAGCGCGGTCCATCTCGGCGCGGCGCGAGGGCGCGCACGCACGCAGGATCACCGCCGCGAACGCGATGGCGAAGAGCACCATCGCGACGGTCGGGAAGAACCAGAGGCCGAGGCGGCCGACGATGTCACCGAGAGACATGGGCGAGGTCGGGTCGGGGGGCGTGTTCGAAGGCGGCTGCTCGCGGCAGCGGGGCGCGTCGAGGCGTGTGGAGGGATCACTCGATGCCATCGGCCGCGGCGGGCTCCGCCGCGTCGGCTTCCTCCGCATCGAGCGGCGTCGAGATGTCGGTCCCCAGCCGCTGGAGATACGCGATCAGCGCGATGACCTTGGCGTCGCGGACGTCGTCGCGTCCGCCCTGGGCGACGAGCTCGTCGAAGATGCGCGCCGCCTGCTCGCGGGCCATGCGCTCGGCGACGCCGTCGCGCACCGCCTCGCCATACGGCACGCCGAGCATCGCCATGGTGCGGACGCGGCGCTGCACGACGGAGTAGTCGAGCGCATCGGCGAGCAGGTGCGGATATCCCGGCATGATCGACTGCGGGACGAGCGAGCGCGGATCGTCGAGATGGCGCACGTGCCAGTCCCAGCTCTGGCGCCCGCCCTCGCGGGCGAGATCGGGACCGATGCGGCGGCTTCCCCACTGGAACGGATGGTCGTAGACGAACTCGCCGGGCTTGCTGAAGTCGCCGTAGCGCTTCGTTTCCGCCCAGATCGGCCGGATCATCTGCGAGTGGCAGTTGTAGCAGCCTTCGGCGATGTAGATGTCGCGTCCGAGCAGCTCAAGCGGCGTGTAGGGCTTCACCGAGGCGATGCTTGGGACGTTGGAGCGGATGAGGAACGTCGGGATGATCTCGAAGGCGCTCGCGACGAGGACGGCGATCAGCGTCCATGCGGTGAAGCGCAGCGGGAGCCGCTCCCATCGACGGTGCCACTGCGCCTTCGCGAAGACGTCAAGCCGCTTGGCGACCTCGGCGGTGCCGCGGAGCCGGCTCGGCTCGATCGGGAGATCGATGCAGTCGCGGGCGAGCGGAGGGGCCTGCTGCACCGGCTCCTCGTAGCGGGCGGGGCGGTTCCGCCAGGTCATCCACGCGTTCACGGCGAGCAGGACCGCACCGGCGATGAAGAGCGAGCCGCCGAAGACGCGGACCCAGTAGAACCCGATGATCGCCTGCGTCGTCTCGGCGAAGTCGGGGTAGGCCAGCGCGCCGTCGGCGTCGAAGGCGCGCCACATGAGCCCCTGCATGATGCCCGCTCCGTAGATCGGCGCGATGTAGAGGAGGATGCCGAGCGTGCCGAGCCAGAAGTGGTACTCGGGGAGCTGCTTGCTCCAGAGCGGCGTCTGCAAGAGCCTCGGGAGAAGCCAGTAGATCATCCCGAAGGTCATGAAGCCGTTCCAGCCCAGCGCGCCGCCGTGGACGTGGGCGATCGTCCAGTCGGTGTAATGGCTGAGCGCGTTGATGCTCTTGATCGAGAGCATCGGTCCCTCGAACGTCGACATCCCATAGAAGGTGATGCCGACGACGAAGAACTTCAGGACCGGGTCGCGCGTGACCCGATGCCAGGCGCCGCGGAGCGTGAGCAGGCCGTTGATCATGCCGCCCCAGCTCGGCATCCAGAGCATCAGCGAGAAGAGCATCCCGAGCGTGCTCGCCCACGCCGGCAGCGCGGTGTAGTGCAGGTGGTGCGGTCCCGCCCAGATGTACATGAACACCAGCGACCAGAAGTGGACGATGCTGAGCCGATAGGAGTAGATCGGCCGCTCCGCCGCCTTCGGCAGGAAGTAGTACATCAGGCCGAGGAAGGGCGTCGTCAGGAAGAAGGCGACGGCATTGTGCCCGTACCACCACTGCATGAAGGCGTCCTGGACGCCCGCATAGACGGAGTAGCTCTTGAGGGGGCCGGCAGGGATGGCGAGGCTGTTGAAGACGTGCAGGACCGCGACGGTGACGATGGTCGCGATGTAGAACCAGATGGCGACGTAGAGGTGCCGCTCGCGCCGGCGCGCGAGCGTTCCGAAGAAGTTGACGCCGAAGAAGCCGACCCAGACGACCGCGATGGCGATGTCGATGGGCCACTCGAGCTCGGCGTACTCCTTCGCCTGGGTGAACCCGAGCGGCAGGGTGATCGCGGCGGCGACGATGATCGCCTGCCAGCCCCAGAAGTGGAGGTTGCTCAGCAGGTCGCTGAACATCCGCGCCCGGCAGAGCCGCTGCGTCGAGTAGTAGATCGCCGCGAAGATCGCATTGCCGGCGAAGGCGAAGATCGCCGCGTTGGTGTGGACGGGCCGCAGCCGGCCGAAGCTGAGCTGCGGAATCTCCAGGCCCAGGCGCGGGAGCACGAGCTGAAGCGCGACGATCAGGCCGGCGAGGAACGCGACGAGTCCCCAGACGATCGTCGCCGCGACGAACTTGCGGACGATCGCGTCGTCGTACGTGAACGACTCGAGGCGTTCGGAGCCGAAGGGGGAGAGGCCGGCCGTCGCGCGGTCCTGCGGCGCCGGAGCCTCCGGCTCGAGGGGGATCTCCGCGGCCGCTGGCGCTCCGCGCGTCGCGGGGGCGGAAACGGACGCTTCCGCCGACTCGGCCATGCCGTAGCCGACTCCCTCGGGAGTCGCTGCTGCGGTCTCGCGCGCGGTCCCAGCGGCCGCAGGTGAAGGCTCAGGCAGAGGCATCAGGAATGCATCCTTCAAAAGGACCAAGAGAGTTGCAGGTCAACTACTATCATACATTCTGCCGCCGAACGACCGCGCGTCAAGCGCGAGAAGGCCAGTTCGTGAAAAAACAGACGATGTCGCCCGCCCGTCCGACCTCCCGCCGCGAGCCCAACCGGAACCCGACCATGAACCCGACCATGGGAACCCGACCATGGGAACCCGACCATGGACAGACCTTGCGCCGCCAAGGACACACCCTGCGCAGGCAAGGACACACCCTGTCTGCGCAAGGTGTGTCCTTGCTGAGGGCGTCGGGGTCGAGTTCATGGTTATAAGACTATATGTATGACGCTCAGAGCTTCGACACGAGACGTCATAGTCTTATAATGTTGCATTCGCGAGATCCCAGTTGCGGAGGGGGTTGCGCAGGGTTTGGCCATGCGGCGTTTGGCCATGCGGCGCTCGCAGGGTGTGGCCATGCGGCGATTGAGCGGGTGTGTCCGCAGCAAAGGTCACGAGTGTCTCTGGCGACGGTCACGTCGGTGGAGGCGGTCGCGCGTCCGAGCGGACGCTGCGGCGAGGTCGGAGAGACGGGTGGGATGGCGATGACCTGTTGACCAAAGGAGTGATAGGTCATAAAATCGAGCCTCGGATCACGATGCCGCTCCCAGAGACGGCAGGTACGCCGGTCGGAGACGAACCCGCATGCTCAGCCAAGGAACGGGATATGCGGCAACCGCGCTCGCCTACGTCGCCGCGGCGGGCGGACGGCCCGTGCTCGTGCGCGAGATGGCGTCCGCCGCCGACATTCCGGCTCCGTACCTCTCGAAGCTGATCCACGCATTGGCGCGGCGGGGCATCGTCTCGACGCAGCGAGGCATCGGCGGCGGCGTGGCGCTGGCGCGGCCTGCCGACCAGATCACGCTTCACGACCTCTGCGAGGCGCTGGGCGACCCGGTCTTGCTCTCCCGCTGCATGCTCGGAACCGCCGAGTGTTCGGACAGCCGCGCTTGCCCGGCGCACCGCTTCTGGACGGCGCAGCGAGCCCGCGCGGCGGAGTTTCTCAGCCAGACGTCGATCGCCGACATCGCCGCCTTCGAGACCCGCCGCCGCTGGAAGGGTGGAGCGCCGGCAGCGCCGTGACGATGCTGCGCCGCGGCGGCCGCTCCGTCCCACGGCGCGAGTCGGGAGACGCCAGCATCGCCAGCATCGCCCGCGCCGCCGGTGCCGCCACCGCCGTCGTGATGATGCGGCGGCGCGGCATGCCCCGCGCCCGGTCGACCCGCAGAGCGGACGACCTTCATGACCGGGGGCTCACCCGCTTCGCACGAGGCGTCGCGGGGGAGGATCGCTCCCACGAACCGAAGATTGGATCGCGGGACGTTTCGGCGCAAGGATCTGCCGATGGCCCATGACACCTCCAGCAGCGGGACTCCGCGGGCGGCCGCCGCGACCGAGCTTCGGACCATCTACAACAACAAGTACGGCGATGGTCCGTTCCGACGCATCGTTCTCTATCCCGATCGGATGTCGACGCAGCGTTACGACGACGTGGCGCGGCTCGTCCGGAACGAGCGGGGCGATCTCTTCGAGTTCGGCTGCGGCGACGGACAGCTCCTGATCGCCCTCGCCGACCGCTTCGGGCGCCTCGCCGGGGTCGATCTCTCGGATCGGCGGATCGCACGGGGCGTCGAGGCCGTGCATCGGACGATGCCGGAGCTCGCGCCCCGCCTCGATCTGCGGCCGATCGCCGGGGAGGTCGCGCTCCCGTTTGAAGACGACTCATTCGACGTCGTTCTCGCCATCGCGGTCATCGAGCACTGCGTCGACGTCTTCTTCGTGATGGACGAGCTTGCGAGGATCTGCCGGCCGGGCGGCGCCGTCGTCGTCAGCGTCCCGAACGCCTGCTACGTGCGGAACGCCTTCTGGCTCCTGCTCGGCGACATTCCGCTGACGGGAACCCACACCCGCGACATGCGCTATTGGCGAGAGTGCGGGTGGGACGGAGGCCATCTCCATCAGTTCAGCAAGCCGGCGCTCGACGCGCTGCTTCGGCACGTGGGACTGATCCCCGAGGCGTGGACGGGAGACGGTCGACTTGCGCGGCTCCGCCGCTGGCACTGCAACCTCGTCGGCTCGCTGACCGTGCGCGCGCGCAAGCCCGGCGGCGCGCCCGCTCGGTGAGATCCGCAGCTCAGGCCGGGATCGGCGGCCGCGCCCGCTACCCTCGTCGCGATGCGGCGCCCGGCCTGGATGACCCGACCTGTCCTCGGCTGGTCGCTCTTCGACTTCGCCAATCAGTCCTTCACCATGGTCGTGCTCACGACCATGTTCCAGCTCTACTTCGTGGGCATGATTGTCCCCGGAGGCGAGTCGAGGGGACGGCAGGCGTGGGCTGCGTGCGGCATCGTCACGCAGCTCATCCTGATCCTCGTCGGACCGGTGATCGGCGCGCTCGCGGATTTCTCCGGGACCAAGAAGCGGCTGCTCTTCGTCACCTACCTCGGGTGCGTCGGCTTCACGCTCGCGATGGCCTTCGTGCAGCCGGGCCAGGCCTGGCTGGGAGCGGCGCTCTTCGTCGCGGCCTACCTCTTCTACGGCGCCGGGGAGAACTTCCTCAGCGCGTTTCTCCCGGAGCTCTGCACCCATCGCGAGATGGGGCGCGTCTCGGCCTTCTCGTGGACGGTCGCCTACTTCGGCGCGCTGGTGGCCCTCCTGGTCGCGGTGGGGCTGATTCACGTCGTCCCCGGAGCGCAGGAGGTCGTCGCGGCCGCCGCGAGCGCCGATGGCGCCGATGCGCCGCTCCCGGTGACGCGCACCAGCGCCTTCGGATACCAGATCGCGACCGCGTGGGCGGCGGTCTTCTTCCTCGCGGCGGGAGTCCCGATGTTCCTCTGGGTTCCCGAGCGCAACTACTCGCAGTCTCTCGGCCCGGGGCAGACGCTCTGGACAGTCGGCTTCCACCGCATCGCGGAGACGGCGCGGCAGATCCGGCGCTACCGGCAGCTCTTCCGGTTCCTCGCGATCATGACGACCTACTTCGGCGGGATGCAGATCGTCTACTGGTTCGGAGGGACGCTGACCAAGGAGCTCTTCGGGTTCGACGACGCGCGGATGGCCGCCTTCCTCGTTCTCTCGACCGCGGTGGCCATCCCGGGGGCCGCGCTGGCCGGGCGCTGGCAGGACCGCATCGGGACGCGCAACATCATCCTCGTGGCCCTGCCGTTCTGGGCGGTGGTCATGTCCGTCGCGGCGCTCGCCGCAGGACCGCTCGCGGCGCTGGCGTGGATGCCGTGGACGATCGCGGTGCTCGTCGGGCTTGGCATCGGCGCCCTCGGCACGGCGAGCCGGGCGATGGTCGGGCTCTTCAGTCCGCCGCAGAAGTCAGCCGAGTTCTTCGGCTTCTACGGGCTCGCGCACAAGCTCTCGGCGCTCCTCGGACTCTCATGGGTCGTCGCGATGGAGCGGCTCTTCGGCGGCAACTTCGCACTCGTCGTCGCCAGCGCGACGATCTTCTTCGCAGCCGGAACGCTGTTGATGCTCCGCGTCGACGAGAAGGCGGGCCGGATGGCGGCGCTCCGCGCCGCGAAGGAGATCGATCGCGCCAGCCGCGCGGCGGCCATCGCCTCCGGCCGCCGCACGGTCGCGATCGCGCACGAAGGACCGACCTTCGACGATCGGCTCCCGCCGGCGGCTCCGAAGGCTCAGGCCGCGGCGCCGCCGGAGCGCGGCCGCGGTCCGCGGTCCCGCGCCGATACGCTCTTCGCGACCGTGCCCTCCGCGCCTGCGACGTCAACGCCGGACTCCGCTTCGCCGGCGAACCCTGACGGCGCCGCGCCCGAAGGCATCTATCTCGACAACAACGCGACGACGCGGCCGATCCCCGAGGTCGTCGACGCGGTCGAGGAGGGACTGCGCACGCTCTGGCAGAACCCGTCGAGCATCCATCGACCCGGCCAGGCGGTGCGCGCACGCGTCGAGGACGCGCGCGAGCGAATCGCACGCCTGCTCGGATGCGCGGAGCGAGAGGTGGTCTTCACCTCGGGCGGCACCGAGGCGGCGAACCTGGCGATGATCGGGACGCTCGCGGGCGCGAGCGCAGCCAGGTCCCGCCGCCGCGTGATCGCCACGAGCCGCGCCGAGCACAGCGCGGTCCGCGAGCACGCGCTGGCGCTCGCCGAGCGCGGACTGGCCGAGGTCGAGTGGCTTCCGCACATGCCCTCGGGCGTCATCGACCTCGAGGGGCTCGACGATCTGCTTCGTCGCCGCGCCGATGATCTTGCGCTGGTCTCCCTGATGTGGGCGAACAACGAGACCGGCACGATCCAGCCGATCGCGGAGATCGCAGCGCGGTGCCGCGCAGCCGGGGTCCGCAGCCACACCGACGCGGTTCAGTGGGTCGGTCGGATGCCGTGCGATCTCGCCGCCGTCCCGGTCGACCTGCTCAGCTTCTCGGCGCACAAGTTCCATGGGCCCAAGGGGGTGGGGGGGCTCTTCGTTCGCCGGGGAGTCCGCCTCGGTGGACAGGTGATCGGAGGCCCGCAGGAGCGCGACCGAAGAGGCGGGACGGAGAACGTCCCCGGCATCCTGGGGATGGCCGCTGCCGCCGATGCGGCGGTGGCGTGGCTCGGCACCGATGGACGGAGCCGGCAGGAGTCGCTCCGCGACCGCTTCGAGCGGCGCATCGTCGATGCGATCCCCGACGCGGTGATCAACGGCGCCGCGTCGCCGCGGCTCTGGAGCACGTCGAACATCGGCTTCCCGCGACTCGAGGCGGAGGCGATCCTGCTGCTCCTCTCCGAGCGGCGCCTCTGCGCCAGCGCGGGAGCGGCCTGCTCCTCCGGATCCCTCGAGCCATCTCCCGTGCTGCTTGCGCTCGGGGTGCCGCCGGAGGTCGCGCATGGATCGGTGCGCTGCTCGCTCTCGCGGGCGACGACCGACGCGGAGATCGACGCGGCGGTGCCGCTGATCGTCGAAGCCGTCGCGAGGCTCCGCCGGTCGTTCGATGGCCCGTGACGCCGCTCGCCGCCCAGTCCGCCGACCGAAGAGTCGCATGATCACGACCGCCCACGTCTACGCAACGCTGTTCATCCACCTCGGCGTGATCGCCGTCGCGAGCGCGCATCTCGTGGCGAGCGCCGCCCTCTTTCCGAACTTCGCGTCCGCGGCGCGCGAGCGCGTGGAGCGGCACCTCGCCTCGACGATCGCGATCGGGCTTGCGATCTCCCTTCCCTGGGCGGTCCTGGCTGCGGTGCTCCTGTCGCGCGGGGGCCCGATCGGCCTGCTCGGGGCGATCCTCGGGATCGCGTGGGTCCTCCTGGGCCTGCTCGGCTGCGGCGGGCTGGCGCTGCGAGCAGGCGGCGCCCGCGCGGAGACCGCCGACGCGCCGCGATGGTGGCTCGCACTCCGCGGCGCGGTCGTCGTCACGCTCACGTGGGCCCTGCCGCTCGCGGGGTGGTTCGTCCTCCTGCCGCTCACCTTGGCGATCGGCATCGGCTGCGTCGTCACCGCACGTCGCCGGACCTCGGAAGCGCCGAGCGAACGCGATCCATCGATGACGGTGGCCGTGACGGTGACGGCGGTCCAGCGCGGAGAGCGCGGGCCTCGCCCGCCCGGCGAAGCCGATGGAACTCCGCCTCCGGCCTCGAACGAACCGGAGGTGCGCCGAGCATGATCGGGCCGATCGGCCTGCCGAAACGCCGCTCCGGATCCTGCGCCGCTCCCTCCGAGGCGATGCAGCGCCGGACGTTCCTCGCGCTGCTCGCGGCAGCCGGGAGCATGCTCGCCGGCTCGGGCTGCGACCGGATCGCCGAGTCGATCGAGTCGCTGATCGACCCCGACGACCGGAGCCCGGGTCCCGCCGTCTCTTGGTCTCCGCGCTCGGCGACGATCGACCAAGCCGCGCATCTGCTCAACCGGATCACGTGGGGACCGCGCCCGGGCGACCGCGCGCTGCTCGCGACGCCGCAGGCGGTCGAGGCCTTCATCGACGCGCAGCTCGAGCCGGAGTCGATCGACGACCGGCGCGTCGAGCGCCGGGTCGCCGCGCTCGAAAGCGCCCAGGTTCCGCGCGCCGAGCTCTACGAGCTGCCGCCTGCGCTGATCGCGGCCGATCTGGCGAGGGAACGTCTCCTGCGCGCCGTCATGAGCCGGCGGCAGCTCAGCGAGATCATGGCGGATTTCTGGAGCGATCACCTCAACATCGCCATCACCAAGGGCGAGTGCCGCTGGATGAAGCTCGCCGACGATCGCGAGGTCGTGCGCCCGCACGCGATGGGACGGTTCCGCGATCTCATCCGTGCGAGCCTGACCAGTCCCGCCATGCTCATCGCCCTTGACGGGCTGGACAACAAGGTGTCGGCCGACGCCTCCGGCGCCGCGGAATCGGGATTCGATCCCGCCCGCCAGGAGGAGCGCCCGAACGAGAACCACGCGCGCGAACTGCTCGAGCTCCACACGCTCGGCGTCGACGGCGGCTTCGACCAGCGCGACGTGATGGAGGTCGCCCGCGCGCTCTCCGGCTGGACGTTCACCCACCGGTGGCGCCGCTTCTTCACGGCGCGCGTGGCGTTCGATCCTGCGCGGCACGATGGCGGTGCGAAGGTGGTTCTCGGGACGGTCATCCCCGCAGGCGGCGGCGCCGAGGACGTGGAACGCCTCCTCGACATCCTCTGTTCCCACCCTTCGACCGCCAGGCACATCGCACGGCGCCTCTGTCGCGTCTTCATCGCCGATCCCCCGCCGGCAGCGGCGGTCGACGCGGTCGCGGATGCGTTCATTGCCAACGACGGGCGAATCCGGCCTGTCCTCCGCGCCCTCTTCGCGACCCCGGCGTTCCGCGAGGATCCCGCGGTCCGCGGCCGACTCCTGAAGCGTCCGCTGCGCTGCGTCGTCTCGGCGCTCCGCGCTCTCGAAGCCCGCACCGACTGCGGCGCCGGGCTCCTCGGACACCTGCGCCGCATGGGCCACGAGCCGTTCCAGCACTCGACGCCCGAGGGGTATCCGCTCGAAGCCCCGCCCTGGCTCGGGACGCTGCTCTGGCGCTGGAACTTCGCGGCCGATCTCGTGCGCGGGGCGATCCCCGGAACCTCGATCGATCGCGCGGCCCTCGGGCGGCGCTTCGACTTCGGCACCGATCCCGCGGCGCAGGAGAGGCTGATCGCCCACCTCCTGGGCCGCCGCCCGGACGCGGACGAGATGGAGCACATCGGGATCCCCGCGGCGGGCGCTGCCGACTCCGTCGACCCGATCGCGCTCGTCACGGCACTCGCCTCGCCGGCGTTCCAATGGCACTGACGAATCGATCCATCAGCGGACCCGGCAACGTGCCGCGAGGTCGCGATGACGCTGAGAGCGGGCTCGGCACGCTTGTGGTCGTCTTCCTCCGCGGCGGCGCGGACGGGCTCTCGCTCGTGCCCCCGATCGCCGACGATGCCTATCACCGCGCTCGGCCGACGCTCCGCGTCCGGGCCGCTTCGGCCATTCCCGTCGATGATCGCTTCGGCCTCCATCCCGAGCTGAGGCCGCTCGAGCGCCATCTCGCCGAGGGACGGCTGGCGATCGTCCACGGTGCAGGATCTCAGGACGAGACCCGTTCGCACTTCGCCGCCCAGGACTTCATGGAGCGCGGCGGCGAGCACGGCGGCGGATGGCTGGCCCGATACCTCCGGTTGCGGGCCTCGGCGGGACTCCTCTCGCCGCTTGCCGCGGTGGCGGTCGGCGACGTCCAGCCGGAGTCGCTGCGCGGAGCGCCGACCGCGGCGGTGATGCGGAGCATCGAGGACTTCGCCCTGCGCGATGTCACCGCCGAGGAGTTCGACTCTCCGGGGGCGAGCGCTCGCCGCGAGCGCCTTTCGGCCTCGCCGTCGGATGTCCGATCCGGGGCTTCGATCGCGGTCGGTGCCGAGAGCCGTTCCTTCCTGACGCGACTGGCGGCGCTCTACGGGCGCGAGCCGGGGGCCCTCGGGTCCGCGGGCCGCGCGACGCTCGCAGCGCTCGAGCGGATCGACTCGCTGCGCTCGACGCCGCGATCGACCTCGGTCGGGTATCCCGCCGGCGGGTTCGGGCGCGGGCTTCGCGAGCTTGCGACGCTGATGCGCGCGGGCCTGGGGGTCGAGGTGGCGACCATCGACATGGTCGGCGGCGGTCTCGGGTGGGACACGCACTTCGTGCAGGATCAGGCGTTCTCCGCGCTGGCGCGCGAGCTGGCCCTCGGGCTGGATGCGTTCTGGAGCGACCTCGGCGAGCATCGCGCGCGGACCACGGTCATCGTGCTCACGGAGTTCGGCCGTCGGCTGCGCGAGAACTCGAGCCTCGGCACCGATCACGGCGCCGGATCGGCGCTCTTGGTGCTCGGCGAGGGCCTGAGGGCGGGAACGCTCGCTCCGGGAGGCGTGCGGGCGGACTGGCAGGATCTCTCCGACGAACGCCTCGCCGGCCCCGGCGACGTGCCCGTCCTCGTCGACTACCGGAAGGTGCTCGCGGAACTTCTGCCGCGCGTCGGTCCGCCGGGAGCGACGGTCGATCCGCGAGGCGTCTTCCCCGGATCCGGGTGAGGGACCGCCGGCTGGAAGGCGACGGAGCGATCGGATGACGCTCGCGTCGGGCCCGGTCTCGGCGCACGGCGCGCGACGGGCCGCGTATCCTCGGCCGCGCACCGATGGGACACGACACGGACTCCGCCGATCATGACTTCCTCGCCGAGCTTCGCTGGCGAGGCCTCCTGCATCAGACCGCGGGAGAGGAGGTGGCGCGGCATGTCGGTCAGGCCTCGACGGCGCCGCGCATCGCCTACGTCGGCTTCGACCCGACGGCCGAGGCGCTCACGATCGGCAACTTCATCCAGATCAAGCTCCTCGCCCACTGGCAGCGCTGCGGCCATCGGCCGATCGTGCTGATGGGCGGCGGCACCGGGCTGATCGGCGACCCTTCCGGCAAGAGCGCCGAGCGGCAGCTCCTCGACGCGGAGCGGGTGGCGGCGAACGTCGAGGCGCAGCGTCCGACCTTCGCCCGCGTGCTCGACTTCTCGGAGTCGGCGTCGAACCGCGCGGTCATCCTCAACAACCTCGACTGGCTCGGTCCGATCGGCTATCTCGAGATGCTCCGCGACGTCGGCAAGCACTTCTCGGTCAATCAGATGATCCAGCGCGACTCCGTCGCCGCCCGGCTGAACAGCCGTGAGCAGGGGATCTCGTACACCGAGTTCAGCTACGTGCTCCTTCAGGCGTACGACTTTCTCCACCTCTTCAGGACCCGGTCCTGCACCGTCCAGCTCGGCGGGAGCGATCAGTACGGGAACATCGTCTCCGGCATGGACCTCATCCGGCGGATGGCCGGTGGCGAGGCGTTCGGCGTCACCACGCCGCTGGTCGCCAACCGCGACGGAACCAAGATCGGCAAGAGCGAGCGCGGCGCGATCTATCTCGACGCGTCTCGCACCTCGCCCTTCGCGTTCCACCAGTTCTGGCTCAACGTCGCCGATGACGAGGTCGGCAGATACCTGCGCTTCTTCACGTTCCTCGACGAGGCGGAGGTGCTGGAGCTGGAGGCCGCTCATGCCGCCGCGCCGCAGGAGCGGGCGGCGCAGCGCCGTCTCGCCGCCCTGATGACCGAGCTCTTCCACGGCGTCGGCGAGCGCGCCCGGGCGGAGCTCGCGGCGGCGGCGCTCTTCAGCGGCGACGTGCGGAGCCTCGATGCGCGCTCGCTGCGCGAAGTCGCCTCGGAGCTTCCAGGCTCGGTCGAGGAGCGCGCCGCGCTTGCGGGCGAAGGCGTTCCGCTGGCCGACGTGCTGGTCAGGACCGCGCTCGTGACATCGAAGCGCGAGGCGCGGGAGTTCCTCGCCGCCGGCGCGATCTCGGTCAACGGGGAACGGATCGAGCCGGAGCACCGCCTCACTGCGTCCGATCTGCTCCACGGCGAGACGACGCTCCTGCGCCGCGGCCGCAAGCACTGGCACGCCGTGGCCTGGCGGTAGCGGAGCCACGGGACCGCCGGAGCGCTCGGCCGGCCGCCGCTACGCCGAGCCGCGCCTCCGCACCTCGACGCGCACTCCGGCGGGAGGCGGAAGTCCGTCGCGGAGCGCGTCGATCTGCCTCGTCGTGCGGCCGCCGTCGGCGACCGAGATCCCCGACGGAAGCTGCCAGAGGCCGACCTGCTTGACGATCGTCCCGCCCTCGAGCACCGCGCGGTCGAGCTCGTTCGAACTGAGCTGCACGAATGCGATCACGGTCTGGCGTCCCTGGCGGACCTGCTCGAGCGCCTCGGGAGACCCGCGAAGCGTCACGTTCCGCAGGAACGCGTCAGCGCTGTCGATCACGACGTCGAAGCGCCCGATGTCAGGCGCCGGAAGCGCGACCTGGACGGGCACGCCCGGGCCGGTGGAGCCCTCGCCGCCGAGCACGAGCGTCTCGGTCCGTTCGGCGATGCGGTAGCTCACGACCGCGTTCTCCGGGGCGCGGGCGAGGCGGGCTCCGAGATCGCCCGGAGGGTCCGTCCGGATCTGGATCGGGACCCGATCGGTGAAGGACCGTCCGGGCTCGCGGCCGAGGAAGACCGCCGGCTCGACGACCGCCTCCGCGCGGAAGATCACGCCGTCGCGGAAGAGGCTGCGCGGCCCGCGGACGACGACCGACGCAGGCTCGACCGCGGGCGGGCGATCGATCAGCAGCGCTCCGGGCGGCGCGCTCGCGGAGATCGGGATCAGGTTGGTTCCGATCACCAGCGTGCGCTGTTCGAGAGGTTCGACGAGAAGCGGCGGCACGTCGCCGCCGAGCTCGAGAATCCGCACGTCCACGCCGTCGTCGTCGAGGCGGCCCTGGAGGATGCTGATGAGCGTCGCGGCATCGAAGGGGGTCGTGTCGTCCGCCGCGCCGAGCGGAACGCCTCGTTCGCCGATGACCAATGCGGTGTCGCGGAGGCGCAGCTCTGCGCGGGGAACGTCGGTCTTGAGGCCGCGCGCCTTCAACTGCACCTCGAAGGGGCGCGTCGGCGACATCAGCACCGCCTCGTTGGCGCGGCCGGGGGGAAGCGAGACCGTGATCGTCGACTTGATCGTTGCGTTGTCGGTGGTCGTCCGCGCCGCCCAGATCCAGACGACGAGAGAGACCGCCGTGACGACCGCGATGCGGATGGTTCGCTCGCGCCAGCGCATGTCACGCCGCCTCCGCCGGGCGGGGCTCTCCGGCGAGCGGACGCGGCGCGGCGCTCTCCGGGACGGGCTCGAGCAGCCGGCGCTGCAGCTCCGCGCGGAACTGCTCGCGGGCGATCGCCGGCGAGAGCCGCCCTCGATCGGCGATCCTGATGGTCCCCTTCTCCTCGCTGACCACCAGCGCGATCGCGTCCGTCTCCATGGTGACGCCGACGGCTGCGCGGTGGCGCGAGCCCAGCTCCGCGTCGACGACCCCGACGTCCGCGAGGGGAAGCTGGACGTTGGCCGCGAGGATGCGGTCTCCCCGGATGACGACTGCGAGATCGTGCAGCGGGTTGTTCGGATAGAAGATCGACTGGAGCAGCCGCGCCGAGAGACGCGCATCGAGCGCCACGCCGCCCTCGACGATCGAGCGCAGCGCGATCGTGCGTTCGAAGACGATGATCGCTCCGAACTGGTTCTTGCTCAGGAAGTCGACGGCCCGATCGACCTCGTCGATCACGCTCGCCGCGGAGGCCGTCCGCGAGAAGACCTCGCCGAGGCGCACCATCCCCTGGCGAAGCTCCGGCTGGAAGACCACGATCAGGAGGATCGCGAGGATGCTCACGAGATTGTCGTAGATCAGGCTGAGCCGTTCGATCGTCCCGAAGGCCTCTCCGAAGAACTTGATCGCGACGGTGACGATCAGGATCAGCAGGATCATGCCCCTGAGAACGCCGGCACCGCGCGACGACTCGATGAACCGATAGACGAACCAGACCACGATCCAGATCACGAGAAGCTCGAACGCGACCTCGATGAGGTTGAAAGGCGCGAGGAATTCCGTGATGGAGCGCAGCATGCCGCTGGATGGCGAGGCCGTTGCGACCGGCCGGGACGGAGGGACCCTGAGTGTCGAGGTGCCGAAGGACGATCCGAGCGGCGAAGTGGCCGAGTATAGGAATCGGGGCGCGACGGCCTGCGCCGCGGAGCGCCCGCGCTCGAAGCCCCGTCGCCGGAGTTCGATCTGGCCGCGCCCGACCGACCCTCGTCCCGGGCGCCGGGCGACGCGCCTCGGCGGGATGACCGCCAGTGCCGCGCGCTACGCTCTGGCTGCGACGACATGGCACGGACGACGATCGGCTACGACATCGGACGCTTCACCGGGACCTGCGCCGCCAGCGGCGTCGCCCTTGAACCGGGCTCGCCCTGCGTCGCGACTCTTGCGGATGCGCCTGACCACCCCGGGTTTGTGCGCCGCGACTACGCCGTCGAGGCGTGGGAGGCCGGACACCGGCCGCCCGGCCTGTTCAGCTTCTGGCGGACGGAAGTGCCGCGAAGCGACGCGCCGCGGCGGCTTCTCGTCGACGATGACGTGCTCATCGAGCTGTTCCGCCGCCTCGAGTCCGACCGCTCGCCGGAGCGGGCCGCGTTCCGATTCGTGCTCGGGCTCGTCCTGCTCCGACGCCGACTGCTTCGATCCGTCGGGCGGGAGCGGGAGGGCGAGGGCTCCCTCGGACAGGAGGTCTGGCTGGTGCAGGTCCGCGGCGCTCTCGAAGGGGCGCCGCCGCTGCGCATGGCCGATCCGGGACTCTCCGAAGCAGACGTGCAGTCGATCGCGGAACAGCTCGGCGAGATCGTCGCGGAGGACGCATGAACGCCCTTCGCGGGGAGCGCCGGGCCGATGCCCGACGACCATCGGCGCCTGCGCGCGGCCGCGCCTCGCCATCTCCGCTCGTGGTCGCGGCGGCGCTCTGCGCCGCGGTGCTGACGGCCGCTTCCTGCCGCACGGGGCAGCGCGGCGACTCCGGGGACGCCGATGCGGGCGCCGCGCCGGCGCCCTTCTCGGAGCGATGGAACGAGGTGGTCGAGTCCCAGCGCGCGAGGCTCGATGCGATGGAGCAGCTCTACGCCTCGGGTCAGGTGGAGCTTCGCTGGCGCGACCGGCGCGGGAATCACTTCGAGTACTGCCGCGGCGAGCTCTTCCTCCGGCTGCCCGACGAGACCGCGCTGAGCCTGACGAAGGTCGGCGAGCGCTTCCTCTGGGTCGGGTCGGCCGCAGGGAGTCGCTGGATGTTCGACCTGCGCGACCGGGAGCCGACGCTCTGGATCGTCGAGACGGCGGCGGCGGAGCCCCGGCGATTCCCGCTCGATGGACCCGGCGGGACGGGCGAGCCCGCGCAGCGCGCGGATGCCGGACCGCTGGACCTGAGCCGGCTCTCGCTGATCGATGTCCTCGGGCTGCTCCGCTTTCCCGAGGCGGCCGATCTCGACTCGGTGCTCGAGGACGGGTCGGGCAGCGGCGGCGGGATCGTGGTCGAGTTCGCCGGCGACGGTGGTCCGCTGCGCGTGACCGTCGACGCGATCACCCGCCTGCCCACGGTCATCGAGGTGCTCGACGACGAGGGTCGCACGCAGCTTCGCAGCGAGCTTTCCCGCTACGAGCCCGCCGATCGACCCGGGAAGCCCCCGGGCGGACGGCCACGCTTCCCCAACACCGTGGTCATCGATGCCTCCGGCGACAGCGGCGAGCGCCGCGAGGTCCGGCTCTTCCTCGAACCCGATCCCCGAGGCGAGGCGCGGATCGCCGAGCGGCTCTTCGACCTCGAGACCCTCACGGCGACGTTCCGGCCGACGCAGGTGGCGCGCCCGTGACGATCGTCGGGAGGCGCGTCGGAGTGGGCGCGGGCGCGCTGCGCCGCGCGGCCGTTGCCTGCACGATCGCCGCCGCATGCGCTGCCGCCGTCGCCGGCGCGGCGCTGGTCCCCGGCGATTCGGCGGGGTCGGGGAGGCGCGCTGCGCTCGGAACTCCGTCCGACTCGGCGAGAGCGGCCGAAGCGAGCTCGGCCGAGTCCGGAGGCCCGCGGCGCGCTCGCAGCGCCGGCGCCGATGGACACCTCTGGTTCGTGCTCCCGCCGCATGCGCCCGGTCGACCGGCTCGCCTGATGCACGATCACGCTTCGATGCCGGGAGGTCCGCGCGTCGCATCGGAGCTTCCCGACTCGCCGGAGGCCCTCGTCGCCTCCGGCGATCGGCTCTGGTTCGCCCTTCCCGCCGCGCGCGGCGGTACGGCGGTCTGGACGCTCCGGGCCGTGCGGAACCAGGCGATGGAGACCTTCTTCAACGATCCGCCCAACCGCTTCGATCTGGTCCCGTCCCTGCCGGCGGGGTCGGCCATCGAGGCGATCGCCGCGCTCCGCGGGGGGCTGATCGCGGCCGTCCGCGACCGCGCCGTCGAGGGACTTCCATCCGCCGCGGCGCCGGGCAGGCTGCGCGTGCTGCGGCAGGAGGGTGCGGGCTGGAGCGAGCTCGCGCCGCTTCCTCGCGATGCGCAGCGGCTCGGCGAGATCCGCCTCGCCGGCCTCTCAGGGGGCGCGGAGGACGAGGTGCTTCTGGCCATCTCCGACCCCGCAGAGGGATCGGTGGATCTCTGGCGCGGACGAGCCGGACTTCCGGGCGCGGGCGGATGGCGGCGGATCGCCGAGGGACTCGATGGATCGGCAGTGGCGATTCTCGACGTGGAGGGGCGTCCGGTGGTGCTCACCGACGACGGCGGCGGACGATGGCGCGCGCACTGGGTGCGTCCCGACGCGGTCTTGCGCGGAGCGCCGATCGACGCTCGGGCGGGAGTCTCCGCGCTCATCGGCGACGGCGAGCTTGCCTACGGCGTCGAGCTCGATGGCGATCGACGGCCGACGCTTCACCCGCTCGATCTCCGCAGCGGCCGGTGGTCGGATCCGATCGAGGCCGCCCGGCAGCGAAGCCCCCGGGAGCGGTTTGCGCACGTGGCGCTCCTCGGGCTGCTCGCGGGCACGGCGACGATCCTCACGCTGCTCTTTCGCGCGGATCGCATCTCGGCGGCGCTGCCGCTCCCGGCAGGGTTGGTTGCAGGCGAGTTCGGAGCGCGGAGCGGCGCCCTGCTGATCGACTATGCCCTCGGGGCTGGAGTGGCGATCCTGATCACCGGCGCCTCGCTCATGGAGGTTCTCCTTCAGCCGATCTGGACCGCGCCGATCGAGCGGGCGTTCGCTCCGATGCTCGCGTTCTTTCTCACGGCGATGATCGCGGGCATCGCCGAGGCGGCGACGGGCCGCAGCATCGGAAAGCGTCTCGCCGGCGTGCGCGTCCTCGACGAGCGCGGGGGCCGCGCCGGAGCCGCGGCATGCCTCGGGCGGGCGCTGGTCAAGTTCGTGGTGCTCTGCCTGCCGCTCCTGGCGATCATCCACCTCATCAACCCCGTGCGGCGCGGACTCCCCGAGCTGCTCACCGGAACGTGGGTGCTCGCGCGCGCCCCGGACGCGACGCCGAGCGCGTAGCGGGCTTCGGTCGGGGACTCGACCGGGTCCGCGCGCCGCGGCGAGGCTGCGACGCCTCCCCGGGGCCGGCGACGGGCGACGGCGTCCGACTCGACCGGACGCGGTCCGACCCCATCGGCGACGATCGCGCCTCACCGGCGCGGGTTGCGGCCCGTGCCGTGCGGATCGCGGCGTCCGACCGGAGCGGACGGTCGATCGGTCGCACGCGGCTGCGTGGTGGCGCTGCGCGCCATGCTCGCGGGGGACCCGGGATCCGGGGGCTCGATGCGCCCGAAGATCATCCGGCCGGAGCTGGTCTGGAGGGAGTTGGTCACCGTCACGGCCACCGTTTCGCCGATGCGTTCCGAGGCTTCCTCTACGACGACCATCGTGCCGTCGGGGAGGTAGCCGACGCCCTGGTTCGGGTTCTCGCCAGGCTTGACGACCACGACCTCGACGCTCTCGCCCGGGGCGACCGCCGCCTTCAGCGTGCTGGCGAGATCGTTGACGTTGAGCACCGCGACCCCGTGGATCTGCGCGACCTTCTTCAGGTTGTAGTCGGTCGTGAGGATGCGCAGCTTCTGGGTGTGCGCGAGCTCGATCAGCATCTTGTCGACCGAGAGTCCCTCGACGATCGGATCGTCGATGGTCACATCGAGGAACGGGTTGGCCTGGAGCTTCGCGACCAGGTCGAGCCCGCGGCGGCCTCGGCTGCGCTTGGTGCGGTCGCCGCTGTCGGCGAGCATCTGGAGCTCGTCGATCACGAAGCGCGGGATGATGATCGGCGCGTCGAAGAAGCCGGTGTGACCGAGGTCGTTGATGCGCCCGTCGATCAGCGCCGAGGTGTCCACCAGCAGCGGCCGGACGCCGCGGACCTGCTTCGCGAACTCGACATAGGGGATGACCAGCCTGAAGTCGTCCTTCGTGGTCAGCACCACCGAGACCGAGAGATAGCACAGGACGATGCCGATGATGACCTTGGTGAGGCCGAGATACAGCGAGGTGCGGTTGGGGTCGGCACGGGATCCGACCGCTCCCCCCGAGGCCCCGGCGCGGCGGGCGGCATCGATCCCCGCGGCTGCCGCTCCGCCTCCGACGGGCTCGGAGACGAGCGGCTGCTCGGCGACGGTCGGTCGTTCGTTCGCCGGAGCCGACCGTCCCGCCGGGTCGCCGTTCTCCGCGCCGGGGACGATGCCGGGCGCAGTTCCCCCCGGCGCGTCGAGGGCGCGATCGCGGACGAGGCTCGTGATCATCGAGGTCTCGCGCCGGAGCGCCGCCGTCGCCGAGGCGAGCTCGCTCACGATCAGGGCCTCCATCCGGTCCTCCGCGACCGGGCCGCGGATCTCCCACGCATCGGCGATGATGTCGATGAGCGCCCCGATCGCGACGGCGCCGATCAGCCCGAAGCAGATCCCGACGTAGACGCCGACGACCGTCGAGAGACGCTTGTTCGGCGTCATCGCGTCGATCACCAGGACGATGACGCCGATGGCTGCCGCGGAGACGATCAGGCCGACGACGGTGCTCCAGCCGAACTCCGTGAAGGCGTCCTTCTCGCTGGCGATGGTCAGCACCGTCACCGAGACGAGCAGCACGATGAAGATCGAGCGGACGACCAGCAGCAGAAGCCGACGGCTCTGCCGCTCCTGCTCGGCCAGCACCGAGGGAAGCTCGTAGCGCAGCGGGCGGCGCGCCGACTCGCCGTCGGATCCGTCGCGTCCGACGACGGGCGATCCGACGTCGGATGCCGCGCCGAGACCTGGCTCGCTGAGCGGCGGACTCGCCGAGTCAGGCGCCGGACCGCGCGGCTGCGAGGGGCTCTGATCCATGACGCAGAGTGTAAGTGAACAGCGCCGCGGGCAGTCCGCACCGGGCGGTCCGCGCCGGGCACCCCCGGGCATCCCCGGGCACCCCCGGGCACCGCGGCGCCCGGGCCGTCGTTCCCGCAGGCGGCGCCGGAGTCGCGGCGGCGACGCTCGCGCGTTCATCGCGGGAGCTGCCGCTCCGACGGACGGGTCCCTCGGCGGGTTTGATCTGCTGCCCCGACCGATCGAGCACTGCAGCGCTGGGACTCGTCTGCTGCGGCCGCCCGGATGCGGCATTCTGGCGGCGCCGCAGCTCGGCTTCGGGCCTCGACGCAGCGCTGCGGCTACGCGGTCGGCCCGAAGCCGTCGCTGCTCCTTGCCAGAAGCCGCCCCGAGCTGCCTCGCGACGACGCGTTTCAGCGCTGGAGTGCTGGGTCCCCCGCCTGCGCACCCCGAACGGCGTGGAAGCGCGGCCGTGTCAGCCTGCTACACTCGGACCTTCGGCGGTTGGAAGACGGCCGGGTCCGTCCGGCGGAAGGCGCGTGAACCTGGTCAGGGCTTGACCGCAGCAGCCATAAGCGTCGTCGTCCGAGCGGGCGGGTGCCTGGCCGTCTTCCGTCCGCCGAAGGGCGGTCGCGTCGGCTGCGGCGTTGCGCCCGGGCGCCCTCGCAGGGGGCGGCGGGCGTCTCCGGGCCGCGAGGCGACCGCGCGGCGCGGCCCCTCGAACGATCCACTTCAGCACCCGACGCTCCACCGATGGCCCGGCAGCCCCGCGCGAAAATCTCGAATGCAGAGCCCGCCACCGCCGGGGAAGCCGCGGCTGCCGCCGGGGTCGCGGTCCCCTCCGCCGGAGGTCAGCCCGGCACCCCGTATGCGGTGCTCGCCCGTCGCTACCGCTCGCGCGACTTCGATGAGCTCGTCGGGCAGGAGGCGATCGTTCAGACCCTGCGCAACGCCGTCGCCCAGGGCCGGGTGGCGCACGCCTACCTCTTCACGGGAACGCGCGGCGTCGGGAAGACCTCCGCGGCGCGGCTGCTGGCCCTGACGCTCAACGCAGTCCCCGAGCTCGCCGAGCGCGACGCCGTGGCCGATGCGATCCTCCGCGGCGACGACATCGACGTGATCGAGATCGATGCGGCGAGCAACACCGGCGTCGACAATGTCCGCGACCTGATCGCGAACTCGACCTTCATGCCGGCGCGGTCGCCCTATCGCATCTACATCATCGACGAGGTCCACATGCTCTCGAAGGGCGCCTTCAACGCGCTCCTCAAGACCATGGAAGAGCCGCCGCGGCACGTGAAGTTCATCCTCTGCACCACCGAGGCGCACAAGGTCCCGGCGACGATCCAGAGCCGCTGCCAGCGCTTCGACTTCAGGGCGATCCCCGCGGCCCGGATCGCGGAGCACCTGCGCAGCGTCCTCGCGCGCGAGGGCGTCCGCTGCGATGACGCGGTGATCCTCCAGGTGGCGCGGCTTGCGAACGGGTCGATGCGCGACGCCCTGAGCCTGCTCGATCGGATCATCGCCGCCGCCGATCCCGGCGGCGCTCCGATCGACGGCGCCGTCGTCGAGCGCCTGCTGGGGCTGCCCGAGTCGGCGGTCGTGCATGCGCTGGCGACTTCGATCGCCGAAGGCGACCCCGCCGCCGCGCTCGCCGCGGGCGAGGAGCTGCTCCAGACGGGCAACACCTACGAGCAGGCGATCGAGGCGCTCGCCGAGCAGTTCCGCACCCTCATGATCGCGGCGGTCTGCGGCGGCGCATCGCCGCTGATGGGCCGCTTCGGCGAGTCGCGCGACGCGGCGGTGGCGCTCTCGGGGAGATTCGAGCCGTCGCAGCTCGTCCACATGATCGCCCTCTGCGAGAACGGGGCGCGGGCGGCGCGCTTCTCCAGCGCGCCGCGCGCGATCTTCGATGCGCTTCTCGTCCGGCTGGCGCTGGCGTCGCAGCTCATCGCGGCCGGAGGCGCGGGTGCGCCGGCGGCCGACGAAAAAAAAAACTCCGCTGAGTCCGCCGGCGGCCCCGCGCTGAGCGGCGCCGCGGAGGCGCCGGAGGCTGCCGCCGCGGCGGGTTCGGCGACGCGGCCGAATCGGGCTTCGGCGGCACGGCCGGATGGGGCTCCGGCGGCCCCGCCGCGGGGGACTGCGGGCGATCCGCGTCCCGACGATGCGAGTGCGCCGGCGCCGGCCGACGCCTCTGCCCCCTCCGGCGCGACGCGCGCCGACGCCGGGCGGAGGGAGGCGCCGGAGCTCCCCCCGGTTCCTGCGACCGAGGGCCAGGTCGATGCCGCCTCGCCGCGCGAGCTCGCGGAGTCGCTCTGGGAGCGCGTGGCTGCGGCAGCCTCGACGCGCTTCGAACGCGCGGTCTGCGAGTCGCTCGCGCCGCTCGCGCTCGAAGGGGGAAGGCTCCGCCTGTCGATCGGCCCGGTCGAACCCGGCCTCGCCGAGCTCATGCGCTCCGCCGGGTCGACGGTGGCCGAGCTTGTCCTGCGCGCGGCGGGGCGGCGCGTCGCGGTCGTGATCGACGGTCTTCCGGGGGCCGGCTCCGCAGCTCGCGGAGCCGTGCCGAGCGCCGGTGCGGGCCCGCCTCCGTCGGGCCGCTCTGCCGGCGGCGATGGTGCGCTCCACGCGCTGGTGCGCGATCATCCGCTCGTGCGCGAGGCGTGCGAGATCTTCGATGCCACGGTCGTCTCGGCGGAGCGCCGCGCGCCGGAGGCGCCGCGCTCGCCGGGCGACGGGGGCGACTGACCCGGCCGGACGTATCGTCGTCGCCGTCGCCTGCGATCTGCGCGGCGGCTCACCCCCAAGGAACCCACCGCGATGTTCGACTCGATGAAGCAGGCGGCGAAGCTCGCCGCGGCGCTGAAGGACCTTCCGAAGATCAAGGCCCGGATGGAAGAGGTGCGCCTCGAGCTCGCAGCGCGGACGGTCTCCGGAGAGAGCGGCGGGGGCGTCGTCGTCGCGGTCGCCGACGGCCGTCTGCGCGTGGTCTCGATCGAGGTGCAGCCGGCGCTCCGCGCCGGGCTGGCCTCGGGCGAGCGGCAGACGCACGAAGATGCGACGGCCCTCCTGGTGGAGGCGGTCAACGACGCGCTCTCCAAGGCGCAGCGGATGATCGCCGAGCACGCTCACGCTGCGGCGCAGGAGATGAACCTCCCGCTTCCCGAGGGCCTGATCGAAGGGCTGGCGCGATGAGCGGAGCGTATCCGGCGACGGTCGAGCGCCTGATCGAGGAGTTCTCCTCGCTGCCCGGGATCGGTCGCCGGAGCGCCGAGCGGCTGGCCTTCCACGTCCTCAAGTCGACGAGCGACGAGGCGCTTGCGCTCGCCCGGGCGATCGCCGACGTCAAGGAGCGCGTGAGGCACTGCTCGATCTGCTGGAATCTCGCCGACGGCGATCCATGTCCGATCTGCGCCGATCCGGCGCGGGATGCGGCGACGATCCTCGTGGTCGAGCAGCCGAAGGACCTGATCGTGCTCGAGCAGACGGGGATGTACCGCGGCGTGTATCACGTCCTGCTCGGCCGGATCGCCCCGCTCGACGGCGTCGGTGTCGAGGCGCTGACGGTCGAGTCGCTCTGCGCGCGGGTGCGCGATCCCTCCGCGAACTGCCGCGGCGCCGCCGTGACCGAGGTGATCCTGGGGCTCAATCCGGATCTCGAGGGCGATTCCACGGCGCTGCGCGTGGCGGAGCTGCTGCGCGAGGCCGCCGCGGGGCGCGGCCTGCGCGTCACTCGGCTCGCCCGCGGCCTGCCGAGCGGGTCGCAGCTCGAGTACGCCAACAAGGCGGTGCTCGCCGATGCGATCGAGGGGCGACGCTGAGCGCCGCGCCGAGCTGCGGAATCGACGCGAAGTTTCTCCGCCGCCGACTGGGTGCGCCGCCGCCTCGGCTACCATCCCCGCGTCGACGGAGCGCGATGACGATGCGGCTCGCCCAAGTCCAGCAGGCAAGGCTCTCACAGCAGCTTCGGCTCGCGCCGAGGATGATCCAGTCGATGGAGATCCTCCAGCTCCCGATGATCGCTCTCGAGGAGCGCATCGAGCAGGAGCTCGAGAGCAACGTCGCGCTCGATCGGGCCGACGGCTCCCCCGACGAGCAGCAGATCGCCGAGGAGCGGCGCGAAGACGAGGCCGAGGAGGAGCTCGCGGGCAAGCCGCTCGTGGTCGCCGCCGACGGCAGCCCCGGCGTCGACGACTTCAGAAGGCTCGGCGACCTCGAGTCCAGCTACGTGGAGGCGTTCGATTCCGATGCCACCTGGGAGCGCCCGCGCGCGATCGATCCGGACGGCCGCGACCGAAAGCTCGAGGCGATGGCGAATGCCCCGGCGCGGAGCGAGTCGCTGATCGAACAGGCGCGGCGTCAGTGGGCCTTCGCGGACGAGCCGGAGGAGATCGCGGAGGCGGGGCGGCTGCTCATCGAGTACCTCGACGACGATGGCCGCATCGGGGCCGATCTCGAGACGATTCGCGAGCAGGCCGCCAGCGGAGAGAGCGGCTGGGCCGGCGCTCCGCCGACCGTCGCGGTGCTCGAGTCGGCGCTGGAGAGCCTCCAGCGCACGCTGGAGCCGCCGGGCCTCGCGGCGCGCGATGTGCGGGAGAGCCTCATCCTTCAGGCGCAGGCGCTGCGTGAAGCCGCGTCGCCGATCGAGCGCCCGGTCTGGGAGGATGTGGAGCGCCTGCTGGTCGACCACTATGACGACCTGCTCCAGAACCGCCTTCCGAAGATCGAGCGCGACGGCGGGATCTCGATGGAGCGGATCGCGGCCGCGAAGGTGCAGATGGCGCGGCTCCGGCTCACCCCGGGGCGCGACCTCGTCGACGCCGACGTTCCGCCGATCGTCCCCGACGCCGTCGTCGAGTTCGACGAGGCGGCGAACCGCTACGTCGCGGCGGTGACCGACGGGCGGCTGCCGCCGCTGCGGGTCTCCCCTCGCTACGAGCGCATGGCGCGGGACCGCTCCGTCGACGCGCAGACGCGAGAGTACCTTGCAGGGAGCGTGCGCAGCGCCGAGTGGCTGATCGACTCGATCGCCCAGCGCCGCGCGACGCTTCTGAAGGTCGTCGAGCTGGTGATCGAGAAGCAGCGCGAGTTTCTCGATCACGGCCCGGCCCATCTCCGGCCGCTGCCGATGACGGAGATCGCCGACGCCCTCGGTGTTCACGTCGCCACCGTCAGCAGGGCGGTGGCCGACAAGTGGCTTCAGACGCCGCGGGGGCTGGTGCCTCTGCGGCGGCTCTTCTCAGGAGGGCGGGAGCGCGACGGCGGCGGGGAGGAGATGAGCTGGGAGGCCGTCAGGCAGCTCGTCCGCGAGATCGTCGATGCCGAAGATCCTCCACGGCCCCTGAGCGACCAGGCGATCGCCGACGCGCTGAAGGCGCGCGGAGTCACCATCGCCCGTCGCACGGTGGTGAAGTACCGCGAGCAACTCGACATCCCGCCCGCCAGGCGGCGCAAGCGCCACGCCTGAGCTGCGGTGCCGCCCCGGAGCCGCTTCCGAGCCCCGCGCGGGCCGGGCGCGGGTCGGGCGCGAGTCAGTCGCAAGTCAGTATCGAGTCAGTCGCAAGTCAGGCTCGAGTCGGGCGCGAGTCAGTTGCGAGTCAGTTGCGAGGTGGCTGCGAGTTGGGCGCGAGTCGCCCCCGGGAGAGGAGGGTGGTTCGCATGGCCATCGCGATGTCGTTCGGGCTTCGTTTGCGTGGCGGCTCCGAGGGTCGATCAAGGGGGATCGGGGCGCTCGTGCCGGGAAGTGGGGGGCACGGCTGGGCGGTTCGCGCGGTGAGTTCCTCGTCCTGATCCCGGACCCGCATGCGGATCGCGGGCGGCGTTGCGTGCTCGCCGGCGCACGAGCTCGCGGTCCGCAAGCAGCCCTCGGCAGCGCCGGGCGCCGGGGCCGACAACAGCGCGCGACGGCGACTTTGAGCTGTCTCTGGCGGGGCCGACGCGCCGGTCCCGCCTGACTTCGCCTTCGACCGGTTCGCTTGGGGCGCCGTCCGTCGGCATCCACTACCATCGCCGTTCCGATGCACCTCGTCATCACCGGCGCCACGGGAACCATCGGCCGTCGCCTCGTCCTCGACCGGCTCGGGCGCGGGGACGCCGTGACCGTGATCTCGCGCGACGCCGGGAGCGCGGCGCGGCTCTTCGCCGCCGCGAGCAACCCGCGGATTCGCGTCGTCGAGGGCGATTGCGGGATTCCCGGGGCCTGGCAGCGCTCGCTCGACGGCGCCGATGCCGTCGTGCACCTCGCCGCAGCCGGCATCGCGGATCGGCGATGGACGGCCGAGTATCGCCGGACGATCGAGGAGAGCCGGCTCGACGGCACCCATCAGGTGGTCGTCGCGATCGAGGAGTCTCGCAGACCCCCGGCGGTCTTTCTCTCGGCTTCGGCGACCGGGTACTACGGCGACGGCGGAGACCGGGAGCTCGGCGAGGACGCCCCCGCCGGCACCGACTTCCTCGCCGAGCTCTGCGTGCGCTGGGAGGCGGAGGCGATGAAGGCGGCGTCCGCCGCGACGCGGTGCGTCGCGATGCGCATCGGCATCGTGCTCGACGATCGCGGCGGAGCGCTGCCGCGGTTGCTCCCGTTCTTCCGGCGCGGTCTTGGCGGCCGCATGGCCTCCGGCCGGCAGTGGATGCCGTGGGTGCACTGGCAGGACGTCATCGGGATGATCGATCTCGCCCTCCGCGACGGGCGCGTCCGCGGAGCGCTCAACGTCGTGGCGCCGACCGGCGCGACCAACCGCGAGTTCACGCGCGAGCTGGCCCGCGCCGTCGGCCGGCGCGCTCCGATCCCCGTGCCCTACCTCGGGCTCCGCCTCGCATTCGGCGGGATCGCCCGCTTCCTCGTCTCCAGCCAGCGCGCCGTCCCCGCGCTCGCCGCGCGCCTGGGACATCGCTTCGCGTTCCCAGAGCTCGAGGCGGCGCTCGCCGAGGCGGTGGCCCGGAGCTTCGGCGGTGCGCGAAGCGAGGCCGTCGCGCTCCGCGGATCGGGCCTCGCGCCAGCGCGAGGGGCGGCGGCGAGCGGGGCCGCAGGGCGCCCCGCCGCGCTCGCCGCCGCAGTCGATCTCCAGCGCTCCCACTCCTCCTCCCCGTCGCCCTCGCCGCCCTCGGCCTCCGCGTCGCCGCACCAGTCGCTCCGCGGCACGGTGCGCAGCGCCGCCGCGCTGCGACCCGCGCCGCCGGGGCCGGCGGCGGCGGTCAGGCTGCTGGCCATCGACGTCGATGGGACGCTCCTCCGGAGCGACGGCGAGCTCACGGCGCCGGTGCGCCGCGCGGTGCGTCGCGCCGTCGACGCGGGAGTGGTCGTCGTGCTCGCGACCGCCCGCTCGCCGCGCCTGATGCACGAGGTCGTCCGTGCGCTCGACCTCGTCGGACCGACGATCAACTTCAACGGGGCGGTGATCTGGAATCCGCTCGATCACCGGGCGCAGCATCACGAGTCGCTCCCGCCGGATCTGGCGCAGAGCGTCGTGGGGTCGATCAGGGGCGTCGATCCCGACGTGGTCGTCGAGATCGATGTCCTCGACCGATGCCACACCGATCGCGTCGATCGACGCCTCCAGCAGGAGGTCGCACGCCTGCTGGAACCGACCACCGTCGGTCCGCTCGAGCTGGTGCTGAGGGCCCCGGTGACGCGGATCAACGTGCTCGCCCCGGCAGAGCGGCTTCCCCGCGCGCTCGAGCCTGTCCGCGAGGGGCTCTGGCGCCAGCGGCGCGTGGCGATGTTCCTCAGCCATCCGCACATGGCCCAGGTGACGGCGCCGCTCGTCGACAAGGGGATCGCGCTCCAGCGCGTCGCGCGCCGGATCAATGTCCGGCGCGAGGAGATCATGGCCATCGGCGACGCCGCGAACGACATGGGAATGCTCGAATGGGCCGGATTCGGCGTCGCGATGGAGAACGCATCGTCCGCAGTCAGGTCCGTCGCCGACGCCACGGCGCCGAGCTGCGATGAGAACGGCGTCGCCTGGGCGATCGAACGCTGGGTGATGCCCGCGCCCGCCGCCGTGCGCCCGTCGGCGGGCTCCGCGGTCGCGCCCGCGCCGCTCGACGGAACGCGGGCGGGTTAGCACCGCCGGCACCACCCCGCTGCGCGACTCCGCGCCGACGCCCCGGACTGCTCAGGATCGCTCGCCACCACCGCTCCTCGCCGCCATGACCCACACCCACAGTTCGACCGAGCGCCGCGCTGACGGCCAGCCCCAGACCTCAGTGCCGCCTGCGGCGCCGTCGCGTGCGGAGCTTCTCGTCTGGCTCGACGGGGCGCTCGTGCCGCGCTCCCAGGCCAAGGTCTCCGTCTACGACCACGGGGTGCTCTACGGGGATGGCTGCTTCGAGGGGATCCGCGCGTACGGGGGGAGGATCTTCAAGCTCGGGGCCCATCTGCGCCGGCTCTGGTCGTCGGCGGAGAAGATCCGGCTGAGGCTCGCCCACTCGCAGGAGGAGCTCGCCGAGGCGATCCGCGCGACGATGGCGGCCAACGGCCTCGTCGATGCGTACATCCGGCTTGTCGTCACCCGCGGCGCCGGGACGCTGGGGCTGCACCCGTTCCGATGTCCCGTCCCCGGGACCTTCATCATCGCCGACTCGATCCAGCTCTATCCGGAGGAGCTCTACCGCGACGGCATGAAGGTGATCGTCGCGCGGCGCCCGCGCATTCCGGTTGCGTGCCTCGATCCGTCGATCAAGAGCCTGAACTACCTGAACAACGTGCTCGCGAAGATCGAGGCGATCGATGCGGGCGTCCTCGAGGCGATCATGCTCAACGTCGACGGCCACGTCGCGGAGTGCACCGGCGACAACATCTTCATCGTGAAGGATGGGCGCGTCGCGACGCCGAGCCCGGAGTCGGGGCTCCTGCTGGGAATCACGCGGCAGTTCGTGATGGACGACCTCTGCCCGACGCTGGGCATCCCGGTCGAGGAGCGCCTGATCCGGCTCGAGGAGGTGCTCGGCGCCGACGAGGTGTTCCTCACCGGGACCGCCGCGGAGATCATCGGCGTCAGCCAGGTCGATGAGCGCATGATCGGCTCCGGCCGGGTCGGGCCGATCACCGCCAGGCTCGAGCGGCTCTTCCGCGAGCGCGTCGCGAAGGAGGCGCCGGAGGATTGACCGGAGCGGCGAGCCTGCCGTCGCGGCAGCGCCGGAGGTCGACCGAGCGAACGAAGGGGGACGATCGGACCGTGGACTGCCAAACCTGCGGATACGCCCTCTGGAATCTCGCCGCACGGACGTGCCCGGAGTGCGGCACCGCGTTTCGGCCGAGCGAGTTCGACTTCGCGCCCGGCTCGGTGCGGTTCTGCTGCCCTTCCTGCGACCAGGCGTACTACGGCACGGACGCCCGCGGGCAGCTCGTGCCGCGCGCGTTCCGGTGCGTGCGATGCGGGGAGGCCGTCGACGCGGATTCCACGGTCGTCCGGCCGCTCGAGGGCGACGCGACGGGCGTGGTCAGTTCGAGCACGCTGATGCCGTGGCTGCGCCGCGCGGAACTCGGGCGGACGAAGGCGTGGTTCATGACGCTCGGTCAGGCGCTCGCCGCGCCCGCGACGCTGGTCCGCGGCGTGCCGGTTCGCGACTCGGCTTGGAGCGCGCTGGGCTTCATGTGCATGACGCTCCTGACCTACGCGCTCGCGATGCTCGGACCGGTGCTCCTCCTGCACTTCGTCGGCTTCGGGAACGTCCCGGGAATGGCGACGTCCGGCGTGATCGGAGGACTCCTGCTGCTCGTGCTGGCGACGTTCGCGGGAGGCGTCGCGCTGGGGCTTCTCTGGCTGCTCATCGCGCACACGATCATGCGGCTGATCGGCGGCACGCAGCACCCGCTCAGGCGCACCGCGCACGCGATCTGCTACTCGAGCCTGGCGGCGCTGCCGGCGGCGATCCCGTGCTTCTACTGCACCGCGGTCCCCGGCGTTCTCTGGTGGATCGTCAGCGGCGCGACGATGTGCGCTGCGGCGAACCCCGGTCGTTCGGCACGGGCGGCGGCGGCGGCGGTCCTCGGTGCGATTCTCGTCTTCGGCGGGACGGCGGGGAGTGCGGTGGCGTTCGTCGCGCACTCGATCAACCGGATGGCGAGGCAGGCCCGTCCGACGATGCCTCACATTCCGGCTTCCTCGGTGCATCGCACCGCGACCGCGATCGCGGACCACCGTCGCCTGCATGGGTCCTGGCCGCGGCACGGGCTCGAGCTGCTCTCCGCGGGGCTTCCGTCGCCGGTGCAGATGGACGATCTCGTCTCGGCGATGGGGATGCTCGCGGCGGATCGTCGGTTCAGCGACGGGACTGGGCTCGCCGAGCTGCTCGCAGCTCCAGGGCGGGCGCCCGCGGTCGCTGCGGCTGCCGCCGCCGCCCAGCCCGCGGACATCGCCGTTCACCGCGTGGGCGACTGGCTCTTCATGTGGCACGGCGTGCCGGCGGATTCGACCACACCCGGGCTCTGGGTGGCGATGGTCCTGCCGGTGGTCCCGTTCGGCCACGGAGTGCCGATCCAAGTCATCGGCGCCGACGGCGTGGTCGAGAACATCCCGGGTCTCTCGCTCGCGATGCGCATCGAACAGCAGAACGCGCTGCGCCGGCAGCTCGGCGTCCCCGAGCTGCCCACCCAGCTCTTGAGCGTCGTCGAGAGCTCGCCGAGGTGAGCGGGCCGCTCGCAGCCCGTGGCCGGGGCCACCCGGCTGCGCGGGGTGCCGCAGCGGCCGACACGGGTTGGCGCCATCGGAGCGCCGACCGCGCCGGCTCCCGCGGTCGTCGCGCCGGATTCCCGCAGCGCGGGCGCGCTCGAGCGCTCCGCCTCCGGGCGCCGCGCGAGCTCCGACCGCGACCTGAGGGTCACCTACGATCGACTCGATGACCGAGGAGCCGATCGAGGAGCCGGTCGAGCGGCGTGATCCGCAGCAGCGCGACGAGGGACGGTCTGGAGCGTCCGAAGCCGCGTCGCGGGATGCGGCGAGCGCGGGCGATGATCCGGATGTCACGACGGTCCCCGCTGAACAGCGGAGCTTCGGGCAGCAGGTTGCCGCGGTGATCGCGGGGGGTGGCTTCGCCGTCCTCGCTGCGTTCTCGATGGTGCTGGCGATCGGGTGGGTGGTGTGGATTCTCGTCGCCGGTCACGTCCGGGCAGCGCAGGCGACCCTCCTCTGGCAGGAGGCGGAGGGGCTCGTCTCCGAGGTCTCGGTCAGCCGCGTGGCGGGTCGGCAGGGGATCAGCGGCATTCCGCGCGGCCTGGCGCGCAAGGTGCGGGTGCTCTTTCACGGCTCGGAAGCGAGGATCGAGGCGACCTTCGAGGCTTCCGGAAGCGCGCACGTCGCCCGCGGCATCCTCGGGTACCAGCCTGCGTTCATCTGGAGACCGGCTCCGGGACGGATCGTCGACGGGCTGGCGATCGGTTCGCCGGTCAGGGTTCGATTCGATCCTGACGCTCCGCACCGCGCCGAGATCGATCTCGGGATCGCCGGGTGGAGGTTCACCGAGCTGCTGGTCCTCCTTCCGATCGGAGGCGCAGCGCTGCTCCTGCTGCGCGAGTGGGCGCTCGCCCGACGCGCTCGGCGCGATCCGCTCGGCGGCCGCCTGGTCCTCGACGGCACCGGCGGCGTTCGCGTCAGGTTCGCCCTCTGGACATGCTGGTCATGGGGGATGCTCGGTCTGGTGATCGGGACGGGCTCGGTCCTGATCTCTCTCTTCGTCTGGGCAGGGCGCGAGCCTTCGGTCGAGGCAGTCGTCGGCGCGGCGCTCGCGGCCGCTTCGTTCGGCGTCGGCGCGGCGCTGCTTCGCGAGGTCTGGCTCCGCCGCGGCCGGAACGAGCTGTGCGTCGACGATGTCAGGCGGGTTCTCGTGCTCCCTGCGGCAAGCCCCGCCGCATCGAGCGACGGATCCGCGGGGCGCGAGAGCCCGCGCGCTCTCTCCGAGCCGCGTTTCGCGACCCATCTGGAGGGCGGAGCGGTCGGGCGGCAGCAGATCCCGTTTTCGGCCATCGAGTCGGTCGAGGCGATCTCCGAAGGGGGCTGGCGGATTCGGCTGGGTCTCCGCGATCAGCGCTCGCGAGCGCCGGGAGTCGGGCCGAGCGAGATGCGCACGGTCGATCTCCCGGTCGCCGATCATGGCGCCCAGTGGATCCCGCCCTTGGCGGAGTGGATCGAGATGCAGGTCAACCCGCGGAAAGCCTGGCGATCCTGATGGCGGGCCGGCCGCGGGCCGGCGCGGAGCTCCGGCCATCACCGCCGGCGCCCCTGTGAACGCACCCTGCGCCGATCGGCGAGGGCTCGGCGACGAGCGCTCCGCCGAGACCGCGGCCGCGCGGCGATCTGCCTCTCGTCGGTCCGAAGGCGCCGGTCGAGCGCGAGCGCGTCATGTCCGTGCGATCGTCAGCTCGACATCGGACTCCGCGGTCCGCTCGACGTGGAGGCGCTGGGCTCGCAGGCTCGACCAGTCGCGCACGCGAAGGTCGGGCGCGTCGGGGGTGCGGTGAACGCGAAGGAGGTTGTACTCGTTGTCGCGCTGGGCGGGGAGAAAGCCGGCATCGCGGATGAGACGGCAGATCATCGCTTCGTTGAGGCAGTACGTGGTGCCCGCCGCGGAGACGACGTTCTCCTCCATCATGACCGAGCCCATGTCGGTGGCCCCGAAGCGCAGGCCGACCTGGCCGATGTGAGGCCCCATCGTGACCCACGATGCGCCGATCGAGTACACGTTGTCGAGGTAGAGGCGGCTCAGCGCCTGCGTCCGGAGGTAGGACGTCGCGCCGGCCATGCGCACGACGCGGCCGAACTCCGGATGGAGGTCCTTGGTGCCGGATCCGTCGAGTCGCGCGACGACGTCGCCGGGAAACTCGGCCGGGAAGTCCTCCGGCGAGCCGCCGTGACCGCCCGGGATCGGGCGCGCGTCGGGATCCCACTCCTTCGCCCGTCCGAGCGGAGTGTTCTCGCGCTGGAAGGGCCAGGAGATGAACGCCTTGTAGCGCCCGCCGCCTCGGCGCTCGCGGCCGTCGCCATCCCGGGGAGCATCCGCCGCAGCGCCATCGGCAAAGTCGCGGATGGCGCGGTCCTGCCAGCGGCGCACGAGCTCCATGTGATGCACGCGGTCCGCGAGGCCCTCGATGTGGCCGAACATCATCGTCGCCGAGGTGTTCATGCCCAGCTCATGCGCGACATGCATCGTGGTGAGCCATGCCTCCGCGTCGCACTTGCCGAGCCCGATCTTGCGCCGGACCGCGGGGGCGAAGATCTCCCCGCCTCCGCCCGGGACGCTGTCGAGCCCGGCGGCGCGGAGCTGCTCCATGACGTGCAGGATCTTGCCGCGGAGCGTCGTCCCCGGAGGATCGAAGAAGTTCACGAACTCGATGAACTCCGGCGGGCTGAATGCGTGGACATGCACCTGAGGATGCCGTGCCTTGATCGCGTGCAGCAGATCGAGGTACCACGAGAGCGGAAGCTCCGGGTTCATCCCTCCCTGCATCAGGATCTGCGTGCCGCCGATGCCCACCAGCTCGTCGACCTTGCGGAGGAGCGTCTCGGTGTCGAGGGTGTAGGCGTCCGCCTCGTCGCCGTCGCGACGGAAGGCGCAGAAGGTGCATCGGGCGGTGCAGACGTTGGTGTAGTTGATGTTCCGGTCGATGACATAGGTGCGGATGCGGTCGCCGTGGATCGCGCAGGCGCGGCGGTCCGCCCAGGCGCCGAGCTCGGCGGTCGGCATCGACTCCAGCAGCGCCAGACCCTGCTCCGGGGAGAGGCGCGCGGCTCCGGCGACGACGGCATCGAGGAGGCCGGGGTCGTCTGCGGGGAGGTGGGGGTGGAGTGACGGGGTGGGCTGCGTCATTTTCAGTAGCTTCTGAAACTCGTGAAGCATATCCGCCTCCGGCGCCCCCTTCCCGATCCCTCGCTCCGTCGCGGACGCGGAGTTCATCCCCAGCCGAGGGCGTAGAAGAGGGCGGTGAACAGGAGGTCCGCCAGCACCACGGTCACGATCGTCTGGACGACGGTGCTGGTCGTCGCGCGCCCGACGCCCTCGGCGCCTCCGGTGACCCTGAGCCCGTTGTAGCACGCGATCGAGCCGAGGATCCCGCCGAACGCGGCGGCCTTGATCAGCCCGGTCAGGAAGTCGCTCGCGGCGAGCTGCTGGAGCGTGTTGTCGCGGTAGACCGAGTAGGGCACGTCGAGGAACCAGACGCCCATGGCGCCGCCCGCGATGACCGACGTGAGGTCGCCGATCACGGTCAGGACCACCAGGCTCGCGATGGTCGCGATGACGCGGGGCACGACGAGGAAGCGGATCGGGTCCAGCGCCTGCGCCTCGAGAGCCTCGATCTCCTCGCCGACGACCATCGTGCCGATCTCGGCGGCGATGGCGGCCCCGGCGAACCCGGTAAGGACGATCGCCGCGATCAGCGGACCAAGCTCGCGGAAGACGGCCACGCCGATGATGTTCGCGGTCTTGTCGACCTGCCCGAACTCGCGCAGCGGGGGTGCCATCTGAAGCGCGAGAATCACGCCGATGCAGGCGCTGACGAGCATCACGATCGCGATCGAGCGCACGCCGACGCGCACCATCTGCGTGACCATCGCGGCGCGGCCGATCCGCGCCCGCCCGACGAGGCTTGCGCCGACCCAGCCCGCGACGTCGCGCAGCAGCCACGCCAGCCCGCCGACGAGTTCGAACGCCGCGATCCAGATCGCTCCCCACGCCGCGAGCCCGCGGAGCAGAAAGCCCGGCTCTTGCTGGGGCTCGGCGTTCATCGGTTCAGGTCACGTCGGATCGAGTCGGAGCGAGGGGTGCTCCAGTGCTTGAAATTGCATTGCTTGAGAGCGCGCTCGGTGAGACCGCTCGGATGAGACTGCGCTTGGTGAAGCCGCGCTTGGTGACACTGGAGCGCTTCGGACACGATCGCGGCGGCCACGCTTGCCCGATCGCCGCGCGGCGGCGTCGCCGCAGGCGTCAGGCGCTCTTGGCATCGTCGACGCTCTCCACGATCCGGAAGATCGTCGTGAGCCGCGCGATCTCGAGGATCGACCGGACTCTCGGCTGAAGGCGGGCGAGGATCAGCTCCGATCCGCGCCTCCGAGCGACCTGAAGCGCCTCGACGAGCGTCGCGACCCCCGAGCTGTCCATGTACGGCACCTCCGCGAGGTCGACGACCAGCCGCTTCGGCGAGGAGGCGTTCGCGGTCGCGATCGCAGCGCGCAGGGCGGGCGAGCGGGCCAGGTCCACATCACCGGAGACTGTGAGCAGGACGCCATCCGGGAGTGGCGAAGGCTGGACGGTGACGCTGGACGGTGGCATCGGTGTGGGTCTGGCGGGTCGTGCGATCGGCTCGTGCCTGAGCGGGATCTCTCAGTCGCGCGATCCGGGGCGTTCTCTGCGATCCTCGGCGCGAGCGTGGGCGACGCCGTGGGCGAGGTGCTTCACGAGGGTGAGGCGCATCCCGCCCGCGTCGCGCCGCTCCCACTGGCATTGATCCATGACCTCCCGGATGATGTGCACGCCGAGGCCGCCCGGACGGATGTCCTCGAGCTGGCGGCTGCGGATCGTTCCGGGATCGACCTGCCGCCCCGCGTCCTCGAGGACGAAGCGGAGTCCGGGACGGTCTTCCGGCTCGTTCCAGACGGAGATCCAGATTCTTCCGTCGGGATTGCGATCGTACCCGTGGTTGATGACGTTCGCGACCGCTTCGTCGACCGCGAGCGCGAGCTGGAACTGCGTCACTTCGTCGAAACCGCAGCGGGCCGCCAGCGCACTCACGAATGCGCGCAGCGGCGCGAGGTAGGCCGGCTGGCTGGGGATCTCGATGCGAGCGTCGGGGGCGCCCGCGATCGGGGAGGGCGTCGCCCCGGGACCGGCCTCCTGGCCCGCTTCGCAGCGCGCAAACCAGAGCTCGTCCCGAGGGGAATCTCCCCCCGGCGCGTCCCCGCTCCGGCCGTCTCTCTGCTTGCGGATCGCGTCGCTCATGGGTGGGCCGAGGGGTGGGCCGAAGTTCCTTGCGATCGCGCGGAGCCGTGCCCCGAGGCCGTCTCCGGCGACCCTGCGACGCGGGCCTCGGTCGGACCCGAGGCGGGGGCGATCCAGCCCTCCGAACGACCCAGCGCGACCCACCGCTCGATCGCGGCGGCTCGAAGCTCCGGAGGATCGCCGAGACGATAGCCGCAGTCGGTTCCGGTGAGTTCCCGGAGCGTCTCGATGGCCATGAATCGGACGGCTGGATCTTCGGACCAGAGCGAGTCGACGAGCCACGGCAGCGCCGAGCGGTCATGGCTGCGTGCGGCGTCGGTGATCGCGTAGAGCCTGGCGCCGGGATCGGCTGAGGCGAAGCCGCCTCGCTCGGGAGACGGAGCGCAGCCGAGCGCGCCAAGCAGGAGACAGAGCGCGGCAGCGACGCGGGTGCGTCCCATGTCGGGGCGAGGATACCGCGCCATCGCGGCGGGCGCTACATTGGCCGCTCGCGGGCTCCGGCGATCGGGTCTCCCGTCAGGGGCTCTTCGGCCCTTCCCGTCCGGCACCCGACACCGGCTCGTTCGTCGCGAGCTCGATCCCAACTCTCATGGCGCAGCGACTCCCATCGGCAGGCAGTTCTCGGTTCGATCCCGCGGTCGGTCGCTCTGCGACCGGCGCGGATGCTGCGGGAAGCGGGCTGCCATCGCCGGCGCACGCCGGCGCCGCCGCATCTTCGACGCCCCCGCGCGTCCGCGCCGCCGCCTCGGAGGCGATTCCGATCCTCGACTTCGGAAGCCAGTACGCCCAGCTCATCGCCCGGCGCGTCCGCGAGGCCGGCGTCTTCAGCGTGCTGATGGCCCCCGACGCGCCCATCGAGGAGCTTCGCGCTCTCAGCCCGCGCGGGATCATCCTTTCAGGGGGGCCGAGCAGCGTGAGCGACGCCGGTGCGCCGTCCTGCGATCCGCGGCTCTTCGAGCTCGGCGTCCCGGTGCTCGGAATCTGCTACGGGATGCAGCTCGCGGCGCAGCTCCTCGGCGGGCGCGTGCACGGCGCTCCCGCGCGGGAGTACGGGCGGGCGAAGCTCCGAATCCTCGACTCGCAGGGGCTCCTCGGCGGCGTTCCCGACCAGACGACGGTCTGGATGAGTCACGGCGATCAGGTCGATGCGCTTGGCGAGGGATTCGTCCCCCTCGCAGCGACCCCGACGTGCCCCTTTGCGGCGGTGCGCCACCGCGACTTGCCCTTCTTCGGCGTGCAGTTCCACCCCGAGGTCACGCACACCCCGCACGGCGCCGAGATCATCCGCAACTTCCTGTACGAGATCTGCCGCTGCTCGGGCACCTGGCGGATGGCGGACTTTCTCGATCAGCAGAGCGCGGCGATCCGCGAGCGCGTCGGCTCGAGCCGGGTGATCTGCGGGCTCAGCGGCGGCGTCGACTCCTCGGTCGTCGCAGCGCTGCTCGCGCGCGCCATCGGCGACCGTCTCACCTGCATCTTCGTCGACAATGGACTGCTCCGGAAGAACGAGCGCGATCTCGTCGAGCGGACGTTCCACGGTCACTTCGACATCGATCTCCGGACGATCGATGCGTCCGCAGCCTTCCTCGGCGACCTCCGCGGCGTGCTCGATCCGCAGGAGAAGCGCCGTCTCATCGGCCACCGCTTCATCGAGGTCTTCCGAGAGGCTGCGAAGGACGTCGGCGCCGATGCCCGCTTCCTCGCGCAGGGCACGCTCTATCCGGACGTGATCGAGAGCGGTCATGGGCACGCGGGCACCTCCGCGAACATCAAGCTGCACCACAACGTGGGAGGCCTTCCGGCCGATCTGGGCTTCGATCTCGTCGAGCCGCTGCGCGAGCTCTTCAAGGACGAGGTCCGATCGCTCGGCGAGGTCCTCGGCCTCCCGCCGGAGATCGTCTGGCGGCATCCGTTCCCCGGGCCGGGCCTCGCCGTCCGCGTGATCGGCGAGGTGACCCCCGAGCGGCTCGCGGTGCTGCGCGACTGCGACGAGATCCTCCTGGAGGAGCTGCGCGCCGCCAACCTCTATCGGAGCACGAGCCAGGTCTTCGCGGTGCTGCTGCCGGTCCAGAGCGTCGGGGTCATGGGCGATGGACGCAGCTACGACAGCGTCGTCGGGATCCGCGCCGTCGAGACCCAGGACTTCATGACCGCCGACTGGTCGCGTCTGCCATGGGAGCTGCTCGCGACGGTCTCCAGCCGGATCGTCAACGAGGTGCGCGGCGTCAGCCGCGTCGTCTACGACATCTCGAGCAAGCCCCCCGCGACGATCGAGTGGGAGTGAGCCGCCTCGCGCCGATGTCGCGCGACCATCGCTCTCGCGGCGCCGCGGGGTCCTCGGTCGGTCGATCCGCAGGACGGCCACCGCGCTCAGGGCGAGAGGAGCGTCGTCGGCCGCGCCGCCATCGCGGCGCTCGAGCCATCCGAGGATCGCGATCTCGCCGCTGCGAGGCAGGAGCGCCGGGTCGACGCCGGAGATCGTCCAGCGTCGATCCGCCGCGTCGACGGCCTGTCCCTTGTCACGGTCACGCACGATCCGGCCGACGACGAGAACCGGCTGCCGCTTCGTCGCCGCGCGCAGGATGAGCGCGTCGATCTCGGACGCCAGCCGCGCCTCGAAGCCGTCCGCCGCCCGAGCGACGGTCGCCTTCAGCGCGCCTTGCAGCCGCTCGAGCACCTCCGCGCGGCGCGGATCGTCGGGCTCGACGGCATCGAGTCGGAGGAGCAGCGTCTCGATCATCCGGTCGAGTCGCCGCGCGGAGGCGATGCCGGTGCGATTGCAGGGGGCGCAGGGCTCCACGACCGTGGCGATGACCGGAGTTCTGATGCCACCGCCGGCGTTTCGCCAGCCGACCCGCCGACGGCGCTGCACCTCGCCCGCGCCGTCGCAGAGGGCGCAGAGTGCGCCCTCCCGGAAGGCGCGGATCGCGGCGAAGGCGTCGGGAGCATTCGAGCGGACCGGGGCGGTCGCGGGGCCGTCCCGCGGAGTCGGGGGCGCAGGGTCCGGGGGCTTCGCGGCATCCCGGGTGGCGCTGCCCGTGTCGCGCTTCGACGTCGCGCTGCCCTCGCCACCGCGCGTGTCGTCGGAACCGGCGTCCGACGCAGCGTCACGCGCTCGGCTCGACTCGCCTCCCGTCGCGAGCGCGATCCTCGGCCCGGGGCCGAGGCCAATGGCCCAGCCGGGCGGCGGTCCAGACTGGCGACCAGTGTGGCTTCCAGGGCGGGATCCCGACTGGCGCCCAGGATCGCGCCCAGGCTCGAATTGAGACCGGCATCCAGATCGGTCCGCCGAGTGGTCCGCAGAGTCGTCCGCAGGGTGGTCCAGAGTCTGGCACACCGCCTTCCACACCGACCGGTTCGGAGCGATCGAGCATCGCGTGGCCTGCGCTGCGGTGGCCCGAGGCAGCGTCTCGCGGCGGCGAAGATCGCGTCCCTCACACCCTTCGCAACCCTCACGACCCTCACGACCCTCACAACCCTCACGACCCCTACAACCGGGGCTTGAAGGCTCGCGGCGCGGCCACGGGCGCCACGTCCGCATCGCTTCGCCTTCCGGAGCATCCGCTGCGGTCGACGGCGCGTCGAGCGCATCGAGCGCAACGAGCGATGAGCCGCTCGGCCCACACTCTCGAGCTGCGCAGCCCCCGGACCGCCCCGTCGGTTCGGCGGTGACATCCGGTCTGCCGCTCGGCTGCTCGGAGGTGGCCACCGCCGGGACTGCCGTCTGCTGGGTGTCCGGAGTCGGGACGAGGGCCGCGGCAGCCAGTGCGATCCATGCAACGACGTGCAGGGGCGTCTCCAAGGTCCATCTCTGCGTCTCCCCCGCCCGCCGCGGCGCGCGAATCCCGAGCGCTCCGTCGCCGCCGGAGCCGGGCGCGTGAGAAGAGCCGCGCTGCACACTCCAGCGCCGCACGGCTCGCGCTGCGGTCGTCCGCGGCGGTGTTTCACGGATTCGAGGCTCGAGTCCCGCGCACCGCTCGCGGTCTGGTCGTGAAGGCCCGCAGCGGGGCAGCCGGCGCCCCGCCCGCATCGCTTCTCCTTGTGGACCATCCACTTCGGTCGGCCTCGCGACGAAGTCACACTGCGCTGGGGTGCTCCTGGCGCCGTGGGCGCTGATCGTGAACACGATGCGGCGGACGGTAACGCGGGAACAGCGGCGCCTCCGAGAATTCCGCCGATCGGCATGAGATTGCAGGAACGCGCCATCGGCGCCCACTTCGACCAGCCGGGTGGCCCCGCCGAGCTGGCTGCGCAGCGGGAGCGGAGCCGCGCCGACCCGGCGCGTGGCGCGGTACGCTCACGCCCTCGGAGCTGCTGCGCTGGCCACGATCGTCGCCATTCTCGGAGGGCTGGGGCTCTTCCTGCTCGGCATGTCGGTGATGACCGACGGTCTGAGGGGACTCGCCGGCTCGGCGCTCCGCGCCGTGCTCGCCCGCGCCGCCGCGACCCCGATCAGGGGCACGCTCTGGGGGGCGATCGTGACGATGATGGTGCAGTCGTCGAGCGCGACGACGATGACCACGATCGGTCTGGTCAGCGCCGGGCTGCTGACGTTCCCGCAGGGCCTGAGCCTGGTCTTCGGCGCCAATGTCGGCACGACCGGGACCGGATGGCTCGTCGCGCTGCTCGGCGTGCGATTCTCGCTGACCGCAGCGGCCATGCCGCTGGTCTTCGCCGGCGCGCTCATGAAGCTCCTCGGACGCGGGAAGATGAGCGCCGCCGGCAGTGCGCTGGCGGGCTTCGCGCTCCTGCTCGCGGGTCTCACGGCCCTTCAGCAGGGGATGTCCGGGCTCGCCGAGCGGCTCAACCCGGCAGACCTGCCTGCCGTGATCGGCGCCGAGGGCACCGGATGGATCGCCGGCGCCGGCGGCGTCCTCCTGCTCGTCGGCGTCGGCATCCTGCTGACCGCCGTGATGCAGTCCTCCAGCGCCGCCATCGCGGTGACGCTTTCGGCGCTGCACGCAGGAGCGATCGGGACAGATCAGGCCGTCGCGCTGGTCATCGGCGAGAACATCGGAACGACGGTCAGCGCCCTGATCGCTTCGATCGGGACCAATACGTCGGCCAAGCGCACGGCCGTCGCCTACGTGCTCTTCAAGCTCGTCACGGCAGTCGTTGCGCTGGTGAGCTTCCCGGTGGTCGTCCCGCTCCTGCTGCGCGCCTCGACGAACATCGATCCGGTGACCCTGCTGGCGATCTACCACACCGGCTTCAACCTCACGGGCGTGGCGCTGCTGCTGCCGCTGATCGGGCCGTTCGCCGCGTTCGTCGAGCGGCTGGTCCCGCAGCGCGGCTCGATGCTCGTGCGCCACCTCGACCGCTCGGTGACCGACCTCCCGGAGATCGCAATCGAGTCCGCGCGGCGGACCGTCGCCGGGGCCCTGCGCGTCGTGGCGACGGAGTCTTCGGCGGTCCTTGACCGGGTCGTCGAGGCGCACGAGCGTTCGATCGTCGTCGATCCGCGCTGGCTTGAGGAGCCGGCTTCGGCGATCGTCGAGACGAGGCGGTTCCTCGGCGGTGTCGCGGAGCCTCCCTCATCCGCGCAGGAGCAGGCGCGGATGGCCGGAACGCTGCACGCGCTCGACCATGTCGGGCGGCTGATCGAGGCGCTCGGCGACGACGATCCAGTCCAGATCGTGCCCGGCGACGAGCAGCTCGCAGAGGCCGTCGCGCTCTGCCTTTCGACGATGCGCGGTGCCGCGCAGCTCGCTGCGCTGGTCGCGGAGCCGGGCCTGCCGCCGATTGCAGGACTCCCGGTGCCGGACGCGGCGGCGGCGCAGCGAGCCGACCCGTCGGCGCCGCGCGGGCCGGAGGTCGAGACGGCGGTGCCGGACGTCGGTGCCGCTGACCGTGCCCCGGACGATGAGGGACGCGGACTCCTCCGACTGGAGAGTCCCGAGACTGACGGCGAGCGGAGTCAGTCCGAACCACGCGATGTCATTGCGACCGACTTCGTCCGCTCGATCGAGGCGAGCGCCACGGCGCTCGCGGCCCTTCGGCGGACGCATCGAGTCGCCACGCTCGCCGCCGCCGGCGCCCGCCGACTCCCTGCGGGTGAGGCGATCGCCCGCGTCGAGGCGATGCGCCGGCTTGATCGCTACGCCTATCACGCCTGGCGCGCGGCCGCCCACCTCGCGGGGGCCTCCGAGCCGGTGTGATCGAGCGTCGGGCACCGCGGGCCCGTCACTGGCGCCCGGCCCGTCGCAGGCCGGATCGACAGCGACGCCCTGCGCGACCGGGAGTGTCCACACGTCGACAGCGCGCCGCTTCGAGGCTGAAGCCACGGTCGTTCCGACCAGCGACAAGCAGGGCGCAGAAACCGACGCCCTCCGAGCGGAGCGTCAAGAGCTTCCGCCGGGACGATGCCCGACGGCTCCGCGGGCGCAGAGACCGACGCCTTCCGAGTGCAGCGTCAAGCCCCGCCAGAGGGCTCGCTGGAGCCCCGCCCGTCGGCGGATTCCAGCACAGGACTCGGTTCACTACCTCGCGACCGGCGGCCAGCGAGCCAGCGCACCTCTGTCGGCGACCGCGTTTGAGAACTCGCGCAAGGTGTGTCCATTCCCGCGCGGGGTGTGTCCATGTTCACGTCTTGGGCGCCTGTCTCGCGTGACAGCGTCGCCATCGGCAGCCAGCCAGGCGGTGCCCCTTGCCGGCGACCGCGTCTGACAGCTCGCACAGGGTGTGGCCATGGGCGCGGGCGACTGCGTCTGAGAACTCGCGCAAGGTGTGGCCATTCCCGCGCACGCGCAAGGTGTGGCCATTCCCGCGCACATTACCGCGCAAGGTGTGGCCATGGGCGCGTTCGCAAGGTGTGGCCATGGGCGCGTTCGGCGCGTCCCGCCGCTCAGTCGAGGTTGACGGTCGCGCCAGGAACGTCGAGCCGCTCGTGCCGAGAGTGCTCGCGAAGGAGCGCGATCAGGCGGGCCATGTCCTCCGGCAACGGCGCGAGGAACCGCACCGGCGCGGCAGTCATCGGGTGGCGGAAGCCGAGCACCGCCGCGTGCAGCGCTTGCCGCTCGATGATCGGGACGCCCGCGTCGCGCACCGCGCTGCCTGCGAGCTCGCCGAGGCGGATCGAGCGTCCTCCGTACATCTCGTCGCCGACGATCGGGAACCCCAGGTGCGACAGATGCACGCGGATCTGATGCGTCCGGCCGGTGCGCAGCTCGAGCTCGACGAGCGAGTAGCCCTCCGGCACACCGCGCCCCGCCCTCGCCACACCTGCGCCGAGGTGGAAGCGCTCGCGAACGCGGAAGATCGTCGTCGATGGCCTGCCCGACTCATCCCAGCGCACCGCGTACTTCTCGCGCACGAGCGGGTGCTTGCCCAGCGGCAGCTCGATGACGTCGGCCGCTGGATCGACGATCCCGTGGACCACGGCGAGATAGCGCTTGTCGACGCTCCGCTGCTCGAACTGCTTGCCCAGGCGCCAGTGCGCGGTGTCGCCTTTCGCCGCCACGATGGCGCCGGTCGTGTTCCGGTCCAGCCGATGCACCACGCCCGGGCGGGCGAACTCGGTCCCGACTGAGCTCAGCGCTCCTGCGCTGCGGTGCAGGAAGTGCCATGCGAGCGCGTTGATGAGCGTGCCTGAGCGGTTGCCGCGAGCTGGATGGACGATCAGGTTCGCGGGCTTGTTGAGGACGATGATGTCGTCATCCTCGTGGAGGATCTCCAGCGGCATCTCCTCGGCGGGAATCTCCGTGCTCGGGGGCGGAGGCAGCACCGCTTCGATCACGTCTCCGGAGCGCAGGCGCGTGGACGCCTTGGGAGCGCGGCCGTTCACCCGAACGGCGCCCTCGTCGATGAGCCGCTGGAGCGCCGTCCTGGAGAGAAAGGGAATCCGATCGACGAGGTATCGGTCGAGCCGCTTGTCGAGGTCGCGCACCAGCCTGAAGCGGACGGAGGCCTGTCGCTCCTCGTCTCCCTCCGCGGCGCGCTCATAGAGCGCGAGCAAGGCGTCGCGGTCGACCTTGCCGCCTGATCCGATGAGGCCCCCGATCGCTGCGGAGACGTCGCCGCCGTCGTCGAGCAGCGCGTCCGCCTCTGACCGGTCGGCATCGTGAGCGCTGGTGTCTTGCGCCGTCTTGCTCCGCTCGGAGGAGGCCTCGGCTGCTGCGAGGCGCTGCTCGGGGGCGGTGCCGCTCGGCCGCGGCGCCCGCGGATCGCGCTCATCCGGGTCGATCGGCGGATCTTCGATCACCGCGTGCCGGGGGAGCCTTCGCCCGCTGGCGCGGGGTCGCGCGTGACGCCCATCGGCAGGTCGGCGATGGGTGGCGCCGGAACGCGTCGAATCTCGATCGCCGGGCCCGAGAGCTCCTGAAGCAGACGCTCGTCGACCACCGTCGTCGGGATCGAGACGTTCGCGGATTCCCGCGGCAGCGACGCTCGCGCAGGGAGCAGCGAGCCCTTCTCGATCGTGTCGAGCGTCCCGATCCTCCCCTTCGCGAGCGTCGCAAGCGGCTCGAAGCGGGGGGTGGCGGCCTGCTGCGCCTGTTCGAGGGCGCGCTTCGCGCCGGCGAGGTCGCCGAGGCTCTCGGCGACCGCTGCCTGCCCGAAGAGCGCGGAGATGAGAATGCCCGACGTGTCGATGGAGGAAGCCTTCGATCGCGCTGCCGCCTCGGCCCGGGTGAAGAGGTCGCGGGCACGGCCGAGCCACTCGGTCGCCAGTTCCGGGGTGACCTGCGCGTCTTCTGCGTCCGGCGCCCGATCGAAGCGACGCCCCGACTGCACGGAGGTGAGGTACTGCTCTCCCGCGCGAAGCAGCGCGAGCCCGCCGAGCGCGTCGACGGAGCCGTGCATCGCGGCGAGATCCTCGAGAGCCACCGGCGTCAGTGCATTGTCAAACTCAGCCCACGCGAGGGCGCGCGACTGCGCCCGGCGGTCCTTGAGGATGTTCCAGCCCATGAGGCCGCAGATCGCCAGCAGGACGACGAGGAGCCAGTTCATCCCCTTCGTCTTGAGCCAGTCGAGGAAGTCCTGGTTGACCCGGCTCTCGGTGAGGTCCTGGGCCTGGATCTGCTCGAGCCGCCTGCGATCGGTGCGATCGACGGGGGCGGGGGTCAGCGGGTCAGTGCGGTTCGGCTCGGACATGTTCGAACACGTTCGGACGGGACTGGAAGACGACGCGCTCCGGGGCGGCAGCCGCCGCCGGGACGAAAACCGACGAGGTTCGGAGCGACGCCTTACTGACGGGCCTCGGCTCCGCCGCGTGGCGTCGCAGCCGACGCCAGAAAGACCCAGTGTAGCGGCGGGGCCTCCCATCGCGCGGGGCCGTCAGGCCGGTCGTCGGCGTGCGCCCGACGACCGGCCTGACGGCGGGCGCGATAGCGTCCCGCAGCCGCACGGGGGCGGTCTTGAGGATTCGCGGATCAGCCGCCCGGTGCCGCCGGGCTCTGATTGAGGATCACCGATGTCGGAGGCGCCGCCGCCCCGTTGGCGACGAAGCCGACGGCGAAGCTCTCACCCGGGTGGAGATGACCGTTCCAGTGCTCGTTGGCGACGGTGGCGACACCGCTCTCCTGTCCGATGAGCACGCCGTCCCAGAGAGTCTGGATCGTGTATCCGGGCGTGTCGAAGGTCAGTGTCCAGCCGTGGATCATCGACGTCGACCCATTGTGAACTCCGAGGCTCGCGACGAAGCCGCCCGACCACTCCGAGGTGACGGTCCATGTGAAGGTCAGTCCTTCGATCTGGCATGCATCGAGGAACCCGTCGCCGTTGGCGTCGCCTCCTGCGGCGATCTCACAGGAGTCCGGGATCAGGTTGAGGTTGCAGTCCGCGACCAGCCCCAGGAGGATCGCGCAGAGATCGATGATCCCGTCGCCGTCGCAGTCCTCCAGCGCCTCGCACGAGTCGGGAATGCCGTTGGCGTTGCAGTCCGGCGCGCCGGCGGCGATCGCCTCGGCGTCGGAGACGCCGTCGCCGTCACAGTCGGGACCGCAGGGTCCCCACGCAGCGAGAATCGCAGCGAGGTCGGCGCCGTCTGTGACGCCGTCACCGTCGAGATCGCCGCCGGGACCGCCCCACGCCGCCAGCACCGCGGCAAGATCGGCGCCATCGACGCGCCCGTCTTCCGTCAGGTCGCCGGGGCAGTCGGCGATCGGGCCCTCCCCGAAGTCGACGTCGGAGATGCTGTAGAACCCCTCGCCTGCGGGATCGATGCGCTGCCAGACGACATAGATGCAGTGCTTCCCGCTGCGCGGAGGGATGACCGTATTGAAGCGATACTCGTTCTGCATGAGCATCACGGGCCCCAGCGGGAGCGGATCGAGCTTGTCCCAGGTCAGCGGCAGGGCGGGAGTCCAGTCGGCCGCGGTGATCCACGCGTGGAAGACGCTCGGATCGTGCGGCGTCGTGGCGTACCAGACCATCTCGAACGGGCCCGAGGAGATCGGCGTCGTCGGCCAGTCGTCGCGCACGAGGTCGAGCCCGGCGTACTTGGAGTTGCCGCCGCTGGCGATCTGCCCGTCCGGGATGAGCTGGTGGTACGGGTAGTTCATCTGGGACTGCGGCTGCCCGGGAATGAAGTTCACGACCTCGTTCCAGTCGTAGAACGGCTGCGTTCCGCCGACTGCGATCGCGGCCTGCACCGCGGCGGAGGTCGGACTCTGCGGGTTCTCGAGGAAGCCGTTGTAGACGCGGCTGAGAGGGGCCGACATCGATCCGTGGCCGCTCGCCAGAGCGGCGAACGCGAGCGAGAGCGCGGCGCCGGAGAGCGGGGAGAGGAGGTTTCTCATGACGCCGGAACCTACAGCCGGATCGCGGCGACGCAAGATGGAATCCGGCTGCGATCGCGATCTTGGCGGTCGGAACGGCGCGGCTGCGGTCGCCCGCACCGGCCTCTGCTTCGTGCGAAGCGGCTTCGATCGTCGGCGATCCGGCGACGATCCACGCGGGGAACGGCGATCGCGTGGTCCGTGCCGCGCGCGCTGAAGCGTCCGAGACCAAGGACTGATAGCCCGCTCGCGCGTCGCCCGTGCGCCCTGCCTCAGGCGAGCTGCGCGATCGACGTCTCAAGCCGCGCGAGGCACGCAGCGAGATAGGGCGGCGCCCCCTCCGACTTCAGGAAGGCGGGGGCCGTCGCGGCGAGCAGGCAGCGACGAAGCGTCGCGAGGCGGTTGAAGTCCCCCGGCGACTCGACGCCTGCGGCGCGCCGCGCCTCGGCAATCGCCTTCACGGGCCGCCGCGCCCGGAGCCGTTCCGGCCGCGCCCAGAGCTGGCGCTCCAGATAGACGGCGTCCTCGATCCAGTGTCCGGGCCGAACTTCGGCGAAGTCGATGAGGCAGACCGGCCCCGCCTCCATCGCGGAGCGGCTCATGGCATTGGCGAAGTGCAGGTCGCCGTGGATCCACTCCAGCGGCTCCCGGGACTCCCACTCCTCGGCGAGCCCGTCGAGGCGTGACGAGACCGTGCGGAGGGCGTCGCGCCAGCGCTGGCGATCCGCAATCAGGTTCTCTCGAAGGGCGTCCCGCGCCCTGCCGACGAGCCCCTCCCAGTCTTCGTGCCGCGCGCCGCGATCGACGGCGTACGCGGCGACCCTCGCCGCGAACGCGGCGATCGCCTCGGCGATCCTCGCAATGTGATCGTCGTGCCAGCGACCGCCGAGCGGACCATGGGGAAGCTCCTCGATCACGATCCACGCAAGCTCGTAGTGATCGAGCCTCTCGCCCGAGGCGAAGAGCCTCGGGGCATGCGTTGGGTCCGGTGCGGTGCGGAGACAGCCGCCAGTCGCCGGATCGATCGAGTCCGGATCCTGGATGCGCCGCATCCACGTCAGCTCCCGGTTGTTGACCGGGAGCTTGACGACCACGCGCCGGGCGGCCTCCCCGGGACGATCGCGCCATGTGGCATGTGCAGTCGCAGCGCCTCCGCGCTGCCAGTCAGTCCGGAACCAGCGGATCTCCGAGAGCCGCGCATCGCAGAGCTCCGCGAGGGGCCCGGCGAGCGACTCCGCGAGCGCCCGTCCGCTCGGCTCCGGCGTGCGGTCCGCGGCGCCGGCGACGCCGGGGGCGCTCGCTTCCACCGCGTCCGCGCGACGGGAATCGGCGGACGATCGCACTGATGGTCGCATCGGTAAGCAGGCTACGGCCGGGCGATCCGCGAGGCAAGCCGCGCGGGGCCGGCGCCGGAGCGCCGGGCGTCACGAGCCCTCGAGAACCTGCGCGCGGCACCCTCGGATCGCGGCGGATGGGCACGCGCAGCGTCGCGGCGCGACCCACGAGGCGCCGTCACTACGATCGCGGCCTGATGCAACACGTCCGTCGATCCACCGGCACGCCGACGTCGCCAGGGACCCCTCCGCCGTGCGACCTGATCGCGCTCGATCTCGACGGGACGCTGCTCGACTCGCGCGGACGGATCTCGCAAGGGAATGTCGCGGCGATCGCCTCCGCGGAGGCCGCGGGAATCCGGGTGGTCGTTGCGACGGGGCGATCGTGGATCGAGTCGCGCCACGCCCTGACGGCGCTCGACTACGACAGGCCGCTGATCGCCTCGGGCGGTTCGGTCCTCTCGGAGGCGCGGACGGGGACGACGCTGCTCCGGCATGCGATGGCCGAATCGCTGGTCATGGAGGTGGTCGCGTCGCTCCGGCGGCATGACCATCCGGCGCTGCTCCTCAAGGACACGCCGCACGACGCGGACGACTATGTCGTCGTCGGCGATGCGCCGCTCGACCCGGCATCGGCGTGGTGGTTCGAGACCTTCGCGATCCGGCATCGCCGCGTCGCGCGGATCGAGGACGACCCGCATCCCGGCGACACCGTCAGAGTCGGCGTCGTGGCGACCGGGTCGGAACTTCGCGGCGCGGTCGCGGAGCTCCGCGCGGATCTCGGCGATCGCGTCTTCCTCCAGCACTGGTCCGCGGTCACGGCGGACGAGCCGACCGGTTCGGGAACGCACCTGCTGGAGATCTTCAACCCGCGCGTGAACAAGTGGACGATGGTCGAGGAGCTCTGCCGACGCGAGGGGATCGACCCGCGCCGCACAGTGGCCATCGGCGACGGTCTCAACGACGTCGAGATGCTCACGCATGCGGGCCTTGGCGTCGCCATGGGGAACGCCGGCGCGGAGGCAAGCGCCGCGGCCGGCGCCCGGACCGGCCATCACGACGCGGACGGCGTCGCGCAGGCCATCGCGGAGCTCCTCGCCGGACGCATGGCCATCGAAGGCGGCTCCGCGATGTAGACTCGTGCATCGTGACGACGTTCATCGCCCGGTCGCCGAACCTCGATCGCGTCGAGGGGCACGATCGGTTCGGCATCGCGGAGGCGATCCTCAAGGGGGCCCTCGAGAGCGAGCTTCCGATCGACGAGATCGTCGCTTCGCGCCGCGGCGTGCTGGCGCCGCTCTTCGCGCTTGCCGGGGAAGACGCCGTGGAGCGACTGCTGATCGACCACGGGCTCGCCCTGGTCCCCTGTGCCGACCCCGCTCGTCAGGTCGCGCTGGCGGAACTCGCGGCCGCGGCAGGCCGGAGGGGAATCGTCCTGATCGACGCCCCCTCGCTCGACGGTGCGATGGCTGCGCTCGGTCGACTGCATGCGGCCGTCGATCGCGGCGGCGGGGCGGTGCTGCTCCTGGTCGACCGGCCCCGCGAGCATGGCCAGGCTTCTCCCCGGGCTGCGCTGCGCCGATTCGATGCGCCGTGCCTCGAGCCGCCGGATCTTTCCGGCCTCCGCGACGCGATCGAGCAGGCCGCGCGGCTCGGGCGCGCCGCCCGCCGCCCGGCGGGCATCGTGCTGCATGAGTCGCTGCTCCGCACGATCGACACGCTGGAGTCGCGTCCGAACCGCGTCGTCCCGGCGGCGGATCTCCTCGAGGCGGCGCGCCAGCGCCGCCGGCGCCCGCGTCCGGGAGAGTCGCTCGATCTGATGCGGATGGTGCGCCGGCTCGAACTGAACGGGCTCGATGGCGCCCCCAGCCCCGGCGAGCGGGCAGCCACTGCGCTGGTGGCGGTCGGCCCCGCGCGGGTCGCGGTCCGGCACGTGATCGAGGAGCTTCGCCTCGCCGGGCGGCTTCCGGTGCTTCATCTGGGCGTCAGCCATCCCATCGACGAGGCGGTCGTCGAGCGGTTGCTCTCCCGCGCCGCGGATGTGCTCGTGCTCGAGCCGTCGCCGGGAGCGGTCGGAGTTGAGATCGCTGCGCTGGCCGCGCGGCTCGCGCGGCGCGGCGTGGCTTGCGGACGCGTCTGGTGGGACCGCGTGCCCGCGGCGCCGGAGCGGGAGCCGGAGGCCCTTGGCCCGGACGATTCGGTCAATCCATCGACGTTGGCGCGGAAGATCATTCATCTTCTCCACGGGACGCGCCCGGGCCTCAACGTCGCAGCGAGGCTCGCGGCGACGCCGCCGTCGGTCGCTGCGCTTCCCCCGCGAGGATCGTGCGAGCCGGATCCGATCTCGATCCTCGACGAGGCGCTGGCGCGACTCGACCGCTGGGCGCGCACGCGCGACGAGGCGGAAGGTCCGCCCGCCGCGATCGTGGTCGATGGCCAGCAGGGCTCGGATCTGCCGGAACGGGTGCTGCGCGTCGAGCGCTGGGATCGCCGTCGTTTCGCCCGCGAGGGCAGCGGCGCCGTGCGGCAGGCGGCGCGGGAGCGGCGGCCGAGGCTTCTGGCCGTGATCGATCGCGGCGGCGACGATGCGCCCGATCCGGAGCGGCTCGCGCGGGGCACCGCTCCGGGCGAGCGGAGCGAGCCTGTGCGGATCGAGAGCGTGCCGCTCGTCGACCGCGCGGGGGTTCGCGATCGGCTGCGCGCCGCCGTCGACTTCGACGGACTGACGGTGCTGGTCCTGCGCACCGCTGAGCTCGACGACGGGGCAGAGCGCGCGGCCGAGGTCGATCGCCTCGGCTACCAGCCGAGCCAGCGCCTGGTCTGGCCCGCCGAACTCGCTTCGGAGCTTCGCCCCGCCCTCCCCCGGACGGTCGCCGAAGCCGGTGGACTCCGCGCCCTCGTGCCGTTCGACCATCAGACTCGCGTCGATCGCATCGTCTCCCGCCGCGGACCGCTGCTCCGCGTCCGGCTGCGTCCGACGCTCGAGCAGATCGAGGTCCTGCGCACCCGCCCGCCCACGCCGGGAGCGAGACTCGAGCAGTCGCGTCTGGCCCCGCCGCGGCCCGTTCACGCCGGTCAGGGCGCATGGCGGTGCCATCTCGCAGGCACCCGAGACGATCCGCCCGGAATCGCCGGCGAGGTGCTCCTCGAGGCCGGACACATGATGGGATATCACGTGCGGAGCATCCACGACCCCACCCCCATCGGCCCCGGGCGCGCGGCGTGGACTCAGGTGCTTTTCATGCGCCCGCGCCCCGGCGAGCCGCTGCCGACGCTCGCGGCCCAGATCCCCTGGGGTGAAGCCGACCTGCTCATCGGCGTCGATGCCATCGAGACGCTGCGCGCCGTGGACGACGATCCCCTGCTCCGCGTGGGCGCCCCGGAGCGGATGTGGGCCGTCGTCAACGCCGGCCTGCTCGACGATCAGCTCGATCGCGGACCGCAGGCGCAGCCGCGGCTGGTGGCCGAGCGCCTCGCCCTGGCGTGCGATCCGGCGCGCCTCACGCTCGACGACCTCGCATCGACCTGTCGGCAGTGGTTCCGGACCGACCGTGTCGTCGATCTGGTGGCGCTCGGAGTCGCATACCAGAAGGGGATGATCCCGGTCTCGCTGGAGGCGATTGCCGGAGCGCTTCGCCGGGCCGAGTCGCGCGGCGCCGGGCGCGCCGTGGAGTGCTTTGCGCTCGGTCGTCAGCTTGCGGTCGACGGACGGCCGATGCGCCGCATCGACGAGCCGGGGGAGAGCGCGGAGCGTCTGCTGCGGCGGATCGAGCTGGATCGGCGTCTGGGACGGGCTTCCGAGCGGCGAATGCTCGCCGAAGTCGCCGAGATCGCCGCGGCGCTGCTGCGGCGCATGCCGGGACTGGCCGAGACGGCATCCGGCCGCGAGGCGCGCGCCGACGCGGTCGCTGCGATCCGGCGCTGCGCCGCGTGGGGCGGCCCGGCCTATGCCCGGCGCTATGCCGAGGCGGTCGGGCGTCTCTACGACAGCGATCGCGGCGACCTCGGCCGCGAGCTCACCCGCCTCGCGATCCGTCCTCTCGCCGAGGCGATGCTCCTGCGCGACTCGATCTACCTCGCGACGATGGCCACCAGCGCGGAACATCGTCGCAGGATCCGGCAGCGCCTCGGCGTGCGCGTCGCCCGCGGGGATGAACTGCATCGACGCTATCTCAATCGATTCGATCTGCGCGCCTTCGGGTGGAGGATCCGCATCGACTTCAGGACGAGCGACTGGCCCGCCCGGATGGTCGCGTTCGCGGGACGGCTGGCGCCGCTTCGCCGGCGCGGGTCAGCGCAGGAGCGAGCCCTGCGCGAGTACGCGCTCGCGCTCGTGGAGCGCGCGGCCACTGGCAGCGCGACCGACTACCGCCGCTGGGCGACGGCGCTGCGGCGGCTGCATGACGACGCGGTCGGCGGTCGCCTGCGCGGCGCTTCGGCCGAGGCCGTGCGGGCGCGGGTCGAGGGATAGCGCCGCCGCGCGGCGCGGCGAGGGCGCCGGCGGCGGGGGTTGCTCCTCGCCGCAAGGTGCGGGCTCGGTGCCGCCGGGGCAAGTGCGCGCCGCAGATCGGCGCGAGCACGCGACCGGGCATCGCGGGGAGGGCAGGGAGGCGCGGCACGCCGCGGCGGGCGCCGTTCGTTGCGGGGGCACGGGTCGTCGCGCTCAGCGGCGTTCGTGACGGAGCTGGCCGCACGCGGCTGCGATGTCCCTTCCGCGGCTGCGGCGGATGTGCGCGTTGACCGCGTGATTGCGCAGGACCGTCTGGAACCGGCGGACGTCCTCCGTCGCGGGACGCTGAAACGGGATGCCGCGAACCTCGTTGTAGCGGATCAGGTTCACGTTCGCCCGCAGCCGCCGCGCCAGCTCCGCGAGCCGCTCGGCGTGCTCCGGTCGGTCGTTCACGCCGCCGAGGAGAATGTACTCCAGGGTGATCTCGCGGCCGGTCTTCTCGAACCACTCATCGCATGCATCGAGGAGCTCCTCGATGGTCGCGTACTCCGCCCAGGGGATGATCGTCCGGCGAAGCTCGTCCGTCGGCGCGTGCAGCGAGAGCGCCAAGGTGACCGGGATCTCGAACGAGCAGAGACGCCGGATCGCCGCGGGCAGCCCCACGGTCGAGATGGTGATCCTCCGAGCGGAGATCCCCATTCCCCACGGGGCGTTGAGGATCCGGATGGCCTCCGTGACCGCCGTGAAGTTCGCCAGCGGCTCCCCCATCCCCATGAAGACGACGTGACTGATGCGGCCCACCCCGGGCAGGCCGGCAAGTCGCCACACCTGCTCGACGATCTGTCCCGCGTCGAGATTCCCTTCAAGGCCCCCCAGACCGGAGGCGCAGAAGGCGCATCCCACCGGGCATCCCACTTGCGATGAGACGCACGCGGTCTTTCGAGACTCGGTGGGTATCAGCACGCACTCGGTTCGTCGCTCGGCGCCGACGGCGCCGGAGGTGCGCCCTCCGTCATCGAGCGCTGACGGCGCCGCGAGCACGGGGAGGGACGCGGCTCCGGCCTCGTCGGGTTCCGCGTCCGGCGTCGACCCGATGCACGGCTCCGGGGCTGCGGGATGCGTCGACGTTTCCCCGACATCCCAGCCGAGCAGGAGCTTCTGCGTTCCGTCATCCGCGACCTGATGCGCCCGCACGGTGCCGCGGAACGAAGCGAATCGCTCGGCGACCAGCAGCCGCGCCGGCTTTGAGAGGTCGGTCATCGCCGACGGATCGATCACGCGACGTTCATGGATCCACCGAAGGAGCTGCGCCGGAAGAAACCGCGGGAGTCCGTGCGCCTCGGCGAAGGCCGCGAGGGTCTCCGGCGTCTGGGCAAGCAGAGGCGCGGTCCCGGTGGCGCGCACTGCTCAGGATGCTCCGACGGTCAGGTCGACGGTGCGGTGCGGGATCCCCCGTTCGGCCAGCCACTCCGTGGTCTTGGTTCCGATGTCCATCTTGATGCGGCGGCCGGTGGGGTCGATGCCGCGCTGGCGCATCACCTCCTTCAGCGTCCCGGGAAGTCCGAACTCGACCGCTTCGTGATACACGTCGCGCTGCTCGACCTCTCCGCCGTACGTCTCCACGAGATGGAGAATCAGCTCGTGAACGAGGTCGTCCGGAGCGCTCGCTCCGGCCGTGACCAGCACCGACTGCACGCCTGTGAACCACGTCGGATCGAGCTCGCTGCGATCGTCCACCAGAACCGCCGGCGTTCCCACGTTCCGCGCGATCTCCGTCAGCCGCTGCGAGTTGGAGCTGTTGCGGCTTCCCACGACGATGACAAGGTCGCAGTCGGGCGCGATGGCGCGGACGGCCATCTGCCGATTCGTCGTGGCGTAGCAGATGTCCTCGCTCGGCGGCTCCTTGATCTGGGGGAAGGCGCTCTTGAGCGCGGCGATGATGATCCCGGCGTCGTCGGTCGAGAGCGTCGTCTGCGTGAGATAGACAAGGCGCTCGGGATCGCGCACCACGAGCCTGGGGATGTCTTCCGGGCTCTCCACGACCTGAATCGCATCGGGGGCCTCGCCGCGGGTGCCGACAACCTCCTGGTGGTCGGCATGGCCGATGAGCAGGATCTGGAAGCCCTTGCGCGCGTACCGGATCGCCTCGGCGTGGACCTTCGTGACGAGCGGGCACGTCGCGTCGATCGTCGTCAGCCGCCGCGCTCTCGCATCGGCCCGGATCGCAGGGCTGACGCCATGGGCGGAGAAGACCACGATCGATCCTTGCGGAACTTCCGCGATGTCATCGACAAACGTGACGCCGCGGTGCCGGAAGCGGTCGACGACGTGCTTGTTGTGGACGATCTCGTGGTAGACGTAGATCGGCTCCCCCTGGCAGATGTCGAGGAGCTGATCGACCACGTCGATGGCCATGAACACGCCGGCGCAGAAGCCACGGGGATTGGCAAGGAGAATCTTCAATGGCCGCGATGGTATGGCGTTCCCTCCCGACACCCCACGCGACACCCCACGCGACACCCCACGCGACAGCCCACCGCAGCGCCGCCCCCCCGGCCGCGCTGCCCCATGGCCACACCCTGCGCCGGCCGCCCCATGGCCACACCCCGCGGCGGGATGGCCACACCCTGCGGGGCTCGGGTGTGGCCATCCGCGCGAAATCGCATTCTCA
>CALMPF010000066.1 GCA_937871505.1 uncultured Planctomycetia bacterium | reverse complement strand
AGCTCGCTGTCGTCGCGAGATACCTCCGACTGGGGTTTTCAGACAGAACCTAGACTGCGACTGCACGTGTTCGCTGTGGCGGTCCGAAACGTTGGGGCGCAGTTCGCGGTTGAGCGCGAGCGAGCGCTCCAGGAGTTGACCGGAGCAGTTAGAGCCGCGCTACTCGAGACCGACCGCCACATTGAGGCCGCTGGCTTCGATCCGCCACGGACCATCGAGGAGTGGGAGCACCTCGCGCACCTCGTCGAGATGCCGTTCGAGACGATCCGATCGGGCGAGTTCACGCTCGGAGACGTCCGGGCCGTCGCCCTCGCGTGGATCGACCGGCAGAGGATGAAGGCGACGTTCGCCACGGATGCCCGCTCGCATGCCAGGCGGACGGACGCGAGCGCATCCAGCCTACACAGCGATTCTGACACTGACGAAACCCGCCGCCGGCGCTGACGCCGAACGAGCTCACCGTGCTCCAGGCACTGGCGACGCTCGACCCGACGGAGCTCGCCTCCGCGGTCCGGATCGCCGATGCCATCGACCCGAGCCGGCGCGTGTCGGAGCGATCCATCGTCACCATCGTGCGCCGGCTGCTGGAGCTGGATCTTGCGGAACGGCCCATGGGTGATCGGAGCGGTGCGCGGCTCACGCTCAAGGGGCGCCGCATCGCTCGCAGGATCGCAGAGTGAGGTGATGGGTGTCGCGGGGACTCGGCCTGCGCGCCGCGCCGGACACCCCTGCGGCTGATTGCATCTTGATTGCACCTTGCCTTCCGCTTGGGTTCCGGACCGTCCCCGATGGTTCGTTCCATGCACGGAACGCACTATCCATCGGAGCCGGTGCCGCTGAACATTGCGGCCCGCTGTCTGCGAGTGCCCGCTCGCTGGTTACGGCGAGAGATCGAGGGCGGGCGACTCCCGGGGCTGCACGCTGAGCGCGTGATCCTCGTCGATGTTGCCACGGTCGCGCGGTTGCTCTCGGAGCGAGCGCGGGCCGCTCGGGATTCGGGGGGTGGCGCATGAGCCACATCTCCCGCGACTCGGTGGCGGACCTCTCGCCGCTTCTCACCTACCGCGAAGCCGCCAAGGTGCTCGGCGTCACCGAGCGAACCGTCTGGACGCTCGTCGCTGGTGGCGTGCTGCCTGCTGTGCGCTTCGGGCGGAGCGTGCGGATCGATCCTGCGGACCTCCGCGCGTTCATCGAGCGCTCAAAGCGCAGAGGTGGGGCGTGAGCGCCATCCTCTCCGGGCCGGTCGAGCGCTTGTTGGTCGCACTGCGGAGCCACGGGCTGAACCCGAAGCGCAGAGGCGCCGGCTGGTCCTGCCGATGCCCAGCGCACGAGGATCGCAACCCGTCGCTCTCCATCGGTGTGGGCGGTGACGGTCGAGCGCTCATGAGCTGCCATGCAGGATGCGCGACCGAAGAGATCGTTCGCACGCTCGGGCTGTCGATGCGCGACCTGATGGCGGGGCCCGCGACGCGGAGTCTTGGGCCCAAGAGGAAGCCGAATCGCGACGAGCGCACCGGTGCGCCATCGAGCGGCGCTGTTGCGTCGGCAGGCTCGGGCGCTACACGCGACGCGGTGATCGCTGACATCGAGCGACGATCGGGGCGAGCTCACGGCCGATGGACCTATCTCGCCGCAGACGGTCAGCCTGTGGGCATCGTGCTCCGATGGGACGCGGTCACGCCGAGCGGCAAGGCTACGAAGGAGATCCTGCCGGTCTCCCTGCTCGGCGGCGAGTGGCGAGTCAAGGCGATGCCGGCGCCGAGGCCGCTTCTGCATCTCCCCGAGTTGGTCAAGCTGCCTGCGGGCGCGTGGGTCTATGTCTGCGAGGGCGAGAAGGCGGTCGACGCAGCAAGGGTAATCGGGCTGGTCGCGACGACATCGTCGGGAGGGTCGAAGGGCGCCGCACAGACAGACTGGTCGCCACTCCGCGACAAGGTCGTCGTCGTTGTGCCCGACAACGACGAGCCGGGTGAGGCGTATGCGGACGAAGTCGTCGCACTCTGCCAGCAGGCGTCAGCCGAGGAAGTTCGCGTGCTCCGGCTGTGGGAGCACTGGCCAGCGCTGCTGCATGCAGGGGACATCGTCGATGTACTCGCATTGGAGGGAGGCGATGCCGAGGCGGTGCATGAGCGGATCGATGAGCTCGCTCTTGCGACGAAGCGGGAGCCGGTCGCCGTGGAGGGCCGTCCACGCGTTCCTCGCTATCGCGACTTCCCGGTGGACGCGCTCCCTGAGCCGATCCGTTCGTATGTCGTCGAAGGCGCGGCGGCGATCGGTTGCGACGCCTCGTTCGTCGCACTGCCGATGCTCTCGGGCTTGGCCGGCGCGATCGGCAACACGCGACGCATCGTCCTGAAGCGCGGCTGGGTGGAACCAGCGATCCTCTGGACGGCGATCGTGGGGGAAAGCGGGACGCAGAAGTCGCCGGCGTTTCGGCTGGCTCTCCGCGCCGTCCGCACGCGGCAGCATCGGCTGCTGAAGGAGCATCAGCAGGCGCTGAAGCAGTGGGAGGCGGATAGCCAGCGCTACGAGATCGCGTTCAACGAGTGGAAGAAGCAGGCGGCCAAGGGGCGGGCGGCGCCCGAGCCTCCGGTCGCACCGGAGAAGCCGATCTGCCCGCGCACCTGGATCGAGGACTGCACGACCGAGGCGCTTGCCACGCTCCTCCAGGAGAACCCGCGCGGGTTGCTCACGCTCCGCAACGAGCTTTCGGGCTGGTTCAGCTTCGGGCAGTACAAGAACGGCGGTGGCGCGGACGACGTCGCGCGCTGGCTTCAGATGTTCGACGCGGATCCGCTCATCGTCGATCGCAAGACGAGCGGCACCGTCTACGTGGCGAGCGCCGCGGTGTCGATCGCGGGTGGCATTCAGCCGGCGATCCTCGAGCGGTCGGTCGGGCGCGAGCATCGCGACAACGGGCTGCTCGCGCGGTTGCTGCTCGCCCATCCGCCGCGTCGGGCGAAGCGATGGACGGAGGCAGAGCTTGATCCGCTTACGGATGGCGCCGTGACGGTGCTGTTTGATCGCCTCTACGCCATCGAGCCCGAGCGCGACGCCGACGGCGATCCGACTCCCAAGCCGCTCGGTCTGGACGCGGCAGCGAAGGCGGCGTGGATTGACTTCGTCAACGAGCACGGCGAGGAGCAGCTCGCGCTGGTTGGCGATGAGGCGGCGGCGTGGAGCAAGCTGGAGGGGTATGCCGCGCGGCTTGCGCTCATCGTGCATCTCGTCCGCGCTGCGGCCGACGATCCGACGCTCGCCGATCGCGAGGAGATCGACGCCGCCAGCATCGACTCCGGGATTCGGCTCTCACGGTGGTTCGCGGCCGAGGCGCTTCGCATCTACGGCGCGTTGGCGGCGGACGAGGGTGACCGCGAGACGCGACGGCTGCTCGAACTGCTCGAGCGCCAGCCAGGCCCCGTCTCGGTCCGGGAGTGGCAGCGGATCCGCTCCGTCCCCACGGCGGCGAACGCCCGGGCCGAGCTCGACGGCCTTGCCGCTGCCGGACACGGCCGGTGGGAGGACACGTCACCTGGCCCAAAGGGTGGCCGCCCGTCGCGGCGGTTTGTCCTTGCGGGCGGACCGCACCCCTCCGACGGATCCCCGCCCACGGGCCAACAGGGTGGCCGTGTGGCGGCCACGGTGGCCCGCGTGGGGATGGGAGCGGGGGTTTCGTCGGTTTCGTCAGTGTCGGTGGCGGCGGCCGTGGACCTTGCGGACCCGGCCGGGCAATCGACTTGAGGTTTCGGCGAGGAGTCGGCTGAGTGTGGGCAAGGAGGCCCGTGACCAGTGGCGAGCATCACCACGCGACCGAACGGCAGCCGCTTCATCTCCTTCCGCCCTTCGACGGCGCTCAGGACGGCCGGCGTGCAACGACACATCACCCTCGGCAAGGTGCCCAAGCGCTACGCCGACGCGGTGAAGGTGAAGGTCGAGGATCTCGTCGCGGCGAGCATCCATGGCCACGCGCCGAGCGACGAGACGGCGCGATGGCTGGCGTCGCTGGACGAGCGGCTCTACGACAAGCTCGCGGCGGTTGAGCTCGTCCCGAAGCGCCAGAGCGCGACGATCGGAACCTTGGTCGATCGGTACATCGCGGAGCGGGTCGATGAGCTCAAGCCGGAGAGCGTGCGCAAGCTCCGGCAGACGGAGGCGAAGCTCCTCGCCTTCTTCGACCCCAAGATCCCGCTGCGAAAGGTCACGCCCGAGGACGGTACGGCGTGGCGAAGGGCGCTCAAGGACCTCGGCCTCTCCGACGCTGCGATCCGCACCCACTGCGGCAACGTCAAGACCATCCTCGCTGACGCCTTGAGACGGAAGGCGATCGACAGCAACCCGTTCGTCGAGCTGCGGTCTGGATCGACGCCGAGTCGCTACTCGAGGTACGTCACGCCAGAGGAGATTGAGCGCGTCCTCGACGCCTGCCCGGACGCCGAGTGGCGGCTGCTGTTCGGCCTCGCCCGCTACGCGGGGCTTCGCATCCCGAGCGAATCGCACCTGCTCACGTGGGGCGATGTCGACTTCGACCGAGGACGGCTGACGGTGCGGAGCCCGAAGACCGAGCGGTACGACGGGCATGAGCAGCGGGTGGTGCCGGTCACGCCGCGGTTGATGGAGTTGCTCCAGGCGCGCTTCCCTTCGGCTCGCCCCGAGCATTGCCGAGGGGCTCGCTCAGGGCAGGCGACCTGCCCCGACGGCGAAGAGCGGCTGGTCGCCATCAACGGCAAGGGGGCGCTGATCCGACCGGTGCGCCGCATCTGGGCTCGGGCTGGCGTCGAGCCGTGGCAGCGCCTGTGGCAGACGCTGCGCTCGTCGTGCGAGAAGGAATGGGCCATGACCTTCCCGCAGTACGCGGTGAGCAAGTGGATCGGGCACAGCATCACGGTGAGCGGGAAGCACTACGCCAACGCGGTGCCGGACGAACTGTTCGACCGGGCGGCGGGGGCGCGAGGGAAACGAATCGCCTCGGTCAGCGCGCAGCGCCAGGCGCAGTAGAAGGCGTCGGAAGGGGGCAGAAACGCCGAGAAGGGGCAGCATCTCGGACGCTGACTGGGGGGGGCGCCGGACTATCCGCGACGCTTCGCCAACGCGCGAAGTTGGGCGGTGTCGCCGGCGACGAGCGCTGCCTTCTTGGCGTGGGACCAGCGCTTGAGCTGCTTCTCGCGGGCGGTGGCGGCGGCACGCGTGGGGAACGATTCGGAGTAGACGAGGTCTACGGGGCGGCGTGCGGCGGTCCAAGTGGCGGCGGATCCGGCGTTGTGCGCGGCGACGCGATCGGCGAGGTTCTCGCAGGATCCGGCGTAGAGGGTGCCGTCGGAGCAGCGGAGGAGGTAGGTGTGGAACAACAAGGGGCCCCGGAGACGGGAGTATTGCGCGGCGGGCGCAAGTGCCACGAATGCCCTTCGACTCCCCCTCGACTCGCTTCGCTCGCTAGGGGTCGCTCAGGACATTCGACTCGGGCCGCAGCAAGTGTGCCGCCCGGAGCTTGCTGGCCTGCCATGAGCGAGGGCCGCTGACACGCAAGTGTCAGCGGCCCGAGTCGAATGGAGCCGGGGGGATTCGAACCCCCGTGCCGAAGCAGTCGTCAAGGCGCCTCTACGTGCGTGTCCACCGATTTGATCTCGGCCCGGAGACCGCCGGTGGCGGCGTTACTCCGAAGCCTTGACAGCCTGAAGTCTCGCACCGCCGGGGACTGTCAGCCCTTTGGTGCCAGCCCGATGATCTCGATTCCGTTCCCCATCGGGCGTCGGGAGGGAATCGCGCCGAGTGAATTACGCGGCGAGAGCGTACTGCGTGTTGGCAGTTGTGTTGTGCATGCTTTTTACGTGGCCAGCATGCTCCACGGCACGCAGCGACAGGACGGATCAGTCCGGTCGATGCCGTTCGGCCCCATGTGTCAAGGAACGTCGCCCGCTGGTGGCGGGCGATGCACGGTCGATGGTACGGCGACCGGGAGCGTGAGGTTCAGGGGCTCCCGGTGGCTGGGTGCGTGGGTGAGTGGGCGGGTGGACGGGCGGGTAGACGGGTGACTGGATGGATGCGTGGATGGATGGGTGGATGGATGCGTGGATTGGCGGAGTGGTGGATTGGTGGATTGGTGGATTGGTGGACTGGTGGGTGGCAGCTTGGGCGGGTGCGCGGCTGGATGGACGGGTGGATGGACGGGTGGATGGGCGGATGTCAGACCGGCCCCTACCACTACAGCGCTGGAACTCGTCTGCTGCGGCCGCCCGGGTGCGGCGTTCTGGCGGCGTCGCAGCTCGGCTTCGGGCCTCGACGTAGCACTGCGGCTACTGCTTCGTCGCGGCTCCTCGATCTTCGCCTCCCCGCTCGCCCTCGCCTACAGAGCACTTTCGCCACAGGCTGCTGGCCTCCGAAGCACTTTCGCCACAGGCTGCTACGGTCACACCATGTCAGTCATGGTCCATCCGGAGAGCACTGCGACGCGTCGATGGTTTCGGATCGCCGCTCTGCGTTGTTCGCATCGGACCGCCGCCGGACATCGAGAACCCGGAGGTGCCGCGGCGCCGCTGCTGATCGCGCTCGGTCTGCTCTGCGGCGGAGTCGTCGGCGCCGCGGAGTGCAGCGCCGCCAGCGGCGAAGCCGTGCGCGGCGACGGAGCGATGCGAAGCGGCGGAGCGATGCCGGGCGCTCACGCGATGCCTCGGGATGGAACGGTGCCGGGGGATGGAGCGATGCCGGGCGCTGGCGCGATGCCGGGCGCTGGCGCGATGCCGGGCGATGGCGCGATGCCGGGCGCTGGCGCGATGCCGGGCGATGGCGCGATGCCGGGCGCTGGCGCGAATCCGAACGGTGGATCGAATCAGGGCTCGGGAGCGATCTCGGGAAGCGAAGCGGCGCCAGGCGGCGAAGCGGTGCCGCGCTGCGGCTCGACGCGAGGCCGCGGAGCGCTCGTCGCGACGGGCGCGTCGTCGCGCCTTTCGACGACGCTCGCGAGCTCGCTCGTCGCGGTGATCGCAGCCCCGCACTGGCAGGTATCAGGAGGTTCGGCTGGGTCCGGCGCGATGGAGCCGCCGCCGCCGAGCGCTGCGGAGCTCTACCGGCGGGCGTTTCTTCTCCTCGAAGGCGACGCTGCGAAGGGTGTTCCCCCGCTGCTGAGCGTCGAGCAGCGCGACCTGCTCCAGGTCATCGATCCGCGCGAGATGACGCCGCAGGTGCGGGCGGCGCTGGAGCTGGCGCGGCCGGTCCTCGAACTTGCACGGCAGGCCGCCGAGCAGCCGACGGTCGACTTCGGGCTCGATCGCAGCCAGGGCTTTGAGACGCTCCTCCCCCACCTCGCGCCGATGCGGCAGATCGCCCGGCTGGTCGCCGTGGACATCGCCGCCGATCTCGCGGACGGGCGCGTCGAGCGAGCGAAGGAGCAGCTCGCGGTCGCAGCGGCGATCGCCTCGCACGCTGCGCAGGATGAGGTTCTCATCAGCGCGCTCGTCGGCAACGCCGTCGGAGGACTCGCGGGGAAGTCCATCGACGCAGCGCTGGCGACCGGCCTCGTGGCGCCGGAGGACGCGGCGGAGATCCTCGCCGCGTTCGACCGGCTCGCCGGCACCGATCCCTATGGCTACGCCGCGGCGGTCGAGGCCGAGGGTCAGCTCTTCCGCGACACGGTCGCCGGGCCCGATCAGGGCCCCGGATCGATCTTCTTCGAGCTGATGGCTCCAGACGGCGAGCTCCCCGAGGAGATCTCGCAGATGACGCCGGAGGGGATGGCTGACCAGCTCGCCGCGATGGACCTCGCATACGCCCGCGCCGCCGAGGCGTTCCGCGAGCCCGACCCGACGGTGGCCCGGGCGGCGCTGGCGGAGATCGAGCGGCAGGTCGAGTCAGGCGAGCTGGGACTCTTGGCGCAGCGCGCGATGCCCGCCCTCTCCCGGGCGTACGACTCGAAGCAGATGGGAGAGTCGATGCTCCAAGCGCGGCTCGCGAAGCTCCGCGACATCGCGTCCGGACGGGTGCCGCCGTCGACCTACGCCAACGCGGCGATCTGGTATCTCAAGGCGGCCCGCGAAGCGCGGATGGTCCCCGAGGACGAGCAGCGGCTCATCGAGGGACTGCGGGTCGTCGACGGCGGGCTTCAGGGACCGCTGCGCTCGACGATCGATCGCGCGATCGCCCGACATGGAGGGATCGTCGAGCTGATCCTCCTCGGGGCGGAGGCGGGACAGTGTCGCTTCGAGCCGGAGGCGAACGCGGACCGCCTCATCGGCCTGCCTCAGTGGGCCGGAGGACTCCGCGCCGCGGCGAGGGTGGTGATCGCGGACATCTACCGGCTCTGGGAGAACGCCAAGGCCCCGAGTGCGGCGGCCGAGCCTCCGCCGGCCGTCAGGGCTGCGCGGGATGCCATCGCCGCGAGGTTTCGGGCCCTCGTGAGAGTGGTCGATCACCTCTCGTCGGACCCCTCGATCGCCCACGCGGCGCTCGCGCAGTCCATTCTCGACGAAACGCGCCTCGCGCTGATTGCGACCATCGCCGCGGAGTCGATCGATGCCGAGAGCCTCCAACCGCTCGCCGCGGCGATCGCGGCGCTGAACCGCGTCGACTGCCTCGGCGTGCGCCGCGGCGTGGCGGCGGACCGTGAGCGCCTTGTCAGGCGCGGCCTGTCCGATCCGGACGCGCGCGAGGCGCGTCGCCGCGCGCTCGCGGCGTTCGATGGCGGTGCGCTGCACGCCATCGCGCTGGCCTTCGAGTGCGTCGGGGAGGTGAGCGAGTCCGGCGGCGGAGCGGCCGATGCGGCCCCCGAACCGCTGCTCTGCGATTGCGGCGAGCGGGAGTTCCACGCGCTGGTGGACCTGAGCGATCTCCTCGATCCGGTCGCCTGCGCCGCGCTCGCGGAGCGGGCCGCCGAGCTGCGGCGAGCCCCGCTCCTCACCGCCCGGGACGCCGAGTCGATTCGACGCGGCGCGACGCTCGAAGGCGGACCGCCCCCGGCGATCCTCGACGTCGCCGGGCTGGCCGCTCAGGCGATCTTCAACGTGGGAGAGCTGGACGCGCTGGTCCTGAGCGTTCGCTGACTTCATCGCCGACGCGACGGGCGCCAGCTGCGCCGCATGGACCGGATGGGCCCCCTCGCCCCACGGCCCCGTGGGCTCCATGGCTCCATGGCTCCATGGCTCCATGGCTCCATCGTCCCGTGGGCCGAACAGGCCGGGTGCCCCGGATGGACCAGACGCACCGAGTCGGCGCCACGCCCGCGCGGAGCGCTGGAAACTGCGGGCAGGAGCGCACGGCCTCTGCGCGGTCCCCGACCCTCGGGGCCACGCTGCGCTTCGGACCCGGTCCGCTCCCTGCCCAGTCATCTGCCCGGTGACTCGTCGCGGTCTTCGCCCCGTGCTTCGCCACCTGCTTCGCCGCGTGCGTCGCGCGGCGGTTCACTCCGTGCTTCAGCGGGGGGTCGCCGACGGCTCCGGCCTCGTGCCCAGCTCCTGCCGCCGCCTCAGGAGCGCTTCGCGCCGTTCCGGTGCGAGCTTCTTGCGCGGATCGAGTCGAAGCGCCTCGTCGATGGCGAGCGCCGAGTCGATCGCCGAGAGCGCCAAGTCCGTCCGGCCGAGCGCCACGGCGCACTCGACGACGCGCAGCCGCGCCGGGATCGAAGCGGGGTCGCGCCGGGCGACCTCCTCCCAGGCAGCGAGCGCGGTGGCCCACGGGCGCTCGCGCGGGTCTCCGCGCAGCGCGGAGTCGCGCGCGATCATCTCGAGGACCTCCGCGTTCCGGCGGCGCACGCGGAGCGAGTCCTCGCGCTCGGCGAGGACGTAGTTGAGGCCATGTCGGGCGCGGAAGAGGGTGATCTCGCGCAGCTCCTCCGGGGCGAGCGGGGCGACGCGCAGCGCCTGATCGATCGCCGCGAGGAAGGGCCGCAGGCTGCTCGGATCTGCGGCCCAGGCCCGATCAAGCGCTTCGATGGCCTCGCTCCTGAGGCGGACCTCGTCGGCGACGAGGACCTCCTCGACGGTCCGCATGGCGGCTTCGCGCCGATCCCGCTCGCGGCCCTCGAGCAGCGCGGCGATCATCCGCTGCGACTCCTCCGGCGTTCCGATCCGCGCGAGCGCGGCGAGCAGCGAAGCGCCGCGGTCCGCTCGCTCTGCGTCATCGCGCGCCGCCGCGAGTCCGCGGTGCTCGGCGCGGGCGGCGCCGAGCGCCGCGAGCGGCACCGCGGCGGCTGCCATGGCGCGCTCCTGCTTCAGGAGCGGGACCGCGCGGAAGGTCAGCCCGGCCGCTGCGAGCAGCGCGATCGCGGCGGCGAAGGCCGGCGGTGCGACGGGCGCGCGGCCGAGGCCGGTCCTCGCGAGCAGCGCCGACTCGCGGCGGCCCGGGAGCGCCGACAACGGCGCCGCCACCGCGATGAGGAGGAGCGCCCAAGGAAGCGATCCCTGCATGAAGAGCGTCATCTCGACCTGCGCGTGGACCGCGATCGTGCAGGCCCCGGCGAAGAGCGCGGCGCGGACGAATCCGCCGGCGGCGCCCCGCAGCGTCGTGGCGAGGGCCGCGAAGGCGGCGACGCCGAAGGCGACCCCGACGAGCCGGGTGAGGAGCAGCGCAGGATCGAGCGCCGTCGCCTCGATCGCCGTCGCCGCGAGAAGGACCGCCGCCATGCCTCCGAGCGCCGCGGCGGAGAAGCCGGGCGGAGGCGCGTCGCGCTCGATCGCGGCGCCGGACGCGTCGCGCGGCGGCTCCGGCGGCGCCGGCTCGGAGGCGAGCGCGGCACTTCCCGCGCGTCCCAGCAGGCCGATGAAGAGCGCTGCCCATGCGAGACCGAGCGGCCCGAGCGCGACCAGCCAGTCGACCAAGACGCCATGCGCGCTTGAGACCTCCTCGGGATGGTGCATCGGTCGAACCGCGATCATCGCCTCCTGGAACCCATCCGGTCCGACGCCGACCAGAGGATGGCGAAGCAGCACCCGCGCCGCGTCGGAGAGATAGTGCCAGCGGAAGAGCAGGCTCCGTTCAGCCGCGAAGGACTCGGGAAGCACCGCGCCGCGAAGCAGGACCGCACCGATGGCGCAGCCGACGAGCGCCGGCGCGATCAGCGGCGCCATCCGGGTGATCCCGCGCCCGAGGGCGGGTTCCGGCCGCTCCGGAGCGCGGGCGACGAACCGCTGCGCCATCGCGGTCGCGGTGAGCGTCAACGCGCCGATGAGCGCGGCGGCGATGGCGCCCTTCGATCCGTTGACCATCAGGAGCGCCGCCGCGCCGATGAAGAGCAGCCCGATGACGCCGATCGCTCCGGAGGAGGGCGGCACCCTCTGCCACGCGTGCCCCCCGGATGGCTCGGCGGGCCTGGCGCCATCCGATGCGGCGAGTCCGGCGCGGCGCGGAGCCGAACCGCGGCCGGGCGCCCCGCTCCCCCCGGTCGCCGGCAGGAGCGCCGCGGTTCGCCGCCCGGCTCGCCACGACGCGATGAGGATGCCTGCGAGCGTCACGCTCGCGGCGGCGAAGAAGCTCGACGCGATGTTGGCGAACCCGAACCAGCCGCTTGCCTCCGGCTGGCGCAGCCGATCCTCGTAGATCCGCGCGGCGGCCGAATCGGGCGCCCAGCCGCGATCGGCGAGGAACGCCTCGCGGATCGCGGCGTACTCGCGCAGGGCCGCAGGATGCTCGATGAGGACCTGCGCCGCCCCGCGCACGACGAGGGGCGCCACGCCGGCAAGCAGGAGCGCGCAGGCGATGCGGCGCAGGCGCGGATCGCGAGCGGCATGGGCGAGGGCGACGCCGCCGAGGATCGCGGCGAACCAGGTCGCCCCGCGCCAGAGGTGCTCCGCCCGTTCGGCGCCGTGCCATGCGAGCGCAGGAAGCGGCAGCAGCGCCAGCAGACAGGGCCAGAGCAGCACGCGCCTGCCGGAGCGCTGCTCGCCGAGCAGCAGCGCCGCCGAGGCCGCCAGCATCAGCGCATCGAGGAGCAGGCTCGCGGCCGGAACGAGCCCCGGCTGAGCCCCGGCCGCAAGGGTCGGATCGACGTCGAACGTCGCCTGAGGGATGTTCGGAACCAGCCCGCGCAGCAGCGCCGCCGCGCAGAGCAGCGCGACTCCGCCCGTGCGCAACGCGTCGGCTTTCCCGCGTGCAGGGGTCATGTCCGCACCGCGTGACGGCTGGCATACTCGAGCGCCGCGAGCACGAGCAGCGCGAGCACGGTCTGCACGCCGACGAGGATCGCCTGCCAGCCCTGGAGCGAGCCGAGGATGATCCCCCCGATGCCGGTGACGGCGGTGATCGCCCAGATGATCAGGACGGCGCCGCGCCGGGTGAGCCCGCGCTGGACGAGCCGATGGGAGAAGTGCTGCTGATCGCCCACGAAGGGGCTCTTCCCCTGCCGGAGCCGGATCAGCGTGACCGTGACGAAGTCATAGAGCGGGACGGCCAGGACGACCACCGGCATCAGGACGCCGTACCACCCGCCGCCGAGGGGACCGCCGGGATTGAGGGCGTCGTAGAACGTCGTCCGCGCGGTCAGCACGCCGAGAAGGAAGCCGACGACGAGCGAGCCTCCGTCGCCCATGAAGATCCGCGCGGGGGGGAAGTTGAAGAAGAGGAATCCGCCGAGGCCTCCGATGAGAAGCCCCAGCGTCGCTGCGATGAACCACTGCTGATTGAGAATCGCCGCCGTCATGAAGAGCAGCGCGGAGATCCCCGCGACGCCCCCGGCGAGTCCGTCCATGTTGTCCATGAAGTTGAGCGCGTTGGTGACCAGCACGATCCAGAGCACGGTCAGGACGGCGCTCGGGATGGGATCGAACGGAAGCGCGCGATCGAGGAAGGTGAAGAGCCGGACATCGAAGAGGCCGGCCATGGTGATCGCGGCCGCGAACTGGACGGCGAACTTGATCCCCGGTCCGACGCTCCGGCGGTCGTCGACGAGCCCGAGGACGTGCAGAGCCGCGAGGCAGGCGAGCATCGCCGTCGCCACCGGGAGGCTCTCCCGCATCCGTTCGACGTGCGGCGCCAGCGCCGGAAGCCGCTCCGCGATCGAGCCCGGGCCTTCGCCGAGGCCGATGCCGACGAAGAGTCCCAGCGGCAGGGCGACGGCGAGGAAGATCGCGATGCCCCCGATGTTGGGCACGTTGCGCAGCACCTTCACGTGACCGTCGGCACCGGGCGAGTCGAGTGCGCCGGCCCGCCGCCCCACGAAGAGGAGGATCGCGGTGGCCGGCAGGGAGATGATGAGGCCGACGAGGATCGTCGCCAGGACCAGCGGAAGCACGCGCGGATGGTACTGGCAACGCGCTCTCGGCTGCGCGTGCCCGCCGACTGCGCCCGCCGGCTCCGGCGGCGGGGCGACGGCGGTCCGCCGCGATGATCGGCGTAGAGGCTCTTATCCTTGCCGTCCGCCCCTTGCCCATCCGCGGGAGGGGAGCCGGCCGCACTCCTCCACCATGACCGATCCCTCCTCGCCGCCCCAGCGCCGGTCGCGCATCGGTCGTGCCCTCTCGATCCTCGTCCGCACGGCGGTCACCCTGGCGGTGGTCGGCGCCGGGGCGGGCGTCTTCCTGGTGCTTGTCGCGACGCGGCCCGAGCTCGTACCGGAGCCCCCGCAGAGCGCCGGTCAGAGCCTCCCCGCGTTCGCGCCCGCAGTCGTCGCGGTGCAGCGGCAGTTCGGCGGCTTCGGCACCGCAGACGCGATGGACCGCGCCGACGTCCCCGCGCGCGTCGCCAGCACCGTCGTGGAGATTCCGGCGGGAGTCCTCGCCGGAGCGTCGGTGCGGCGCGGCGACGTCCTGGTCCTGCTCGACGACAGCGACTTCCGGACGCAGCTCGAGGGCGCCGCCAGCGCGATCTCCGAGCTGGATGCCCAGATCGCCCGGCTCGAGGTCGAGGAGGCGGCCTGGGGCGACCGGGTCAGGATCGCCGAGGAGGAGCTGGCCATCGCCGCGGCCGATGTCGAGCGGGTCCGCGCCGCTCGCGACGAAGGGGCCGCGAAGGACCGCGAGATCGACCAGGCGCGGCAGCGCGCGTTCGCGGTCGAGCGCCTTCTGGTCGCCGCACGCGAGGAGTTCGAGAAGCTGCCGATCCGCGCGGTCGGACTCACGGCGCTCCGGGACGCGCAGCGCTCGACGAAGCGCCTCGCGGAGCAGGCCCTCCAGCGCTGCCGGATCGAGAGCCCCATCGACGGGACGATCCAGGTCGTCGCGGTCAAGGCGGGCGAGAGCGTCCAGCCGGGGCAGATGGTCGCGCGGGTGGTGAACACCGACCGGATCGAGGTTCCGCTGCGGCTCCCCGCCTCGGCGCGGCGGCACGTCGCCGTCGGCGACGAGGTCATCCTCTTCGATGGCCGCGCCGCGGAGCGCCGCTGGCGCGCGACCGTGGCGCGGGTGGCGCCGGAGGATGACACGTCGACGCGGACGGTGGCGGTCTTCGCGGAGCTGCTCCAGGGCGAGGGCGCCGCGCTCGATCCCGCGAACGCGGGCGCCCCGGCGCCGCGCCTCGCTCCGGGGCGGTTCGTGGAGGGCATCGTCATCGCCGGGACGCAGCTCGATCGGATGATCCTCCCGCGACGGAGCGTGCGCGGCGATCGCATCAACGTGATCGTCGACGGGCGCATCGAGCGGCGCGAGGTCGAGACGGAGTTCGTCGTCGAGGGGACCTTTCCGGAGCTCGGGCTCGACGACACCGAGTGGGTCGCCCTGGCGCGGCCGCTCCCGCCGGGCGAGTTCGTCGTCCTCGACGGGTCGCGCTCGGTGGCCCCGGGAACCCAGGCGATTCCAGCGCTGCCCGATGAACGCGCCCGGTCCGAGCGGGCGCTCGAGGCGCGCGGCGGTTCCGGCGGGCACACCGCGTCAGGCGAGGAGCGCGGTGCCGTCCGCACGGCGGCCCCGGGGGGAGGAGCGCTCCCGTGAGCCGGCTGATCCCGCCGCTGGCGCGCTTCGGCGTCCACCGGCCGGTTCCCGTCAACCTCCTGATGGCGGCGCTGATCGTCGCGGGGATCTACTGCGGCGCCACCATGCAGCGGGAGTTCTTCCCGCAGACCGATCCGGACCGCGCCCGTGTCGTGATGCCCTTTCCGGGCGCGACGCCGCAGGAGATCGAGGAGTCGATGGTGCGCAAGGTCGAGGACGCCCTCGCGGAGCTGAAGGAGGTCAAGAAGCTCGAGACCACCATCGGCGAGGGCGTCGGCGTGACCATCGTCGAGTTCCGCAGCGGCGTGCGCGTCCGCGACGGCGTCGACGAGGTGAAGGACGCCATCGACGCGCTGCGCGACCTGCCGCCGGATGCCGAGCCGATCCGCGTCTCCAAGCTCGAGCCGAACATTCCCACGATCATGCTCACCCTCTACGGCGACGCCGGAGAGGAGAGGCTGAAGGAGGCCATCCGCCGGATCGCCGACGACCTCCGCACGCTGCCGGGCATGGGGACGATCGTCCTCTCGGGGACGCGCGACTACGAAGTCCGCGTCGACGTCTCGGCGCCGGCGCTGCTCGAGCACGGGATCAGCCTCCCGATGATCGCCGACGCGATCGGCGCCTGGATGCGCGACATTCCGGGCGGAACGGTGCGCAGCCAGGCGGGGAACATCGCGATCCGCACGCTCGGCGTGCCGGAGGATGTCGAGTCGATCCGGTCGATCGTGGTGAAGGCCTCCCCCGACGGGCAGTCGCTGCGCGTCGGCGACATCGCCTCCGTCCGCGAGTACTTCGTCGACGAGCAGGTCGAGCGCCGCTTCAACACCAAGCCTGCGGTCTCGATCACCGTCTTCAAGACCGGCGACCAGGATGCCATCGCCATCGCCGAGATGGTCCGCGGCTACGCGGCGGGCCGTCTGGGAGAGCCGCCGCCGGACTCGCTCAGCGACCGCATCGCCCTCGCGCTGGGGCGTCCCGCAGGACCGGAGGGCGGGCGGGAGCCCGCATGGCGCACGCCGCGACGGGTCGGCTGGGACCTCGGGCGGCGCAGCGCCGAGGCGCTGCCGGGGAATCTCGCGCTGCACTCGGACCTCGCCCGCCTGATCGAGGGGCGGCTCGCGCTGCTCTCGCGAAACGCGGCCCAGGGCGCTGCGCTGATCCTGCTGGCGCTGCTGCTCATGCTCAACCCGCGGACCGCCTTCTGGGTGATGGTCGGGCTCTTCACGGCGCTCTGCGGGACGCTGCTGGCGATGACGATGCTCTCGGTCACGCTGAACCTCCTGACGATGTTCGGCCTGCTCATCACCCTCGGAATGCTCCAGGATGACGCGATCGTCGTCAGCGAGAACATCGTCGCCCGCCACGATCGCGGCGAGAGTCCCACGGTCGCGGCGATCAACGGCGCCGAGGAGGTCTTCTGGCCGGTCTTCTGCACCGTGCTGACGACGATCGTCGCCTTCCTCCCGCTGACCTTCATCCGCGGACCGGTGGGCGACCTGCTCAAGGCGCTTCCGCTCGTCGTCCTCGCCGCCCTTTTGGTCAGCTTCCTCGAGACCACGACGATCATGCCGGCGCACCTGGCCCACTCGCTGGAGTCCAAGGCGCGGCGCGGATCGCGCGGCGTCGAGCGGATCGCGGATCGCTTCTGCGCCTGGCGCGACCGTGCGGTGATCGCGCGGGCGATCGACCTCTACGGCCGGATGGTCGCGATCCTGCTCCGCCGCCGCTACATCACCACCGCCGTCGCGCTCGCGACCCTCCTGGCCTCCTTCGGGATGATCGCGGGAGGCCGGCTGCCCTTCACGTTCCTTCCGCGAAACGACGCCGAGACGATCGTCGTCGACGTGCGCCTCCCGATCGGCACGCCGCTGGAGCGGACGCAGGAGGTGATCCGGCGCGTCGAGCGGGCGGCGATGGAGCAGCCGGAGCTGCGCTCGATCAGCGCCGTCGTCGGCGAGCGCGCGAACATCGAGACCGCGCTGACCGACGCCCCCGCCACGCACGTCGGCCAGCTCTTCATCGAGCTGAAGGTCGTCGAGGAGCGCGATCGCGAGAGCAGCGCGGTGATCGCGGCGATCCGACAGGCGCTGGGACCGCTGCCGGAGGTCGAGGAGCTGCGCTTCAAGGAGATCACCGGCGGGCCCGCGGGCACCGACATCACCGTCGAGATCCGCGGCGAGGATCGGCGCCGGGCGAGCGAGGCGGCGGAGCGCGTCCGCGCCCTGCTGGCGAGCTACGAAGGCGTGCGCGACATCGCCGACGACGACGACGATTCCCAGCCGGAGATCCATGTCGCGCTGCGCCCCGAGGCCGCGGCGCACGGATTCACCGTCGCGGGCGTGGCCCGCCAGGTCCGCGGGGTGCTCTTCGGTCTCGACGCCCATGTCTTCAGCGATCGCCGCGAGGACATCGACGTGCGGGTGCGGCTGGACGAGCCCTCGCGGCGCCGCGTCGCCACCGTCGAGGACTTCTGGACGCTCTCGCCGCGCGGCGAGATGATCCCGCTCTCGGAGATCGCCGAGCTGCGCGACGGCGAGGGCTTCGCGACGATCCGGCGCATCGACCGGCAGCGGACGATCTCGGTCTTCGCGGACTGCGACCACGGCGTCAATCCGGAGCAGGTGACCGCTGCGGTCCTCCCCGGACTGGAAGCGCTCCAGCGCGAGTTCCCGGGACTCACCATCCAGACCGGGGGACGGGCGCAGGACCTGCGCGACGCCTTCGCCTCGCTCCCGATCGCGTTCGCCGCGGCCATGCTCATGATCTACGCCATCCTCGCGTGGCTCTTCGCCAGCTACACGCAGCCCTTCGCGGTGATGCTCGCGATCCCCTTCGGCGTCATCGGCGTCGTCTGGGGCCACGTCTTCATGGGCTTCCAGCTCGACTTCCTCTCGCTGATCGGATTCGTGGCCCTCGCGGGCGTGGTCGTGAACAACTCGCTGGTCCTCGTGCAGTTCGTCAACGGCCTCGTCGCCCGCGGGCTCCCCCTGCACGAGGCGCTCGTCGCGGCGGGCCGGGCGCGGCTGAGGGCGATCGTGCTCACCAGCGTCACCACCTTCCTGGGACTGGTCCCCCTGATGTTCGAGCAGAGCTTCCAGGCCCGCTTCCTGATCCCGATGGCGATCTCGATCGCCTTCGGACTGCTCAGCGCGACGGTCCTCACCCTGATCGTCCTGCCGTGCATCCTCGTCATCATCGACGACGCGAAGGCCGCGGCGCACTGGTGCTGGCACGGACGCACGCGCGGCGAGTCGGCGGCAGCCGAGGCGGCGGCGGCGCGGACCGAGGCGCTGCCGGAGCAGTGACGAAGCCCCTCAGCAAGGCCCTTCTCAGGCGCTTCCCTGGCCAGTGGTCACGCCAGTGATCAGGCCAGTGATCAGGCCAGTGAGCAGGCCCTGATCAAGCACCGAGTCAGGCACCCGTCGAGCCCCGCGCCGAGACCGCCGACGGTGCTTGCGACGGGCCTGATGCCGCCGCGCGCGACGCGGAGCGCACGCGCCGCGGCGCGTCACCCCCCGCGGGTCGATCGTGGGGGAACCCGGCGATCGTCGAAGACCACCTCGCGCCAGACTTCCGGAAGCTCCTCGAGCGCGAGCACCGCGCAGGCGCACCAGGCGCGGGCGAGAATCGCATCGAAAGCCGCGTCGTCATCCGGCACGCGCGGAAGCTCCTCGAGGGGAAGTTCCGCTCGCTCGTCGACGATGAGCTCGAGCACGTGGCCATCCGGCTCGGGCAGGCGGCGAACGGCGTTGATCCGCTGAATTCGCCGGGGTCGCCGCGCGGGCTCTTCGCGCTCCCGCCGCGACGCGGCGTCCATCGGCCCGTTCGCGTCGTTCAGCCACGGCGCCCGGGCCTCCGTTGGTCCGGGAGCGGGCCGCGGGCGCGGTCCCGAGTCCGACCCGGAGCCCCGCTCCAGCGACCGATCGAGTTCCCGAGCCGGTTCCCCATCCGGAGGCGGACCGCCGCCGCCTTCGCCGAGAAGCTCTTCGACGCCGCTGTCGAGGTACACGAAGGCGTCGCCCGAGCGAAGCAGCAGCGCGGCGCCGTCCGGCTCGGGCGACTCCGCGCGCCACGCGCGATCGACGCGAAGCCGAAGCAGCTCCGCGACGCCCTCTTCAAGGAGCGCCCGCCGCTGCCGGGTGGCGGTCCCGGCTGCGCGGAGCAGCACGACGTCCTTGAGGAGGGAGACTCCGACGATCGCGACCACGACCAGCAGCACGAGCGCGGCGACCAGGCCGGTCACGGTCATCCCCGGCGTGACGAAGGCCATCACCGCCATCACGACGGCGCCTGCGGCGAGGAACGCGATCCCCGCGGCGCGAAGCCGCAGTCTCGACCGCAGCTCGCCCGCACCGCGCCAGCCCTCGCCAAGCTCGTCGAGCTCCTCTGCGGAAAGCCGGTCGCGGGATCGCTCTATCGCCACGCGTCACTCCCCCGCTTCACCTGGGAACGCCTGGGAATCGACGCGCTCGAGCCGGGCGTCGTCTCGCCAGGCGCTGCGGGAATCGCGCTTCGGGGACCGCCGCACTTCAGAGCTTCGCGGGCCGCTCCCGCTGCGTCGCGCCGGGCCGGCTGCACGCGCCCGCGCGCGGCGCCGGAGGAGGTCTCCGACCGGAGCGCTCGATCGACCGGGGTGGGCACCACCTGCACCGGAGAGCGTACGACCCCGGTCGAGGGCCGACCAGGGCGTCGGTCTCGGGGCTTCGCACTCCGCAGCGCAGTCGTGGGCCGCTTCGAGCGGTTTCGCGACGCCGTCGACGCGCCGGAACCGGAAGAGCCGCTCCGTGATCCGGCGCGACGCCGCGACTCAGTCTCCGGACTCGCCGACCGAGTAGTTCGAGGCTTCCTTCGTGATCTGGATGTCGTGGGGGTGGCTCTCGACGAGGCTCGCGGTCGAGACCTTGACGAAGCGCGGGCGCGCCCGCAGCTCTTCGATCGTGCGGCAGCCGCAGTAGCCCATGGCGCTGCGCAGGCCGCCGACCATCTGGTAGACGAACTCCGCCAGCGGGCCGCGGTAGGGCACGCGTCCCTCGACGCCCTCGGGGACGTACTTGCGCGCATCGGTCACGCCTGCCTGGGCGTAGCGGTCGGCGCTGCCGGCGCTCATCGCCCCCTCCGATCCCATGCCGCGGTAGCTCTTGAACCGCCGGCCGCGATGGATGACCATCTCGCCCGGGCTCTCGTCGAGTCCCGCGAAGAGCCCGCCGAGCATGACGCAGGAGGCGCCGGCGGCGATCGCCTTGGCGATGTCGCCGCTCTGCCGGACGCCGCCGTCGGCGATCACCGGGACCCCTGCCGCCTCGCACGCCGAGACCGCATCCATCACCGCCGTGATCTGCGGCACGCCGACGCCGGTGACCACCCGCGTGGTGCAGATCGAACCGGGACCGATCCCGACCTTGACCGCATCCGCACCCGCGTCGATCAGCGCTCGGGCGCCCTCGGCGGTGGCGACGTTGCCGGCGACGACCTCGATCTCGAAGCGCTGCTTGACCGCCCGGACGGTCTCGACCACGTTGCGGCTGTGGCCGTGGGCGGTGTCGACGACGAGCACGTCGACTTCCGCGGCGATGAGCTTCTCGGCACGGTCGAGCTGATGGACGCCGACCGCAGCCCCGACCCGCAGCCTCCCGCGCCCGTCGCGGCAGGCGAGCGGGTGGCGGCGGAAGTTGTCGATGTCGCGCATCGTGATCATCCCCGCGAGCCGGCCGTCGGCGTGGACGAGGAGGAGCTTCTCGACCTTGGCGCGGTTGAGGGTCGCCTCCGCCTCCTCGGCGAGCGTGGTCGCGGGCGCGGTCACCAGGTGCTCGTGCGTCATCGCATCGCCCACCCGCGCCGCGCGGCCGTTGGCGACGAACTTCATGTCGCGCCGCGTGAGGATGCCCACGAGCCTCCCCCGCGCGGTGCCGTCATCGGTCACCGGGAAGCCCGAGACCCCCTGCTCCGCCATCAGCGCCTTGGCGCGATCGATCGTGTCCGAGGGACTCAGGATCACCGGATCGGTGATCACGCCGTTCTCGCTGCGCTTGACCTTGGCGACCTCGCGCGCCTGCACCTCGGCGGGGAGGTTCTTGTGGATGATCCCGATCCCCCCCTCCTGCGAGAGGGCGCGGGCGAGCCGCGCTTCGGTCACGGTGTCCATCGGCGCCGAGACCAGCGGAATGTTGAGCGCGATCCCCCGCGTCAGCCGCGTCGAGGTGTCCACCGCCTCGGGAGTGACCTCGCTGTAGGCGGGAATCAGGAGCACGTCGTCGAACGTGATCCCCTCGCGCACGATCCGCGCAACCCCCGGCTCGGGCGCCTCCGGCCGACGCGCGGCGGAGGCGGCCGAGGCGGCCGGAGCGGTCTCGGACGAGTCGACCCGCACCTGTCGGCGTTCGAGCGTGGGCTCCATCGAGAGAGGGTGCCGGTGCCGGGCGACCTTGTCAAGTCTCCCGACGCGTCACCGCGCGGCGGGCGTCGCGTCGTCGGGAGGGCGGGCGGCTCCGGCGGTGCGGCCGAGGCGATGGAACCGTCCCCGCCGCGGCCGACGAACAGGCGAGGCCGATGCGCGCCCGAGGCCCGGGCGCGGGAAGGCCGTTCGCGCCCGCCGCGCTCCGCTCTGCTCGGCTCGGAGCAATCCCGCCGATCGGCGACTCCTGATACCCTCGTGCGTTCCGCCTGCGGACCCCCCGATCCGCCGCCGGCCGCCCCCGCCGCCTCTTCGCCCCTTTGGAGCGATCCCCTTGCTCAACCAGCTCATGGCCGATCCGGTGCACCACGACAAGGGCACCGTCGACGGCGAAGGCCTCAAGGCCTGGCACCGATACCTCGAAGCCTGCATCACCCACGGGGCGAGCGACCTGATCATCAAGGTCGACCTCCCTCCGCGGCTGCGCGTCCGCGGCTCCCTGCGCGATCTCAAGACGGAGATCTGCTCGGAGAACCTGATGTTCCAGATCGCCAAGGACGTCCTCGACGGCGGCCAGTACACCCACTTCCGCAAGCACGGGTCGATCGACTTCGCCTACGACTTCGACGAGGCGAACCGCTTCCGCGTCAACCTCTTCATGGCCCGCGGAAAGCCCTCGGTCGCGGCGCGCCTGATCACCTCCAACATCAAGCGCTTCGAGGAGCTGTACCTTCCCCCGACGCTCGGCGAGGTCGCCATGAGCGCCCAGGGGCTGATCCTCTTCTCCGGCGTCACGGGAAGCGGCAAGAGCACGTCCATCGCGGCGATGCTCCAGTACATCAACGAGCGCAAGCGCGTCCACATCGTCACGATCGAGGACCCGATCGAGTACATCTTCCGGGACGACAAGGCGACGATCAACCAGCGCGAGGTCGGGATCGACTGCGTCAACTTCAATGAGGCGCTGCGGGCGCTCGTCCGCGAGAATCCCGACGTCGTCCTCGTCGGCGAGATGCGCGACTATGAGACGTTCGAGGCGGCGATCCGCGCCGCCGAGACCGGCCACCTCGTCTTCGGCACCATCCACGCCTCCTCCGCGTGGCAGACCTTCGGCCGCATCTACGACCTCTTCCCCGAGAGCGAGCGCGACCAGATCCGCAAGCTCCTCGCGTACAACCTCCGCGCGATCGTCTACCAGAAGCTCCTGCCGACGCTGCACGAGAACATCGCGCGGATTCCGGCGCTGGAGATCCTGCTGAACACTCCCGGCGTCCAGAAGCTGATCCTCGAGGCCCGCGAAGGCGAGCTGCTCGACGTGATCCGCAACAGCCACGAGGAGGGCATGGTCGACTTCACCAGCTCGCTGGTGAGGCTGGTCGAACAGGAGTACATTCACGTCAGCGTGGCGATCCAGGCGACTCCGAAGCCGGAGGAGCTCAAGATGCGCCTCAAGGGCATCAACTGAACCCCGCGAGCTCTCCGTGATCCCAGAGTCATACCTGCCGCTCCCGGCACTCCCGGCCTCCCCGCTCCTGCTCGCCGCCGAAGCCGCGATCCTCGTCGATCCGATCAAGGCGGTCCTCGTGCTCGCAGCCTTCATCCCGTGGGCGTGGCTGATCTCGAGCCGGCTCGAGCCGGACGCGCGGTACTTCCACCTGAACTACCACCGGTGGAACGGCATCCACATGGCAGGCGGCGCCGCGGCGCTCATCGCGGTCCTCGCGATCCCCTGGTTCTGGCTCGGCCTTCCCGTGGCGCTGCTGCTGCTGGCGGCGCCGATCCTCGCCTACTGGAAGATCCGCAACAAGGCGGTGCCCGAGGAGCGGCGCTTCCGGTTCTCCGGAGGAGCCCTCTCGGCGAAGATGGAGGCCCGCCGGGCCAAGGCGGCGATTCGCGATGCCCGCGTGACCTACATCGGACCGGATCGCAAGCCGCTGCCGATCCCCACGCGCGATGATCCGAGGCTCCCGATTCACCTGCTCACCGAGCAGATGCTCGAGCCGGCGGTCGGCGCCCGGGCGAACCGCGTCGAGCTGCTCCCGGTCCAGGGGGGATACCTCATCAGCCAGGTCGTCGACGGCGTCCGCTACAAGCGCGAGAGCGTGCCCGCGGAGACGGCCAACGCCGCGATCGACTACCTCAAGAGCGCTGCGGGCCTCGACGTGGAAGATCGCCGGCGGCGGCAGGTCGGACAGGTCCGGATGCGCAGCGGCTTCGGCGACACCGCGCTCGATCTCGCGGTCTCGGGGACCGCGAACGGTCAGTCGCTCCGCGTCGACATCGAACGTTCCAAGCGCGTCAGCCGTCCGTTCGACCAGCTCGGCCTGCTTCAGCCGCAGGTGGAACCGCTGGCGGCGCTGCTGGACATGGCGGGACGCCACGGCGTGGTGCTCTTCGCCGCCCCGTCGGGGCACGGCCTCACGACGACCTCGTACTCCCTGCTCTCCCGCCACGATGCCTTCACGGCGAACATCAAGACGCTCGAGCGCGCCGTCGAGCTGCGGCTCGACGGCGTCGACCACTCGGCGTTCGACGCGAGCAACCCCGCCGCCGACTACTCGACCAGCCTTCAGTCGATCCTCCGCCGCGATCCCGACATCGTCCTCGTCGCCGACCTGAAGGACCCCGGCACCGGGAAGGTGGCGGCCGGCCCCGGGATCGGCGGGCCGCTGCTCTACATCGCCCAGCAGTGCGACTCGGCCGTCGCACAGTGGTCGGAGTGGAACAAGGCCGTCGGCGACCCGCGCAAGGCGGCGGCAGCGCTGAAGGTCATCATGAACCAGCGACTTCTGCGGGTCGTATGCCCCCAGTGCCGCCAGGGATACCAGCCGACGCCGGAGCAGGCGAAGAAGCTGGGACTCCCGGCGGGCAAGCAGCACATGCTCTACCGCGCAGGGGGCAAGGTGCAGGAGAAGAACAAGATCGTCGAGTGCCCGATCTGCAACGGCATCGGCTACTTCGGGCAGACCGCCGTCTTCGAGGTGATGCCCATCGACGACGAGTCCCGCCGCCTCCTCGCCGCTGGCGATTTCAGGGGGGCCTACGCCGTCGCCAGGCGCAACCGGATGATCTACCTCCAGGAGGCGGCGCTGGCGAAGGTCCGCGACGGGGTGACCACCGTCGAGGAGGTCGCCCGCGTCCTGAACCCGCGCGTCGAGGCGGCGCCCGTGCCTGCCGCCGCGCAGGCAAGCTGACCTCCGGGCAGATCGCCCTGACGCTCCCCTCCTGAGTCCGGCCAGAAGCTCCCCAGCCCCCGCAGACCGATCGCGATGGTCATCCTCTTCAACATCCTCATCGTCGCCGGCGTCGTGCTGATCGCCTATTGGTGGGCCAACCAGGGCTTCTTCAGCGCCCTGCTCCACCTGCTCTGCGTCCTCGTCGCGGGCGCCGTCGCCCTGGGAGTGTGGGAGCTGGTCGCCGTGCGGCTCCTGCTGCGCGGCGGCTGGTTCGACGAGTACGCGTGGGGAACCTCGCTGCTCGGCAGCTTCGCGCTGACCCTCTTCCTGCTGAGGACGGCGACCGACAAGCTGGTGCCGGAGAACCTGAACCTCCCGACCTGGGTCAACTACACCTTCGGGTCGCTCTTCGGCGCGGCGGCGGGGGCGATCACGATGGGCATCTGCCTCATCGGCATCGGGTTCTTCCAGAGCTCCGTCGAGATCATGGGCTTCCGCGGCGTGGTCCGCGACGCACAGGCGAGCGGGCAGCCGACGCTGGTCGGCCGGCTCTATCCGCCGCTGCACACGTGGACCAGCGAGTTCTACGCGTTCGTGAGCGACGGCGCGCTGACGCCGATCGTCGGGCGCCAGACGCTTGGGCGGAGCTATCCGGGGCTCGACGAGATGGCGCTCTCGCTCTGGCGCGACGGATACCGGGAGGGGCAGGGCAAGTCTTCGATGGTGCCCTCGGCGGCCTCGGTCGAGCGGGTGATGGTCGCTCCGACGGCGTCGCTCGGCCGCGGCGTGCGCGGGGCGATCGGCGTCCAGATCAACTTCGACCGCCCGGCATTCGACCAGGGCGAGATGCTGATCGTCACCGCCTCGCAGGTCCGCCTGATCGGCCGCGATCCCAGCGGCAACCCGGTCGTCGTCCATCCGGTGCGATGGGTCCAGAACGAACCGGGCGGGCCCGTCGAGTCGGCCTTCGACGACGTGACGTCGTACGCGTCGAGCATTCCCGGGGCCCAGTCGACCTCGATCCTCTTCATGTTCCCCGCCGCCGCGTTCGGCGGCACGCAGCCGGAGTTCGTCCAGGTCAAGGGCGTTCGCTACGCCCTGCCGACGGTGCCGCGACCGACCTCCGATGTCGACTGGATGGCGGCGAAGCTCGGGCTCGGCGGACGGCAGCTCGCGTTCAAGTACGACCCCAGCGCCCCGGCGCTCGAGGATGAGGACGTGATGATCGATGCGACGATCGCCCCGCTGACGCTGAGCAAGAACCAGATCAGCGGGATGGAGATCTCCGAGGACTTCCTCGCCTCGGGGCGCGCGATCTTTCCGCGCGACTCCGGACTTGGCATGCCGAGCCGGGCGCTGCGCATCCGCGGGCTGCTCGAGCCTCCGGGGACCAAGGTCGTCAAGCTCGACATCAGCCGCGGCAAGTCGAGCGTGGACATCTGGGGCGACCGCTTCGACTTCCGCCAGCGCGCCGGCGCGAGCGCCGCGCCGCTCCTGATCGACGAGAGCGGCAATGCCTATGCGCCGTACGGGTTCATGTGGGAGCGCGCCGCCGACGTCGAGATCATGCTCGATCCCGTCCGGGGCATCCGTTCGCTCTCCGAGATACCGAGCCTCCCGCAGAGCGGCAACCACACCCTCCGCCTGCTCTACCACATTCCCGAAGGAACCCACATCGTGGGCGTCATGCTGGGTCGGGTCGAGCGCGGTGGCCAGGTCGAAGGCGTGGTGATCAACAACGCCAGCGTCCGCGTCGGCACGACGCAGCGGCGCGGAGAGACCCGCTTCGGCGAGATGAACTGAACTCCCTTCGCCCCGGCGACGCTACCGCCCGTCGATGCGGGTTGCGTCGATGCGCGCCAGAAGCGCCTCGGCTTCCGCGATCCGCGCGGCGCGGTCGAATGCGGCGGAAGGCGCTGCGCCAGGCGGGGTGGAGGCCGCCGCTGCCCGCCCTTCGTCGCGAAGCGCCTCGATGGCGGTCGCGACCTCGACGCGCGCCTCCGTGCCGCGCCCCGCGTCCAGCAGCGCTTCGGCGAGGGCAAGTCGCGCGAGCGCGGCATCGACGGCGAGCTGGGCGCCGGGGGGGGCGTCGGGGGCGGTGGCATCGCGGATCGCGGCTCGATCTGCGGCCCGGACCGCCAGCAGCAGCAGCGCGACCGCCTGCGCCGGGTGTCCCTCGACTCTCCGTTGGATTCCATGCAGCCGGGCGGTCCGCGCAATCAGCGCGGGGCGCCGCGTCAGGGGGAGATCCTCGATCAGCCGCTCGTACTCCGCCGTCCGCTCCGCGGCCTCTCCGCGCAGCTCGAGCGTCAGCAGGCGCGCCTCGCGGGCGGCGATCCGCGCCACGACGGCGCGGGTGTTGTCCGGATCCGCCGCGACCATCCTCGACGCTTCGGCGACGGCGAGGTCCGCGTCGGCCAGCGCCTGATCGAGCAGCGACTGCCGCGAGGGCGTCGCGCCCGGACCATCTCCGGCGGCCGACCCAGGCTGGTCCGCCGCGCCGCTCGGCGGCTCCGCAGCGGGCGCGGCCTCGCAGCGCGTCCGCGCAAGCTCCGTCCGCAGCAGCACGCGCTGGAGCCGCACCGAGCTGTCGCGATCGTCGCCGCGCTGGAGGGCATCGAGGATCGCCGCCGCCTCCGCGAGGCGGCGGAGCGACTGGCCCGCGTCGACGCGCCGCGTCGCTCCGGCGAGGCGCTGGAGCACCACCGCGTGCTCGCGCCGCGCCTCCCGATCGTCGGCGACGGAGCCGCCGTGCCGGGCGAGCTCGACGTGATCCGCGAGCGCCTCTTCCCACGCCGCCAGCGCCGCCCGTTCCGCATCGAGCGCCGTGCGGTCGAGGCGTGCCGCCTCGCTGCCCGGGTCGGACGGCGAGTCTCCGTGGCGCAGCCGGCGGAGATCCTCGAGGCTGCGCGCCTTCGCCCGCCAGCCATCCCCGAGCGAGAGCCGCAGTCCGGCCCTGTCGAGCAGCAGCCTCGGATCGGATCGATCGGCGGCAACGAGCGCGTCCGCGACCTGGTTCGAACGGCGGAGCAGGCTCAGCGCCTCGTCGTGCCGCTCCGCCTCGCGGCGTCCATCGGCGAGGTTGCGGAGCGCCCGCGCCAGGCCGCGCTGCGCGGGGACATTGCCCGGGTCGACGGCCAGCGCCGCCTCGAAGCCCTCCGCAGCGCGCTGCGCGAGCGCCTCCCCCGCCGCCATCTCGCCGAAGGTGTCGCTGCGATAGCCCCCGGCGACCTCGCCGAGCTGAAGCAGCGCCTGGGCAAGCTCGATGTGCCGCGCCGCGGAGTCCGGACCGACTTCGGCATGGCGAGCGGCCTCGACCGAGAGATCCTCAAGGACGCGCGACGCGTTCTCGAGAATCGTCCGCCTCGCAGCGGTCGCCCCCTCGATCCGGCGGACCTGCGGGGCGATCTCGGTCACCAGCGCCCCTGCGAGAGCGCGGAGCCGGACAAGCCGTGCCTCGGCCAGATCGCGCTCCTGCGCAGCGATCCGCGCCTGCCAGAGCGCCGCGGCGAGACCGAGCGCCAGCGCGAGCACGACGCACGCGGCTGCGGCGACGGCGCCGCGGTTGCGCCGGACGAACTTCGCGGCGCGATAGCCCAGCGTGTCGGGACGGGCGATCACCGGCATGCCGCGCAGGTGCCGGTCGAGGTCCTCGGCGAGCGCCTCGGCCGATCGATAGCGCCGCTGCGGCTCCTTCCGCATCGCCATCAGGACGATGTTGTCCAGGTCGCCTTCGAGCACCCGGCGCAGGCCGCGCGGGCGCTCGCGGCGCCGGCGGCTGACGCTCTCCGGCGTGATCACCGAATCGTCGTCCTCGATCGGCGCCGCGTCGGTCGGCGCGGCCTCCTCGCCGTCGAGCCGCTCCACGCGGCTGATGGCGGTGCTCGGGAGCTGCGGATCCTCTTCGCAGATGATCCGCTCGACCTCCTGGTACGCGCGGCGCGCGAGCCTGTACGGGCGGTGGCCGGTGAGGAGCTCGAAGAGCACCACGCCGAGGGCGTAGATGTCGCTCGCGGTCGTGATCGCCAGCCCGCGCACCTGCTCGGGCGACGCGTACTCGGGCGTCATCAGGCGCAGGCCGGTGACCGTCGGAGCATCGAGCCGCGACGAAAGCGCGGGATTGATCAGCTTCGCGATGCCGAAGTCGAGCAGCTTGGGCACGCCCTCGGGCGTGACGAGGATGTTCCGCGGCTTGATGTCGCGATGCACGACCAGGTTCTGATGGGCGTGCTGCACCGCGGCGCAGACCTGCCGGAAGAGCGCCAGGCGCTCCGGGATCGTGAGCCGGCGGGCATCGCAGTAGTCGTCGATCGGCTCGCCTTCGACGTGCTCCATCACCAGATACGGCTCTCCCTCCGCGGAGGAACCGACGTCGAGGAGCCTGGCGATGTTGGGGTGGTTCAGCGCCGCGAGGACCTCGCGCTCGCGTTCGAAGCGCTCGAGCACCTCGCCGACCGCCATGCCGCGATGAACCAGCTTGATCGCGACCATCCGGCGCAGCGGCACGTCCTCGCGCGCGCCGAGGTAGACCACGCCCATCCCGCCCCGGCCGAGTTCGCGGAGAATGCGGTAGGGCCCGACCGACTCCGGGACTCCAGCAGCGCGGGCGGGGTCGACTCCGAAGGACGAGGAAGGTCGCTCTCGCGGAAGCCCTCCGCTCCTCGGATCGACCCTTGACGTCGGGTCCGACCCGGCGCGGCGCGGTTCCGAGTCTCGAGGCGGGTCGCCGGCGCCGGCCGACCCGCTCGGGCCCTCGCCGGGCAGCTCGCGGCCGCCATCGGTCGCGGAGCGGAGCCGATCCGGCCCGGCAGGGCCGGACCGATCGGCACTCTCGGAGGGTTCAGCCGGGTTGGCCCAGTCAGCCGGTTCAGCCGGTTCGGCCGGATCGAGTGGATTGGGAGTCATCGGAGCACGTGGATCGGCACAGCAGGCCCTGCGGCGGCGTCGGCGACGCGCTCGTCCGGGATGGCACCGATGATTATGGACTTCGTCGCCCCGGCTGACACCGAACCGACGAACTCGCTCGCCGGCGCACCCGGTCGTCAGCGCCATCAGCCACCACGCCCCGCTCCGTCCGTGCCACGCTGGCCGTGGCAATGCGCTGAGCGTTGCGGAACTTCGGTCGAGCTGGCCCAAACGGGCCCAAACGGGATCAGACGGGATCAGACGGGCTCGGGCCATCTCGGACCAGCTCGGACCGGCTCGGACCAGCTCGGACCGGGGCGGGGCATCTCGGGTCAGGACGCCCTCCAGGGGGGTTGCTCGCGATGCGATGGACCGGGATCTGCCGGTACACTGCGGCGGGAGAGCAACCAACCATGAAGAGTTCGATGAGTCAGGCCGCCCGCGTCGGTTCCCTCTGCGCCCTCGTCGTCGCTGCCTCGGCAAGCGCGGTCGACCGCGTCTGGACCGGGCTCGGCGACGGGATCAGCTTCTCCGATCGGCTCAACTGGCTGCCCAACGGCGTGCCGGGACCGGCGGACCGCGCGATCTTCTCGACGCTCGGCGGGCCGGTGAACTTCCCCGGCGGCTCGGTCTCAAACCAGGGCCTCACCGTCGGGAGCGCGGTTCCGGGAGTCGACTTCAACCTCGCCGGAGGGGCGTATCAGCTCTTCTCCCCCGCGACCTCGGGTCCGATGCGATCGCTGCTGATCGGCCAGTCGGCGGGAGACTTCGCCTTCTGGTCGGTCGCCGGCGGCATCGTGCTTGGCAACTCGGGTGCCGTCGGCGTCGACTTCGGCTCCTTCGGGTCGGTGACCATGGGAACGGGGATGGTGGTCTCGTTCTCCGGCGCGCTCAACGTCGGCGAAGCCGGAATCGGCGAGCTCACCCTCGCCGGGCAGATGCTCTCCGCAACCTCGACCATCGGCCAGTCGATCACCGGATTCGGCACCGTCTCGATCGATCGCAGCGCCGGCATCTGGCTTCTCTTCGGCGATCTGACCATCGCTGAAGAGGGCATCGGCGATGTGAGCGTGATCAACAGCGGCAGCATCGTCGCGAGCGAGATGCTGCGCGTCGGGCGGCAGCCGGGATCGTCGGGCATCCTCTTCATCAGCGATCCCGGCTCCTTCGTGCTCGCGACGGAAGGCGCCGACATCTCGGGTGACGCGAACGGCCCCGGCGGCTCGGCCGTCGTGAGCGTCGAGAGCGGTTCGCTCTTCCGCGTGCCGGCGACGCTGCGGATCAACTCCGAGGGCGACCTCTCGATCTTCAGCGCGCGCGTCGAAGCGGCCGAACTGATCCTCGATGGCGGGAGCATCGATCTCCAGTCGAACGGCACGCTGCTGATCAGCGAGGGCGGTGTGCGGCTCGATCCCGGCGTCTTCGTCGGCCTGACCAACCAGCCCGGAACGCTGATCATCCGCAATGGCGGGACGCTGGGCGCGGGCCCCGGCTTTTTCGGAGATGAACCCAACGCCGGCGGGAACGTGCTGATCGAGGGCCCGGGGAGCAGCGCTCTCTTCGTCGGTCCGCTCGTGGTGGGCAGCGTGCCAAGCCTCACCGGGGGCGTCGGCGCGCCGATCGAGGTGGTCATCGCCGACGCGGGCACGCTCGAGTCGACCGGCTCTTTCCAGCTCCGTCAGCGCGGCCGGCTGACCTTCGAGGGGGGCTCGCTCTCGGCAGCCACGGTCGATCTGAGCGACTTCGGTCTCGTCACCATCCCGCTGATCCCCGGGCCGATCCCGCCACCGGCGATCGTCGCGACCGGCCCGTCGACCGTCGGGGGTGGCCTGATCGCAGTCGCACCGGGGGCGAATCCGACGCTCGGGACGGCGTTCGACGTGCTGCGCGCACCCTCGATCGACGGCACCCCGGCCGTGCTCAGCTCGCCGCTGCTTCCGGTCTTCCGCTACCTCAGCCTCGCGACCGTCCCCGTCTCCGGGGGCGAGGCGCTTCGCGCCAAGGTCGTCTACCTGCCGGTCTTCCTCCGCCTGGGCCCGCCGACCACCAGCACGCTCGAGCGACCGCCGACCGCGGTGGCCGTCGCACAGTTCACCCCGAGTCCGGCCCCGGACGCCATCGTGACCCAGGCGGGTCTCTCCAAGAACTCACCGGGACAGGTGCAGTTGCTCGTCAGCGAAGTGGTCAACCCGGGGAACGCTCCGACCTTCGTCGTCGCCGCGACCGTCGAGGTCGGCGCGGAACCGATCTCGGTGGCCCAGGGCGAGCTCTTCGGTTCAGGGAAGCCGGACGCCGTCACCAGCAACCGCGGCGATGGCACGCTGAGCCTCCTGCGGAACACCAGCACGCTCGTCGCGGGCGAGGGCGGAGGTCAGGCGGGGATCGAGCTCGAAGGGACGCTCCTCGTCGGCGGCGTCCTCGGCGGCGTCGCGGTGGCCGACCTTGACGGCGATCGCGTGAACGACATCGTCGTCGCCCAGACCTCCGGAGACGCTCTGGTCATCTTCTTCAACGACGGCCAGGGCAACTTCGGGGCGCCGGTGCAGCTCGCCACGGGAGCCACGCCGCAGACGGTCTGCCCGATCGATCTCGGCGGCGACCGCGACAACGACCTGCTCGTCGTCAACTTCGGAGTCGCGAAGCCGCTCGGCGCCCAGGACGCGCCGTCGATCGCGGTCCATCTGAACCTCGGCGGCGGGAACTTCGCGCCGCCCGCCTTCTACGGCGTCGGCGCCGGTCCGATCGGCATGGGGGCGGGCGACCTCGACGGCGACGGGACGATCGACGTGGTGACGGCGAACTCGCTCGCGGGAACGATCTCCGTGCTGGTCGGGCTGCCGGACGGCACGTTCCTGCCGGCCGTCGATCTCGACGCCGGGGGCTTCCCCACCGCCATCGCGGTCGGCGACTTCGACAACGACGCCTCGGGCGACCTCGACATCGCCGTGATCGTCGAAGACGACATGGGGGTGCCTTCGCTGACGCTGTTCCGCAACGACAGCAACGGCGGTCAGCTCGTCCTCACCACGATCTTCGACGCCCAGACGATCTTCGGCATCCCCTCCGCGCTCGCCTCGGCCAACGCAGATCTCGACGGGCCGGTCGACCTCGTGAGCGTCGGCGGCGGCGGCGGGCTCGCCGGACCCGGCGGGTTCATCTCGGTCTTCGTCGCCGATCCGGTGAGCTGCCCGGGCGACGTCGACGGCGACGGCATCGTCGACGGCAACGACCTCGGCGGCCTGCTCGCCGCGTGGGGCGATCGGGGCGAGTCGCCCTACGACCTCAACTTTGACGGGATCGTCAACGGCGAGGATCTGGCGATCCTGCTGGCCGACTGGGGCCCCTGCCTCGACTCTCGCCGCGGCGGCTTCGACGACGCGGCCCTTGCGTCGCTCGACGGACCCCTGTCGGCGATTCTCCGACAGATTCTCGGCGGGCCGCCCAGCACCGCGGGCCGTCCGGCTGGCGGCGCGACGGGAAGCTCAGTGCCAACCCACCCGCAGCCAGCTCCGCCGAAGGCGTCTCCTCCCTCCGCCAACCCCCCTGCCGATCCCTCACTCGGCGACGTTGGCACGAGCGCTCTGAAGTAGCCAGCCTCCGAGATCCGATCGCCGGACGCAGAGCGCGCCGCGCTCTGCTGCTGTCGCGCCGGCTGACGGCGGAGGGACACGCCTCAAGCAGGCTCCGGGAGCGCGCATCGGGGCGCGTGAGCCCAGGTTGCGCAGTTTGCCGCCCAAATCGCCCTGGCGCCCGCCTGGCAGGCTGGTCGACCCCATGGGTTTTCCACTACATCTCAGCCGGTAAGCGTGCCGTGGCGGGCTCCTCGTCCCAGTCGTCCTTTGGCCTGAGTCGCTCCGGCAGCTCAAGGGGGCGCAAGGACAGGGGGCGCAAGGACACACCTTGCGCGGACATGGACACACCTTGCGCAGATTATCGGGCGCGATCGCGACCGCGGGCGAGCGCGCGTTGAAGCGTGAGTCCGAGCAGGGGGCGCAAGGACACACCTTGCGCGGACATGGACACACCTTGCGCAGATTATCGGGCGCTATCGCGACCGCGGGCGAGCGCGCGTTGAAGCGTGAGTCCGAGCAGGACGCGCACGGCCAAGTCGTTGCAAACACGCAGCATCCCCAATCGGGCGAGGGAGTTGCGGCGGCTCCGAGCACCCACCGGCTGCTCATTGGAAGCCCGAGCGACCCACGCGGCCCCTGCCACGTGGGCGCGCTCCGGGGGAGACATGCTGGTCGGCTACTCGCATCGACCCCACGCGCCGAGCAGGATCCCGAGATCGGCGGCGTCGACGCTGCCGCTCCCGTCGAGATCGGCAGGACACCCGTCGCAGAATCCCCACGCCGCGAGCAGGACGCCGAGGTCGGCCGCGTCGACATAGCCGTCGCCATCGAGGTCGCCGTAGCAGGCTCCGTGGAAGGCAACCGCGAAGTCCAGTTGCACGATCCCGCCGGCGGGCCCCTGGTACGACCCGAGATCGACCGACCCCAACGACGGCTCGCCGGAGCGCAGGCCGACGAAGGCGCCGATCAGCACGGTCCCGGGTTCGGTCGCGGTGAACTCGATTCGGTGCACGGGGACCGTCGACGTGAAGCCCTGTCCGGTGGCGAGGGCATTCACTCCGCTCGGAGGCGTGGTGATCGTGCCGAGCAGGGCGCTCTCGGCGCCGAAGACCTTCATCGACGCCGTGTGCCCGATCGCGAGCGAACCGAAGTAGGTGTAGAAGGCCGCGATGGCGGGATCGAACTCGTAGGTCACCGTGGCGTTGGCCGAGAGGATGACGGCATCGGAGACGGCCGGTGCGGTCGAAGCGTCGGTCACCGCGCACGTGGGTGCGCCGTTCTGCGTCGCCGTGACGGTCAGCACTCCGCCGGGAAGCGCGACGACGGCCGGGGCATTCGGCGAGGCAAGCAGACAGCCGGTCGCGTTGGGGATCCCGGGGAAGGGCTGATCGAAGGCCATCCCTGCCCACTGACCTGCGGCCTGCTTCCAGAGATGTGCGACGCCCGTGTAGGGATGCAGCGGTGAGGTCGTGTCGATCACGGTGATGGTCGCGGTGTCCCGCTTCACGTGGCCGACGGAGTCCGTGACATCGAGCTTGACGCAGTGCGTCCCCACCGGCATCGGCACGGTCACGACCGCCCCTGAGGCGCTCCCGAATCCCCAGTTCCAGGCGTACGACAGCGGCTGCCCTTCCGGATCGGAGGAGCCCGAACCGTCCAGCATCACGTTGAGCGTCTGGCATCCGGCGCAGAAGAGTGACTGGTCGCCCCCGGCGTCGGCGACCGGCGGCTTGTTGATCGACTCAAAACGGCTGATGAGACCGCCGGAGACCTTGCAGAGGGCGGGGTTGTAAGGCTGATGCGCCCAGGACTGGTTCAGCGGAGTCGTCTCGAGCGCCTTCAGCAGCGCGACCCGCACCGCCGAGGACGGGTTGCCCCAGGCGCCGCCGCTGTACGTCCGCGCAGGCCACGTCAAGCCCGAGCAGAGGACGCCGCACTCCGGGCTCGTCCTGACCCGGTAGGCGAGCGGAACCACCGCCAGCACCGGACCCCGCGCGCCGACGATCTCCCCGTGTCCGTCCTTGGGCCAGCCGACTCCGTTGCTCGCGGGGCAGCAGCCTTGGAGCGGAAGGGCCGACTGCGGCCAGCCTCCGGACTCGCCGCCGGAGTCCTGCGTTGTCACCTTCGTCTGGACCTGCGAGCCTCCGGCCGGGAACGGGAAGCTGGGATTGAAGAGCCGAACGTCCGCGTAGTCGAACGGATACAGGAACTCCTCCTGCCAGCGGTGATAGAGGTTGATCACGTTGGAGCCGAAGGTCATGCGCGGCGCACCGTGAACGTGCACCTGTCCCAGGCAGAGCGGATGGGTGCTTCCCTGAGACGCCTCGCCCCACGTCTGGAGCCACGGTCCGTCAGGCTCGCACGCGCCGAAGACCCCGCCCACCCACGTCATCGATCGATACCCGAGGAAGTTCTCGCGCGTGGCCCGGTACCGCGTCCAGTTGAAGTGGGGCTCCGACTGGAACGCAGGGGGCGCCCAGGGGTAGGTACGACACCCGACCGGATCGATCGGCGCGACGAGATCGATCAGGACATCGGTCTCGTTGGCGAGCTGGGCGACGGTGTGACCGCCCATGCTGTGGCCCACGATCACGATGACCGCCTCGGGGTTGTTGGCGCGGATCGCCGAGAGGAAGAGCTTCGCGTCGGCGAGAAACTGGTGGTTCTCCCCGGGCACCGCCTTCTGTTCAGCCGACTGGGGGGTGCTGAACTCGAGCAGATCCTCGACCAGACCGGGGTGGGACTGAGCGTGGTGCAGCGGCCGCTCCATGTACGGGGCGAGCAGGTTGTTCCACCAGGCATAGTGCACGTACGCCCCCTGGGCCATCAGATGCCGGGCGAACGAGTACGTCATCAATTGATCGAGGTGGCCGTTGGAACGGAAGCCGCTGACGAAGAGGGCGTAGATCGGTCGCCCGTTGGGCACGACGATCGAGTCCGCGGCCGGCACCTGGGCGTTGAGCGGACCCCAGACGGTCGGCAGGTTCCAGCCCTGCGGATTCGGCGGGTTCACCACCTTGGGCAGCGTGACGGTGAACGTCGGCGGCTTCGGCGCCTGACAGCTCGCCTCGACGGCGGGCGCGATCGCCAGCGCCGAGAGGACGGCCCCGAGTGTGCCGAGGATCGGAGCCAGCGCGGGAACGCCGAAGCGCTGGCCGCAGCAGCTTCGAGTGCGAGGGGCGGCGGAGGAACGCGGGAAGGCGCGGATCTGCATGGTGACTCCGAGTGAGGACGCGAGCGGCCGAAGGGCCGTGCCGGCCCTCGACAGGAGGACCGCACGCCTCTCACAGGACGACGTCGGCCGCTCCGGCGCCCCGAACGAGGAGCCTGAGCCACCGAGCCGCCCTCGTCCGACCGGGCATTGCGAGTGACCCGGAAGAGACGGAAGGCGCGGGCGGACCGAGGCCGAACGCCTCCGAAAGTCCCCGCCCGCAGCGGCTTCCGCAGCGCCTGCGGCCGCGGACGCCCAGAGGCTCTGGAGCATCGATGCGAGGAGACCTTGCCGACGCCGGGCCATGCACGCCACGCAACCGATCGGCCCTCCCGGATGCCCTCAGTCCGCGACGATCCAGGCAGCGAGCGCAGGCCGCGCTGGCGCCGACGGCGACGAACGCCCGGCCTCGCGTTCTCCCCGAGGGCTGAAGGCGCTCCGTGACGCCGTGACAGAGCCGCCGAGAGGGCGTCGCTCGAGGACGTTCAGCCCTCCGCCTCGCGGATCGCCTCGGCCGCGGCGCGAGCCAGGCGAACCACGCGGCTCTTGGCCTGGTGCACGGAGTTCACCGCCATGCCCAGGCGCTCGGCGACCTCCTCGGCCGGGACCCCGCGGCGTGCGTAGAGCTCGAAGGCCTCGAAGGTCCGCGCGTCGACGTGCGCTCGCGCCTCCTCGATCGCCCGGCGCATCACCTGCTCGGCCCACTCCCGCTCCCACGCCGACTCCTCGTCGGGACTCGCGTCGTCGGCGGGATCGAACGCCAGCTCCGAACCGCCGCGCGCCCGCAGCGCCCGGCGGCGGCGAACCTCGTTGAGCACGGCGCGTTTCAGGTACCCGCGGAAGCGGCCCTTCGCAGGGTCGTACTCGAAGCGCGGAGTGACCCGAAAGAACGCGAGCAGCACCTCCTGAAGGAGATCCTCGGCATCGGTTCCAGTCAGACCGGCGTTGCGGGCGAAGCCGACGATGACCGGCGCGTAGCGTTCCTGGAACTCCTGCCATGAGAGCTCCCGCGCGCGGGCGTCGCCATCCCGCAGGCGGAGGAAGATCGTGGGACGTGTCTCGTAGGACGGGCGCGCACGCCGATGTAGACCCCGGTCGAGGAGCACCGGCGCGTCGTCGTCGCGGCGCAGCCGAACGCGGAAGATCCACGGTCCGATGCCGAGCGTCGAACCGTGTCGAGCCTCGGTCGCCACTCCCGGCGCGATGCGCACCCCGTCAACGTCCGTCCCGTGCGTGCTGCCGAGATCGACGATCGAGAGAGCGGTGCCGTCGTTGCGGACCGAGCAGTGCCGGCGCGAGACGCCCTCATGGACGAGCCGCACGTCACACCCCTCTTCCCGGCCGACCGTCGCGGTCGCCCCCGCGGGGATTGCACACGGCGCCGCCGGAGGACCTGCCACCGGATCGAGATGGGCCGCAGTCGACGCCACGTGCGCAGCGTACCGGAGGCGGCGGCGGCGCGGGAGTGGCGCCGCGTCCCGCGCGCTCGGCCGAGCCCGACCGACCCCGCCGCCGCCCGCCGGCGGACCTCCGGCGCCTGCTGCGGGGGATCAGCGAAGCGCGTCGCCGGCCTCGGGGAGGGATTGCAGGAAGGCAGCGTGGCGCGCGCGCGTCGCCTGATCGAGGAACGCCTCGAGGCGGGCGGCGGCGTCGGAGGTCCCGCGGAGGTCGTACCGCTTCGAGCCGTGCGGCCCGCCTCGGACAACCGCCCGGAAGAGGAGGCTCCGGGGCGCCCCGGAGGACGCCGCGGTTCCGTCGAGCCAGCCATCGCGCTCGAGGAGCTCGCGCAGCGCGGCACCCTGCTCGGCAGTCAGCTCGCCGGTCCAGCCGACGCGTCGGGCCACTGCATCCTTGCCGCCGGAGAACGTGACCTGTCCGTTCGCGAGAACCGTGAACGCGACGATGCGCTGGCTCGCGATGTCCCGGCTCTCGACGGTGAGATCGATCCCGCCGGTCACGTCCCGCTCGTCGCGGATTCCCGCCGGCGCTGCGCACCCCGCGAGCGCCACGAGCGCAGCCAGAAGCGCCCCCAGCCACGGCCCGCGTGTTCGCCATGGGGACGCGGCGTGAGAGCAGTCGGACGAGCGGCTCGACCGCGCGGCGATCGGGCACGCTCGCCTCGAGCGGCTCAATCCGAGCGCGCACCGCGGGCCGCATGGGATTGCCGCGGTGATCGTCATCGTCGGTCCCTCGGGGCCGGAGCAGGGGCGGGCGCCGCGCCCGGCGCCGGAGCCGGCACCCGGAGCGACGCATATGGATCCGGCCCGAAGTCGTAGCGCACCACCGCCTGGCTTCGCGACTCGGGAGGATCGTCAGGCACCCACGCAAGCGCCGCAAGCTCGCGCACGAGGCGCGTCGTCACCGCGTCCGGTTCCGCGCCCTCCGTGCGCCGGACGAATCGCCACGCTGCTTCGCTCGTCTCGAAGCTGAGCACGTGGACGATCTCGGTTCGACACACGACGATCAGCACGTCGTTGCCCGGAGGCTCCCCTTCGCGCGGATCGGCGAGGCCGAGGCGGCGGGCCAGCCCCCAGAGGGACTCGAGCTGCTCGCGCCGGAGCTGCCGCGTGCGCCCGGGTCGCACGTCCGCGGTGATCGTCCGGCCCACGTCGGCGTGGATGGTGCCATCGGGAAAGACGATGTACCGGCCCGGCCGCCGCTCGACTCGATCGAGACCGAGTCGCTCCTCGCCGACGAGGACGGTCACCGAGATGGTCAGGTCGTCGGGCGCGGCCGCCGGCGGCGCGACCGCTACGGGCGATGCGCAGCCGCAGAGGAGCGCCCCGCAGAGGAGCGCCGCCGAGACTCTCGCCGCAAGCCCGATCGAAGCGCGACGCCCCCGGCCGCTGCGGGCGGACGGGGCGCCGACGCCATCCCGCCGCGCTCGGTGCGCGGCGTCGACGGCGCTGCGGAAGAGCGGTGCCGATTCCTCGGCCGTGCATCGGGCTGCAAGCGGCATTCGCCGCGATGGTAACCCCGAGGCCGCCGGGCACGGCGCCCCCCGGCACGTCCGCGGCACGGCGCGCCGCGCTCGCGACCTGCTCCGGCGACTGCGGAGGGGGGCCCGCTTCGCGAGAGTTCGCTACCCTCCGGGCTTTCCAGCGCCCCTTGGCGCCGTCGCCAGACGGTCGAAGGCGGCGTTCCGCAACGAGAGCGTGGCAGACGGGGCGCCCGAAGCGCCGCTGCGGGACCTCGAGACTCGGATGCGAGCCTCGACGCGGCAGGGCGCCGCAGCGGGGACGCCCGGGAGCCGCCGGGCTCGCACTCCCCACGGCCGCGCTGCCCCGGGACCTGGTCGCAGGTCCATCCGGCCCGCCCGCCATCGCGGCGCGGCGGCCGAGCGCGAGAGCGAGAGCGACCGACTGGACGACCCATGCGCACGAGCGTCAACTGGATCAACGACTACCTCGACCGCCCCGCCGATGCCGACGAGCAGGCCGAACTGCTCACCCGCGCGGGGCTTCCCTTCGACGGCCGCGAGGCGCTCGACGGAGACACGCGTCAGGAGATCGAGACGACGAGCAACCGGGGCGACTGCCTGAGCCATGTCGGCCTCGCCCGCGAGATCGCGGCGCTCTCCGGACGACGGCTGCGACTCCCCGCGGCGACCCCGAGCGAGACGGGCCCGCGCGCGGAGGAGATCACGAGCGTCGTCAACGAGCGTCCCGACCTCTGCGCGCGCTACGTCGCCCGCGTGATCCTCGGAGCGACCGTGAGGCCATCGCCGCCGTGGCTGGCGGACCGGCTGCGCGCCATCGGGCAGATCCCGCGCTCCAACATCGTCGACGCCACCAACTACGTGCTCTTCGAGCTCGGGCAGCCGACGCATGTCTTCGACCTCGACGCCCTTCGCGGCCGCCGCATAGTCATCCGCATGGCCCGGACCGGGGAGCGCTTCCTTCCGCTGGGCGACGGCGCCGAGGAGATCGGACTCGACCCCGCCGACCTCGTCATCGCCGATGCGGAGCGGCCGGTCGCGCTGGCGGGAATCAAGGGCGGCGCCGCGTCCGCGGTCCGCGAGGGGACGACCGACCTGCTGCTCGAATCGGCCAGCTTCGACCCGGTCACGATCCGGCGCACCGGACGCCGCCTGCGCATCGCCAGCGACTCGAGCCATCGCTTCGAGCGCGGCGTGCACCCTGCGCAGGTCGAGGCCGCGAGCCGCCGGCTCGCAGCCCTGATCCTCGAAGTGGCGGGCGGCACGCTCTGCGCCGGGTCCGTCGACGCGGGCGCCCCGCTGCCGCCGCCACGGCGGATCGAGCTGCGCACGGCGCGCTGCCGGAGGCTTCTCGGCGTCGCGATGCCCCTCGATCGGATGATGACGGCGCTCGACGCGCTCGGCTTCGCGCCGCGCGCAGAGCCGCTCGGCGACGGTGACGCGATCATCGCATGCACCGTCCCGGCGGAGCGGATCGACATCGAGCGCGAAGTCGACCTCGTCGAGGAGGTCGCCCGGATGATCGGGCTCGATGCGCTCCCGGTGACCGACACGATCGCGGTGAGGCTCGCCGATCCGAGCCCGGCCTTCGCCGCGCGGAGGGTGCTCCGCGATGCGCTCGCGGGCATGGAGTTCGTCGAGTGCGTCACCCACTCGCTCGTCGCGGAATCTGCGGCGGCTGCGTTCCTCCCGGAGCCCTCGCCGTCGGGCGCCGCGCCCGGCCTGCTTCGCGTGGAGGACGAGCGGGCGCGCGCCGAGCCGATCCTCCGGCCGTCGCTGGTTCCGAGCCTGCTCAAGGTGCGGCGCCACAACCTCGATCACGGCGTCTCGTCGCTGCGGCTCTTCGAGGTCGCATCGGTGTTCCATCTCCCCGGCGCCGCCGGCTCGGGCGGCGCTCATGCGGAGCGCGAGGTGCTCGCGCTGGTCGCCGACGTCGCATCGCTCGATCCGGGTCCGCGGCCCGAGACGGGTCGAGCGCTCCGCGCTCTCCGCGGGATCGTCGAGCGGCTGGTCGCGCTGACCTGCGGGCACGAAGCCGCGGTGCGGGCCGAGGCGACCGAGCGCGGCGGCGGCTGGCTTTCGACGGCCGCGCTGCTGCTGCTCGACTGCGGCGAAGGAGGCCGCGAAGTCGGCGGCGACCGCGGGCGACGCGACGGAGCGGAAAGCGAAGACCTCCGGAGGTCCGGTCCGAAGGCGATAGACGGGGGAGCGGCGGCGCTGGGGATCATGGGCCCGGTGCGCCGCGAACTGGCTTCGGGCGTCGGAATCGACGTTCCGCTGGTCGCCGCAGAGATTGAACTGCGCCCGCTCCTCGAGCGCTTCCCCCCCAGCGCCGTCGCCGCCGCGCTGCCCGCGTTTCCGGCGATCGAGCGCGACGTGTCGGTCATCGTCGCCGAGACGATCACCTGGGACCAGCTTCGGGCCGAGATCGCCTCGCTCCGACTCTCGGCGCTCGAGGCCCTCGAGTTCGTCACCGTCTTCCGAGGAAAGCCGATCCCCGAAGGTCGCAAGTCGACGACGTTCCGACTGCGCTTCCGCGCGGCGGATCGCACGCTTCGAGGCGAAGAGGTCGACTCGGAGGTCGAGCTCGTGCTTGCGCGCCTGCGCAGCGCCGTCGCGGCGGAGATCCGGTCGTGAGCGGCGGCGAGGCGGTTCGCGGAGAGGCCGATGGTGGCCCCGGCGATCGCCGACTCGACGAGGCGCTGCCGGCGGGTTCGCTCGGCGCCATGAGCGTCGCGGCGTTTCTCGACGCGCTTGCCGCGCGCACGCCGGCCCCCGGCGGCGGCGCCGTCGCGGCAACCACGCTCGCCACGGCAGCCGCGCTCGGCCGAATGGTGCTCGGCTACACCCTCGGCCGCCCGCGCTTCGCCGGGCACGACGCGCTGCACCGCGCGGGAGACGAGGCGTTCCGCGCGGCGCTCCCGCGCCTGCTCGAGCTCGCGGACGCCGATGCGCGCGGGTACGCCCAGCTCGACGCCGCCCTGCGCGGCGGCCTCCGCGAGCGGGATCCGGCGGCATTCGCCGCAGCGGCTTCGGGTGCGGTCGAGCCGCCGCTGGAGATGCTCCGACTCGGCCGGTCGATCCTCGACGCGCTGCGGGCACAGAGCGGGACGACCAATCCCAGCCTCGAGAGCGACCGGGTGATCGCCGAGCGTCTCGCGAGCGCGGGCGTCGAGGCAGCGCGCCTCAACGTCGAGGCGAACCTCTCCCTCCTCTCAGAGACCCGCGCCGCCGAGCTGCTCCGCGAGATCGAGCGCATCGGCCCTCGAACCTGACGGAGCGACGAGATTCGCGATCCGGATCCGTCGACTGCCGAGCGACCGCACGCACGCTCGCTCGGCGCTCCGACGCCGGCGCTGATCGAGGCGGCCTCGGATCGCGGCGCACACGCCGTTGCGTCACGGTGCCGAGTCGCGCGGCCGAGCGGTTCTATCGTCTCGTCGATGCAGCCTGTCGAAGGGATCGGTGAGGCCGAGCGGACGATCGACGCGGCGGTGACGCGTTCCGACGTCGGCATGGCGACGACCCCGGACGAGACCGCGCGGACCGACGACGCTCGGCCGACCGTCTCCGCAGGGCGCTTGGCGGCCATCGCCGACCTGCACAGCGCCGCTCCGGCCGCGGGCGTTGAGCTCCTTCGACCGCTGACCATGACCGGACTCCGCGGGCGCCGGACGCTCGCAGCCGCAGCGCGGCGCGTGGCTCCGCGCGCCGACCCGTCCGCGCTGGCGCGCCTGCTCGAGCGACCGGGGGCCCGGCGCGATCTCCTCGTCGCCGCCTTCGCCGAGGGCCGCTGCCTCGCCGCCGCCATGGCGCTCCCCTGCGCCGGCCGGACAGCCCAGGTGATCGCGTCGCAGCCGGAGACTCCCCGCGAAGTCGCCGCGGTGGCTGAGGCGCTCGCGGCGCTCTGCACCGCGCTCCGACCCGAGGAGGCGATCGTGGCGCAGGCCCTGCTCGAGGAGGAGCGGCTGGAGTCCGAGCCGATCCCCGCACGCTCGCGCGCTCCGGCGCCCGCGCCGGGAAGCGGCGCAGGGCACGCCGGCCTGCTCGCGTCCTTCTTCCGCGCGGGGTTCTTCGACCTCGCAACGCTGGAGTACCTCGTCCGCGAGATCCGCTCCGACGAGTCTCCGGCCGTCGCCTCGCCGCCGGGGGGCGTCGAGGTGATCGCATGGCGCCGCGGCGATCCCTCGCTGCGCGCCGTCCTCGAAGCAAGCTACGAGCAGACCCTCGATTGCCCCGGGCTGCGCGGAATCCGCCCGACGGAGGACATCATCGAAGGACATCTCGCGGCGGGTCGCTATCAGGAAGGGCTCTGGTCGCTGCTCCGCGTTGATGGCCGCCCGCTCGGCGCGCTGCTGCTCAGCCCGTCGCACCTCGGCAGCGACCTCGAGCTGATCTACCTCGGTCTGGCCGTCGCGGCGCGCGGCCGGGGACTTGGGCGCTTTCTGCTTCGACATGGTCTGCGACAGGCGTCGCTGCGGCGCGAACGCCGCATCAGCCTCGCCGTCGATCGCGCCAACGCGCCGGCGGTGGCCCTCTACCGCAGCGAGGGATTCCGGAAGGTCGCCGTTCGGCGGGCTCTGATCCGTCCGCTCGCCGGCTCGGGAGCGGCTCCGGTCGTTTGAGCCCCGGCGGCGGCCTTGCAAGTCGGTCAGCTTTTCCACCGCGCATAGACGGCGCTTGGATCACGTGGTGGAAAAATTCGTCGGCACGCTCAGGCCCCGATGGAATCGGGGCGGCACCGCGGCGCGGAGATCGCGACGTCAGGAATCCGTGGTTGAGCGCGCTGATGGCCTTGAGAACCGCGGGCGTCTCGCTACCCTGTGCGAACACCCAGGACGGGTGTTCGATCTCCACGGCCCGGGCGCTCCCGGGTTCACCAGCTTCGGTGATCCCAGGAGCGAACGGTTCACGAGACCGATTCCGCTCTCCCTCGTCGTCCTCCGTCACGCGTTCCCGCTCCCGCTGAGTCTTTCGCGGGCTGCGATTCTGTCCGTTCGCCATCCCTCGCGCCAGTCCTCGAAGGGTCCGGCGGGATGACGCTCGCGCCGGGCGTGCTGGTGCCGTCGCAAGACCTGCCGGGCTCCCTCCAGGGAGCTGGTCGGAGGTTGTGCTGCGCGACGGCTCGATGCGAGGGAGGGAGCATCGCCGCTCAGCGGCGAGCGCGGAAGACGGTCCTCGGCAGGCGAGATCGCGCCGCGAACGGAGTCCCCGAGTCAGCTCGTCGTCCGTCGAACGCGGTCGATCCGATGGTGGCGCGGTGCCCGCCGCCCGGCGGCTGTGGCGTCTCGGCGGCGAGCTGACCCTCCGTGACCTGAATCCGCCTCTGGCCGTCGAGGATCCCGCTGACCATGACCCTCCCGCAGCGCCCGACCGATCGAACCGTCCGCTCGACGAACGGACGTCGCCGGCACGGAGTCGACGCCGAGGCCTCGCCGGAGGAGCGAGGCTCGCGGGCGAACGGGATCGGAAGCGCCGCGGAGCATCCCGAGCAGCTCGCGGCGCCGCGTGACGCGCTGATGGACCAAGGCGGCGACGAACCGGCGCGCGGGCTGCTGTTCGCGCCAGCTCCGCTGGCCGAACCGCACCGCACCGTGACGCCCGACGCACCGGAGCGGACGGAGCGCTCCGATGCACCGCGCCGCCGTTCCCGCCACGGGCGACTCGAGACGCCCGCGCAGCCCGCGGGCCGCGGAGAGCCGGCGACGCTCGGCGGCGGCGCCGGCGATCGGTCGCCCGATGAGCCCGCCGCCGGCGCCCGACCCACCGAGCGCCGACCCGAGGAACAGCCGCCGCCTCCATCCCAGCCGCACGAGTTCGCCGGTCCGACCGATCTGACCGAGCTGATGGACTCGGGCGATCTGATCGGGGCGGTCCGCGCCCGCGTCGGCCAGCGCGCCGCGACGTGGTGGTTCGGCGACGACGTCGCCATCGTCGCAGAGGGCACGACGCTCGTCGTCGAAAGCGCGACCGAGTTCCTCCGCCAGTCGCGCGATCGACGCTTCCGCGCCGAGCTCGAGACGGTCGCCCGGGCCGCGCTTGGCCCCGACGCGACTGTCCTGCACCGGGTCGCCGCGCCGCGAAGGCGAGCTGCTGCGCAGCAGAGGCCCAGCGCTCCCGATGGCGATCCTGCGGCGCCTCCGGCCGATCCGGACGCCGTCGCCGAGCACTCGTTCGGGATCGTCTCCGCGCTTCCGGATGCTTCGCTCCCGACGACAGGGCCGCGCCTCGAGGACTTCGTCGCCGGGCGCTCGAACCAGATGGCCTTCGATGCGGCCGTGCGGATGGCCCAGCCCGATCGCGGCTCGCGGACGCTCTTCATCCACGGGGCCTGCGGAGTCGGCAAGACCCACCTCCTGCGCGGCATCGTCGCGCGGCGCCTCGAGGCGAGCACCCGGCTTCCCGTCGCGGCACGGCTGCCGGTCCTCTACACCACCGGGGAGCAGTTCACCAACGCCTTCATCACCGCGCTGCGCACCGGGAAGATCGACGAGTTCCGCTCGTGGATCCGCTCTCACGGCCTGCTCGCAATCGACGACGTCCACTTCCTCGCCGAGAAGCGGCAGACCTCGAGCGAGTTCCTCCACACGATCGACCACATCGGACTCGACGGAAGCCAGGTCGTCCTCGCCTCGGATGCTCCGCTCGATCGCATCCGCGCCTTCTCCCAGGCGCTGATCAGCCGACTCAAGGCGGGCGTGGTCGTGCAGATCGACCTGCCCGATGCGCCATTGCGGGCGGCGCTGCTCGATCGTTCCCTGGCGCGGCGCGGAGTGCGCCTCTCCCCCGCTGCCCGGGCGCGGTTCGTGGCGTGCGTCGTCGGGACCGCCCGCGAGATCGAGGGCGCCCTTCACCGCGTGGAGCTCCAGTGGCGCCTCGCTCGCGGCGAGTCGGCGCCGCAAGAGGGACGGGATGGCGCGGCCGCTCTCGCCGGGGCTCCCTCCGGCGCGACCGAGCCGGCAGAGATCGGCGTGGAGATCGTCGACGAGGCGCTCCGCGATCTCGCCCCGGAGCGCTCCGAGCCGGTGCGCCCGGCGACGATCGTGAGCACCGTCTGCACGCTGCTGGGGATCGAGCGGCAGGAGTTCCTGGGCAGCTCGCGACATCCGCGCACGGTCCTTGCGCGCGGGCTCGTGACGTGGCTCTGCCGCGAGCTGACCGCGATGAGCTACCCGGAGATCGCAGCCTTGGTCGGGCGACGCAACCACTCGACCGTCCATGCAGCCGACCGGCGGATGCGCGACGCGATCGCTGCCAACGCGCCGGTTCCTGACATCGCGAGCCTGGGAACGCTCGGCGCGGCCGATCTCGCCGAGCACGCGCGGCGCCTCGTGCGCCGCGGCGCGGCATGAGCCGGGCTCAAGCAGGAGGAGCTTCACGGAGGAGGCCGACGCACTCCACGAAGGGCCTCCGCCCCGCTCCCGCACCGAGTCCCGGCTCGGCCCAGGCTCGCCCCCGGCCCGGGGGTGCATGACCGACTCCGCGGCCATCTTCGGTGCGACGGCCACTCTCGGTGCGCGGCGTTCTGGGCCGCCTCTGGTGGTCCGTCGCGCTCTCGTCCATGTCGGCGCCCGGCTCGAGCCGCGCCACTCCCGATCTGCCGCAGTGCCGACAGCCGTCCGAAGCCACTCCGGTGGAGCAGGAGCGGCCCGGAGGGCCGCGCACCAACGACAGCAGAATTGGGACAGCAGAATTGGGACAGCAGAATTGGGACCGCGGAATCGGTCACGCACCCCCCGGCCCGCTCCCGCGTTCACCGCAACGGCGGCGGCACCCGATCCGCAGTACCTTGGCTCTGCGGTGGCGGGCTTGGAGGGCGGGCTCAAGGAGCCCGGCTCGGGACGCGACTCGCGCGGGAGGTCTGCTCGATGTCAGGAAGAACCATGCTTTTCATCATCGTCGGCGCCGTCATCGGCGCCGTGATCGCTGTCGTCGTGATGCGCCTCCTCGGGCTCGCGGGGAGTGGCGCCGTCGCCGGGGGCGTTGCCGGCGGGATCGCGGGCGCGATCGCGGGCAAGGCCGCGTCGAACCGGGCTTGACGCTTCATCGCTCGCACGGCAGCGCGCGTTCGCGCCGTCGCGAGACGTTCCGCCGTGCGTCTCACGCGCGGAGGAGCGAGGCGGATGGGGCCCGGTGGTCCATCGGCCCAGTGGTCCAGCCGCCCAGTGGCCCATCGGCCCAGCGGCCCAGTTCGAGCCATCAAGCCCGACGATGAAGTGAGTCGCGGGCCTCGGGCGCCGGCAGGCCGCTTTCGGAGGACGCGGCCCCAGCGGCGCTGGAGCACCGACCGGTTCGTCGATCCGCTCCCGGCGCTCACTTCGGAGAGTCCGACGCCGGTTTGTCCGCAGCGTCCTGCGCCTCGCCGCGCCCCGCTGAGCCGATGGCCGCATCGGACCCTGCGCGCCGAAGGCCGACCCGGTCCGCGCCCATCCCTCCGATGGGCGCAGGCGGCGTCGGCCTCCGGCGCGGGCTCGAACGGTTCCGTCAGCAGGAACCCCACGCGCCGAGGAGCAGACCGAGATCGGCGCCGTCGACCACTCCGTTGCCGTCGAGGTCGGCGCTGCCGGGGCCGCCCCACTGTCCGAGGAGCAGACCGATGTCAGCCCCGTTGACGACGCCGTCGCCGTTGAGATCCTCGTCGCAGCCCTGGATGCACGCGACCTGGATCGTGCCGGTCCCCTGGGCGCCGAACGCGCCGCCGACGCGGACGGTGAAGCACTGGCCGGGGGTCGCCGCGAAGCTCACGCTGGAGCCGTTGCCGCAGCCGGGCGCGTTGTTGCTGCACGCCACCAGCGGACCGAGCGAGCAGGTGAATCCGGCGCCGCCATACGAGCAACCCTGATAGACCGCGATGGCGGTGCTGAAGCTGGCGCTGTTGCAGGTGTTGATCGTCACTGTGCCGGTGCAGGTGGCGGTGTAGACGTACCAGAGATCGCTGCCGAAGCCGACGATGCAGGGCGTCGGCGGCCCGGCGCCGGTGGCGCCGATGTTGCTGAAGGCGTTGACGCCGGCGTAGAGCGCTCCCATCGTGAGGAACGAACACGAGTCGTTGAATGGCGGCAGGCGGTAGATGTATGCGCGCCCCGACTCCGAGGGGCCGCCCGGAAAGGCGTCGCTCCCGCGGCCGCCGACGATGAAGTCGCCGAGACCATTGCCGTTGGCGTCGCCGATCCCGGCGACCGCACCGCCCCAGAGCTGGTTCGCGCCGAGGTTGTCCGGCGAGGTGTGCGTCTCGAGAAGGCCGAAGCCGTTGGTGCCCTCGAAGACGTAGACGTGATAGCCGGGCCATCCCGGGGCGCCAACGATCAGTTCGCCCTTGCCGTCGCCATTGCGGTCAGGCATCCCGCCGACGGCCCAGCCGAAGAGGTTGGCGCTGTGGGTATCCGCGGCGGGCGCGGTGTAGGTCCGGGCGAGGAACCCGCCGGTCCCCGAGAAGAGGTAGGCGCGACCGGCCTCGGTGTACGTCGTCGCGGCGATCGTCACCGGCTCATGCGGCGCACCGACGATCACGTCGCCGCCGCCGACGCCCACATCGGGCACGCCCGCGACCGACCAGCCGAAGTGGCCGTTCACGGCCGGATTGCCGGAGACGAGCGTGTGCATCAGCGCCCCGTTCTGCCCGGAGTAGATGTACGCGCGGCCGGAGTCGACGGGGCTGGCGCCGGGATCCTCGTTCGGCGCTCCGACGACGTAGTCGCCGCGACCATCGGAGTTCGCGTCGGGAACGCCGGAGACGCTGTACCCGAACCAGCCCCCCAGCTCGGCGTTGGGCGAGTTGTGCGTGCGGATGAGGCCGCCGGTCTGACCCGAGTAGACGTAGACGCGTCCGCGCTCGCCGTTCTCGCCGGGGGCGCCGACGACGTAGTCGCCGCGGGAGTCGCCGCTGAGGTCCTCGGTCCCTGCGACCGAGCGGCCGAAGACGCCGGAGGCCGCGCCGTTGGGCGACGTGTGGACGCGCACCACGGCGCCGGTGGCCCCTGAGTAGACGTAGACGCGCCCGGCGCCGCCGAGCTCCCCGGTGGCGCCGACGATGTAGTCGCCGCGGCCATCGCCGGTGAAGTCCGGCACTCCGGCGACGGCCTGGCCGAATCGCCCCTGGAGGACGGAGTTGGGCGAGGCGTGGGCGCGGATCAGCATTCCGGTCGCGCCGGAGAAGATGTAGACGCGTCCGGAGCTGACGACGCCGAGGCCGTTCTCGCCCGGCGCGCCGACGATCACGTCGTCGATGCCGTCGCCGTCGACGTCGGGGATCCCGCTGACGGAGGTGCCGAAGTATCCCTGGGCCGCCTCGTTCGGCGAGACCAGCGCGACCATGTCGATCGCAGAGGCGGTGGCGGAGAGGAGCGCGGCGACGGCGCCCGCGATCCCGAGTGCGGGGAAGTGCGGAGTGTGCATGGGGCCTTTCTTGGGCTGAGGTGGTCGGAAGTCGACGATCGGAGAGACTCGACGCGCGGCGAGGATGCGGCGGACGCATCGCGTCGCGTCGCGCTCTCGGCCGCTCGAACCACCACGCGAAGGCGCCGCTCGCAACGCGCCATCGCTCTCGTCGACGCTCCTCCCTCAGCGGCGCGAACGGAGCCCGGCGCCGGGGTGCCGCGCTCAGGCGGAGCCGAGCCAGCGATCGTCCCACTGCATCCCGGCAGGAACGGCCGCCTCGGCGCCGCGCTCGACCATGCTCGCCACCGGATGGGCGCAGTAGTCGACGCTGAACGCGGCGGCGGGACGATGGTTGCCGCTGAGTCCGAGCCCGCCGAAGGGGAGCTTCGAGCTCGCTCCCGCCGTTCCCGTGTTCCGGTTCACGCACCCGGCCCGGACCCCCGCGAAGAACGCCTCCCACTCCCCGTCGTCCGCGCTGAAGAGGCTCGCGGCGAGTCCGAAGCGCGTGGCGCCCGCCTGCGCGATCGCCTCGTCGATCGAGTCGACGACCGCGACCTGGAGGATGGGACCGAAGAGCTCTTCATCGCGGTCGCGTGAGAACCCCGGAACCTCGACGATGCCAGCGGTGACGAAGTGCCCCTCCGGCGCCTCCGGCGGACGGACGCGGGTGCTCTCGAGGAGGACCCGGCCGCCGGCGGCGGCGAGGTCGGACTGGAAGCGCAGGGTCGCCTCCGCCGCGGCGGCGGTCGCGACCGGACCCATGAAGATCGGTGTCCCGGAGCGCCCGGGACCGACAAGCAGCGTGCTCGCCGCCTTCAGAACCAGCGGAACGAAGCGGTCGGCGACGGCGCGGTGAACGATCAGCCTCCGCGTGCAGGTGCAGCGCTGGCCCGTGGTCGCGAACGCGCTGCGCACGCACTCGATCGCGGCCTGCCGGAGGTTCGCCGTGGGCATGACGACGGCGGGGTTGTTCCCGCCCATCTCCAGCGCGACGATCCGGCCCGGACGATCGAGATTGGCCGCGAGGATGCGCCGCCCGACCGGCCATGACCCCGTGAAGAGGATCCCGTCGATGTCGTCGTGCGCCACGAGCCTCGCTGCGCTCTCGGCGCCGCCCTGGACGACGTTGAAGACGCCCGCCGGAATGCCCGCTTCATGCATCAGCTCGGCGAGGAGCTGTCCCGTTCCCGGAGTCTTCTCCGATGGCTTCAGCACGACGGTGTTGCCGAGGATCAGCGCGGGAACGAAGTGACCGTTGGGCAGATGGGCGGGGAAGTTGAACGGACCGAGGACGGCGAGGACGCCATGCGGCCGGAAGCGGCAGGCTCCGCTGCGCGTCGCGCCCACCGCCAGCTCGTAGTCCGAGACGCGCGAGAAGGAGATCCGGTCGAGCGTGATGTCGACCTTCTCCGCGAGAGCGCGGGCCTCGAAGCGGCACTCGGCGATCGTCTTGCCCATCTCGTCGCAGACCTGCGCAGCGATGCGCTCCGCGTGCGCTGCGGTGACCTCCTGCCAACGGCGCAGGATCGCCACGCGCGCCTCGAGCGGCCGGCCCGACCACGAGCGCAGCGCGCTCCGGGCCGACGCGACCGCGTCGTCGACGTGCGACAGGACCGGCTCGCCCGTCCACGTCACGCGCTGCGGGTCCGCCGGATCGCGCGCGACGATCGCGGCGGAGCCCCCTCGAAGCTGCACGAAGCGGCCGTCGATGAAGTCGGAGGGCGGATGGGCAAGAGCCGAATCCGGGGTGGCGGTGCGCGAGTCCATGGCGGGAGGGGTGCGGGCCGGGGCGATGCAGGAGACGGAGGCGCTCAGCGCTGGGCGCCGCGCTTGCGACGGGGTCCTCCCGAGACGCGCTTCGCCGAGGACGCTCGGCGCGCCATCGCGCCGTCGGATCCCGCCGCGCTGGGCGCCGCCGCCCCTCGCTCCGCGGCGCGATCCGCGCCGGTGAGCTGATGGACCGTCAGCGGCGTCACCCCGACGGCCTCGCCGGGCTGGGCACCGATGAGACCGGCGCTCTCGGCCGGGATCGCGACGTTGTCGCCGTCGATCAGGGCGAGGCAGCGGACCGCGCGGAAACCCTCGTCGCCATCGCAGCTCACGAAGCACTCCTGGCGCGGAAGTTCCTCGGGATGCGGGTCCTGGGGATCGGCGAGCGTGGCTCGGCGGGTCGCTGCCACGATCGGGATCCGGTCGCGCTGGGCTCCGATGTACGGCCCGCCGTCGAAGGGATCGACATGCTCGTTGGAGGCAAAGCCCTGCCGCTCGAGCATCGCCAGCGCCGGCCGCGTCTCCTCGCCGACCCTTCCGATGAGGTTTCTCGCCTCCGGGGGCAGCAGCGCCGCGTAGATCTCCCCTGGCGGCAGGAGCGAGGTGATGAACTCCTTGCTGTGCTGACAGAAGCGATCCGCCTCGCTGTATTGAAGATTGATGAACCTCCGGCCGAGGTACTCCCAGAGCAGATTGCGGCTGTCCGGCGTCAGGGCGCCCATCATCTCGGCGATGATCCGCTCGCTGAACCACTCGCGGTGCAGACCGACGTAGTGGAGGCGGATCAGCGAGAGGAGCGAGCCCAGCCGCGCGGGATGCCCTCGGTAGCCCGGCGCGAGGATCAGCCCGCCGAGCTCGCTCGGCCCGGTCTCGTCGGTGCCGAGCTGGAGCGTCACATGGACGGAGCCGCTCTGGAGATCGCGGCTGAAGTGCTCGCGGCGGCTGACCTTGAGGTAGGTGTGCGGATGCCCCGGCCAGGAGATGCAGGAGAGCACGGCGCAGGTCCCCACCACCGACTCGCTCTCGACGTGTTCGAGCACGAACATGAACTCGCGTTCGCGCTCCGATGGCGCCTGCCCCTGGAAGGAGAGGCGGCTCCTGGCGATCTTGGCCGCGATGATGTCGCGGTCTGCCGGGAGGTTGATGAAGTGAACCATCCGCGCCAGCTTCAGGAGCGTGGGGAGGTCGTCCGGCTGGGCCTGGCGGATCACGAACATGGGAGCCTTGGGAGGTGCCGAGGCAGGGACGTGGCACGTCGCCGGAGGATACCGGAGATTGCCGCGACGACAGCCGCGCGACCCAAACCGATGGTCGGGAGCAGGCTGGATGATGACCGGCCTGGTCCTGCGAGGCAGCGCAGGTCGGTTGGCGGCGCCGCGCCCCGAGCGCTCCATCGCCCCGCTTCTCCGGCTGCGGCGTCCGGAAGCGGCGTTCTCCGGCGGCGACGCTCGCGGCTCGATTCAACGATCGGGGCTTGATGGCCAGCAGAGGGGCCTCCGGCGCCCGATCTGCTTCCCTACTCGGTGCAGAACATCAGCGTCCGACCGCCTCGCGCCGGAGCAGACGAGTCCCAGCGCTGTAGTGCTAGGCCCCTTCGAGCTCCGGGGCTGCGGAGCGCTACCCCGCCTTGGCGCGATCGAGGGCCCGCTCGACGATCGCGAAGACACCCGCGAACTGCTCAGGGCGCATCGCACCCACCGGAGGCAGGAACCGCAGGTGAAAGGGCCCATGACCGCAGTAGAAGGCGATCACCCCCTCTTCGAACAGCAGGTGGAGCGCCTTCATGGTCAGCGCCTTGTCGCCGCCGAAGGGCGTCAGCCTGCACATGCCGCCGATCCCGCCGAAACGCGGAACCGCCTCCTCCTTCCGGCCGGTCCAGTGGGTCACGGCGGGAAAGAGGTCCGGCCGGCGCGCGACGAGCGCCGCGGCGTGCTCGCGGAAGGCCCCGTGCAGCTTCGCGATCCGCCCTTCCGGGCCGTAGAAGCCGCCATCGCGCAGCAGCTCGAGCGCCCGGCGACCGACCTGGAGCTCCACCGTCCCCGAGATGAAGGTCCCGCTGAGGAGCCCCGGCTTGGGGCTGTATTCGGGCGTGAAGAGGCAGGCGCACGCCTGGCTCATCTTGCCGATGGTCACCACGTCGACGAAGTCGCCCAGGCCGAGCTGCTCGAAGTGGTACATCCGCTCCGTCCGGCCGAACGTCTGGACCTCGTCGACCCAGACGGCGATGCCGTGCTCGCGGCAGATCGTCATCAGGGCCTCGAAGAACGAAGGCGGCGCTGTGTTGAAGCCGCCCTCCCCCTGCACGAGCTCCATCACGAAGCAGGCGTGCTGGCCGGGGTAGCGCTGGATGTACTGGCGAAGGTGCCAGCATGCGTACTCCGTGGAGCGATCGCCGTGCACCGGGTCGTAGAAGGGCATGTAGTCGACGAGCGTGTTCAGCGGAATGCCGACGCGCCCCGCCGCGGAGTCGCCGATCTGGGCCATGGTCGTCGAGCGCCCCATGAAGCACTCCTGGAAGGCCAGCACCCTCGACGCCGGCGCGTTGCGCTGGAAGCAGACCTTCAGCGCCGACTCGTTGGCCATGCAGCCGGAGTTGGTCAGGAAGGCGTGGCGCAGCCGGCTGGCACGGCCTGCCTCCTCGACGAGCAGCTCGCCGAAGAGCACGCTGTCGGCGTTGGCCTGGAGGTTGCCCTGCTGGACGGTGTCGCCGAGCGCCGCGTGCAGCGCGGCTCGGATCATCTCCGGATGGCTGTGCCCGAACATGTGCACGCCGATCCCGTTGATCATGTCCCACTTGACCGAGCCGTCGAGCAGCTCGACGAGCGGCCCGTTGCCCAGTCCGCTGCCGAGATAGGGAAAGAGCGCCGGCTTGCCGCGCACCTCGGCGTTGCGGTCGAGCCACTTCTGGAAGGACTCGCGCAGCGCGCCCGTCGGCCCGCGCGCTGCGGTGATCGCAGACTGGTGCCGCGTCACCTCGCGGACGATCGCGTCGATGTGCTCCGTGACGAGACGTCCCCCGAGAAACTCTGCGGCGAGCGGTTGCGCGGCGGCGGTGGCGGCGGTCGGCGTCATGGCCGATCGTAGCGAACGCAGGACGAACTCCTGACCTCGGGCGCCGGAGCGCGCCGGACCCGCCAACAATCGCCGGTGGAACGATCCGTCGTCGCGATGAGCGCGGCGGCGAGTGCCCCGCTCGGCATCATCGCCGGTCAGGGCATGCTGCCGCTGCTCGTGGCCCGCGGCGCCCGCGCAGCCGGTCGCCGCGTCGTCGGACTCGGCCTGCGCGATCAGTTCGATCAGGGCCTGCCCTCGCTCTGCGATCGGTTCGAAACCGCGGGAGTCGTCCAGCTCGGGCGGTGGATCAGGCTGCTTCGGCGCGCGGGGGTCGCCGAGGCGATCATGATCGGCCGGGTCGCGAAGGCGCGGATGCACGATCCGCTGCGGCTCTTCCGTCAGCTCCCCGACTGGCGCGCGATCCGGCTCTGGTATCGTCGCCTCCGGCATGACCGGCGCGACGCCGCGCTGCTGGCAGCGGTCGCCGACGAACTCGCCTCCTCGGGAATCCGCCTGATCGACTCGACCACGTACATCCCCGACCACATGGCCTCCGCAGGCGTGATGGGCGCGGTCCGCCCGGATGCACAGGCGCTCGGCGACTCCGACTTCGGGTGGCCGCTGCTCACGGAGCTGGTCGAGCTCGGCATCGGCCAGTCGATCGCGGTGCGCGAGCGCGACGTGATCGCCGTCGAGGCCGTCGAAGGGACGGATGCGATGATCGACCGCGCGGGAGCCCTCTGCCGCGCCAGGGGGTGGTCGCTGCTCAAGACGGCATCCGCGGGCCACGACCGGCGCGCCGACGTGCCGACGATCGGCGCCCGGACGATCGAGCGCTGCGCACAGGCAGGCTGCCGCTGCGTCGTCGTCGGCGCGGGTCGGGTGATCCTCGTCGACCGACCTGCGGTGATCGCCGCGGCGGATCGCCTCGGCGTGGCCCTCGTGGGGCGCGACGCCATCGACGTGAAGAGCGCGGCCGCGGCGCGGCGGGCGTGATCCGTGCGCCGCGCCACGCATCGCGGCGCTACTTCGGTCCCTCCGAGGAGGCCGCGAACCGCCGAGCATGGAGGGCGCGCAGCGGCGATCGCGACGGCCGGAGCGTCCCGCGCTCGTCGGCCTCCCAGAGGCCGCTGCCCCGCCGCATCGCGGCGATGGCGAACTCCGCCTGCCGCCGAAGCCGCTCGCGGTTCCCGACCCGCTTGGCGATCGCGTAGCGGACTCGTCCGTCCGCCCCGACGATGATCGTCGCCCCGCCGTGCACGGCGATGCGCCGGCGCCGACCGCCGCTGCGGAGCGTGAGCGTCGCCTCCTGGAGGATCTCGCCGACGAGATCGAAGCCCACCGTGCCGTCCGGGGAGACGCGCCGGGCCGCGCGGATCGACTCGACGACGGGCAGCCCGACCGCGAGCCCGCCCCCATGACCGCCGGGACGCTCGAGCCCGAACGCCGCGCTGCGCCGAGGATCGCACGCGAAGTCGCCGAGCAGCCGCGCCTGCCGGAGCAGCTCCTCCGTCGACGCCGCGCGCCCCGGGTCGTCGCCGAACCTCAGCTCGCCGAACTCGAGCCCGCGGATGCGCGCATCCTCGAGCTGAGGCGGTCGCCAGCGCAGCGCATCCTCGGAGAGCGTCGGGACGCCGCGCGGGTAGATCCGGCGCCTCCGGAAGGTGTCCACCATCGTCTCGCGGTAGCCCCACGGGTCATCGGGCACGATGTCGGAGTCGGCGGTGATCAGCGCCCGGAGATACTCTCCCAGCTCGATGTCCACCGGCGGGCAGTAGTCGATGGCGCGGATGCAGATGTCGAGAAACTGCCGCGCGATCGCGCCTGCGCTCTCGGTCAGGCTCTCGACGAGGTCATGCGAGAGCGCCCCGGGACCGGTGATCCCGCTGCCGCCGGTGGCGAGCCTGAACAGCGCCGCCGTCCGGCGCCGGTAGATCCGCTCGAACGCCTCGAAGACCGCCGAGAGCAGGATCTCGCCGAGGTCGTGCTCCTCGAGGTCCGACGCGTAGGTCGCCGGCTTCTCGAAGCCGCCTTCGAGGGCGCCGACCGCGTGGCGGAGGGCTCCCTCCAGACCGACCGCCTCGCCGAACTGCCGCGCGATCGACGTGAGAACGGAACGGCCGGAGAGCCTCCCGCGGACCTGCGCGATGGCGCCGCGCAGCAGCTCGCGGTGCTCGAAGCGATGCAGCAGCGCGACGATGTCGGAAAACCCCTCGTGGAATCCGAGCACGTCGCGTCCGGTCGGCTCGAAGAACGCGGTCCGCATTCCGTCAAGGAGCGCATGGCCGAGCTCGTGGGCGACCACGTCGTGCGAGAGACAGGTGAAGATCCACTCCTCAGGTCCCGCGGCCCCGCGCCGATCGCCGCCCTCTCCGGTGCGGAAGTAGCCGAAGACGACCTCCTTCGCGTCGCGGTCGTACCAGGCGTTCCGTTCGCGAACCCCGTGCGGCCGCATCGCGAGGTACGGGCGGTCGAACGCCCATGTGGGATCGCGTCCGAGCGCGCGGCGGAAAGCGTGATAGAGCCGCATGGCGACGGCGTAGACCATCTGCTGATGGCTCTCCCAGTCGGTCGGCGACGGATCGGCGCCAGCCGTGATCAGCAGCCGCGGCGCATCGAGATCGATCGGCCTGTACGTGACCGGCCGGCGGTCGGCGCCCCGCACCGAGTCATCGCGGTCGACCACGACGAAGAGCGATCCCGCCGGCCCCGGCCGCAGCGGCTCGAAGGGAACCGGCACCTCCGCGACCGCGCCGTCGACGCGCGACGCCGCCGGATCGACGACGAAGATCCGCAGCCTGCGGAAGGCCGGATCGTCCGGCGCTCGGCGATGGCGCTCTCCTCGGTGCGCCCAGCCGATCCGCTCCCCGATCTCGAAGGTCCCGCCGCCTGAGCTCACGGTGTCTGGTGATCGTCGTGCCATCGAGGAGCGCCCCTGGGGATGCGGTCTCCGCCGAGACCCTGTCGGGCTGCGGGGAATCGAGACGCAGGAAGGCGCGAGCCGGGCTCCCGCTCATCCGCGGGCCGCGCGAGATCCGCCGCATCCGGCTATTCGAGCCGCTGCGCGATCGACCGGAGCTGCCGGGCCATCTCGGCGCGGGCCTCGGCGCTCAGCCTCCGCGCCGGGCCCGAACTCCGCTTCCCTCCCCCGCTCGAAGCCCATCCCAGGAGCGGGAGTGCGCGACGGTCGTCGACGCAGTGCAGGGCCGGACTCTGGCGGCGCCGCGGACCGAACGCCTCGAGCACCTTTCGATGGAAGCTCTCGTTGGTCAGTCCTTCGATCCCGCCTTGCAGGATCCGCATCGCCCTGCGCGTGAAGTCCCCCTGTCCCTGCGATTCCCAGGCGAGCTCATCGGGGCCGCACGCCGAGAAGAAGACCTCTCCTGCGGCGGCGATGCCCCGCGCCGCGTGGACCGCTCCGCCCCTCGATCGCGCCATCCGGGCCCTGAACTCCAGATGCGCCCTCTGCGCTTCCGCCATGAGCACGAGCCGCCGCGGCCGCTCGGAGAGATCGACCGGAGCGCCCGGCCGAGAGGGCCAGAGCCGGTTCATCGTTCCGGAGTGACAGCAGTCGAAGAAGCAGGTCACGTTCACCTCGGCCGGGATCAACCGGAAGAGCTCCGCGAGATCGTCGTCGATCACGTACGCCCCGCTCTCGTGGTCGAAGGGAACCATCGCCTCATCCATGCCCGGTTCGTCTTCGGGCATCGCGCCGCCGTCGGACTCGTCGCCGTCGTAGTCGCGGACCTGCGTGCCATGCCCCGAGTACTGGATCGCGATGATGTCGCCCGGCGCGGCGGCCTCGAAGAGCGCTCGCAGGGTTCCGACGATCGCGTCGCGGGTCACGTCGGCGTCGAGCATGAGCGGACGGCATTCGAATCCGAGGCGCGCGAGGCACTCATGCCAGCGCCGCGCATCGGCGACGCAGCCGAGGAGCGGACTGATCCGGTAGCTGTCGATCCCCATGCAGAGCGCCACGCGGCGGCCGGGCGCAGCGCCGGTGCGGACATTCGGCGCCGCGGCGGAGGTCTCCGGGTCGGCGCTCTCCTCAGCGCCTTCGGCCTCGTCGAGATCGAAGGCGATCTCGGCGTCAGCGCGGATCTCCGACTCGGGAACGCCAAGAGCGCCTTCCATCGGCTCGGCGGCCTCTCCTCCGAGGAAGGCCGAGAGCGATCGAGGCACCTCGATTCCCCGCCGATCGAGTTCGGCCGCGATCCGATGCTCGATCGCACGCCGCCCATCGGGCTCGGGCTCGCCAAAGCCCTCGCTGCCGCCCCGTCCGGCGCCCTCAAAGCCGCCGGGTCCGGGGAAGCCGACGATCGCGCCCGCCGGACGCGCCAGCACTCGCCGGAGGAGGCTGTTCATCGTCGCGACGTCGTCGTCGAATCCGCCGTGGGAAGTCGCGTGCGAGGCGGATGCCGCTTCCTCGGCCCCTCCGGTCGGCGACCAGATGACCTCGCCGGAGGCGCTCGCCTTGCCACGGCGTCCGTCTCCGGTCTCCCGACCGAGAGCGCCGGCGAGGCCGAGGAACGACGCCACGTCGGAGGAGCGGCGAATGCTCTCCTCGAGGCCGAGCAGCTCGGTGGGCACCGCCTCCTCGAGCGCGTTGCGGATCAGGTACAGCAGCGACTTCCGGTAGACGCGGGCGCAGTGATCCGCCCGCTCGATGTCGCGCCGCATGGTGAAGATCGCCAGCCCCTCGAAGCCGGCGCCTCCCTTTCCGCCGCCGCGCCACCACGGCATGACGCGGCGCCGGAAGTCGTCGATGGTGAGCGCGGGAGCGAGCAGCGAGAGCGTCGGGAAGCGAGGCACTCCCATCGCAGCCGCGGTCTCGATCAGGTGGGCCAGGAAGATGCTCCCGGCGCTGTGTCCGGCGAGGTGGACCTCCACGGCGCGCCGCGTCGAGCGCAGCGCCGAGGCCAGGAGCGAAAGCGCCGCCCGCCCGCCGCCCTCTGCGTCGAAGGCGCGCTCGGCGCTGCGCTTCATTCCGCCCCAGATCATCGGTCCGCCGGCGAACTGCGCGAACGTCTCGATGACCGGATCGCCGATGCGGTCGGCGAAGGAGCGCGCCGCGCGGGTTCCGCCGCCGCGGATGAGCTGCTCGAGCGTCTCGAGGAAGCCGGTCTCCCAGACGAAGTGAATCGGGTAGACGCCGTTGGCGAGCCACCACGACCGCTGGCGCTCGGCGACCAGGAGCCCGGTGCTCTCCGGCACGAGGCCGCCGTGGGCGAAGAGGACGATCCGCGCAGGCTGCTCGCGCTGCGCGATCCAGCGCGGCAGATGCTCTCCGAAGAGCGCTTCGAGATCGGCGCGCGACGACGAGAACGCACCGCGGTCGGAGAGGCGCCCCTGGACCAGGTTGATCACATGCGGACGCAGCCCGGCGAGAACCTCCGGCGTCAGCCGACCGCTCGATCCGGACCGTGCGGCGCCGGCGTCGATGCCGTCGCGATGACCGGAGAGGCGCCGCAAGCGCTCAGCCTCGAGCTGGGCGCCCGACCTCGTCGCCTCGAAGGCGGCGACCTCGCGCTCGCTCAGCCGGGCGTGCGGCGGGAAGGGCTCGTCGATGCCCGGATCGTGCGTCGGCGCCCCCCTCCGCGCGGTCGCCTCGCCGGCGTCGACGGTGCGGGCGCCGGCCTTCCGAGCGCCGCGCGGCGCCGCCCTCTGACCTGCGCGCGCAGCGGGCTTTCCGCCGCCTCCGCTTCCGCGTCCGCTCCTGCGTGCCATCGGGTTCTTCCCTCGGGTCGGGTCGATCTCAGTCGCTCTCCTCGACATCGCGTGGGGCGCCGACATGGTGCCCGGGGGCGCGCGGTGGCGGCGATGCATCGACCTCCGGGCGCATGGTACCTCCAGCCGCCCGCGGCGCGGGACCGGCCGCGGAATCCCCCACTTCCTCCGGTCGGCCTCGGTCCGCGGTCCGCGGCCTCCCCGAGATCGCGCTCATCTCCAACGCCGCGCCGATCTGACGCGGCCGACGGCGCGCTCCGCGCCCGGCGGCCACGCGGAACGCCGTACCGTCTCCGGATGTCCTCGCCGCCCGTCTTCTCGCGCGCAGCGGCCAAGCTTGAGCACGCGCTCGACCGCTTCGGCCTCGATGTCGCCAACCGATCCTGCGCCGACTTCGGCTGCAACGTCGGAGGGTTCACCGGCGTGCTGCTCAGTCGGGGAGCGGCGCGCGTCCACGCCGTGGACACCGGCTACGGAGCCCTCGCGTGGGCGCTTCGGACCGATCCGCGCGTCGTCGCGATGGAGCGGACCAACGCCCTCCACGCGGATCCGCCCCCCGGAGGCGTCGATCTCGTGGCGATTGATCTCGGCTGGACGCCGCAACGCCTCGCGGTGCCGGCGGCGCTGCGATGGCTCGTCGCGGGCGGCGACATCGTGACCCTGATCAAGCCGCACTACGAAGCCAGCAGCGCCGGAGCGCCTCCGCGCCGGGGAGGCCTTCCGGCGGCCGAGGCGGAGGCCATCCTCGAGCAGACGCTCACGGCGATCGCGACGGTCGGCGCGGTGGTGGAAGGGTGGTGCGAGTCGCCCCTCTCGGGAGCGAAGTCCAGCCGCCGCGGCGCCGGAAACCGGGAGTTTCTGGCGCACCTGCGCAGGGCTCCAAGAGCGTCCTGAGAGACGCTCCCAACTCATTGTTTTGCAAATACTTGCATCGATGCATGGAATCCCGATTCCTGCTACGATCCGCGATTCGCCACGCGCTGCCGCGGGGAGCGATCGAACTCCCCGCGCGCCTCTCTCATGTCCGAGACCACGAACCCCCACGATTCCGACGCCGGGCCCGCCCCCCGGCCAGCCGCGCAGCCCGCCGACGACGCGAGCCGCCCGCCCGTTTCCGGGGCCCCGGCCGCCGACGCGCCGGGAGATCGCCCGGCGTACGGACTCGTCGTCGAGCACGACATCGAGCGCGAGCTGCACGACAGCTACCTGACGTACGCGATGTCGACGATCATGGACCGCGCGCTTCCGGATGTGCGCGACGGGCTCAAGCCATCGCAGCGGCGGATCCTGGTCGCGATGCACGACCTGAACCTGTCGCCGGGGCGCAAGCACATCAAGTGCGCCAAGATCTGCGGCGACACCTCCGGCAACTACCACCCGCATGGCGAGGGCGTCATCTACCCGACGCTCGTCAACCTCGGCCAGGACTGGAAGACGCGCTGCCTGCTCATCGACAAGCAGGGCAACTTCGGATCGATCGAGGGCGATCCCCCGGCGGCGATGCGGTACACCGAGGCGCGGATGACCCACGCGGCCACCGCGATGCTCGAGGACATCCGCGCCGAGACCGTCGACTTCAAGCCCAACTACGACGATCGGCTGATGGAGCCGGTCGTCCTGCCGGCGCGCTTCCCGAACCTCCTCGTCAACGGAAGCAGCGGGATCGCGGTGGGAATGACCAGCCTGATTCCCCCGCACAACCTCGCCGAGGTCTGCCGGGCGATCATCGCGACCATCGACGATCCGGAGATCGGCGTCGATCGGCTGATGCAGGTCCTGCCCGGCCCCGACTTCCCCACCGGCGGGATCATCATGGGGCGGCGCGGGATCGCCGAGGCCTACGCGACCGGCCGCGGGCGGCTCGTCGTCCGCGGGCGCGTCCGCCACGAGCGCCAGGGACAGCGCGACGTGATCATCATCGAGCAGATCCCCTATCAGGTGAGCCAGTCGCAGCTCATCGAGGAGATCGTCGACGCGAGCCGCGGCGACCGCATCCCGGACATCTCCGATGTCCGCAACCACTCCGGCCGCGACGCGCGAACGCGGATTCTCGTGGTGCTCAAGAAGGGGGCCGATCCGGCGGTCGTCGAGCGGCAGCTCTACGAGTTCACCCGGCTCCAGTCGAGCTTCTCGGTCGCGAACGTCGCCCTTGTCAACCGCCAGCCCCGGACGCTCACGCTGCGGCAGATGATCCAGTGCTGGATCGACCACCGCATCGAGGTGATCCGGCGGCGGACGGAGTTCCAGCTTCGGCAGGCGAAGCAGCAGGCGCATCGGCTCGAGGGACTGATCCTCGCCGTCTGCGACATCGACGAGGTGATCGCCGTCATCCGAAGCAGCCGCACCCGCGAGGAGGCGATCCAGCGTCTCCAGCGGCGCGCATTCCGGATTGCGCCGGAGCATCCGCTGGCGCCATCCGTCCCGGCGCCGCTCCTGGAACCGTCGCGGCGCGGCGACGGCATCGCGCTCACGAGGGTGCAGGCGGAGGCGATCGGCGCCCTGCGCCTGATCCAGCTGACCGGGCTGGAGATCGAGCGGCTCGCCGAGGAGTACGCGCGGCTGCTCGTTCAGATCGAAGGCTTCGAGCGGATCCTCGCCGATCAGGCGCTGGTCCTGGACATCATCCGCCGCGACTGCGAGGAGCTCGCCGAGCGCCTCTCGGATCCGCGCCGGACCACGATCGAGGAGTCCGACGCCGACGACTTCGAGCTCGGCGAGCTGGTGCCCGTCCACACCGTCGTCGTCACCGTCTCGCACCGCGGCTACATCAAGCGGCTCCCAGCCGACACCTACCGCGAGCAGGGCCGCGGCGGCCGGGGGATCAAGGCGGGGGAGACGCGCGACGAGGACTTCATCGAGCACCTGCTGGTCTCCAGCAGCCACGATGACCTGCTCTGCTTCACCAACACCGGACGCGTCTTCCGGATCAAGGTGTGGCAGATCCCCGAGCAGGGGCGGACGGCCTCGGGCCGGGCGATCGTGAACCTCCTCGACCTTCGCGAGGGCGAGTCGATCTGCGCGTTCCTGACGATCCCCGACTTCGAACGGAGCGAGGACTACCTCTTCTTCTCGACCGCGCAGGGACGGGTGAAGCGATCGGCGCTGAAGGACTACCGCAACGTCCACCGGGCCGGGATCATCGCGGTCAACCTCGTCGATGGCGACCGTCTCATCGACGTCGTCCGCACCGGCGGCGAGGACCACGTGCTTCTCGCGACCGCCGAGGGCATGGCGATCCGCTTCCCGGAAGAGGACGTGCGGGTGATGGGACGCAGCGCCGCGGGCGTCCGCGGCGTCGATCTGCGCGATGGTGACGAGGTCGTCGGTCTCGTCCGCTGCGCCGCGGATCCGACGGCGGAGAATCCCGACCTGCTGACGGTGACCGCCAACGGCTACGGGAAGCGGACCGAGCTCGTGGAGTACCTCGTCCAGGGGGAGGACGGCTCCATCCGGCCGCAGGGTCGCGGCGGGAAGGGGCGCATCGACATCCGGACGACGGAGCGGAACGGCCGCGTCGTCGCCGTGCGCAGCGTGCGCGACGGGGACGGCGTCATGATCGCCACCGAGCGCGGGATGCTTGTCCGCATCGCCGCGTCGAGCATCTCCCGCATCGGACGGAACACGCAGGGCGTGAGGCTGGTTGATGTCCGCGAGGGCGATGAGGTCGTCGGCGTCGCCACCGTGCCCGACCAGGAGGCCGATGCGGACGCACCCGACGAGGTGGCCGGCACGGCCGGCGCAGCCGACAATCGCGATGGCGACCCGCCATCGGCCGCCCCGGCGTGACCGCGAGATCGCGGGGGCCGAATCGAGTCGGTCGCAGCACGCGACCAGTTCCCCAACCCGTCATCCCCATGCCCATCAACGACTGGTCCGACGAGATCGCCATCGCCGAGCTCTCCGATGAACCCGCCTTCTCCGAGGACGTCGCCGCACTGATGCGGCGGTTCGAGGGGGATGGACGGCCTGCGGATGTGGTGCTCGACCTCCGGGCGGTGACCTACCTCAACTCCTCGAACATCGCGCAGCTCCTGCGGCTGCGCAAGAAGGTGACGTCGGCCGGTCGCCGCATGCGGATCTGCGCCGTCCCGGATTCGGTCTGGGGCGTGATGATGGTGACCGGCCTCGAGAAGATCTTCGAGTTCACCGACGACGTCGCCACCGCGCTGGCGAGCCTCCAGCTCGGAATGTGATCCGGCGGCGGCGCGGGCCGGCACAGCTCCGCCGCCTCCCGCCTCCCGCCGCCCGCAGGGACCCGCCCGCGACGAAGTTCCGCCCGCAGCCATGCGCCAGACCCTCAGGCTCCGCAGGACAGTCCCCGACGCGCGCATCGAGATGATGCCGATGATCGACGTGATCTTCCTGCTGCTGACGTTCTTCGTCTACGCGATGATCCTCATGGTCCGAGCGGAGCTGCTCCCGATGAACCTGCGGCAGTTCTCCTCGGCGCGTCCGGCGACGCCGGCGCCCGCGGCGGTCATCTCGATCGACCTCGAGGGCGGGCTCCATCTCGATCGCGAGGCGATCGCGCTCGACCAGCTCCGCCAGCGGCTCACCGCGCGGCGGATGGGGGAGCCCGATCTGGTCCTCTACCTCGCCGTCGCGGACGGAGAGGCGAGCGTCGATCGCGCCCCCCTGCTCCAGGACATCTGGGACACGCTGAAGGACGCCGGGCTCGAGATCAGCCTCGTCGGCCGTCCCAAGGACTCCGGCGCTCCCCGAGCCCCCGCGGCGCCGCCTCCCTGAGGGTCCCTGAGGAAGCGTCCGCGCGCGGGTCGGTGCGCGGCGTCGCGCGGCGGACCCCGCCGAAGCCGCGCGCCGGGCGGAGCAGAAGCGCCCGCGACGAGCGTGAGTCGCGCTGAAGAGGAGCACGACAAGGCCCCGGAAGCGCGGGACGGCTCGAGCCCGAGATCGGGGTGGCGCTACGCTCCTGCGTGCGCATCCGCGACGGGTCCATTCCCCTGCCGCTGGCGTTCCTGCTGGCGATCCTGCTGCACGTGCTGCTGTTCTCGAATCTCGCTCCCGGGATCGCGGCCGGCGGCAGGAGTTCGCACGTTCGCGGCGAACTGGCGGCCGATGAAATCGCTCCCCCGCGTTCGCGGCCTCCCGAGGAGGTCGCTCTGGGCATCGATGCGCCGACGCCCTCGAGCCTGACGTGGATCGGGTACGACCACTTCGAGGAGCACCTCGCGCGGCTCAGCGCGATCGACCAGGCCGCCTTCGACGACGATCCATCGGCGGGAGCAGGCGGCGTGATCGCAGGAGAGTCCCCGACGCAGTCGACGCCGGGAAGCGCGGCGCAGTCGCAGCCGACGATGACGGCGTCCGCCGAGGCGGCGGTCGATGCCGCCGTCGCCGCGGAGGGCCGGCCGACGGAAGCCGAAGTCGCTTCCGCGGCGACTTCGCAGACCGAGGCCGTTGAGCCCCTGACTGCCGCCCCTCCTCCGCTTCCGCCGGGCGAGCCGCCCGGCTCGCCCGCGGCCGACGAGACGCCGCCGCGGCTTCCGCGGCTCGACGTGCTGCCGGAGTCGACGCTCCCGGCGCCGCCGATCCCCGTCGTCGAGACGCTCGATATCCCGACACTGCTCCCATCGCGGCAGCTCCTCGAGCGCTGGACATCCCCGAGCGAGTCGGCGAGCGAGCCGCGCGACGGAGCCACCGCGACCGGCGAAGCGGACCGCAGCGACGGGCAGGAGGCGGCGCTCCCGGGGAGCGCGAGCGAGGCGCGCAGCGAACGGGAGCAGGGCGGAGCCGCCGCGCCGCCGACGCCTCCGGCGGAGGCGACCCAGGCGGGCGCCGAGGCCCCGCCTCCCGCGCCCGGCCCGCCGGTCAACCGCGACCGCGCCGATGGCGACGATGCCGACCGCGAGTCGGATGCGACCTCGCGGGTCGACGTTTCGCCCGAGCACTGGCGGCGCGGCAAGCCGCTCGCCGCCCATGGGCTCGAGATCAGGACGCGGCGTCCGATCTTCCCCGAGCTGACGAGGCTCACCGCCGCTCCGCGAAGCCCCGTGGTCGAGATCTTCTTCGACCGCAGCGGGGCGCCCCGCCGCGCGGGCATCGTGCGCACCAGCGGCGACTCGCGCGTCGACGGACCGATCGTCGACGCGCTCTATCGCTGGCGCGCCTCCGGCGCTCCGATCGCCCGGCTTGGCGAGGGCGAGACGATCCGGATCGAGATGCTCATTCTCCTGAGCGACCGGTGAGCCGTTCCCGCCACGTCTGCATCCGCGGATAGTCGGTCATCGCGTACGAGAGCGGCGTGACCGTGACCGCCCGCTCGAGCAGCGCCTCGACGTCGGTGTCGGGTGCCGTGTGCGCAAACTCCATGCCGTTCCCGGCGGGCCAGTAGTAGACCTGTCCATGCGGGCTCTCGCGGCGGTCGTAGCCGTCGATGCCCGGGGCGGTGTTCATCGACACGACGCGGATCGGCGGCATCGGCGCCGCCGCCGACTCGGTGCGCGGGATGTTGACGTTGACGACGCCGTGCGCATCGAGCTCGTGCTCGAGAATGCTGTCGATCACCCGGCGCGCGATCGCGGCGGCGCGGCCATAGTGCGTCCGCCGGCGGTCTCCGAGGTGGAGGCTCACCGCGATCGCCGGCACGCCGAGAAACGCGGACTCGACCGCCGCCGCGACCGTGCCGCTGTAGATCACGTTGATGCCGACGTTGGCGCCCATGTTCATGCCGGAGATGGTCACGTCCGGACGCGAGCCCGGGCCGAACCGCTCCTGCCAGACCGCGCGCAGCGCCAGCTTGACGCAGTCCGCGGGCCGCCCCTCGACGGCGAGCCCGGTCATCCGGTCGTTGACCCGGACCTCCTGGACCATCAGCGGCGAGCTGAACGTGATCCCGTGCCCCGACGCCGACTGCACGTAGCGCGGTGCGATCGGAACGATCTCGCCGAGGCCGTCGAGCGCCTCATGAAGCGCGGCGATGCCGGGAGCCTCGATGCCGTCGTCGTTGGTCAGGAGGATGCGCATCGACGCCGAGCGTAGCAGCGGAGCCGGCGCTGCGCGGAGGAGAGCCGGCCTCGCGCGGCGAGCGCGCCGAGCCGGCGTCGGCTACCGCGGCGTCAGGACGTACTCGCGCCCGCCCCACCGCACCGGCCGGCGCCGCAGGAGGTCGGCGGCGCCGCGAAGGAGCATCGCCGCGACGACGACGCATCCGAGCGGATAGCCGAGCGCCCACCGACGCGGGACGCCAAGGAGCGGATAGGCGCTCGCCAGCGCGACGCCCTGCGCGGTCAAGGCGAGGACGACCAGCGCAAGCAGCGCGGCCGGAAGCAGTCGCCTTCCTTCGCCGAACCCCGCGAAGGCGGCGATCGCTCCGGAGGCCTGGAATGCGGGACCGCCCACTCCGAGCAGCGAGAATCGCAGCGCCTGCTTGCGCATGCGCCATGCCTTGCGGCGGCAGGCCTCGATGAAGATCCGGGTCCATCCACGGAAGAACGCGCCGAACCGCTCGTACATCGAGACCTCGAGCAGTTCGTCCGCCACGAGCACCGCGACGCGCCCGCCGCCCTCGCCGATCCTGCGTGCGAAGGCGAGATCCTCGAGCAGATCGCTCGCGACGGCCTCGTGCCCCCCCGTGGCGACGTACGAGTCGCTCCGGAAGAGCATGAACTGGCCGTTGGCGAAGGGCCGCGGATGATCGGGGTCGTCGACGCGCTCGATGGGGTACATGTGCAGCAGCGCCATCGATGCGACGGGCTGAAGCAGGCGCTCGAAGCGGTGCGCGATCGTGAGCCTCGGCAGGAGGCTCAGGAGGTCCGTCCTGCGACGCTGCGCGGAAACGACCGACGCGCGAACGAGCTCCGGCGCAAACCGGGTGTCGGCATCGGTGAAGAGCAGGTAGTCCGGAGGCCGCGCTCCGGAGAGGAGACTTCGCGCGCCGAGCCACGCGGCGTGGCACTTCCCCGCCCACTCGGGTGGACAGTGACCGTTCTCGATCACCTCGATCCGCGGATCGGCTTCGACATGGGCCCGGAGGATCTCCGCCGTCCGGTCGGTGCAGCGATCGAGCACGAAGACGATCCGCAGGTCCGGGTGGTCCTGCGCGCGGAGCGACGCGGCGCAGCGATCGATCACCCGCTGTTCATCGTGAGCCGGAATCACGATCGCCACGCTCGGCGCCGGTCCCGGCGGTTCGCCGCGGAGTCCCTCCTCGACGCGCGGGGCTCTCCGCGCCGACCGGACGACCCGAAGCAGGATCACCGACCAGACGAGGGCGAACACGGCGTTCACGGGCAGGAGCACGAAAGAGATCGCCGTGGACATGGACGGACCGCAGTGTACAGCCCCGCGCCTCGAGCAGCGTTCGCGCGCTCTGCCGGAGGCCGTTCGCGGCCGACCCGCTCCGGGCGCTGCGGCCGCTACGCTCCGTCGATGAGGCCCTCAGACCGCGGTCTCCCGTCGGGGACGATCGTCCTCTCGCGCGCCGAGGTCCGGCGCCTCGACACGATCGCGATCGAGGAGTTCGGCATTCCCGGAATCGTCCTGATGGAGAACGCCGGGCGCGGGCTGGCGGAGCTCGTCGCGCGAGGCACTGGCGCGATGGCGCAGCGCGCCCCGGGCCGGGGCGCTTCGCGGGAGCCTTCGGGGAGATCCAGCCAAGCTGCTGCGACATCCCGTTCGGAGGAACTCGGGTTCGCGCTCCGACTCGTCCGCAGCCGGGAGGCGGATCTCTCCGATGTTCCGATCGACGCTCCGCCGAGCGCGGGGGCTCGCCGGGCGCTCCTCCTCTGCGGATCGGGCAACAACGGCGGCGACGGGTACGTCGCCGCTCGGCACCTGCGCAATGCCGGCATCGCCGTCGAGATCGTCGCCGCGGCGGCTTCCCGTCCCGGCTCCGACGCAGCGACGAACGCGGGCATCTGCGAACGAATGGGAATTCCGATCCGCTCCGTCGATGAGTGGACGGCAACGGAGGGTCGCGCGCGCGCCGGCCCGAGCGGCGGGCATGAGGATCGGCTCGTGATCGTCGACGCGCTCCTCGGCACGGGAGCGGATCGGGCTCCGACCGGCTTGATCGCCGAGGCGATCAAGCAGATCGCGGCGATGCGCGCCGCGGGGGCCATCGTCGTCGCGGCCGACGTGCCCTCGGGATTCGACGCAGACCGTGGCGAGCCGCTCGGAGCAGTCTCCGTGCGTGCCGACATCACGGCCACGTTCGCCGCCGTCAAGCCCGGACTGCTCTCCGAGGGGGCGAGCGGCGACGTCGGGATGGTCGTGCTCGTGGAGATCGGCGCTCCCACCGGCATCGCCGAGCGGATCGTACGCGATCGGGAGCGATCCGCGAGTCGGATCGCACCGGATGTCCCTTGACCGCGTGCGATCGCGCGTCGCCCGGAACGACCTTCGGGGGCTGACCCCGGGGGACCGATCGGAGCGATCCGGCTTCGCATTCCCGGAGCGTGCGCCGCGCGCAGCGGCGGCCGGCCGCTGCCCTCTGCGGTGCGGAGAGCCGGCGCAGGGTTCCCGCGGCGTCTGCGGCGCGAGCGTGCGCCTCCCGTCGGCGCGGACCGTATCATCGCGGCCGCCGGCCACGCATGTATCACGCGCTGCTCTCCAACCGCTACCTGACCACGAGGGTCATCCCCTTCATCGCGGTCGGGGCGGTCGCGCTCTGCGTAGCGCTCGTCGTGATCGTCGTCTCCGTGATGTCGGGGTTCCTCGACATGCTCAAGCGGAGCGGGCGCACGCTGATGGGCGACGTCGTCATCTCGACGAGCTATGCGGGGATTCCGCACTACGGCCGTCTCATCGACCGCATCGTGGCGCTCCCGGAGGCCGCAGCGGCGACGCCCCTCGTGGAGACGCTTGGGCTCCTGCGGCTCCCCTTTCCACACGGCGATCGCAAGGACCTCGCGACGGTGCAGGTCTGGGCGGTCGATCCCGCGACGTTCGCGTCGGTCACGGGCTTCGACGAAACGCTGTGGTGGCACCCGCCCGAGCCCGGGAAGGAGTCGAAGCTCTCCGAGCATGACCTCCGTCGACAGGTTCCAGCCCAGCTCCGGGAGGACGGATTGGCGCTCCGCGACTCCCGCGACGGCCGTCCGGGGATCGTGCCGGGGATCCACGTCTCGCGGGAGAATCGCCGGCTGGCCGATGGTTCCTATGCGCCATCCTCGCTCGAGTGGTGGATGCCGCTCCACGCGGTCTCGCTCACGCTGGTGCCGATCACCGGCGCCGGGAAGCTTGCGGAGCCGAAGGAGGTCGTCTTCCCGGTCGTGAACGAGTTCCAGTCGGGGGTCTATCAGATCGACCGCCAGCGTGTCCTGATCCCGCTGGAAGAGGGCCAGAAGATCCTCCGGCTCGGCGAGGCGACTCTCACCGACCCGGGCGATCTCGACGACGAAGGCCGTCCGCGCGTGATCGGCGTCGATCCTGCGAAAGTGTCGCGGGTGCTGGTTCGCGCCGCTGACGGAGTCTCGCCGCAGGCGCTCCGCGAAGCGGTGGACCGGGCGTACCTGGATTTTCTCGAGGAGCTCTGGCTGGACGACGGGGCGCTCGTGAAGCCGCCGCCCCGGGCCGCGGTGCTCGTCCTGACCTGGGAGCAGCTCCTGCGGGACCTGATCGGCCCGGTCGAGAAGGAACGCGAGATGATGCGGATCCTCTTCTCGATCGTGTACTTCGTCTGCGCCGGGCTCATCCTCTCGATCTTCTGGGCGATCGTGCAGGAGAAGACGCGGGACATCGGGATCCTGCGGAGCGTGGGCGCGCCGCGGGCGGGGATCATCTGGATGTTCCTGCGCTACGGGCTGGTCATCGGAGTCGTCGGGTCGCTTGTGGGGCTCGTCCTCGCGGAGGCGGTCGTCCGCAACATCAACGCGATCCACGACGCCATCGGCCGCGATGCGCCGCGCTGGGCATGGATCACGTCCTTCGCCGCCGCCGCGGCCGCGGTCGTCGCCGGATCCTGGTACGCATGGCGCGGGCGCGTTCTTCCGGCACTGCTCTGGGCGATCGCCTCGTTCGCGCTGGCCGTCATCGGCACCGGGCTCCTTCTCCATCACGGAACGCTGATCTGGGATCCCAGCGTCTACTACTTCTCGAGGATTCCGAACGAAGTCGATCGGATCACCGCGGCGATCACCCTCGTCGGCGCCGTGGTCTTCAGCGTCATCGGCGCCTCGATCCCGGCGGCGAAGGCGGCGGACACCGATCCGGTGAGGGCCCTCCGCTATGAGTGAACGAGCCCGGAGCGCCTCGATTCCGCAGGGTGCCGGCGCCGATCCCCAGCCGCTGCTGGAGGCGACGGAAGTCTGCAAGACCTACAGGCTCGGCCGCGTGGAAGTGCCGGTGCTCCAAGGCGCGACGCTCCGGGTCGAACCGGGAGAGTGGGTCGCGATCGTCGGGGCCTCGGGCTCCGGCAAGAGCACGCTGCTGCACCTCCTCGGCGCCCTCGATCGCGACGACCACGGCGGAACCCGGATCCTGCACCGCGGCCGCTCGCTCGCCTCCATGTCGAACCTCGAGCGGAACCGCTTTCGCAACGGCATCGTCGGCTTCGTGTTTCAGTTCTACCACCTGCTCCCGGAGCTGAACGTCCTCGAGAACGCGATGCTCTCCCCGATGGTCGGCTGGTCGCTCCGGCCCGGTCTCTTCTGGGCGGGCGTGGGCGGTGCCGGTGCGGCGCTCGGCGCTGCGTCCGCGGTCGCGACCAGCGGAAGCTGGGGAGCGACCTTGGCGCCGGCAGCGGTCGTTGCCGCGACGGCGCTGGCCGCAGGCGCGGGAGCGTCGATCGCCGGCGTCGCGGCGGCAGAGGTCTCCGCGTGGAGGGCCCGCTGGTCGCGAGAGAGCGCCCAGACGAGAGAGCGGGCGACAGCGCTGCTGCACCGCTTCGGCCTGGGACATCGGCTCAAGCACCGCCCGAGGGAGCTCTCAGGAGGCGAGCGGCAGCGCGTGGCGATCGCACGGGCGCTTCTGAACGAACCCCAGGTGCTCCTCGCAGACGAACCCACCGGCAATCTCGATGAGCGGACCGGCGGCGAGATCCTCGACCTGATCGCCGCCGAGCATCAGCGCGGGATGGCCGTCGTCATGGTCACCCACGACGCAGCGGTCGCTCGGCGCGCGACGCGACGCCTCACCCTCCGCGACGGACGGGTCCTCTGCCCGGAAACCTGATGCCAGGCCGCAGACCGCAGGACCCAGACTGCGGGACCCGCACTCCGGACCCCTGACTGCGGGAACCCGGAGGCAGAAACCGGATGGCAGGACACCCGATCGACGAACCCGGGCGGCGGAAGCCCCGCCGGCCGCGCCACGGCGGTGAAGGCCGGCTCCGCGAAGCGAACGCCGCAGCGAGGCTCCCGAAGGGTTTCGCGCGGACCGCGCACGGCACGCCGATGCCAGCGGAGCGCGACGAGCGCCCCGCGCGGCCAGACGCGCGCAGCGCATCGCCAAAAAGGACGACGCCCGCCGGAGTGATCCGGCGGGCGTCATGAAGTCGGCGATGACCTACTTTCCCGCGTTGCAGTATCATCGGCGACGAGAGCTTAACTGCTGTGTTCGGGATGGGAACAGGTGTTTCCTCTCGTCTATCTTCACCGACAAGACTCGATGCCGCCTCTCGACGGCATCGAGCTGATTTTCATGAAGCAACGTTCGCGCGAGACACGAGATCGCGCCAATTCAGCAGGAACGTCGATCCCACTTCCAGATCGCCCGACCGAACACCGGGATGAACCGGCGGTCGGCAGATGCGACGAAAAGTGGTCGACGCGACGAAGCTGTCGACCGTTAGTACCGCTACGCTCAACGAATTACTCCGCTTGCACGTGCGGCCTATCAACCTGGTAGTCTTCCAGGGGTCTCTCGTCATAAGACATGCAACACTCATCTTGGGGTGGGCTTCCCGCTTAGATGCTTTCAGCGGTTATCCCTGCCGCACTTAGCTACCCAGCCGTGGACCGAGCGGTCCAACTGGCACACCAGGGGTGCGTCCTTCCCAATCCTCTCGTACTAAAGAAGTCTCCCCGCAATGTTGCAACGCCCACGGCAGATAGGGACCGACCTGGCTCACGCCGGTCTGAACCCAGCTCGCGTACCACTTTAATCGGCGAACAGCCGAACCCTTGGGACCGCCTTCAGCCCCAGGATGTGATGAGCCGACATCGAGGTGCCAAACCGCTCCGCCGCTATGGACGCTCGGGAGCGATCAGCCTGTTATCCCCGGGGTACCTTTTATCCGTTGAGCGACGACCCTTCCACACGGGATCGCCGGATCACTAAAGCCCTCTTTCGAGACTGCTCGACCTGTTTGTCTTGCAGTAAAGCCGGCTTGTGCTTTTGCACTCTATGCGCGGTTTCCAACCGCGCTGAGCCGACCTTTGCGCTCCTCCGTTACTGTTTGGGAGGAGACCGCCCCAGTCAAACTGCCCGGCATGCAGTGTCCTTCGCCCGGCTTCACGGGATTCGAAGTTAGGCCACAAATTCATTCAGGGTGGTATTTCACCGTTGGCTCCACCTGACCCGAAAGCCAGGCTTCGACGCCTCCCACCTATCCTACGCAGAACAAATCCGTGACCACTGCAAGCGTACAGTCAAGGTCCACGGGGTCTTTCCGTCTTGCCGCGGGTAGGCGGCATCTTCACCGCCACTACTATTTCACCGAGTCGGTCGTGGAGACAGGGCTCCAGTGATTACGCCATTCATGCGCGTCGGAACTTACCCGACAAGGAACTTCGCTACCTTAGGACCGTCATAGTTACGGCCGCCGTTTACCGGCGCTTCGGTTGCAAGCTTCGCCTTGCGGCTGACCTGCTCCCTTGACGTTCCGGCACCGGGCAGGCGTCACACTGTATACGTCCTCTTACGAGTTAGCACAGTGCTGTGTTTTTGATAAACAGTTCCCAGAGCCTTTTCTCTGCGCCCTCTCTTTCGAGTAGGGCCCCCTTCTTGCGAACGTACGGGGTTAACTTGCCTAGTTCCTTCACGACCGTTTTCTCGAGCGCCTGAGGCTATTCGCCACGCCCACCTGTGTCAGTTTTGGTACGGATCTCGTGATTGTCACCGGACGGCTTTTCTTGGAACCCTTCCACCCTGCATCGGCCACAAGGGCCTGGACTAAGCTTCACAGTCCCGCAGAGCTTCAGAATTCGTCACGCCGGGTCAATCGCACACGAGAGCGACGGAATGTTCACCGTCTGTCCATCGACTACGCCTTTCGGCCTTGCCTTAGGATCCGGCTAACCCTGGGCGGATTTACCTTCCCCAGGAAACCTTGGGCTTTCGGCGAGGGAGATTCTCACTCCCTTTATCGTTACTCAAGCCGACATACTCACTAGCTGCCGCTCCACCCACCCTTTCGGGAAGGCTTCAATGCAGGCAGCTATGCTCCTCTACCGCTCGCATGGCGAGCCCGCGGCTTCGGCACGACTCTTATTCCCGATAATTATCGGCGCTGGATTCCTCGACCAGTAAGCTGTTACGCACTTTTTAAATGGTGGCTGCTTCTAAGCCAACATCCTGGCTGTCACGGCAATCCAACTACCTTTCGAACTGAGAGTCGTTTTGGGACCTTAGCCGGCGGTCTGGGTTGTTTCCCTTTTGACCGTGGACATTATCGCCCACAGACTTACTCCCGCGATAGATCATGCGGTATTCGGAGTTTGGTTGGAGCGGGTAGGCGGGCAGCCCCCCAAACCCCATCCAGTAGCTCTACCCCCGCACGACATCACGCAAGGCTAGTCCAAAAACTATTTCGAGGAGAACGAGATATCTCCGGTTATGATTAGACTTTAACTCCTCCCCACAGGTCATGCCAGAACTTTTCAACGTTCACGGCTTCGGTCCTCCAGGAGGCATTACCCTCCCTTCAACCTGCCCATGGGTAGATCAACCGGTTTCGCGTCTACTTCCTGCGACTCGACGCCCTTTTAAGACTCGGTTTCCCTTCGCCTGCGGTGCGTAGCACCTTAGGCTTGCCGCAAAAAGCAACTCGTCGGCTCATTATGCAAAAGGCACGCCGTCACCCCTTGCCGCGAGGGCAAAGGGCTCCGACCGCTGTGTAGGCATGTGATTTCAGGTACTTTTCACTCCCCTTATCGGGGTGCTTTTCATCGTTCAGTCGCCTTACTGGTTCACTATCGGTCGTCGAGGAGTACTTAGGCTTGGGGGGTGGTCCCCCCATGTTCAGTCCAGGTTTCACGAGCCCGAACCTACTCTAGGCCTCAACGGCACCAGCGCTACGGGACTTTCACCCGCTATGGTGCGCCTTTCCAGACGCTTCACGCCTTACGCCGTCTTATCCGCTTTCGCTCGCCGCTACTCACGGAGTCGCTTTTGCTTTCCTTTCCTCCCGCTACTAAGATGTTTCAGTTCGCGGGGTTCGCTTCCACGCCCTATGCATTCAGGCGGGGATGACCCTTTCGGGCCGGGTTGCCCCATTCGGAGATCCCAGGATCGAAGCTTGGTTATCAGCTCCCCTGGGCTTATCGCAGATTCCCACGTCCTTCATCGCCTCTCGACGCCAAGACATCCATCACATGCCCTTGTTCGCTTGGTCGCGTCGACCACGTCCCGTCGCCATCACTTGCCATACTTGCTTCGGTTTGGGGGCTCCGGTTTCCCGGCTCCGGTTTCCCGGCTCCGGCCCTCGGCGCCCGACGCTCCTCCCGGCTTGCGCCAGCAGGCATTCAGACGTCAGCCCGAAACAAGGTTGCTGTGGCTTCGGATCGTGATCACGCTCCAGGCCGGACCCGACTTTGCTGGCTCGCAGCGGAGCCATCGGGACCGACCGCCTTCCGAGACGCTTCGGGAAGCCGACATCCGAAGGATGCCGACATCGAGAGCTCTCGTAGGCAGCTCAATTGGCTGCTCAGAAAATGATCTCGGTCTTGAGCCGCGCCAGAAAGACCCAATTCCGGCCCCTGAGAGGGAACCGGACGATGGCGCGGCCCGCGACGTTGCTTCACGAAATGTCAAAGAACGAACGAATCGACGGGGCCGACTCGACGCCCTCGGGCCAACGCTTCGCGTCAACCCGTAGAGCCTCTCGCCGGTCGTGCGTTTCGGCTTCTCGCCCGTCGGTCGGGCCCGACCCGGGATTGCCCCTCGACGCCCCTCCAGGTTCCTGACGGAACGTGGCGGGACAGACTGTGCGAGGGACCGGGGCGGTCGTTCCGGCCAGCGAGACGAAGATGTTAGCCGAAGCACAACGGTTGTCAATGCCCCTCGCCGCGAATTTCTCCGGATGCGGCGTCAGCGGGCTACTTTGGCGACTTCTCGGCGCCGGTCCGCGGCGGGTCGAGACCGATCCACGGTTCATCCACATCGGCACGGGTGACGAGCCGCCGAATCGCCGATCCGGTCCGCCCCCGCCCCCCCCGGCCGGTCCTGCGCGTGCGGTCACCGACCACCGAGCGGCCGATCGAGCCACTTCGTCCGGGCAATCAGGACCACGGGGACGGCGAACGCCGAGCAGCCTGTCGCGAGCGGCATCCGCCTTGACGAACCCGCCGTCCGTGGCACGAACAGACGTACGGGTCGGCGTCCCGTTCGGTTCGTGTCGCCGGGGCGTCTCAGGTTGACCTGATCGGGGCCTCGCTCCGCGAAGGCCCGCAACGGAACGGCGCGCGGCTCTTCGGAGTCGGTGGCGCTTCGGCCTCTGCCCGACTGCCCGATAGCCGCGGGCCGCTACGAGAGCGATCCGACCTTCCAATCTCGATTCAGCCGACGACGCTGCTCGCTGCCGAGGTCGCGCTGCGGTTCACGGAGCTCGATTCGCTGCCCGTCCGCACGCTGGAGGACCACGATGCCGGCTCTCTGAAGGTCGCCGGGCGAGCGGCGCTCGGCCGTGAAGTCCTCGATGATGTCGACGACGTACCACTCCGTCCCGAAGTCGATGGCGACCGGCGCCGCGCCCGCTGCCGCTTCGATCGGCAGTCCGCCTCGGGCCGACTCGATCACCCTTCCGACACGGTCGCCCGGGCTGACGCTCATCTCGTCGCGCCGCCACTTTCCGTCATGCAGGCGGTAGATCTCGAAGCGCGCGATCCCCGCGCCGAGCGGGCCCTCTCCGGGCGCTGCTCGGGTGAGGAAGAACGCCACGGGCGGGGTGACGTCGACCGGCCGCGACCACTCGCTCCACGCCGTGGGGAGAGCGAGCGACTCTGCGAGCCGCGCCTGCTCGGCGACGAGCTGGCGCGATCGAGCGAAGAAGGGATTGAACAGCCGGGCCATCGCGCGATAGCGATACGTCCGGCCTGGCTCGACCCCGAGATCGTGCGCCCAGACGAGCACCGGGGTTTCCCCGGCGAGATCGATCACGCCAGTCCCCCTGGCGGACCGGTCCGCAAGCAGTTCCGGAGCGATCTCGCCGAGCTCGCGCTCGACCCGCGTGATGCGCTCTGCGAGTCGCCGAAGCTCGCGGGTGAGCAACTGACGCCGTCGCTTCTCACGCTCGGCGTCGGCTTCGCTCCGATCCGTGCTGCCGCCGCGCGGACCGCTGAAGCCACCGCCGAGCCCGCCTCCGGGCGGCGGAGCGCCGCTGCCGGAGCCCCCGCGATCGCTCTCGTCGCGTTCCTCGCGCCGATCGCGGCGATCGTCCTCGAGCGGCCCGCCGAGCCTCGTGAGCTCCGCGTCCTTTCGCGAGCGCTCGTCGCGCAATCGAGTCAGAAGATCGAGGAGCTGCTCCGCCGCCTCGTTTCCCGAGGCCGACGCTGAGGCGACCGGCATCGACGGCTGGACGAAGGCGCTGTTGCGGGTCGGCAGAAACTCTGGCTGGAGGATCTGCTGCTGCACGGAGGGCGTCGCGAGCGATCCCAGCAGCCGCTGGCTGAAGGCGGCGTCGGCACCGCCCACGATCTGCGGGCGATAGCTGAGCTGGCCCGGGATCGGCTGCACCTCGACGCGGTCGCCCCAGCTCCCGTCCGGGCGGAGCGTCTCGCGCTCGAAGACGACGTCGACGATCATCAGTGCGTCGTTGTACCAAGGCGTCGGAACCTGGGACTTCGGCGGATTCGCGCCCAGTTCGGCGCGGCGCAGCTCGCTGCGGAGCGCCGCGGGGTCGATGACCGCGGCGGGCGTCGTCCAGACGATGTCCTTGGGACCGCTGCCCCGGAATCGCGCGGCCAGCTCGGGGAAGTCGATGACGGCGCGATCGTCGAGCGCGTCGGCAGTCTGCACCACTTCCGCCAGAATCGCCGGCGCCCCGGGTCGAGGCTCGAAATACCAGGTGTCCGCGCCGAGGTCGATCGGGAGAAGCCGTGCGCCGAGCGCCGGCGAGAGCCGGGCGAGCCGTTCGGTGCCCGAGACCTTGCTTCGCATCGCCTCGGCCAGTTCGGCTGCCCCCTTGGTCGGCGGGCGGTCGAACGCCGAGAGATCGGCCGGGGCGTCGTCGCGAAGCCTGTCCGCGAGGGCCGTGGCGCGCTCGACGAGCTCGCGATCGACAGCGCCGGGGGGAACCTCGCGTCCCCCCATCGTCACGGTGTTGGAGCGCAGCGCAAACTGCCACACCGCGACGCCGACGAGGCCGAGCGCGGCGACGCCGAGGACGATCTTCTCGATGTGCTGCTCGACGAAACTGATGCCCTTGATCTTCATGGCTGCTCCGCCGAGGCGCTGCTCGGCCGATAGGGGTGTCGCGGGGTGTCTGGGAGGCGCTTGCTAGGGAGCCATCGGCGGCGCGGGCGGCGCGATCTTCAGGAAGTCCTTCATGGCCGCGGGCATGAACGGAACCGTCCACTCCCGCAGCCAGATGGTCTCGATCAGAAGCGTGACCTCGACGATCGGCTCGCTCCCGTAGATGAAGCCGCGCGCCGCGGCCTGAAAGGGATCGGCCGTCCGCAGGTCCATGCCCAGGACGGTCATCAGGTTCCGCCCCGCGATCGCGTCGAGGATCACCGGCAGATGCTCGAAGCTTGCGACCAGCCGCAGCTCGACCATCCGGACGTCGTACAGCGGATTGCTCACCCGGCCGGTGAGGCTCCTCTGGTAGTCAAGCGACGCGGAGGTCGCGATCGACGGCGCCGCCATCGTCGCCGCAGGAGACTGCGCCCTCGGGGCCTCGGTGACGTCCTCGCCCATGAGGCGTCGCTCCAGCTCCTCCTCAGAGAGCTCCGGTTCTCGCTGCCGTCCAGGCCGATTCATCCCGGTCATGTCGCCGAAACTCGTCTGGCGACGGCCGGTTGCACCGCCACCCGTCGGAGTGCCCGTCGAATCGGGGCCCCCCGCGCTGGCCGAGCCCCCGTCGATCCCGTCGAGGATTCGCAGCGAGAGCACGCGCTTGACCGGATTCGACACGACCGATCCCTGCTCGCCTCCGACCGCGACGTTGGCGTCGTGCAAGGCGTTGAGGACGTCCGAGACTATCCAGAAGTTCCACTGCCATCCGAAGAGCTGGCGCGGCGAGGCGCCGGATCGAAGGCTCTCGGGCGGCACGGGAATCGCCCCCGGCGCGATGTACATCCCGATCGCCTGAGCCGCATCGCCGTATCGAGCCAGCCGGGCGTTGGAGAGCTCCTTGGTCAGGGCGGCAAGCTCCTCCGACGAGAGATCCCTGCGGCTCGCCTTGCGGAGGTTCGCCGTGATGTACTGCTCTTCGCGGACGGCGAGACCCCTGGCGAGCTCGACAGCCGACGGCGGCGTACCGCCGCGGACCTGCTTGAGAAGGTCGACGTACGCCTGCCGGACGCGCTCGAACATCTCCTGCGGCAGCGTGTCCCGCTCGTGAATCGGCATCTCGGGGAACAGTCGCGGGATGATCAGGTCGTGCGACTGCCGGTTCTGCCGGAGGATGATGTCGCGCACCTCGCCCGCATCGCGCTGGAGATCCCTGACGATCTGCTCGTAGCGTTCGATCAGCCGGCGGTTGACGACCGTCGAGACGGAGATGGGCGTCTCGCCGGGGATCGCCAGCGTGACCTGTGTGCGCTGGAGCGCTTCAAGCTGCGAAAGTTTCTGCGCTCGGGCCTGCGCCTCGGTGCGCACCTTCTCGGCGAGCCCGCTCGCGAAGACGAACCCGAGCGGCGGCGCGGCGAGCAGCACCGCCGCGAGCGCAACGATGAGGACGTTCGATCGCAGCCAGGAAATGATCTTGCTGTTCATGCCGGCGAGCCTCCCTGAATCCCCTCGCCACCCGACGTCGGAGCCGGGCCGGGCTGGAGCAGTTCGACCGTGAATGTGATCAACGCCCGATGAACCTGGTCGCCCGGTCTGTAGAGCAGCGGAGGCTCGGGGATCGGGGCGTTTGCGTTGAGGTCGAGAATGCGCTCCTCCGCAGGGCCCCTCGGATCCGGCGGCGGCTCGAGCCCGCGCCCCGGCGGCGCGCCATCGCGCGGCGGAACGTCGACGCCGCCGAGATCAGTTCCGCGACCGCCCGGGGGCGCGCCGGGTCCGAAGTCCGGGGGGGCGATGAGACCATCTTCAAGGCCGCGCCGCGGAACCCCGCCGCCCTCCAGACCGCCGCCGCCTCGGCCACCTCCGCCGCCTCCACCGAAGCCATCGCCAGCCGGAGCGGTCGGCCGACCACGGGGACGGTCCGGATCCTCGTCACCAGCCGGTCTGCCGCCCGGCCTGCCCGCGCCTCCGCCCGCGCCCGCCGACCCGCTGGGGTCGGAGGGATCCGCCACACGCGTGGTCACCATCCGGCCGGGGTTGATCGTGACGGACTCCGGGAGGACGCGGAACGGCACGCCGTCGCGGACCTTTGAACCTTCGTCGCGAAGCCACCGCGCCACGGTCGTGTTCAGAAAGACCTCACGGTCGGCGTGCGAGAACTCGACCTCCATCGTGACGTCGATCCGACGTCGCTCTCCCGCGAACCCGTTGTACGTTCCGTCGAGCCGCTGGAGGCTGACCAGCCGGCGTTCACCCGCCGGGATGGCGAGGATCGCATCGACATCGTCTGCGATGAGCGGCGCCTGGGGATTGGTCGACCGCAGCGCGAGCACGGCGTCCTCGACGAGCGCGGGCCAGACCCGCCGATCGAGGAGCATCGCTCGGAATCCGCCGATCTCGAGACCCAGCGACGCAGACTGCTCGACGCCCGCTGCCTGCGTCTTGAGGGTCTGCCCGCGCCGCGTGACGTCCTCGACCACCGGGTCGACACCGCCGGGCCGGAGGCTGGCGTGGTCCCGATACGGGCCGACGAACATCAGTCCCGCGGCAGCCACCGCGATCCCAGCCGCCGCCGCGAACCACTTGGTCTTGCCGCGCCAGAGCTGCTCCCGGAGCGAGTCCACCGGGGCGAGGTTGACCGCGATCGGCGCGAGTCCGACGCCCTGAAGCGCGAGTCCGTACGCGGTCGCCATGTTCACAGCCGCCGCAGAAAACTCCGCAGCGTCGCGCCCTTCGACGCGGATGCGCTTGAACTCGTCGAGGCGCAGCACATCCATCTGGAGCTGCTGGCCGAGGAACTTCCGGAGTCCCGGGATCTTGAACGTGGAACCGAGACCGACGATCGTGTCCAGCGTCGTCTCACGGTGGAGCGTCTGGTAATAGCCGAGCGACCGCTGCACCTCCTGGAGCAGGTCGCTGAAGACCGGCCGCATCGCCTGCATGATCTGCTTGGCGTACTTGCTCGTCGCCGACTCCTGCTTGAGCTTGTCCGCCTTGCTGTAACTGAGCTTGAACGCCTCGGTCACCGCGTCGGTGAAGTGCGTCCCTCCGAGCGGAAACGTGCGGATCCAGCAGCGCCCCTGATCAGCGACGATCAGGTCCGTGGCGCTGGTCCCGATGTCCATGAATACCAGAGGCTTGTGATTCCCCGCGAGCCCCAGGTCGAAGGCCATGGCGTTGTAGACGGCGACCGGGCTGAGAGAGAGGATCTCCGGCTGGATCCCCAACTCCGCGTACAGCGACAGCCGCTGGCTGACTCGTTCGCGCGTGATCGCGAAGATGCCGACTTCGACCTCCGGCGAGTCCGGTGCCACAAACGTCTGATAATCCCACTCGACCTGATCGATCGGGAAGGGAATCTGCTGCACCGCCTCGAACTTGACGATGTCCGGCACCTTCTTGGGCTCGACTGGCGGGAGCTTGGCGAACCTGGCGAAGGCCGCGTGCCCGGGCACGGACATCACCAGCCGGTCGCCCTCGATCGCCTTCTGGCTGATGAACTGGCCGAGCCCCAGCCGGATCATCTCGTCTTGATCGAGATCCGGGGTGGTCAGGACGCGCTTGTGCGGAATCACGGCGAAGTCGGTCACCCGGACGTCATCGCCCGTCCGCTCGAGGCGGATCGCCTTGATGGAGTCGGCTCCGATCTCCATGCCCCAAGAGACTTTCGAGGATGCCATTGGTCTGTAACTCCGTGTCGGTCGGATCGAGCAGATCGAGACGAGCAAACTCGGGACGCTTCTGGCGTCGGACGCTCTCCGCCTCCGTCGCTGCCGCGACGGCCGGAATGGCGCGTTCACGCCGCCGCAGAGCGAGGACGCCACGCTCGGGCGTGCGGCCGTCAACGCCGCAAGGCCGGGCACCCAAGAGGCTCCGGAGCCATGGGGCGGCGCCTTCGCGGCCTCGCACCTCCGCGCTTCGAAGCACTCGTGCCGACGGTTCCCATCGGGCAGGCGAGGATCCAGCGGCGTGCGCGCCGGAACGACCGACCGATCGGCCCGTTCGCGACTGCTCGCAGCGCGGGCGTGCGCGGCGAGAAATCCATGATAACGACGCGTCGACGCCGTCGCATCCGCACGTACCCTCCTGAGTCGGTCACTCTGCTCCCCCGCTCCGCGTCCCCTTCCATTGACAAGCCTTTCAGACGATACTGCCCAACGTCGAGATCGGTGCGTCGGAAGGCGCAGGAGCGCCAGCGACGGAGGATCGCGCGACGCCGACCCGAGCGCGTGACCCGCAGCCCGCCATCGCGGCATCAGGGCCCACGCCCGCGGCATTGCGGCATGCCGGGCTCCGGCGCCGAAGCCTCCGATCGAACCGGCCCCGTCCTGACAGCGCACCCGCGGCGACCCCCCCGGCGCCCCCCAGCGACCCTTCGGTCGCCTCCCACCGATGAACAGCTCCAGCGATCCGCGTTCCTCCCCCGCCGCAGCCGCCCCGGAATCTCCCGGGCCGGAGAGCGCAGCACCGCTCCACGCCGGATCCGCTCCGCTGGACGCCGCACCGGCCGCCTCCGCAGCGCCGCGTCCGGCCGGACGTCCGGCGCTCGACACGGCGCTCGAAGCCGAGATCGACGCGGCGCTCGGCGACATGAGCGTCGAGGATCTGCTCGACACTCCGGCGCCGCGGCGTCCCGCCGCGGCGGGCGATCGCGGCACGATCCATCGGGAGTTTCGCACCGGGACGGTGGTCCGCGTCCGGGGTGACGACGTGCTCGTGGAGTTCGGTCCCAAGGCGAGCGGTGTCTGCCCCCTCTCGCAGTTCGAGGAGGCGCCCCCGCCGGGCACGCACATCGAATTCGTCGTCGAGCGCTTCGATCAGAAAGAGGGCCTGCTCATCCTCTCGCGCGAGGGAGCCGTTCAGAAGGCAAGCTGGGAAGCCCTCGCCGTCGGACAGGTCGTCGAGGCGACCTGCACCGGCATGAACAAGGGCGGCCTCGAGTTCGAGATCGCCCACCACCGCGCATTCATGCCTGCGGGGCAGGTGGACCTGCGCCACATCAAGGACATCTCCGTCTTCCTCGGACAGAAGCTCCCCTGCGAGATCATGCAGCTTGATCGGCAGCGCGGTCGCGTCGTGCTCAGCCGCAAGGCGGTGCTCGAGAAGGAGCGCAGGAGGAACGCGGAGCGCACGCTCGGCGAGCTCGAGGTCGGGCAGGAGCGGGACGCGACGATCACCTCGGTGCAGCCCTATGGCGCCTTCGCCGACCTCGGCGGCGTCGACGGCCTGATCCACGTCGCCGACCTGAGCCACGAGCGCAACGTGAGGACCTCCGACCTGGTGAAGGAGGGTCAGGTCGTCCGCGTCCGCATCCTCCGCATCGACCGCAACGCGGAACCTCCGCGGATCGGGCTGGGTCTCAAGCAGCTCACGGCGGATCCTTCCATCGCCGCCTTCAACGAACTGGCCCCCGGCGCGACGGTCAACGGGCGGGTCACGAAGCTGATGGCCTTCGGAGCGTTCGTCGAGATCGCGCCGGGGGTCGAGGGGCTCGTGCACATCTCCGAGATCAGCCATGAGCGCATCGCCAGCGTGGAGTCGGCGCTGAAGCGCGACGAGATCGTCACCGCGAAGATCCTCGCCATCGACACGGACCGGAAGCGCGTCAGCCTCTCGATCAAGCAGCTTCAGGATCGCCCCGAACCCGCCGCCGGCCGGGGCGGGCGCGACCGGCGCGACGACGCCGAGCGACTCCGCGACGACGACCCCGCGATGCGCAAGCTGCGGGCGAAGTTCGGAACGGCGAGCGGGCTCAAGGGCGGCATCGCCTAGCACTCCAGCGCCCCTTGTCTCCTGCTGCGGCGTCCGGGATCGGTGTTCTGCTGCGTCGAAGCTCGCAGGTGGTGCTTGACACTGCAGCGCTGGAGTGCTCGCTCGGCGACGGGCGAGGTTTCCCGCGCGACTGGATCGCGCCACGGGACAGCGCGACCGGAGAGCGCGACCGCAGAGCGCGACTGGGCGGGCCGCGCAGACGCCCGCGCCTCCGTCCCGCGGTGCGAGCTGCGGACCGGCGGTTCCGCTGCCGCGACGGCCGCACAGACGTCTTCCGCAGACCGCACCGCAGGCGCCGCCAACGAGCGTGCGCCCTCGCAGGAGAGCCGCAGATGGACCGCTACACCCGCGCGTCGCTCGCTCGCATGCTCGCACCCGCGCTCATCGGTGTCGCCGCGATCGCCGCGGACGCCGCCGCGCTCGGTTCGCCCCCCGTCGGCGCGACCGTCGGCGCAGCCGAGCCGATCGGCGCTCGGCGCGGCGTCGTGGCCGCTCCGTGCGTGACACCCGGGCTCGCGGCGCTCGTCCGTCGCGAGTCCGACAGCAACCGTGTCCGGCTCGGTTTGCCCTCGCCTCCGGAGCAGCTCCCGATTCTCGACGGCGGCGTCGCCTCGGATGCGCCGCCCTACCGCTTCTACCCGATGGCGGGGCGGCACGCCGTCGACATCATGAACGGCGGCTTCGTCGATCTCGATCCCGGGCCGGGCGCCATCGACTACGCGTGCCGACCGTGGACCTACGGCGGACACGAGGGCATCGACACCGAGATCCGCAGCTTTGGCGAGCAGTTCGTCGGCGTTCCCGTCTTCGCGGCGCGCGACGGGATCGTCGTCTTCGCCCAGGATGGCTGGCCGGACACCAACATCTTCGGCGGCATCCAGGGCAACATCGTCGTGCTCGATCACGGCGACGGGAGCGAGAGCCAGTACTACCACCTCAAGCAGGGCAGCGTCGCCGTCGGAGTGGGGACCTCCGTGCGCGCGGGGACGCAGATCGGCTCCGTCGGGTCCAGCGGAAACAGCTTCGGACCGCACCTGCACTTTCAGACGATGCGCTTCGTCGGCGGGCAGTGGTCCGTCGTCGAGCCGTTCGCGGGTCCCTGCCGTCCCGGCGCGAGCGACTGGACCGACCAGGCGCCGCTCGACACCGACGCGCTCTTCCTTCACGACTTCGGGATCACGCGCACCGATCTCTCCGCACTCGCCGAACCGTGGTGGACGCCATGGCCGCTGCCGACGGATGGTCAGATCCAGCTCGACGATCCGGCGGTGGTCTTCTGGTGGCGCGTCTTCAACTTCCCGCCGAACTGCCCGGTCCGCGTGCGCTTCTACCGCCCGAACGGCACGCTGGCCTGGGACGCGCAGTGGAACTGGGGCAACCTGGAAACCTGGCGGATCCACAAGAACTGGTTCGCGTTCGGGCTGCCCGCGATGGGTCCGACGCCGGGGACGTGGCGGCTGCTCTTCGAGCTCGACGGCACCGTGATGATGGACACCCCCTTCGAGATGGTGACGACGGTCGATCCCGCGTTCAACCGCCCGCCCCTTCCGGTCGCGGCCAGCTTCGCCATTGCAGCGCCCGCGCTGGACGACGTCCTCTTCTGCAATGCCGTGCGCTCTTCGCCGATCGAGGACCCTGACTGGGACATCGTCCGCTACCGGTGGCGCTGGACCATCGACGGCGTCGAGGTGCGCGACGTCGTCACCGCCGCGCAGTCGGACGCGATTCCGCTGCGCATCGCCGTGCCGGGTCTTGGTGAGATCGCCATGCCCGGCTCGGTCGTCACCTGTTCAGTCACGCCCAGCGACGGGCTTCTCGATGGTCCGACCGTCTCCGTCTCGACGACGGTCGCGGGCGCCGCGGCTCCCGGTGACCTCGACGGAGACGGCGACGTTGACGGCGCCGACCTGGGAGTCCTCCTCGGCTCCTGGGGCCCGTGCCCCGGCTGTCCGGCCGATCTCGACGGCAACGGGACCGTCGACGGCGCCGATCTGGGGGCGCTGCTCGGCGGCTGGACGGGCTGAAGGTCGCGTCGACCCTCGAGGCGAGCCGCGGCCCATCGAGCACTCCAGCGCCGGGTGGCTCCTGCCGCGGTCGCCCGAAGCCGAGCTGGGCCGGAGTGCGCGGTGCCCGGGCCCGGGCGCACGGCCATCGCAGTTCAGAACTCGCGCGCTGTCGGAGGAACCGCGAACGGGATCTGCGGATCCCGGGAGTCGAATTCCAGGCGCACGCCTCCGAAGATCGCGGCCGCGAGGTTGTAGAGCATCGCGGCGATCACACCCTGAACGAAGCCTGCCGCGCCGTAGAGGATCGGAAAGACGATCACCATGAAGATCCCGGCGACCGCTCCGGCGCCGGCCGCCCCCGCGGGCGCGCCCAACGCCGAGCCGAACGAGAGCCCGACCAGCCCCATCAGGAAGAAGAGCAAGCCGACGATGAGCCCGAGGGCTGCGCCCATGAAGCCAAAGACAAGCCCGGCGGAGAGCGGCGCGATCCGCTGAAGTTCTCTCACGATGGTGCCTCCCAGAAGCGCCGAGGGTGCGATGAGGGGGCGGCCGATCCCGGCCCTTCAGACGCATGGGATCGCGCCGCGCGCCCTGCGAAGCCGTCGGCGGAATGGCGCTCGGAGTCCGCCCGGCGGAGACCACTTCACTCGATCCGGCTCAGCCCGTCAAGCATCCGCTCCCACGCAGCGCGGTTCGCCTCGACGGTCTCCGTCGGGCCGAGCAGCCGAAGATACACGTTCCCGGAGGGCGCTTCGATGATCGCGCCCAACTGCGTCACGCCGGGCCTGGCCGAGGCTGCTCCCATCCCCATGTAGCGGCCCTCGAGGTCGATGAGGTGAACCGACATCCCGTCGATGGTGCGCTGCGAGCGCGTCGGGGTGACCGTCCGGTCGTTCTCGTCGACGAACTGCCGCGTCCAGCGGACGAGGTTGTCCTCGATCGGACCCCCGTCCCCGGGAAGAAACACCGAGACGATGAAGTCCGCCGCCTCCCCGCGCCCGTCCGGGGCAGGGACGGTGTACTGGAGATTCCGGAAGGACATGGTCGGAGCGATCCAGAGCCACTCCACCGGTTTGGGCGCCGTCAAGCCGGCGATCTTCATGACCTTGGGATCGCTCGTGGCGGTCGAGACCGGACCGAGCGACTCGAGCGTCTGCACGCCGCCGGGGGCCGCCGAACCTGAGGGTCCCGGCGCAGCACCGGAACCCGAACTCGGCGCGCTCGGCGCTGCCGAGCTCGCGACCGGGGCCGGGGGCGACGTCGGAGGCTTCGGCTGCGGTCCGCTGCGGCCGCACCCGCCGAGCGTGACGAGCAGCGCCGCGCCCAGGGCACCGGCGACGCGCATCCGCACGGCAGCCGCGCGGCCGCCAAGGGCGATCGACGCGAGACGTGTCCAAGCCGCCTCGACAGCGCGAACCGACTTGGTCCTTGAGCCGGCCGCCAGAGTCGTCGACTCAGCGCGTGCCGAACTCACCGCTCGGGTTGGAGTGCAGTTGTGCATCGAGGCAACCTTACCACTCCGGTGCGCTCCGCTCCCGTCGCGATCGCCGAGAGGCGCCGCGCGTGGGGCACGACCTCACGATCGACTCCGACCGACGCGCGAATGAACCACCGCGCGGCGGAGCTGCTCCACCCAGCCGCCGTACGCTCCCGCGAATGGCCCGATCGCGGCATCGATCGCCGAGCAGACCGTCGCTCGCGGCTCCTCCGCGAGGATCGACCGACCGCGACGCGGCGGGAACCTCCGCCGAGGGTCCCATCTCTCCGAATGCGCGCGTCCGACGCGGTTGCGCCCCGGTTCCCGGCACGCCGATCCGTCGCCTCGAGCGCGGCGTGATCCTGACGATGGACCCGGACAGGCCGCTGGCCGCCTCGATCGATCTCCGCGACGGCGTCATCGATGGACTCGACCAGCCCGACGACGGGCGCGGCGCCGGCGCGGTCGTCGATCTCGACGGCGCCGTCGTTGCGCCGGGGTTCATCGATGCCCACCTGCACCTGCTCGCCGGAGGACTCTCGCTCTGTCGCCTCGACCTCGCCACGGTCCGGTCGCGCGATGCGTTCGAGCGGGCAGTCGAAGCCGAGCATCGACGGCTGCCTTCGGGCGCGTGGCTCGAAGGCGGCGGTTGGTCCGAGACCGGCATGCCGGGACGCGCGATGCCCGACCGGACGTGGCTTCTGGCCTGCGGCGACCGCCCGGCGGTGCTCTTCCGAATGGACCACCACGCCTGCGTCGTCAATGACGCGTTGCTCGCCCTGCTCGAGCGCCGCGGCCTTCTCGCGACCGACCCTCCCGGAGGTCGGATCGTCCGTGACGCGACCGGACGACCGACGGGGCTCCTGATCGAAGCGGCGGCGTGGATGGTGAACACGCTGGCGCCGCAGCCCTCCACGGAGCGCCGACGCGAGGCGCTCGCCAAGGCCACCGCGATGCTCCTCTCCGTCGGCGTGACCGCAGCCGGCGCGATGGAGCACGCGCGGGACGTCGAGGAGGTTCTCCGGGATGGCTGCGCAGCGAGCGAAGCGCCGGTTCCGAGGCTGGCCGTCACGCTCCTCGACCGCGCGTGGCCCCTCGACATCGCCTCGGCACGCTCGCTCGCGAACAGCCTGCGCGATCATCCACGGCTGGGGATTCTCGGCATGAAGGCATTCCTCGACGGCACGCTGGGGTCGCGCTCGGCCCGGATGCTCGATGCCTACGCCGATGATCCCGGCAATCGCGGCATGTTCCTCGAACTCGCGATCGATGGCGCAATCCCCGACGAGGGTCGGCCGCGCGGACGGAGGCTGCACGAGTGGGCGCGGATCGTGGACGGAGCGGGGCTCTCGCCGAGCATGCACGCCATCGGCGACGACGCGTTCCGACTGGCGCTCGAGGTCGCCGAGGCGCTCTCCCCCTCCGCGCACGTGCGCATCGAGCACTGCCAGACGATCAGCCCCGACGACCTGCCCAGGACCCGCGGCCGCTGGATGAGCATGCAGCCTCTCCACAAGGCCGACGACGCCCGCATCGCGCTGGACCGCCTCGGTTCGGGGCGCCTCGATCGGTTCTTCCCGTTCCGGTCGCTGCTTGAGCACGGGGCCGAGCTCGCTTTCGGAAGCGACTGGCCGATCGTCTCGCCCGATCCCCTTCGCGGCATCCGCAGCGCGGTGACGGGACTCGCGCTCGACGGCGCCGTCGTGGCCGCGCAGGAGTGCATCGCGGCGCCGAGAGCGCTCGCGGCCTACACGGTGAAGGCGGCGCGGATGCTCCGTCTCGAGCGGCTCGGCGCCCTGCGCCGAGGCCACCACGCCGACTTGGTCGCGCTCGCGACGCCGTCCAACGCGCAACGAGCCGCCGGACCGGCCTGCGGCGCGCCCTGCTTGGCGGCGGGCGATGATCCCGATCATCGTGCAGCGCCGTTCGCCGACGAGGCCGCCGCGATCGCGATCACCGTGCTCGGTGGCGTCGCCCGCCACGTGTCTCCGGGCGCCGGCTCTCTGCGAGAACCCCGCTGACGACCCTGCGTGCGGGCACCCCGGCGTTGCAGTGCTCGCACTCCAGCGTTGCAGTGCTAAAGTCGCCCCAGCCCACGTTCTTGCGGCCCCGCCGCCCGGCTGTCGAACGCTCCGAGCAGCCTCTGCGTCGCGGCTCGCCTCCTCAGCCCTCCCGCGCCGTCTCCAGTCAATGCCGCCCTCAGTTCCGGCCCACCCTGCCGACTCGGCGCGCGACGCCGCGACCCCCGCAGCGGCCGCGCGCCGCCTCTCCCATCTCGATGATCACGGGAGGCTGCGCATGGTGGACGTCTCGGGGAAGCCGCCGCTGGTGCGGCGAGCGGTCGCCGAGGGCTGCTTCGTCGCCCGGCCGCAGACGATCGACGCGATCGTCGGGCCTGGAGTCGGGTTGGGCAGCGGGTTGGGCAGCGCCGCTGCCGCGGCATCCGACGGGGGCGGACCGGCTGGCGGGATGGACGCTGCGACGAGGCTCCCGAAAGGCGATGCGATCGCCGCGGCGCGGATCGCGGGAATCCTCGCCGCGAAGCGCTGCGGCGAGCTGATTCCGCTCTGCCACACGCTGCCGCTGGAGCACGTCGCGCTTGACTTCGAGCGGATCGGGCCGGAGCGGCTGCGCATCGTCGCCTCGACGAAGTCGGTCGGGAGGACCGGCGTCGAGATGGAGGCGCTGGTGGCGGTCGCGACCGCGGCGCTGACGCTCTGGGACATGACCAAGGCGATCGACGGCGCGCTCCGCATCGATGCGATCACCCTCGTCGAGAAGACCAAGTCGGATCTCGCCCAGAGCGGCGCAGGCGACCCGGCCGGCTGAGGCGCGCGTGCGCGCGTGCGCCGCCGTGAACCGAAGGACGAAGCTCAAAGCGCCGCAGCGACGCCTTCTCGCTGAGTTTCTGGCGAGGTTCGGCGACGCCGAGACTCAGCCTCATGGGCAGACACACGGAACGCAACTCAAAGAGGATGAACCGATCGTGAGCGGATGGTGGGTGCAGCAGGTGATGGAGACGCAGGGCTTCGTCGGCCTCTTCTCGCGCGTCTTCTGGGTGATCGGGTCGATCGTGCTCCACGAGCTCGCCCACGGCTGGGCCGCGCTCTGGCAAGGAGACGACACGCCCCGTCGGCTCGACCGGATGACGCTCAACCCGCTCGTCCACATGGGGCCGATGTCGCTGCTCGTCTTCGCGATCGCCGGGATCGCGTGGGGGTTGATGCCGACCGATCCGTCGCGGTACCGATCGCGGCGCTGGGGCCGCATCCTCGTCGCGGCCGCCGGTCCGGCGATGAACATCGTCCTTGCGTTCATCTGCCTGACGGCGCTGGGCGCGGTGCTGGCGTACGGCGACTTCTCGAAGCCGGCCACGGAGAACCTCCGGCTCTTTCTCTCGATCGGCGGGATCTTCAACGTGATCCTCGCGGTCCTGAACCTGCTCCCGGTTCCCCCGCTCGACGGGTCGGCGATCCTCGCCGGGCTCTCCCGGCCGTACGCGCGGCTGCTCGATCACCCGAACGCCATGATGGTCGGCTTCGGCCTGCTCATCATCCTCCTCGTCTCCGGTCTCTTCGGCGTCCTCTGGACTCCGCTCGTCCACGTCGGGATCGCGTGGGCGAACCTGGTGGCCACGCTGCTCGGCGCGCCGGTCTAGGTTCTGTCTGAAAACCCCAGTCGGAGGTATCTCGCGACGACAGCGAGCT